>NZ_VLOG01000027.1 GCF_007655305.1 Algoriphagus algorifonticola
CTGAAACAGGCTGTGCTGAAGGATCGCATTGTATTGCAGCAGAACAATAAAATTTCGGCCCTATTTAAATATTAATGGGGCCGAATATTTTTCAAAGAAAATTGAAATTTTAAATGGAAAACATAATGATTTCTAGGTGTAAAAAAAGCAGTTTAAATTTAGAAATGATTTCAAATTTTTTGCAAAGATATTGCAAAAATATACTTAGTATAATTGTAACTTTCGGCTTATTGATTTTAATTTTTGGGTGTTCAAAAGAAGATTCTAAAAATCAAGTAGAAGTAATAAATATTCCTCAAAGAAACGACAGAGTTAAAATTCAAGAAATTTCTTCTAAGATAACGTCTATTCAACTTGAGACAAGTAGTGATTCATATTTAGGTAGAATAGATGAAGTTAAAATCATAAATGATCACTTATTTATTTTGGACGATTTAAAGAAAATCTCAATTTTTGATCTAGATGGTAAGTTTAAATCCAGATTAGCACCAATTGGTGATGGACCTGGTGAATTAGGTGTAATTTATTCAATTTGTGAGGATAGAGATTCTGGTAAAATATATGTATCAACAGGTTATAGATTACTTGAGTTTTCTTCAGAATTCAAGTTTATCAAAGAGACCAAATTTTCTGGTGGTATTTATCATTTGTTTTTTGATAAAAATCAACTGTATGCCATAACGGATGATTTTTTACGGCAAGTTGATAAGAAATTTCAAACAGAGACTTTCATTTTAAAAATTGATGAAAACCTTGAAATCGTTGATTCAATAAGTTTTAGAAAGGTTGTCTTAGATTCAAAAATTATATCAGGTTATAGGTATAAGAATTGGATATCGAGAGATAAATCTGGTTTGTATTTCTATAAGCCAGTACTTACGCCTGACCTATTAGTCAGAGATACACTTTACGAAAAAATCGGGGATAATTTTTCTCCAATTTTAAAATTTAATTTTAATCATAATGTCTCTATTGATAATAATGGAATTAAATCATTAAATATCTATAATATTATTAAATCGAATGAGCATATTATTATAGAATTCCAGGATGAACTTAGAAGAGTAGCTTATATTAATTTGAATAATGGCTTGTCTAAAAATATACCTGGAGGATTCTCTTTCTCAGGTAATGATGATATAGTAATTCGACCGCTGGATTTAGAAAATGAATTATTCTATTTTATCCATTATGATAAGTATAGTGACAGCCAAACTCAGGAAATGAACCCTGTTGTGAATATTGTCAAATTAAAATAGACTACTGTTGCTCCCCACTACAAACCACCAGATTCCAAAGACTGTGGCCCTACTTGCTTGAGAATAATCGCAAAGCACTGTGGGAAGCTTATTTCCTTAAAAGAAATCCGTGAAATAATGAAGACTACCCGGGAAGGAAGCAGCTTATTTAAGCTTAGTGACGCGATTGACTTGAGGGATGAGTAATCAATTATTTATCTTGACTCTAACACCATTCCCACAAAGTCTCTAAAGTTATCTTGGGAAATAACTTGAAAGTCAGCAGGGTAGGTTTCTAAAAATACAGACGGCTTCTTGATTTTGGCATTGGGGTTCCATTTGAATTCAAAGGCTGACATACGGCCACCCGCTTCCTCCAAGTAATCAATTTCTTGCTGCTGCTTTGTTCGCCAAAAGAATGAATTTACATAGGCCGAATGGTAATGATTTCGCTTCATTCGTTCGGTGATTAAAAAATTTTCCCACAAGGCACCGATATCATTTCTGAATTCAAAAGGATTGAAGTTTTGGATCAGGGCATTTCGGATTCCATTGTCATAAAAATAGATTTTCCGGGTTGTCTTTATTTCATTTCGGAGATTCCTGCTGAAAGAATGGAGTGGATAAATAATGCAGCTGAGCTCCAGTAGCCTGATGTAGCTTGAGACTGTATTTTTGTCCACTCCAGTTAGCTGAGCCAATTCATTATAGCTAACTTCTGAACCGATTTGGAAGGCAAGGGCTTGAAGGATTTTTTTTAAGACCTCAGGTTTTTTGATAGAGGCAAAAGAAAGAATATCCTTAAACAGATAACTCTGAGTGATTTCATTCAGAATTTCCCGCTCTTCTCCTGGGTGATTGATGACCTCTGGATAGAATCCATAAATCAAACGATTTTCCAAATCCCTCAGTGCATCCAAATACCCAACCGATTGCTCATATTCTTCATACGAAATGGGAAAAAGAAAGTATTCAAACTTTCTGCCTGTGAGGGGCTCATGGGTATTGTTTCGAAGTTCAAAGGCAGAGGAACCGCTGAGAATCAATTGTACATCTTTGAATTGATCATGAATAATTTTGGCTGTAATTCCTATATTTTCAATTCGTTGGGCTTCGTCGATAAAGACAATTTTGGAATTGCCAAGCAGGGTTTCGATTTGCTTCGTATTGGGATTGGTCAATTGCCGTCTAACCAAAGGATCATCACCATCTAGAAACAAAAACTCCCGATCTTTCAATATCTCACGAATCAGGGTGGTTTTGCCGACTTGCCGCGCTCCAATCAGGACGATAGTCTTGCCTTTGAAAAGCTTATCAGAAATCTTTTTATCAAGTATTCTGCGGATGGTGTTTTTATTCATTCACCAAAAGTAATAAATTATGGTGAATTAGATCACTAAAAAGCATGACTTTCAGTGAATATAAAGTTACTTACCTAGGCAAATATAAAGGCGAGCTGATTCTGTAGTAGTTTGATTCAGTATTTCGATGGGTGAGATTTGAAAATCGAAGGGCAGTTGACAAGCTGATCTCTCTCTGAAATAAAATCTGGGAATTTCTGAAAACACTGGTAAAGAAAATGGCTAATGGAAAGTTGGTAAGACGACTGAGATGGCATTACTCAAAGTAGCAAGTATCTTATTTTACCTAGTAAATATTTACTGAAAACTAGAAATATCTTACTAGGTATTGGCTTAATAAGTAAATAATTTGAGAACTAATCGATCGGAGGTACCGATCGAGTCTTTTAACCATAATTATTATATTTTATGAAAAAGTTAAGCTTAGAAATGCTTCGGCTCAGCACCAATGAGATTTTGGAAAGAAGTCAGATGAAATCAATTGTAGGAGGTGGACGTTTTCGATGTGTTTGCTACAACAGTACAGGAAGCTGGACAGGAACTTATTCGGATAAAGCTACAGCAGAGGCCGCTGGTGGGGGACATTGTGAATCAGGTATAGCTCAATGCACAGAAATCAATCCATAACTTGTTTTAAAAGATCCTACAGTAATTTTCAATTTACTATAGGGGCTTTTTTTCCTTTTTATTGGAAAATATCTTTAGTTATTAAGCTGCTTTGTATCGGCTTGCTATTCTCTTGTAATGAGAGTTCTACAATTATTTCATCAAAAGATTCAGTTAAAATTGATACACTTATTTTTGAATCCAAAGATGAAGTCATCGACCTCGGAGAAGAAGGGGAGTTCTTGGCATATTCAGCGATGTCTGATGATGCGTCAACTTATTCTATTTTCAACCTTGAGAAAAGATTCTTATACACCCTCGATTTAAAAACAAGAAAACTTCTCTCGACCTTAAAAATGCCTTCCGAAGGACCGGATGGTATTGGGGACTGGCTGATAGACTTCCAAAGATTGGATGACCAAAACTTCATCGCTCAAGGTGACAATGTGTTTTATTTTTTTAACCAAGAAGGGAAACTAATGGATAAGATACGGGTGGATCATCTGTTTTATTTTAATCCTGAATTAGCCAAGAAATTTTCGAATATAGGTTTTCTCTATAAAGATGAACTCTTCCACTTCACGACCGGAGAAATCGGTACCATAGAATCGGAGATCATCAGCTATAATTCCAAAAGGGACTCCTTTCTTCTGAGAGGCATTCCTTCTATCGACTTGGTTAAAAATTTGTCTATAATTTCCATGGTCAAATCCTTTACTTTCTATTCCTCTCCTTCTTTTGTAATCAATGATTTTCCCGGTGGGATTCTAGTCGTAAACCGTGGCTTACCCAATATGGCCGCATACCTAAAAAATGGGGACACGGTAAAAACCAAACCTAACAGCTCAAAATATTTTGAAGACTTGGTGCCGGTTGATGAAATATTCAGAGCTAAAAATGAAACGGAAGAAAAGGAGTTTAAAAAGAAATTAGAAAAGCAGATGAATTTCCTCCGACCTGTGGTGGATGAAAATAATCAAAAGCTCTTTAGACTTGGCTATCGATTGGCTTCGGATGGTGTTTCTTATGACACCTACTTATTTGAATATGATCTGAACTTAACCTTGACGCGGGAGGCCCAATTGGAAGGAATCAAACTCAAAACTAAGAACATGTTCCTCAGGGATTCGACTTTTTATCTTGCTGTTTCTTTTGAGGATGAGCCTGGGTTATTGATTTTTAGCAGTCCTTTTTAAAACATGGGCGTTATTCTAAGAGATATTTTGGCTTGTACAAGATAATCAACCCAATGAAGATTCCCTTCAACTAATTCAGTAAATATTTACTAGAATTCAGTAAAATTGGTATAGGTATTCAGTTGGTAGCCAAGTAATTTTAAAAAATTACAGATCGGATGGTCCGTTCTGGAGTAAGTTCACATCAAAAAAATTACAATAATGAAAAAGTTAAGTTTAGAAATGCTGAGACTTAGCACCAATGAAATTTTGGAAAGAAGTCAGATGAAGAAGATTACTGGGGGAATTGGGTCTGGTTCAAATTGTGAAATCCGTTGTACTCCAGGTCTTCCAAGAGGAACAAGTGTCAATGACTGCTCATTTAACACTATGAATTTTTACTGCCCTCAAGATGAATACCCAAATGCGTCCTGCACTTGTTCATCAGGAGGTATGGGATAATCTTGAAAAAAATCAAGAGGCTGTCTCATAAATAGGGAAAGCCTCTGATTTTTACTGGCAGGGATCTCAGTTCAATTTCAAATATTCAATTCTCAGGCTTCTCATTTGAGTCTTGAGACAGCCTCTAATCCTAGTAAAATATGAGCAAATCTATTTATACATCTTTATTAATGCTTTTATGGTTTTCTACAACCTTCGCCCAAGTAAGCCTTAGAAAAGTCTCTGAATTTAAAATTGACAGTTTTTATGAGGTTGGGATATTAGACTATTTTGAAAAGGATCAAATCTATTTAGGATATACAAAAAGTAAGGATGATGGGGTTGAAATCAGCCTTTTTGATGCCAAAGGGAATAAGATCATTTCTCGAAATCTTTATGGAGAAGGTCCAAACGAGCATGTTTCTCCTTTGAGTGGTCTTGCCTTTACTGAGGATGGTAATATTTGGGCGAAAACTCCAATTGAAATTTTGCTCTATGACCTTAAATTGAATTTGATTAAAAAGACAAGATTTAATCCGCTCAATACATCTACTATTTATTATCCAGAAAAACTGGCTATACTAAAAAATTCTGTAGGGGAGAATGTGGTGATCACGACTATTACCAATACCTTTTCTTTTTCTTTTGCAAGAAATTTTGAGAGCCTCAATTTAATTGAAGGAGTTAATTTAAAATCCGGAAAATCAACTGATCTTATTCCTGCTCGGAATATTTCAATTTTTTCCAAAATGGATATTAGTATGAAAAATATGCTTTCTGCCATCTATACCCAAAGTCCGGATGGAAAGCAATTATTTGTGACTACAAGTTTTGATAATCAAATTACCATTTTTGATTCCCGGACTTTGGAGAAGAAGGATCAAATCGAGATTGATCATGAATCATTTGACGCATTGAAAAGCTCTAAGTTGTCCTTATCCTATTTACCTCAGTTTAAAGGTAGAATTTTATCAGCCAGAAACTTCGCTCTCCATGCTTGGGACAATGGTTACTTAGCACTTGAATATCTTAGGGATATCTCACTGGGTATTTTCGAAAAGAAGTTGGCCGAGCTCAAATCCTATGATACTTCTATAGACCCTGATTATCACCGATTGATTTTATTCAAAGATGGTAAACAGATTTCAGGTGATATTCGGATTCCCTATGGTGAGATTCAAATGGCACTTCCGGGCAACCGGCTTCTTATCCGACTGATTAATCCAGATAAAGAAGAAGATTTTATGCGATTTGGAATATTTGAAATAAAATAGTCTGATCGTAATTTTTCCTTACTCGGTCACCTTCACCCCTTTCCAAAAAGCTATTTGGTCTTTGATTACAGAAGCGGCGGGCTTCGGGTCAGGATAGTACCAAGCAGCATCTTTGTTCAGTTCTCCATCTACCAATAAACTGTAATAAGCAGCCTTACCTTTCCAAGGGCAGGTACTATGTGTGTCGGACTCTTTTAGGTATTCTTTTTTTACAGTTTCCCGGGGGAAATAATGATTTCCTTCTATAATAACTGTCTGATCCGATTCTGCGATCACTTGATTATTCCAAATAGCTTTCATACGTATTTTTATTAAAAGTAAATTCCTCATGAGATGAGAATAACCCTACTTCTAAAAAGCTGATTTCAGGTTTTATTCTCCGCTGAATCATTGATTAATTTCTGCTTTTCTTATAAAACACCACAATTGATTAAAAAGATTGAAAAAATATTTTTTTGGTACAATCGATTGCGAAATAGCCTAAATCTAATTTCATGTCATGACATGATTTTGTAAATAAGATAAAATCATAATTAAATTCGTTGAAATATATCTTCTGCAATATTTCATGTCTTTCGCAATCGATAGCGGGAAACAATTATTGTATTTTCAATAAAAACACTTTAAAATTGAGGAATATCAAATAAAACATAATTTTTTTTGAAACATTTGTAATTAAGATCCCGTTAGCTACCTTTGTAATGTTAATTAAACAAAACCATCAGACCCGATGGACCCTGTGACCCAAAATATCCTCCGAATGGATCAGCCATTCCGGGTTACACTAAAACAGAAATCTAAGAACCTATTAAACCAATTATTATGAAATCATTAATGACTATGCTTTTTGTTGCCGGGATGGTAACAGGAGCCTTTGCAGCAGGATCAGAAAAGACTGTTGAAATCAGACAGTCAGAACCTTCGAAAGTAACTGTGGCAGTGTCGGAAGCGCCACTGGGAACTGTGATTGTAAAAATCATGGATAGTGACAACAGATTAGTACTGAGAGACAGAATCGTGAAAGATGAAGCTTTTGCAAAAAGATACGATTTGACGGCTTTGCCTAAAGGTACTTATTCAGTGGAAGTATTAGATCAGTCTGGAGTTCTAAGAACTGCTACTTTCGAAAACTTCATCGCTGAAACTCCTTCTGTGTATTCAAGAGTAACTAAAGTTGAGGCTAACAAATACCGTTTGCTTGTCAGCAACTTAGACGCTAAAGAAATCACAGTTTCGATTTTCGATGGAGACAAATTGATTCACTCTGAAAGAGTAGAGAATCCTCAGGGATTGCACAAACTTTATACTATTCAGAATGTGGGAACTGACATTCGATTCAAAGTTTCCACAGACAACGGTTTTGACAAATATATGTCAGCCCTTTAATTGAAAACTAACCAATTGTATACAACCCCGCTTTGGTCTGAGGCGGGGTTATTTTTTTGTCTAGGCTTTTTGGCTCAGTATAAAATGCCAAATAACCAGAGTGGAATCATGAGGGCAACTCCTGAATAAGGAGTGACTAAAACCTGCTGCTCTAACCTTGGAATTTAAAAACTTTATGCGAATTAAGTTCAACTCCTTCAGAGTTGTGAGCCATTATGTTGGAGCGCCTTTCCTACCACCAGTTTCA
>NZ_VLOG01000028.1 GCF_007655305.1 Algoriphagus algorifonticola
CCGCTTGTCAGCTCTTTGCCATTATAAAGATAAGGATTCACCCAGCCCTGCAAACTGGCCCCTCGCTAAATCAGTCCACAGGACTGATTATTCACGCTCGGTCCTCACCATATTGGTAACCTAGTCCCGAGAGATCCACTCCCCAAGGATCATAATGAGTCTCTTGCACGATCAGTGGACCCGTGCTCATGATCCGGAACTGGTCAAACCAAACATTTTCAGCCGTTTCATTGACTAGGTAGGTCTCGATATAGCCATCCTTCTTGATCGCCAGCTTTTGAATCAGTTCCTCGTGTTTGTTTCGGGCTTTTTTGGATAAGATGACCTTTCCTTGTTCATACAGATTACTGTCTGCATCATAAAGCGCATATCCTAAATATGCCTCGGGGGCGGGTTTTTGCTGAAGTTCTGTAATCACCAGAGCGATGACATTTGCTATGGCCAGTTCATTGGGACCGGTGGCTCGGAGGTTTTGCCCGAATTCAGTCAGTTGTTGGATCATCTTGGTATTGGCCCCTGTTTGAATAAAGGACACCGGATGGAGGCGCGTTTTTCGTGGATCCATATATTTCCCAAAAACCCCGACTTCCACACTGTCTCCCTGCTGCACTTCCTGACTTCGGGAAGGACCAAGTATTCTTCCACGATCCGCATTGAGCCACGCTGTCGCATAGCCTCCGGGGGTCTTGTTATGCTCACTTGCGCCTTGGCGAGATTCCTTGATATTGTCAAACAGCTCCTCCTCCTCTTCGGCCTTTTCAGGCTCCATGGTTGCCATTCTAAGCGTGGACTGTGGTGCACGGACTACCTGACGTACATTTCCCAAATGATCTTTGACGAAGAATTCGTATTGGAAGGCTGAGTTCTCAAAGGCAGCGCGTCCTTCCTCATGCATGATATAGGACAGCGTATTGGCTCCCGAATTGATTTTTTCAAACACAAATTCCCCCAAATAATCCAACGTAGTGGTAGTGGCCCCTTCTACATTTACCTGCCGGACCTTCACTCCTTCGGCATTGTACCAATAGGTGAGGCTTCTACCAGTCCCTGAGAATATGATGGACTTGGGAAGGTTTAGATGATTGTAGGAAATGACCACGCTGTATTGATCATTATTCCCCAATAGGTTGCCATTTGAATCGTAATTGTAGGCACTGGTGCCCAGATTTTTGTAGTCTTTGGCCAGATAATTGGGTAAAGTCTGTGCATCATAAAGGTAGGACAGCTTATTGCTATGGGTAGCATAGGTGTAGGACAAGTTATCCACCAATCCCCAGGTACTTACTGTCTGTTGGTTATGTCGCTGCAAGGAAGAAAGATTCCCATTTGCATCGTAAGTGATGCTTCCTATGTTAAACCTTCCATCTTGAGCACTAAGCCCCGGTACGGTATAGGCAGCACCAATGATCCGATTGCTTCGGTCATAGGAATAGTTGTAGACCCGCTTGGTATCATCCTGTCCTTTCCATTCAGCCTTGGAAATATTCCCGTTGTATTGAGGGGTCGTACCTCCTGATTCGTAAAACAATTCCTGTGCAAAGACTTTGTCTGAGGCATTGCTTGTCTGGGGATTGTTGATGCGCTTCAGCCAGCCTCTGATATTGTAGGTATAATTCATGGCCGCATTGGCAGCCACAGGGAAGGTTTTATTGGTCAGTTGTCCGAGCTGATCATACTGAAAATTGACCAAGGTGACCGCAGGGTCTGAGTTGATTTTATGGGTAATGGAGGTCAATAGACCTGCATTGTTGTAAGCATAGTTCTTGGTAATGGTATGGGTCCCAGGCGTGGTGAGTTGTGAAATGGTCTCGATAGGCTTGTTTTCAAAGTCAAATCGGGTAGATGCCCGGATAGTACCTCCCAAGTGATGGTCCTCATGGGTCTGAATCAAGCGCCCTAAATCATCGTAATATATAGCTGTTTCATACAAGTTATTGTTGTCTAAGTTCCGAACCAGTCTACCTGTCAGCAATCCGTGAGTTTTGGTCGTCTGATCATGATAAGGAGTATTTGGTTTGGAATAGGTAAGCGTCCCTTTTCTGAAAGTGTAATGGTCAAAATAGTTGACGGTCAAAACTTCTCCTTCTCCCCCGTCTATGGCTCTAGGGAAACCTCCCGCATTGGTAGTTCCCGTTTTGCCGGAGGTCGCATTGATCACCGCATTATTGGCACCAAGTGTGTTGATGGTAGTTTGCAGAGTTTGTCTGTCCGACGAATTAGTCACCAATCCAGTCATGACTTCCCTTCCCAAAGCATCATACTTCGTGTATAGCCACTTGCCCAGACCTGCCAGATTTGCATCCCGATAGGCCACCAAGCGATCCTGAAGGTCATAGACCATTTCTTCAGTTCCCTTATCCGGAAGCTTTTTGGTGATCTGTCGGCCTCGTTCATCATAGGTATAGAGGTAATACAATCCGTCCCGGATGGTGGTTGATGTGGAACTTTGGCTATTCGTAATGATTTCAAAAACTGCCTTGGGAGGCATCACTACCCGCAAGCGTCCGAACGAATCATAGACATAATAGGTACATAGCCAGCCGGTGTGGGTATTAGATGGACTACCAGATTCTTGTACTTTTTTCAAAATCAATCTTCCCAATTTGTCTTTATATTCAATTACTCTGCGAGAATCTTCATCCAATACTTCCGTCTTAGTCAACGTTCCAGTGGCAAAATTCGCAGAAGTAACCGGCAAACCGGAACCATCTATAGTCCAAATTCTTACCTCTTCAGTAGACGAATTGGTCCTCTCATTGATTTGAATTTCCTTACCGGTCCATGCGGTTCCGGGAACACCCTGTTTGATCACGCGGTTTAAAGGAGAAGACTCAAAGGTTTTATCTGCATATCCTTTGGAATCACTGTATGCCGATGTAAAGTAGGCCGAGTTTAGGGAAGCTGCATTGGTCCGGAATTTTCCTTTAGTCCCAGAGTCGTTATTCGGGAATGGCAAATAGTCCCGATACTGCCTTCCAAAAGCATCGAAAGCCAGGGTTCCTATCACATCCGAACCGTCCGATGAAGCTGAGAGTTGGATAGTCTGGACAGTTCTTCCCAATCCGTCGTGGTAATTGGTAGATTTATAGGACACCTTCTGGGCAGAACCCCGAAGGGAAAAGGCATTGGTCAGGGTATCCCGTGAACTGTATTCTCTGACCCAGTTGAGGTTTTCAGGATACAGGTAAACCCAAACAGGAACCTTGGTGGTGAGGCAAGCAGTTGAGGTATGGTAATACGCCAGGTAATACAACTTAGACGAGGTAAGGATGGGCGTACTAAATGACTGACTGCTGGACATCAAAGAGGTACCATCCGTGTCATACCATCGGTAAGCAAATCCAGAAGGTGCTGGATTTGCAGTCAAGTTTACCGAATTGCTTGAGGTAAGGCTCTGTGAAGCTGCAGAAGGGATAACCGTAATACAGGGAGAAGAAGACACCACCTGAGCATAGCTGGTAGCTATAAGTCCTAGAACAAAAATTAAGGTGAAAAATGATCTCATGAGCCAAGACGTTTAACAAACAATACATTGAATTCTTCTTTTTCTTTTTTCAAAGGTTTCCATAATTGTCCCCTTTCCCGGTAGGTGATTTCATAGACTTTTGATTCATCTTTGTATACAAGGGTCAATGCCATGGAAGCTTCATCAAAGGACCAAGTCCCTTCTTCTTCCTGAAGAGTGCCATTTTGAACCCATGCTTTTAAATAGGTTTTGTCATCCTTCAGGAAGCAAATCCAGGATTCCGTTTGCTTCCAGAATTTCTTTTCCTCTTTAAGCCCATCTTCATCAGACTTAAATTTTTTGGTAGAAGGTGCCTCTACTTTTTGATTGGAAAGATCAATCTTCCAAATACCCAACATCTTTTGCTCTCCCTTGGAAAGAGTATTGATTTTGGTGGGTTCTTGGGCAAAAACAGTTATAGAAAAGCTTACTAGTATAAGTAGTACAAGGTATTTCATGACAGATCGAATTAATAGTTGATGTAGGTGTATTCGTAATGCTTTAAAACATGGCCCATGTCATTGGTCACAGTTTCTAACCTGCCAAAAGGATCATATTGATAGAAAATCCCATGGTTTCTTGGATCCAATTGGGACCTTATTCCTACCAAAGGACGGTGAGTATAGGTGGTCATTTGGCTCAGCGTAGGATGCACTCTCAATTCATCCACAATTGTCCCCGATCCGCTGATGGTCACACTTCCTGTCCCGCTTATTTCTACCAGCCGCCAGGTATTGTCAATTATTCCTGTGTAGGGAGAACCATTTATTGTCAAGGATCCTGTTGTTGTCCCTGAATTCCTTCTTATCCAAAAACTTAGCTTATAAGCCCCAAGGCCAGACTTTGTGATTTGCCCATTATTGAGCAAATAGACTTTATTCCCCGATTTGGCCTCCCCCGGCATGACCGGGGACTCAGCACCTGCATAGGTCCACCCCCCTTTTTCTGAGGTCTCAAATGAGGTAAAGGCTATATTGCCAAAAGTCGTATTACTGGCTTCAGCAACAACATACTCTCCCTCATATCCATAAAGCATGGCGTGAGTACTACCATCAGAAAGACTATATTGGATCAGGTTTCCCCTTGAGTCATAGCCGGTCATGGACATCCTTAACTTGTACCTGGAATCTCGGTTCAAGGAGCTGGTTCCTGAAGTAGCCACAGGTGTATATGCTGTGGTGAGAATTGGGGTAGCAGTTTCCAAAAAGTAGGCTTGGGAAGGCATATACCAGTTTGTACCAGATACTAGACTATAATTAGTCACTTGACCTGCAACAATTACATTAAAACGAGAAGCCTCTCGTACCTGAGTATACTGTTCGACTGGAACCAAAATATTTCTTAAAAGTAATTGTCTCAGAGCTTCTGGGAAACCAGTGTAGATTGTATTTACATTGACTATGTCGTAATTATATCGGGTTACATTCCGGACCGACTGTGGGTTAGGTAAGGTGCTACTTTCCTCATAGCTTGTTTTAAGGTATGTCGGGTGAAAGTCACGGGTGGTCAGATTTTCAACTGAATCCGAACCGTAATAAAGCGTCTGCTTGGAAGAAGTCTCCAGATACACCCCAACATCCTGTGTTAGTGTTGCAATCATGTATCGGTGGCCATCGTAGGGGTATCCTCCATTTATACCCGGACAATAGTAGAAAAATCCCCCTATTTCCTCTCCCATAATCACCTGAGCCCCTGCCTGCCCGATATTCAAAGTCTGCCCTTTAAACTTGGTGTAGGTTTTGGTTATTATTTCCTTGACATTGTTTGCATTATCATATTTGAGAACCTTGGTTAATTTACCCCTCTCCCAACTTTTTCGGTTTCTCCAGGTTTTATTGGAATATTGAACTGTAAAAACCCCATCCGGAATCAGGGCATTGTTATCAAATTCAAAGATCGTCTTTCCGTTTGCAGTGGTACCGTTGGCATATTCAGAAACTCTGGTATAAACCACTGGGCTGTCGTCAAATCCGGGACCAACAACCGAATTGGAAACCCAGGACCTTACCCGAAATTGTCGTTGGCTTTGGGCACCAGAAGTAATGTCCCTTTTATATTGGGTAGTCAAATAATGGAAATTTCTGACATCAAAATTTTTATGGCCAAATCCGTCGTCATTGTTTCCATATCGGTATAAAGTACTATAAGTATTTTGGCCGTCATTTTTGCTGATTTTCTTGATCCGGAGGCCTGCTCCATATTTGGTAACTCCCCCATCAGAATATTTATGAGGCTCAAATTCAAATTCGGTATAACCACCTGTCGGAAAAGTAATCCGCTTGAGTATTCCTTCTTTATAAAAAGTAGTATCTGTACTTCGGTCTGCGCCTCCAATGGATATGGTGGTTAATCCCGTAGCGCTGTTGGCCTGGTATTGCACCGTTTCCTGCGGTATTAAATTGGTGTTGCTCGTCTTTCCATTATAAAACCCAAAGTGGTCTCTCCGGTGAGAACCTTGGACTGCATCCCAAGAAAAAGTAGTTGTCTGATAGGTGAAATTGTATTTATTGATCAGCGTATTGGAACCGTCTCTAACTTCAAGTCCGTCCAACTTCAGGCGTGCATCGGCATTATTGGAGGCTAGTTTAAAATTTCCTGAATTGAGCAGGACAAAGGTTTTTTCCAAGGTGTACTGTCCATTGAGTTTGGAATAAATTTCAATTTTGCTTAAGCGTTCCACGTTGGGGCTACCCGGCAAATCCGTTCTTTCAGCCCCCAAGACAAACTTGACCTTGCCCGTTTTGAAATAAATTTCGTCCAAAGCCAATTGGGAAATTGAGCTGGTCGTAGAAACAAAGGTGGTTACCGGGCTATAAGAATTGCAGGGAAGCAGGGTGGCATCACCAGTACTGCAATCGTCCATTAAGGTGATATTCGTTTCAATTTCTGAGGTGGTGATAGTTCCCAAATCCTGGTATTTAAACGTCACATAATCGTCAGAATTTTGAGTTTTGATTTCCTGTAAATACCAGGTTGAAATAGCAGCCGTATTAATGGAACCAGAAGAGCTTCTCAATAACTCCCGATGTCCATTTATCCCATTCCAGTCAGCACCAAAGCGGTACCTTAGACCCTGGGTATCCGTGATGTCAAAAAAATCTGATCCTTTGGTCAGCTTTATGGCGCTTTCCGGAAACAGCAAAGGCGGTTGCCCACCCTGCCTTAAGACAAACCTCCCACTTGCACCGGGATAATTGTAAGAAAACAGATCGGGCTCTCTGTCATTGGTTCCTGTAGCAGTTAACTCCTTATAATTAAAGTTTGCACAGAAGTTAAATGGATCGACATTGTAATCATTGGTTAAGGATAAAAAACCAGATTCATCAGCTTTGCCGTTAACTGTTCGGGTTACCTGCCCACCTGCCTGAATGGACCAACCCAATCCAACCCATGAGGCCTTGTCTGTGTACCGGATACCTCCTGCATGGTAAGTCAATACGATGGGAACTTTGATCGACCCAGCATCAATTTCAAAAATAGGGAGGCTGATGTCAGGAATCCCTGTATAGAGATTCACATTAAAATCACCATACTTCTGAATTCCAGCTGCATTGGGGGAATTTTGGGCAGATTTTGGAGTGATTTTTTCAATCTGAGAGTTAACGTCACTTGGAAGCTGTCCGTAAAGATCTACTGAAGAGGTTAATAAACAGATCAAGAAAAGGAAACTAGAAACAAAAGTTATTTTCATTAGGACTAAATTTTAAAACAAATCGTCCGTTAAAGTAGAGAAGTGTATTATTATTAAAAATACCCTCTAGAGGGTATTTTAATTTTAATATTTTTTATTTAACAAAATATTATTCTGATTTAAAAAACAATTATGAGTATTTAAAAATCATTTTTCTTTTGAATCATTTAAAAATTATTATATTTATACTTAATTTATTTATATTTTATAATAATGATGGTTTTTTTTGACTAAAAAATTACATTACATACTTATTTTTACAAATTTTGACTGTTAATTGCAAAATAAAATTTGGAATACTTGAAAATTGATGTCGAAAAAAAATTGAAGAATTATTAAAAAAATTGATTTTTTAAGAGATATGTAAAAATTATTCAAGAAAGTATTTGAATTCCTAGACTCTAAGAAATAAGAATTAAATACCATATCATTTGATAATTCTAATTGGATAACAAACTATTCCACTGGTTTGGCAACTTTAAACTCCTCACTAGAAACTTGACCTTATCTATTATCCCGCTCCTTCAGAGCTGAACCACACTGTTGTTCCGATTTCAATTTTCTAAGAAATTTCGCTCCTTCGGAGCTTTAAGATGATATCAAAAGTCAAAATTTAAATTCTCCAGCTTAATCTTTAAATTATTTTTCACCGCAGAGCTGCAGAGAACGCTCAAAATTCCACAAAGAAAGATTTTAAAAACCACAAAGAAATCATAGGACACATAGTTTGAATCAAAATAGTCTCTTCAATGGACTTACGCCCTAATAAAAACTATCTAATAACGCCCATCCCTACTTCACCCCGTTCACGCTTGCAGGAACCAAAACCGCTGTGTATTCGAGTAATAGTTTGAGACTGCTTCGCTCCGCAGGCTTCGCTCGCAGAGACGATTTCAAATTTACACTCTATGAAAGACAAAACCGCTGCGTCGCCGCGCCACTGCGAGCAAATTAAACTTCTTTCATCTCGCTCCTTCGGAGCTGCAATACCTACTAAATATAATTTCAATTTTCTAAGAAATTTCGCTCCTTCGGAGCTAGGGAATCAAACTGAAATCAAAACTTTAAACTTCTCACTTTAAACTTTAAACTGCTATTCACTGCAATAGATTACTAAATATCAACCTTAAACCTTATTCCCCCTCTTCATAATCCATTGATATTCTAAGATCGCTTCAAAGGAGGGGCATTCTTTGATTCGTTCCCAAGGTTCTATGATTCCATTGCCGTTTTTGTCAGGCGAAAAGTCCCTGTGTCCTAAAATCTTGATGGCTGAGATGTCCTGAAACTGCCTGGCCCATTCCAAGGATTGAAAAATACAGGTTAGAATACCCGCTTGTTGTTCCACCGTACGTGTATCCATAGCCAAATGAATATTGTCAGGATGCACTCCACCCACATAACAAATATGAATGGCGTGCTGATTATAACCCCTCACTCCATTACTGACTTGGTCTAATTGTAGCAATTGATGAATTAAGCCATCCACTTCAACCAAAAAATGATAGCCTGGAACCTTCCATTTTAGTGTCTCCTTCCAAAATCTTTCGATTCCCGCTCTGCCTGCAAATCCCGCAGAACAATGGATTACAAGGTGTTTGATATATCGGGTTTTTGAGATCATGTGATTTTGTATTTGTATGATTGAG
>NZ_VLOG01000029.1 GCF_007655305.1 Algoriphagus algorifonticola
TTGGTTTTTGGGCTCTTATTCCAGTCTGGGATCAATATTAACCAAATCTATGTTTGCTACTGTGCCTATGTGGTAAAAAAAGCTCGCCGCGACACAGCGGTGCAGTGCTTAATTTGCCCTTGAAAAAAAGAAGCAAAGATATTTTCAAAGCATTTATCAAATCGCACCTCTGGTGCTCTGAGTTCATTTATTACCTATTTTTCTACAATCATACCGCACCGCTGGTGCTCTTGAGAGACTAGATTTTTTGAAAGCCTCGGAGAGGCGTTTTAATTGTAGCATCTGGAATGACGAGTATATAAGAGCTTCGTAGAAGCGATTTGATTTTTATTATTCTCCCACAGAAGAATCAAAAGGCAAAGTGTATATAAAGCTATGTTTTCTATGAGGTCAAAAGTTGCTAAAAGTCTAAGGCAAGTAAATAGTAATTGGTTTTTGGGCTCTTATTCCAGTCTGGGATCAATATTAACCAAATCTATGTTTGCTACTGTAACTATGTGATAAAAAAAGTTCGCAGCGGCGCAGCGCTTTTGATTTCCCGCAAAGGGTGGAAGAGGCAAAGACGGTTTTGGAGTGATTTGCAAAAAGGGCTTCGACTCCGCTCAGCCTGACAATACTTTCGACTCTCTAACTAGCCGTCAGTCAGGCGCTCAGCCTGAAAAAAGCGACAGGTCTCCTCATTAAAACTCCGTGGTTCGCCGTGTATTTCTCAGTGCCCTCTTTGGTTGAATTAATCATGGCGAAATTTTCCTAACCATTAAAAGTGAACCTCAGAGCATAAAAAAAGGACTGAATTTCAGTCCTTTTTTTGATTAAAAATCCTATAAACATCAATTCTCAATGGTAATATTCCCGGAGCTAATCTGACCTTTGATAGTCGTGGAGGCTCCATTATTGATTTCCAAAGTCTTTCCCTTACTGCTTTTTCCCACTTTTAAGTTTCCTGAAGATGCCTTCAATTCATAATTGTATGCATTCAGATTTGATGGTGTCTGCACTCTAAAATTACCGGAAGTACCCGAAAAAGAGGTGTTCTGTCCGAGCCCTGCATTCTCCGCACGGATGTTTCCTGAGGTAAACTTCAAAGCTCCTAACTGACCTATATTGGATAGTTTGGCATTGCCTGATGTAAGACTTACGCTTAATTCTCCTTCCACATTATTTGCATCTAATGAACCGCTGGTGGACTTGTACTGCAAATCCCCTTTTACATTGAAAATAGCTGCATTTCCGGAAGTCATACCGGCCATTACATTGCCATTCACCCCATCAACCTTGATATTCCCTGATGTAGCATTGATCCTTAGATCTCCCCTGATTTGATTTGCTTGTATTTTGCCTGAGCTTACTTTGAGGCTAGTTTCATCAGAGCTAACGCGGCTTACCAGCAAATTCCCCGAGCTATTTTGGATTGATAATTTAATGGACTCAGGCCCTGACATTTTGATCCAGCCTTTGGATTTGCTATTCCAGGAATTCATCTGGGAAGATCTTTTGTAGGAAATCTTCAAAACATCACCAATTGTCACGAATACGATGTCTTGATTTTCATTTTCTGATTCTAGATAAGCTTCTACATCTACGGATGAAGAGCTTCCTCCATCATAGCTGACATCCAGCCAGCCTCCTTCTACTTCAATAGATCGGATCCCAGGGTAGGATTTCTGGGTGTCTATCAACACTTTCTGCGCAAAAGCATAGCTCTGCACCAATAAAAGTGCAAACAATAGATAAAGTCGGGTTAAGCTTTTCATGAGTTGAAGTTTTTAAGTTTTAATAAAGGATTGCGTGCAGCTTAATTGATGATAATTCCAAAGCTGATAGCATTTGTTTCAGGACCTCTGCCTTCTTCGAAAAAGGAATTCAAGTCATAATTGAAATACAAGTCAAAGTCTCCAATTCCAATTTCTGCGCGAGCTCCATATCTGAGGTTGTTTGCATAAAGATTGGACTTTTCGAAAATTTTATTTTTGTCTCCATCATTGTCCTCGTAGACGAATTTCCCTCTGCCACCAATTCGTAAACCAGCATATCCTCCAAGTCCGATTCTTACTTTTTGATTGCTGGTCATCAAAGTAGGAACCAAGGAAAGATTTGCATAGGATGCCGATAACTTGGATTTGGTGCCTACGCCGTTTGTAAACTCATTGAACTCTATTCCGTTAGGAGATTTTTCAATGATGAGGTTTCGGTTTTCCAGTTTGTAATTATACCAAGAAACGCCTATTCCGGTTTTTAGGTGAAAGTTTTTTGCCGCTTTCCAATCTCCAACCCAGTTGAGTCCTACATTCCAGGAACCCCAAGCTTTGGTAGCCGGAAGATCATCTGAAGGAGTCCAAACATTAATACCCAGATCAATATTCAAATCCGAGTCAAATTTGGAAGGCTTAGGCTTCACAAAGGTTTTGGTTTCTTGGTCATTTTCAAAATTCCACTCTTTGGTACCATCTTCAAATTTATTCATGGTCCACTCCATTCCCAGCATGGAAAATTCTTTGGTTTTAACAATGGATTTTGATTCGGTTTCTTGGGCAAAGGCCCAGCCAGATGCCATGAAAATGGCAAGTATTGTAGCTAGAAAATTTTTCATAATAAGTAGTTGGTTAGGTAATTGGGGGAGATGGCTCTCCCCCTGATTAAAAGACTATTCCGAATGAAATTGGATTCAGTTCAGGACCTTTTTGATCCTGGAAAAGCGTATTTAAGTCGTAAGTGGTAAAGAAAGTTACTCTTCCTACACCGATCTCTCCCCGGATACCGTATCGGAAGTTTTGAAGGTAAAGACCGGTATCCTGTTTGTCTTTTTTCCTTCCCGAACCGTCAAGCTCTCGGTAAATGAATTTGGATCTACCTCCTAATCTATAGCCTGCATAAGGTCCTGCAGCAATGCGTAGGCCTTTTTTGCCATTGTCATTCATTTTTCCAAAATCCAGTTCCAGCATGGTCATGGCTGTGATATAGGATGCGGAAATCTTGCTTTTGAATCCATCCACATCATTTCTTTGGATAAATTCAATCATTTCATCCCCGCGAACAGCCTGGAAGTCCTTGTTTTCAAACTTGAAATTGTAGAATTGAAAACCTAATCCGAAATCCCAATAGAAACCTTTTGAAATTCGCTGGGCAGCCATCCAGTTCAATCCCACATTCCAGCTTCCCCAGCCTTTGACTGCATAGGGATTATCAGATGTTGGAAACCCTCCATCTGGGCTGAGATAGTTGCTGACACCGAGATCAATGTTAAAGTTGGTTTTGAAAGATGGGTCAACTGTTTTCTTAGCTCCGGATTCAATTTTCACCTTGGTATTTTGACCAGATTCATCCACAAGTACCCTCATCCGTCCGATGTTTACTTCAGTTTCAGCACCTTCTTCTCTAACTTTCACCACATCCTTGGTGCTGCCGTCTTTTTTCTGGATCTGAACGATGGTTAACTCTCCGGTCTCTTTGTTTTCCTGTAAGTCTAAGCTTTTAATGATTTCATCAATGTTCATCATTTTAAGCTTTTCGAAGTCTTCTTTGCTTTCTACAATGATGACTACCTTTCCGGACTTTCCGAATTCTACGATGACAGAGTCCTTATTGATTTCTGTATCAAGGGATGGCAGTTTAGCTGCAAAAGCGACTTGAACCATGGCCATCAGGCAAAATAATAGCAGATACTTTTTCATAGTTTTATTGTCTTTAAGCGATCTTTTGGATTCTCGTTGAGGCTGTCTCATAAGTAGCCCTGGTGTCAGCCTGAGCGCCTGCCTGACGTCAGACAGGTAGTCGAAGGTCGTCTCTTTGGTTGTGGTCTACATTTCGACTCCGCTCAATGTGACAAATTGCACTTTTGAGACAGCCTTTTTGTTTCCGAGGACTCCATTGCTCTTTGTTAAATAATAGGTTGGTTTTTATTTATGGCTTTTCGGTCACTTTTTCTTTTTTGCTCGTTAGGGAGGTGAATAAGCTGTTTTTGGCATCTTGTAAGGTGGCAAACCCTTCATCCACTTTTCCCAATATTCCTTCTACCTGATCTACTTTTTTTCCGATTCCGGAAATCAGGTTTTTGTCTTCTTTAATTCCGTTAGACACAATGGTCACTTTATAAGCAGGAGCTTCCTCAGCAGTAGGTTGAAGTTCTGCTACAGTTGCATTCAGATCTAAAGGTTTGATTTGGGGGATCTCAGCCTCCAAACCCTTTAATGGTTCAGCAATTGGCTTTTCAATGATTGCTTCTCTTTCAGGAGCAGTTTCGTTTTGAGCGATCAATTGCTTGTTGGGTTCTAATTGCTTCTGATAAGATGAATTGTTATTCTTTTTGGGTTGAGCCTCTCTATTAGAACTTTTATCAACTTTAGCTGACTCTTTTTCTTCAATGATTTCAATCGGATTCTCAGTCGTTTCAATCTCGACAGGAACTTGGTTAGTTGTTTCCTCTTCATTTGAAGAAGATTCCACTTTTTCCGCTAGAATTTCTTCTTCTAAAGGATTTTGAGCTGGCCAGAACAGGGAACCCACCGTAAATAAGAGAAGGATTGCTGCTGCAGCAGCCCACCAATAGGTAGAAAGCTTGGTTTTGCTTTGAGGGAGATGGTTTTCCAATCTCTCCCAAGCTAGCTTACTCGGTTTTACCTGGTGATTTTCCAGTTTATCCCGAAATAGCTGATCCATATTTTCTGTTTTCTTAGCCATTGATTCTCCTTTCTTTGAGTTGTTGGGTGGCAATTTTTTCTTTCAACACATTCCTTGCTCTATTCAGTTGTGACTTGGAAGTACTTTCACTAATACCTAGCAGCTCGGCAATTTCCTGATGTGCGTAGCCCTCAATTGCATAAAGGTTGAAGACGGTTCGATAGCCTACCGGTAGGCTTTCTACTAATTCCATCAGATCTTGAGCTTCCAGATGTTTGGTTTCATAATGGTGATGTTCGTACTCCACATCCTCTTCCACATGAACTTCCATCATCAGATGACGATTGCTTCTCAAGGTCATCAAAGCCTGAGTGACTACGATTCGCTTCATCCAACCTTCAAAACTTCCCTTGGCTTGATATTGGGGGAGTTTTTCGAATATCTTCATAAAGCTTTCTATCATCACATCTTCGGCATGTTCCCGATTTTTAAGATATCGGATGCAGATGGCCAGAAACTTTCCGGAGTACACATCATAAAGATGTCGCTGGGCTGACCGATCACCCTTGAGGCATGCTTTAATCAATGTTGGTTCGTCTGAAAAGTTGGTTCTACTGAACATTCCAAATAGCTTTCAAATAGGTAGATGTAGAGATGTTAAAAAACGTTGCATCAAGTTTGAAAAAAATCAGATTTTTTTTTCGATTAATTGTTAAAACTTTGGATTACAGTTAGTTGTGATATTGACTCAAACGATCAATGTTATTTAGTGATGCACAAATTTTCAGCTTTCTAATTTTATCTTTCAGATTTCTCGGCTCTAGCTTCTCGCTTCTCGCCTCTTTCTTTCATATTTCTACCTTCAAAAAACCGCCTTGTAATTAATCACAATGTCCAGCAAGGTCCATTCTCCTTTTTTTACGGTAACAGGCTGAATATTCCCATCCCCATCAAAAATATTGGCAAAGAGACCATCTTCTTCCCGTGTGAAGATGGAATATCGACCTGGAGCCAACTCCAGTAGGTAGCGTCCCTCTTCATCGGTAGTTACCGTGGTGATTGGTTCTCCAGAAATGGATTGAAAGAGGGTTCCTTCCACTTTGGCATCAGCCAAATTTGTCAGTGGATAAATAATCAAGGTTCTTTGTACCGGGACTCCTTTGGGATTTACTTCGGGTTTTTCGCCATCTTCTACAATCATGGGCATTTGATTCCCTTCCAACCATGTCACTGTTCCTGTGATTCCCTCACCCTCTGGTTTGATGGGTTTGCAAAATGCAAGTATTACTAAAAGCATGATAAAAAGGCTGGATAACATCTTATTTTTCATCTGGTTATAATTTGTTTTTCAAAGGTCTGATGGAATCTTCGCATTGATTCCCCGATACATCGGGGCGTCTCTTTGTGTGTCACTTTGGGTCGTGCTCGATTTCATCAGTTTGAAATTGTTTTTTTGATTCTTCTGAAAATTCAATTTAGGTTAGCTTCGGTCCACTGTCTTCCTTCTCGATTCGAAATGGAGAATTGGCCATTGGCTAGATTTCAGATAATCCTATAAGTTTAAATGAATATCCGATTTCTTACGAGTAATAAGAATAATATGGCCAATTATTAGCCCAAAAGATCAGAATCGGGAAGCTTCGGTCATCGTCTTCCAATCGGTCAAGCAAAGAAAATAAGGCAACTGGCATGATTGCGGATAATCAGATAAGTTTAAATGCCTTCAAACAAAACTACAGATTCCAGATAATTCGGTATAGTTGTATTCCAGCTTAATTCATTTTTCAATTTATCAGCCAAAACTTCGGCACTCTTCTCTTCACCATGTATGATAAAGGTCATTTTGGGTCTTTCTGTGAATCCCTCGGCCCATTCCATGAGTTCTTCCTGGTCGGCATGTGCAGATAATCCGTCAATCTGGTAAACTTTTGCATTGACCGGAACCTGATTTCCGTAAATGGTGATGTATTTTTCTCCTTCTACCAATCTTCTTCCTCTTGTTCCTTCCGCCTGAAATCCCACAAAAATGACCCCATTTCTCTCATGAGGAAGGTGATGATGTAGGTGGTGTAAGACTCTTCCCCCAGTTGCCATTCCGGATGCTGAGACAATAATCGCATTGCCCCTGTATTCGTTGAGTGACATGGATTGCTCTTGTTTTTGGAAGTAGCGTAACTGCCGGTGATTAAAAGGATGCTGATCCTCTTCCAATGCAGCAGTTAATTGATGGTCTGTGGAAAAATCCAGGTAGAGTTTGGTGGCATCAATAGCCATAGGTGAGTCCAGGAAAATCGGAACCTTTGGGATTTTTCCTTTTTCCATTAATTTAAACAGGTAATACAGAACTAATTGGGTTCGACCAACAGCAAATGAAGGTATAATAACCAATCCACCGCGATCAAAAGTATCACGAATTGCTGATCCTAATTCTTCTTCAGGCTTGACCTTAGGTGCTATTCTATCCCCATAGGTCGATTCTATCCAGAGAATATCGGCTTTAGGGATGAGCGTAGGAGGGAAAAGCAGTGGGTCATGAAATCGTCCTAAATCTCCAGAGAATACCAACTTTTTCTCCTGACTGCTACCTTTGATAAGAATTTTGGTGATTGCTGCACCTAAAATATGACCCGCATGAAAATAAGTAACCTTCACTTTAGGATGAATTTCAAAGGCTTGGTCAAAAGCCTTGGGAACCAAGAGGGGAAATACGGCCTCAGCATCTTCTACCGTATATAATGGTTGAGGATTATCATGTCTGGAATAGCCCTTTTTTCTGGCAAATTCCGCTTCTTCTTCCTGCAGTTTCCCGGAATCCAGTAACAGGATTTTGATTAACTCCGAGGAAGCCTCAGTGCAATAGATTGGACCTTTAAAACCTTGCTTAACAAGTCTTGGAAGATAGCCTACATGATCCATATGAGCATGGGTGATAACTACTGCCTCGAGTTGTTCCAAGGGCATGGGGAATTTATCCCAATTTCTTTCCCGAAGTTCTCTTCTCCCCTGAAAGAGTCCACAGTCCACCAAAAATTCAAATTCTCCTAAGTCAATTAAATATTTTGAGCCGGTAACGGATCCGGCGCCTCCCAAAAATTTTACAGTTACATCCATGGGTTTATTGTTTAGTTGTGAGAAGTTACAAAAAAAAGAGGCATCTGTTGGGATGCCTCTCTTAAATAATAAATGATTTTATTCATTGTTTTGAAGAAACTTTGCTTTGGAAATGCTATCCAATTTTGCTCGGGTCAGTGAGTCAGCTACTTGCTTTTCTTCCTCAAATAACTCGTCTTCCGACTCATTATTTTCCTTGCATGTAAGGCAGACAAGTCCAGCTTCATTGAATGCCCAAACTGTACTGGAACGTACATCTGAGGATCTAAAGCCATTTCTTCCCAAGGTATTTCTGATGATTTCCAAAATAGATCTCTCCATAATAAATGGCTTATCGTAAGGGATTTTCAAGACGAGCTTTAGTTTTTGAGCTCTGAATTTATCCAAATTGCTGATATCAAATCCTTCACTGAAAGTTAAAACTGAGTCCATCACCTGCACTTGGTAAGGGAAGGCCTTTGCATTTTCCATGGCTTCTGCTTTCGTTCTTCCACGGGAGAAATATTCCTGATCCAACACCAGAAGAGAATCAGAAGTACCTTCCAATTTCAGAGAAACTTCATTGAAAGTTGCCTCCTCACTCAAGGGGTCAAGTTGGAGTATCAAAATTCCCGGGCTTGGATTCAAAGCCTCAGAGGTTTTATACCAGTTCTCTTCTTTGAATTGAGCAACAATTCTAGGGATTTGGAAGGCACATACTCCAACACAGAATATCCAAGCTGCAAAGGCTACCAATCCAAATCTGTTTCCAATCAGATTCTTTTTCACCAAGACACTTAGGCCTGAAAGGATCAGAAGAATGCCCGGAATAATCAGTAGGAAAGATGCGCCTACTACCAACCAAACAGGAATTACATTGGAGATCAATTCTATGGGAAGATTATCCATCATGATCTGGTATTCATCTGTGGTGAATACTCCCAGATACACTGACATGGCGATGATAGGAGCAATGGTCAGGGATAATCCTATGAAGAATACGATCAAACCGAAAATCACTCGGATCACAGCCAGAAAGAATAACCCCAATGGACCCAAAGCTTTGCCTAGCGCATCAATCACTTGGCCTAGTACCCGAAATGGCGCCAAGAGAATCTTTCTGGTTTGAGATTCCGGTTTAGGCGGCTGTGGGTTCAGATTTTCTTTAAGAGTAGAATCAATGTTATCCAAAGTAATCTCTCCACCTTTCATCCTAATTCTTTCAGTGATCGAGGTTGCCACAGGAGTAATGATCCACAGAATCAAATAAATCAATACACCAGATCCTCCTGCCAAGGTTAGGGCTACAAAGGCCAGTCTAGTCCAGATGACTTCTACGCCAAAGTAGGCTGCCAATCCACTGGCTACCCCACCCAAAGCTTTATCATCGGGGTTTCTATAGAGTTTTTTGATGTTTTTATCCTCCTCTACATCGTAGGAGACTGGGAGGATAATCCACAATACTATGTAGGCAACAATGGCGAAGAAGCCCAGACCTAAGTTAAATCTGAAATTATCCCATGGGAAAATATCAAAGGCATCGAATCTTAAATTTAGATTTCCTGAAAACAGCAAAAGGATAGCTATCAATCGGGTCCAAAGTGGGTCGATTGAGAAATAATTTGCTAATCCGGCGCAAACTCCACCCAAAATTTTCTTGGGCTCATTTCTCATGAGTTTCTTATAGCCTTTCTTTTCTGCATTCGGAGGAGTTACATATTTGTAAAAATCCTCCTGCTTGGAAGATTCCTTTTCTTCATCTGCTTCTTCCAATGTTTCCTCTACTGATACGAAATCAGCAATAGTTCCCATTTTTTCGATGAGTTTATCTACGTTCTCCGCTGTGATTACCTGTTTGTTGTTTTTCAGGTTGCTCAAGAAAATCTCCGCAATTCGGTTTTCTATATCCGAGATGATTTCCTGATTGTCTTTGTAAGAAGAGAAATGTTTATTGATTGCATCCAGGTATTTTCTGAGCGTATCATATCCGTCTTCTTCTATGTGGAAAAGAATTCCACTAATATTGATGCTGATGGTCTTTTTCATTGTCTTTTCAATTTAGGGTCTGCTGATCGGTGCAAAACTTTAATCAATTCTTGGAGGTGATTTCTTGGGTTGAATTGACTAGAGATGCCCAAGTTTCGGTGAGTGTTTGGAGAAAGTCTTTTCCTTTTTCTGTGATGGAATAATACTTTCTGGGCGGGCCGGATTCTGACTCCACCCAACGATACTCTACCAAAGCAGCAGTTTTGAGCCGATTGAGTAGGGGATACAGGGTTCCTTCCACCACGATCATTTGAGCTTGGGTAAGCTCATCGATCAGGTCAGAAGTGTAAACTTCCCCTCTGGAAATTATATGAAGAACACATAACTCCAGAAGTCCCTTTCGCATTTGAATTTGTGTGTTGGCGACGTTCATGATTAGTGGTTTTTTTCGGGAATTCATTCTCCCGACACTTTTATATGAATGAAAAATGATACCAATCTTTTCTAAGCTACCTTGTATAACCTAATTCCTTGCTTTATTGATGCCCTAGGTGATACATTATTGAAATAAAACATCGATTTTGAGCTGTAAAAGGGAATTTTTAATTAATCTTTTAAGTTGAAAAAAAAATAAATTATTTTCGGACGATGATTTTAAGATTATTTGATTTGTTAATATGCGTACATTTATGTGTCCGACAGCGAACAGATACAGGACATTTGTATGCTTATTTTCGAGGACTATAAGCTTCTAAAAGATTTTGGTTATTTTGGGATTGTGAAAGGAGACAGTACTATTCAATTTATTTTTTTCTTCCTGCTTCTGGCAATCAGTTGTCAGAGTGAAATGGCGTTCTCCCAAGACCTCACCCCTAAATATTCCAATGAATTTTTGAACATAGGTGTAGGAGCCAGAGCATTGGGTATGGGTGGAGCACAGGTGTCTGCCACCAGAGATGTGACAGCAGCTTATTGGAATCCTGCTGGCTTGATGGGGGTCACTCATCAATATGAGGCAATGCTCATGCATGCTGAATATTTTGCAGGAATTGCCCAATATGATTATCTGGCTTTCACAACACCCCTCAAGAATGATAGTCAATTAGCAATTTCTTTGATCAGGTTTGGAGTGGATGATATTCCTGATACCCGTTTCCTTTATGATGCTAATGGAGCGCTGAATTATAATAATATTCAGTTTTTTAATGCAGCAGATTATGCTTTGCTCTTGACTTACGCCAGGGATTTATCTGATCATTTCAAAGTCGGAGCTAATGCAAAAGTGATTCATAGAAATGTAGGAAAATTCGCAAATGCCTGGGGCTTTGGTTTGGATTTGGGGGGAATGTATGTGAAAAAAAACCTGACTTTAGGTTTAATGCTAAGGGATATCACCACAACATTTAATGCTTGGTCCCATAATGCGGAATTGGTGAGAGACATTTACTCCCAGACTAATAATGAGATTCCGGTGAATTCAGTCGAGCTAACCTTGCCTCGAGCAATTAGTAGCTTTACCTATGGTTTTACTGTTGGCAAACAGTTCAGTCTCTTAACTGCTGTGGATTTGGATATGACTTTTGACGGGCAGAGAAATACACTTATTTCTACCTCCCTTTTAAGCATAGACCCAAAGATGGGTTTGGAATTAGGCTATAAAAAGCTGGCATTCTTGCGAGCGGGTGTCAGCAACTTTCAGTATATCAAAGATTTTGATGGTGAAAAGTCTATGAGCATGATGCCAAGTGCTGGTTTGGGAGTTTTGCTGAGTGAAAAATTCCAAATTGACTATGCGCTTTCTGATATAGGAAATGTTTCAGAGACACCTTATTCCCATGTGTTTTCCGTGAAAGTTTCCCTGGAAAAAATGAAGGACGATTTTCGAAAATTTAAAGGATGGACCTATTGAAAAAGCTGTTCCTTACATATCTCCTGAGTTGCCTAGCATTGGGACTTTTTGCGCAGCAGGGTATATGGTACTCCTATGATCAAGTCTATTATAAGATTCCGACTGCAAAGGATGGGATTTACAGAATCAGCCCTGCAACACTTCAAAGTGCAGGAATAAATCTTAGCACCACAGACCCACGAAACATCCGGATGTTTCATCGAGGAAAAGAAGTGGCCATTTATATTGAAGGGGAGCAAGACGGAAGACTGAATGAGGGAGACTACATTGATTTTTATGGGATTAGAAATGATGCTAAGCTAGACTCCATCCTTTATAGAGATGTTAAGCCTATCCCTAATCCATATTTTAACACCCATACCGATACTACCGCTTACTTTTTGACTATTGCTAATTCACCAGGTAAGCGAATGGCTGTAAGAGGGACTCCAGCAGCAACTGCACCACAAATTCAGTCTTATCAATCTGAAAGACTTCAAGTATTTAGCGATCAGTATTCTCTTGGAATCAGTTATACCTTGGGCTTTCGCCTTTCTAGCTATGATCAGGGTCAAGGCTGGATGAGCTCAGTGATTTCAAAAGGAGCTACCCGCCAGGTTCCTTTTGGGGAATTAGGCGTCCCAGCATCATCAGGAGATCCTTATTTGGAAATTGGTTTGACAGGAAGATCGGCGAATGCTCATCGGGCCAGAATAACGGCAGGAGTTAGCGGGACCAGTCAGAGGCAGGTTGGTGTTCAGGACTTTTCTGGATTTAATACTGTTTTTGCCAGAATTCCACTCAGAATGACGGATTTCAATGCCAATGGGAGTATCGTAATTTCCGTAGCTCCGATTGGGCCTGAAGCTGTGGATAATATATCTATTACTTATGCTAAAATTCGCTATTCCAAAAACAAAGGAACTGGTGATTTTGGATCAGAGTTGCTAATCAATCCTGCTGGAAATCAGCAAATTCAATATTCTTCTATTGCAGGGAATTATGCGGCACTTGAAATATCCGATCCTTCCAATCCGGTTAGGGTTTCCTTATCGAAAAATTCAGGAAACCTAAGTTTACAAGCTGCGGTAGAAGGAAAAGAAAGTAAAATCTGGCTTGAAAATGAAGATGTAATCCAGAAAGTAACTGAGGTAAAACCTATCAAATTCAGAGACTACCTTGGTCAAGCCGCTGATTATATTTTGGTAGGGAGTAAAGCTTTACAAAGGCCTTCTAAGAATTTTCAAAATCCCTTAAAAGCATATGCGGAACATAGAGCTTCCCCTCAAGGCGGTGCTTATGATACCCTGACCTTAATCATGGAGGATATCTACGATCAATTTGGTTATGGTGAAAGATCTCCGATTGCACTTTATGAATTTTTGAAGGCCTATTATCCTGTCCATAAACCTACCCATATCTTGATGGCGGGAAGAGGTTTGGCTATCTACAGTACTGCTCGTGTGGGTGGTATTACCTATTTCTATCGAAATAATCCGGCAGTGTTTACTCAGCAAGATTTAGTGCCGGTAGGTGGTTATCCTTTTTCTGATGTCGTCTTTACACTCAATTTAGATCCAGCTAATCCTGAGCTACCGGCCATGGCAATTGGGAGAATACCTGCGAAGGACTCTCAACAGCTGGAAGATTATTTTTATAAAGCGATTGAAAAGGACTTGCTGGGCTTGGAGGCTCCATGGCAAAAAGAAATACTTCATTTAGGTGGAGGGGTTTCTGAGTTCGAATTGAACCGATATTTTAATTTTTTGAACGGGTTTAAAGGAATTGCTGAAGGACCATTTCTAGGAGGAAATGTGACGACCTACAGAAAGCGGTCCAATAGTGTGGTGGAGGTCATTGATATCACGGGAGATTTGAATGAGGGAAGGTCTTTGGTGACTTTCTTTGGACATGGATCTCCAACCATTTTGGATATTGATATCGGCTTCGCTTCTGACCCAACAATCAATTATCAGAATAAAGGAAAATATCCTGTAATGCTGTTTAATGGCTGTGATTACGGTAGTGCCTTTGGCACCAATTATACTCAAGGTGAAGATTGGGTCATCACTCCTAATAAAGGAGCTTCTAATATCATGGCGAATTCAGCCATTGGGGTGGATGTGTATTTAAGAAGGTATTCTGATGCCTTTTATTTGAATGCCTTTGCCGACAGCACCAAGATCTACCGTTCTGTAGGAGAAATAAAAATGGAGGCGGAAAGGTTTTTTGTGAGCAGGTACGGTACTGCTCCGCTAAACTATTCTCACATGGAACAAATGATTCTGATGGGAGATCCAGCGTTGCGCTTATTTCCGGCGGATAAACCTGATTATTTTGTCACGGAATCTGAGGCTAGAATTGAAAGTTTTGACAATGATCCCATATCGGCCCTTTCTGATAGTCTGAAATTGAATTTTGTATTAAGAAATATAGGAATCGTAGGCTTTGATTCCATTTCTTATCAAGTTCGAAGAAGACTTCCATCCGGAGAAGAAATTACTTATCCAATAGTAAAAACTTCCGCTGTTAGTAGGTTGGACAGTCTTTCCTTTTCTATCCCTAACATAGGGGTAGCTTCTGCCGGTGAAAACACCATTATCTTAGAAATTAATCCTTCCAGAGAAGTGGAGGAAATGTCTTTTTCCAATAATCAGATTACCATTTCTCAATTTGTGCCTTTGAGTGGAACCCTCAATCTGTATCCTCTGGAATATGGGATTGTCAATCAAAAATCCATTGATTTAATCACACAGTTGCCGGGTAATAATCCTACTGACAGGACAGTAATCATGCAAATGGATACGACCTCCAATTTCAACTCGGCTTACCGAAAAGAGATTAGGTTGAGTTCTAAGGGTTTGGCAACTTGGAAAGTTGACCTTTTGCCGGGAGCTGATTCAGTCACTTATTTTTGGAGAACAAAATTCCAAGAGCCACGACCGGGAGAAACCGATTCTTGGAGCAGTTCCAGCTTTTCCTTTATTCCAAATGGGCCAGAAGGCTGGACGCAAAGAACCTTCCAGCAAATCGCAGAAAACCAGTTGAGTAATCTAAACATCGATGAAGCTGAAAGAAAATTGGTTTACAAGGATGTCAATCTTGGAGTAGAAGTATTTACAGTTGGTTCTGCAGTTGATACCCTATCTTTTAGAAATACGCAGTTTTATCTGAATAACGTTCCTCAGATTATCGATAACGTAAATAATGCGAATAGTCGACTTTGCCCAAATGGATCTCTGGGCTTGGTGACTTTTCAGCAAAAAACACTTCAACCATACCTGCCTATCCCAGTTCCTGGATTTGATATTTTGGACGGTCGCTCTTGTGGTAGACCACCTCAATTGATTCAAAGTATTCAAAATGCCTGGATTACTACACCTGGACAAACTATTTTAAGAGAGTTTACCAATAATGTGGAGCAGGGAGATTTCGTCATCATTTTCTCCGTTGGTAATGTGACATTTGACAGTTGGCCTGAGGAAGCCTATCAATTGATCAAGCAATTCGGTGCAAGTGAAGCTACACTTCGTGCCCTCAAGACTGGTGATCCCTATATCCTTTATGGAAGAAAGGGGATGAAACCAGGGGAAGCTTTGGAAATAGTTGGGAATCCAAATATGGAAGTGCCATCCAATAAGCAGACTCTTTCTTTCAAGTCTCAGTTGAAAGGCTATCTGACGGAAGGCTATATTTTCACACCTAGAATTGGACCCGCCAGTTCATGGGAAAACTTTTTCCAGGCAGTGAAGGATAGACCTTGGATCAATGAGCAGGAGAAGACCTATTTTGATATTTTGGGAGTCAAAGAAAACGGCGAAGAAGAGGTGTTAATCAGCAATGAGAATTCCTCCCAATTAGATCTTTCTTTTATCAATTCCCAGTCCTATCCATATTTGCGCTTGCGGTATGAGATGAATGATCCAAATTCAACTGCTCCAGCCGACCTAAAAAGATGGCAGGTGAATTTTCAGGGCGTACCTGAAGGAGCGCTAATCTTGAAAAACAACCAAGATCGAGTAAATCTTAGAGAAGGAGAATCAGGTAGTTTTAACTTCGAGTTTAAAAATGTCTCTATTTACGACTTCCCGGATTCCATTCAGGTGGACTGGAAGCTGACCAATCTAAAATCCAGAAAGGTTGAATCCTTTTCTAAAAAATTTGCCGCTTTGAAGGCAGGAGAAAGTTTTACTCATACCATAGAATTCAACTCTATAGGAAAAGGTGGGGAGAATACTTTGGAGATTTTTGCCAATCCTAGAATTCTTCGAGAACAAACTTATAGAAACAATCAAATCGAGGTGGGAACATACTTTGTTGTTCAGGAAGATGATTCTCAGTCCTTGTTGGATGTAAATTTTGACGGGATATATATCATGGATGGGGACATTGTATCTCCGACTGTTTTGATCAATGCGATATTAAAAAATGACCAATCGTTTTTGCATAAAACAGACACGGTTGGATTGGATATTTTCCTGAAAAAGAATTGTGATACCTGTGATTTTACCAGAATAAATTTCTCCAATCCTAACTTGACTTGGACTCCAGCCAGTGATGAAAATGACTTTAGAGTTTCTTTCCAGCCAGGTCCTTTAGAAGATGGAGTCTATACCCTCAAAGTTCAGAATCAAGACTCACCTATGCCTTATGAGGTTACTTTTGAAGTGGTCAATGAGTCACAGATTTCAAACTTCTATCCTTATCCAAACCCATTCAGCACCAGTGTCCGGTTTGTGTTTACTGTGACTGGTTCGGAAGTTCCGGATCAAATCAAAATTCAAATCATGACTGTGACCGGAAAGGTAGTCAGGGAGATTTTGCAGGATGAGCTAGGTCCTATCCGAATCGGGAATAATATCACTGAATATGCTTGGGACGGAAAAGATGAATTTGGAGATCAATTGGCCAATGGCGTGTACATTTATAGAGTTTTGATCCGAAAAAATGGACAATTCATGGAGCATAGACCTACTGCTGGTGATCGTGGATTTACCAGGGGTTATGGCAAAATGTACTTGCTTCGTTAAGCTTTAGATTTTTTCCAATTCACCCAAATTCCCCAAATACTGATTAGGAGAAAAAGGAGGACAAAGCCTATTTGAATGGGATCATTCAGCTTTTCTCTCGCTCCTAAGAAATCATTGGCTAATATTCCTGCTAAAAAAGCCAAGATGGTCCTTGGAAGCATTCCTGGAATCCCATAAATCAACACTTGGCGAAGGGGAACCTGAAGGGAGGCAAATGAGAAATTAGAAATGGCGAATGGAATCACAGGACTGATTCTAATGAAGAAAATCAATTTGCCCTCATTGCTTTTCCTTTTTTCTAATTCGTTTAAGAATTCAGGGTTTTTGGCCTCCAATAGCTCTATGAGACCGGAGTTAAATAGTTTGCCTAAAAAGTAGCCTATGACATTCGCCATGGAATAAGCGAGGATAATGGCGGGTAATCCAGTCCAGCCCAACAGGAAACCGCTGATGACAGCACTTAGAGTAGTAGGTAAAAGAGCCAGTCCCATTACCAAACTTGCAATCAAGATAAAGAGTAGATAAGCAATCCAGGAAAGGGAATCAAAGGCTAGCAGCAGTTGGTAATTTTTTAGGATCCATGCGCTGCCCAAAGCAGGACAAACTACCACCCATAACCAGCTTAAAGTTGCTAAAGGATAAATTTTTAGGTAATCGGGAAAGAAGTTGAAAATACTGCCCTTTTTTGTCATATTTGGTTACCCTTAGGGAGTGATTTCTCCCGCCACTACAAGTATACAGGAAGGAATTTATTTAAGTTTGATCCTGTTCGGATATTGTATTCATTAATAAAAATAATCCAATGAAATCGAGCACGACGAGAACGACACCCACTGGCATGCCCCGATGTATCGGGGAAACTGTGCGACCTGCCTGCTGCAGGCAGGGATTTCATCCCGATACTCGGGACAAGTTATGGCCATTAAAAAACAAATCATAATCACATGAAATTCGGTACCAAAGCCATTCATTCCGGTGTGGAGCCTGATCCCTCTACCGGTGCTATAATGACTCCTATTTATCAGACCTCTACCTATGTGCAGCGGTCTCCCGGCGATCATCAGGGATATGAATATTCTCGTACACATAATCCTACACGATCAGCCCTTCAAAATAATTTAGCGGCCTTGGAAAATGGAAAACATGGAATTTGTTTTTCTTCCGGCTTAGGGGCAATAGATGCTGTAATCAAGCTGTTTAATCCAGGGGATGAAATTATCAGTACCAGTGATTTGTATGGTGGTACTTACCGCTTGTTTACCAAGGTTTATGAAAAGTATGGGATCAAATTTCACTTTGTGCCCATGACAAATGTTGATTTGGTCGCCGAAAAAATCAACGAGAATACCAAAATGATTTGGGCTGAGACTCCCACCAATCCCATGATGAATATTGTGGATTTGAGAGCACTGTCTAAGTTGGCCAAAGGGAATAATTTGTTATTGGGTGTGGATAATACTTTCGCTTCCCCGTTTTTACAAAACCCACTGGACTTGGGAGCTGATATCGTAATGCATTCCGTTACCAAATATTTGGGAGGTCATTCTGATGTAGTGATGGGAGCCTTGGTTGTGAACGAGGATGAACTAGCTCAGAGATTAATTTTTATCCAAAATGCTTGTGGTGCCGTTCCTGGCCCTCAAGATTGTTTTTTGGTATTGAGAGGAATCAAAACTTTGCATATCAGAATGGAGCGACATTCTCAGAATGGAAAAACTATCGCAGCTTATTTAAAAAATCATCCGAAAGTAGAAAAAGTATATTGGCCTGGATTTGAAGATCATCCCAATCATGATATTGCAAAAAGTCAAATGAGAGATTTTGGGGGTATGATTTCATTTTCACTTAAAGGCAATAAACTGGAAGACGCTAGAAAAGTGATGGAAAGCTTCAAGCTTTTTTCTCTTGCAGAATCACTAGGAGGAGTAGAGTCTCTATGTGGGCATCCTGCAACCATGACCCATGCCAGCATTCCTAAAGAGGAAAGAGAAAAAGTAGGATTGGTGGATTCTTTAATTCGTTTAAGTGTGGGAATTGAAGATGCTGAAGACCTGAAAAATGACTTGGCCTTTGCCTTGTCAAGGATCTGATTAAGCCAAAATTTTCTGAAATAAACTTTGAGCCTGCTTTTCAACTTTGGAAGTCAGGCTCTTTTTTTCTGTATGAAGGTCTTTCACCCATGCAACATATTTTTTAGACACATCTTCTTTATCTGAGAGAAAATGAGTTAGGGATTGTAACTCCAAGTGATTGGCATACCAGGGTTTGAGATTTTCCTTCAATGCTTCCATCTCTGCATGAATACTGTCAATAAATATGGAATTGAAGCCCAAATACAGTAATAGATTCTCCAGCATGATGATTTTTCTCAAGCCTTCAAAAAGATCTTTCAAGGCCTTGCTGTCCAGTCTTTGTCTTTGATTGATGTGGAAAAACTCCAACTCTTCCTCAATTAACTGATTGATAGCAGTATTGATGGTCAAAGGCTTGATTTGTTTACTGGCTTCCTGAGACTTTGCCAAAAACTCATCCCAGACTTTCAGGGAACTGCCAACTACCATATCAAAGGTTTCGGAATAAAGTCCCTTTTTGTGCTTGTCAACAAATGTAGAATAAGAATTATAGGTCAGATCCTGATTCAATTCTCTTTGCCTTAATCCTTTTTCAACCAGCTTTAAATGATTGATTTTTCTCAGGTTCTTTTGAAGCTTGCTGAAGGGTGCGAAAAAATCGAACTGCAAGCTTTGCTTTTCAAAATGGATTTTTGCCAAAAGGTCTCCATACACTTCCAGAAAACTCAATTTTCCGTAAAGTTCTATGGCTTTCTTGGACTTAATTTGTTTTCCAAGCGTCAGAAATAGCTCCTTAGCCTCGGCATGTTGCTGCTCAAAAGCCTGGAAAATAGGAGAGATTTTCACCTGCATCAATTAGGAAATTCTTACTAAAGTTGCCCCGTAACCCCACTGATCTTTCTGTGTGTCTTGAAAGTACTTAATATTTCCCAATTGACTCAATCGCTTATGAATTTCTTTTCTCAAGACCCCATTTCCTATTCCATGAATAAAGGTGATTTCATCCATTCCGGATTGAATAGCTTGATCCAATTTCCTTTCGAATGTTTCTAGCTGAATCCGTAATTTCTCAGAATTACTCATGGATTGATGATCTTCCACCAGCTCTTCAATATGAAGGTCAATGCTTCTTGCAAGCTTCTTTACAGGCTTTTCCTCCGGCTTGGGATTAAGCTGCTCCAACTCGTAGTTCAAGGACCGAATATCCAATTCTTTGGTAGTCTGTTCCAAGTGGAACAAATAAGCAGATTTATTCAAAAAAGGAGCAGTGCTTAAATGCTTGAAAAATTGGGTCGGCTTGATTTTTAACTGCCTTTCAAAAGGAGCAATACCTTTTTCCAGCCTTTGTTGAATGGGAATAAAACGCAGCAAAAAAGCTGGCCATTCATCCATTTCTTTCAACAGTCTATCGTTAAATTTTTTGGCAATCCCAGGTTTAACTTGTTCTGCCAAAAGAGTTCTCTGATTGTTGCCGAATACCTCAGACACATGAACCAAATAATCTTGCTTCGAGTCATTGATCAGATATAAACTGAGGTTTTGATCATTGACGGGAACAAATGCTAAATAAATTCCCTGGTCTTTGGGAGCGGAAATAGCCTGAGGAATTTCCGAAAAATCTTCCTGAACTTTACTCTCACCGAAATAGGATTTTTCTACTTCTGAGATTACGACCGCTTCAGATTTCATGGCGGGAATTACAAAACCATCCTCAATTTCTACCTCAATTCTGCCACTTGAGGATATTTTTCTGATTATCCCTTCTTCTTTGCCATGTAGTAATCTTACTCGGTCTCCGATATTCATTGATCCAGTGCTTTTTTATAAGTGTCCAGTGCTCTTTGTCGGGCAAATTTATGGTCTACAATCGGTTTTGGATACTTATCAGTTCCAAATTCCGGTACCCATTCTTTAATATACTTCAAATCTTTATCAAACTTTTCAGTTTGCGACTCCGGATTGAATACCCTGAAATAAGGCTGTGCATCTGTTCCGGTTCCTGCAGCCCATTGCCAACCTCCATTATTAGAAGCCAATTCATAATCCAATAATTTGGCAGCAAAGTAAGCCTCACCCCATCTCCAGTCAATCAACAAATGTTTGGTCAGGAAAGATGCCACAATCATTCGCACCCTATTATGCATGTAGCCCGTTTGATTCAGTTCCCTCATTCCGGCGTCGACTATGGGGTATCCTGTTTTTCCCTCACACCAGGCCTTAAATTCTTCTTCGTTATTTCTCCATGGAATTTGATCATAAGCGGGCTTGAATGCTTTATCAACCACCTGAGGATTATAGGCCAGAATAGTCATATAAAACTCTCTCCAAATCAATTCATTGAGATAGGTATCATTCAGCTTGGCAGCTTCCAAGGCCAGCTTTCGAATAGAAATAGTCCCAAAACGAAGATGAATTCCCAGTCTACTGGTACCATCCTTTGCCGGAAAGTTTCGTGTTTTGTCGTATTCAGAAATCAAATCCTTATCTACTGTATTGGACGGGATTTTAATGTCAGTTTTTTCAAAACCAATATCTTCCAAACTCGGAAGTGAAAACGGTTTTGTTTCATCGAGATTTTTCCAGTGAAAATAGGAGAGAGGTTCTATTTTCTGTTTTTTGAATTCCTCCAGCCAAACTTTGCTGTAAGGAGTAAAGACTTTATAAAACTCTCCTGATCCATTTAAAACCTCCCCGGGCTCAAAGATCATTTGATCCTTGAATGTGTAAAATTCTATGTCTTTTTCCTTCAAAAATTTCTCCACCTCCTGATCCCGCTCCTTGGCATAAGGTTCATAATCTCGGTTGGTATACACAGAGGAAATCGAATATTCCTTGCAAAGTTCTTGGTAGACCTCTATAGGCTTCCCATGTTTTACCAGGATAGAACTTCCTTTATCCTTCAACTCTCCGTGAATTGAGGTGATTTGCTCATGGATAAACTGAACTCTGGCATCTTGTTTATCTTCCAGCTTGTCTAAAATATTGCTGTCAAAAATGAAAAGGGGCAATATATTTTCTTCCTGCTGCAAAGCATAATACAAGCCCGTATTGTCTTCGAGTCTCAGGTCTCTACGAAACCAGAAAATTGTGATTTTTTGCATGGATGTACTTTTTTAGAAAAGTAAGTCTGAGGGGAAATTGTTTATTGATCCTCCTCTTCTTTTCTGAAATATTGCTTGACTTTTTCCTCTTTCAAAGAGTCGAGCCGCTTTTCAATATTGTCTAAATTGATAGGTTTCCAGTTTTCTTCCGAATCTTGATTGTATCTCAAATAGTTGTCAGAATCCTCGTATAAGGGATCTGCTTTCTGCTTTTTTCGGGTGATTTTTTGAAATAATTCAGAGAAAGAGTTGAAGGAAACGTTTTGGGAAATTGAAACCCCATAAGTATTTACATTTCTCGAAAGGGACAGTGACGTAAAGGTGTTGAAATTATTCCGGTTGAAAACCCTGATTCTATAAACTCCATCATCAGTTAATAAATATTCCGCCTGCCAGTCTCCAATAATGGACGCAGCATCTGCGTTTCCTGTATTGTCCGTAAATCCGCCGTCTCGAGATACCCGAAGTCTTCCGTCGAGGAAAGTATAAGCAACGCTCAATTGGAAAGTTTCTAGCGCATTTTGATCCAAGGAAGCCAAATCAAAATTGACTTCCAGGTTTTTGTCTACTTGACCCAAGAATGAGTTTAGCTGGGAGGAAAGTAATTGTCCCAAACTGTTGGAGAATGAATTAACCCCTGCGAACTGGCCTTCTGGAGAGAAAGAACGGGTCATAATAACAGAGAAAACCTGACGGTTCATCTCCTGCTCATCGTTGTTGATCCTTGACTGAAATGATGAAATTGCTGTTTGTACATCTCCTGTGTTAGGGAACTGGGAGAAGTCAAATCCAAAATTGATATCCGGTGAAAGAAGCTCTCCATTTAGGTTCATGATTACTTCTACCGGAAATCTTCTATTACTTGTGCTTTGCTGATCCTGAAGGGAGTTTCTGGTTAAAAGAGGAGCGATAGATACAGTCTCCGTATATTTTGCTTTAAGGTTCATGACGCCTTCATATGGATCTCCATACCAAGTGATTCTTCCGCCCGGTTCTACGGTAAACTCCTTTTTCAAAACATTGTAAAGGGAGAAATTATAGGTCGCTTCGGTGATTTCATAACTTCCACTCAAAGAGAAATTTCCCTGTGTATCAATATTCATGGTTAAAAGTCCTCTTCCTCTACCGGAGATTTTTTCTTCTGTCCTTGGGTCAATGATGATTTCGGTGTAAGCATCAGGAGTTACATCCAGCACAAAATTCATTCGGACATTTTCTATATTCAGTCTATTAATGTCATCGGATAAACCCTGCATTCTTACAGTATCCCGAATATTGATAATGTGGATATACTCTTCACTCACTTGCTCATTGCTACTGGTCAGAGGAATGAAAATTCGTGTATTGGGTTGACTGGTCGCTCTCGCATTGATATCCAGATTGGAAGTTGAACCCAGAATGTCTATGGTACCGCTCACATAGGCTGTTCCGTAAAACACCTCATTATCTCTTGAAGTAGTATTCAATACTTGGAAATTATTGAGTCTGGCATTGATGTCCAGCGTGATATTATTGAGGCTTTGGTATTTAAGACCTCCGTTTAAGTTGGCAGTGTTGCCATTTACATCCCTTGCTACCAAACGGTCAAAACTCACTTCTCCCGGTTCGAAAATGATGCTTCCATCCAGTTGATAAAAGGCGTTGAGATAATTTACACGTAGTTTGCCCTGATTAATTCTTCCCTGCCCCAATAGCCTAGGTTTGGTGACGTTTCCGGTTAATTGGATATCTCCTGAAACTGTTCCACCCATATTGGATAAGTAATTGGATAAGAAGGGTTCGAAAATCGCCAATTCGGCATTTCGTAATTCCCCAGCCAAATCAAACTCTTGAGAGTCCAGATCAACTGTACCGCTCATTTGAATAGCCTTTTTCTTACTTAAAAAATTTTCTAAAGTCAGATTGAGAATATTTTGCTGCAAATCTGCACTGGCCACAAAGTCACCTACAATGATTTCATTGATGCTTAAAGAATCAATTTCAATTTGGGCTTTTAAAGTTCTATCAAATTCCTCACTCGCAGAGATAGTAACCGATCCATTGATGGCTCCTTCGTAAGCTTGGGGAGTTAAGGTGTTGAGGATATTGGCATTTACATTTGAGATAGTTAGATAAAATTCATCTTCAGGATTTGAGCTGAATATACCTTCCAAGTCTATTTCTTGATTTCCAGACTGTATCCTTACATTATCAAAAGCGATTTTTTCTGATTCAATCCTGATCTCATTATTTGGGTCAAATTTCCATTCACTATCCAGCACTATAAGTTGAGACGGTTCAAAATTGATACTAGTCTGGGTAGGAGTAAATTGAGCCAGGGCTTTGATTCTAGCCTTGCTTCGGGTTGAGTCCTGATCCAAAGCAAAGTCCAAATTCAAAGCTTCATTACTCCAAATCGCCTCGAATCCAAAATTGCTGAAATCTAAGGACTGCCCAATTTTTTGGGATTTGGAGAAAACGTAGAAGGAAGCCAATACATCTTCACTATTGATAAGTTTGGATGTATTGAAGTCAATATTGACATTTCTGGCTATATTATTTTTGTATTGAATCGTGTCAATACTGGTAAAAAAGTTGAAAATCGTGTTCTCCGGTGTTTGATAAAACGCTCCTTCAATCAGCGTATTTTTGGAGATTCTGTATTCCGGTTGAAAGAGTTTTAAAAGCGGATTAATATCGATTAAACGAATATTCAAATCCAGTTTGTACTCCTTATTGAAGTATTCTTCAATATCGGCAACGGGAGGTTTTTGCTTGAAAAGGATAGCTAGATATTGATTGAATAATACTGGTAAATCCTTCGCCATTTGCTCTAGTTCAAATCTTCCAGAAGCACCAGCCACAATGTAATCTGAGTTGAGAGACATAGTTCGCGTACCTCCCGCAAATAAGGATTGAAAGAAAAAGTCGCCTAATTCCAGAGATCTGCCGTCATAGCCTATGGCTATATCTTTGAAGCGCATGATTCCAGTTAGTACATCAATATTGATCCCTCTGGTATCAATTTCAAAATCTCCAGATAAGGAAGTTGCCACATCTGTCAGACGCATTTGGTCTAAATTCGCGGTGTCCAGCTGCATTCGGATGTTGATAGCCTCAGAGGTATCTCTCAGATTGATGGTTCCTGAAGCTTTCAGTTTCAAATTTGGATCGGATATGGATAAGTTTCCCTCAAAAAGGTCCAATCCATAATTCGCATCCGTTCGAATATTGGAGTAGGTGTATCCATTAATTCCCAATTTTGAAATCACCGCATCCAAGCCGATCAGGATATCCTCTTTGCTTTTACCCTTTAGATTGACATTCCCCTCTAAGCTGATTTTTTGGAGCAATTCCGGATTTTCAGCCAAGACACCCAGATCTAGATTTTTGATGGAAACTTTTGAGACGATCGAGTTTACGCCGTCTTTTTGATCAAAATTGACACGTCCGTTTAATTCCCCTATGCCAGTACGGAACTGTCCATTCGTTGTGAATCTGCTTGGTAAACCTGCAAAATCGGCACTAAGTCGGATCGTTTTAAATTTACGAATCTCTTTTTCAATTTCAGGGCTTAAATAGGGGCCTAAATCACTGGCTTCGATAGTGGAGTTTTGTAGAGAAAGATTGATGTAGGTTTCCTCAAAATTGGGAAGGCCGTCCAATCGGAAGGATCCAAATATTTCCGTTTTCTTTCCCAATCTTAGGAGGAATTCCTCGGATCTTATATCTGAAACAGGTCCTTGTACCTCTCCTGTTAGGATGATGGCATCCTCAATGTCTGGAAGTGTAGGTGCAAAAAAACGTAAATCCTCCAGACTGAGTACTGTTTCCTTCATTCTGGTGATGACGACTACCTTATTGATGAAATCCGAGAAAGCACTTGGACTAGCATATTCGAATCTTAAAAAATCCTTGATATGACTTTGGTTGGTAATCAGATTTAATTTATCAAACTCAAGAAATTCGGAAGAGTATGTGAGCTGAGTTTGCAATTCTTTGATCGTCAATCCTGAGCCTTGCTCTACACCTGTCAGAAGACCTATATCAACTCCAATTTCATCTCCATCTACGTAAAAATCAGAGGCACTGATGGCTATATCAGCGAAGCGCATGTGGTTATAGTCCAGCCCTTTTTCTATGACTGGTAAGTTGTAATTGACCAATGAAAACCGGGAGTTCCTTAGGTCAATCTGGCCAATTCCAAATTTGGCAGATCCTCCGCTTTTACCTGAACCGAAGAGTTCATTTAATTCTTTGATCCATGAATTGATATTCATAGATGAGTCTCCCTCATGAGTGAAAAATTGTACTGTAGCTCTTTCCAATCTTACCTCATCCAAAGAGGGATTGTTTGGAGGAAGCAAGGACTGCAGTTGAAAATCAATAAATGCGCGATTTGCAGACAGCATAATGCTGTCTCGGTGGTCTTTTACTTCCAAACCGGAGATTTCCAAGGCGTCCCACCAATTCAGGTCAATCCTATCAATATTGGTGGTGAACTGGGAATTTTTATTGAGATATCCTGTTAATTTATCTACAGCCCAATTTTGAAACTTGGGGGTTTGGAGAAGCAAAGCCAGTGCTATTACACTGATCACCAGCATTAAGATTACCCAAAGGAGTATTCGAAAGGCTTTGTATAAAAAATCCGTAACTTTCGCGTTCTTTTCCAATGGATACCAACGATATTTCTATTCTAGCAATTGAGTCCTCGTGTGACGAGACTTCTGCCTCTATAATCTTAAATGGCAAAGTACTTAATAATATTGTGGCCACACAATCAGTCCACGAAAAATATGGGGGTGTTGTTCCCGAGTTAGCCTCTAGAGCGCATCAGGAGAATATTATTCCTGTGGTGCACGAGGCTTTGGAGTCTTCCGGGATCAATAAGAAAGATCTCAGTGCAATTGCCTTTACCAGAGGACCGGGTCTCATGGGAGCCTTGCTCGTGGGAGTAAGTTTCGCCAAATCCATGGCTTATGCTTTGAAGATTCCGCTGATTGAGATCAACCACATGCAGGCTCACGTATTGGCTCATTTCATTGAGGACCCTAAGCCTAATTTCCCATTTATTTGTCTGACAGTCAGTGGAGGGCACACGCAGTTGGTCTTAGTCAATAATTACCTGGATATGCAGGTCATTGGAGAGACAAGGGATGATGCAGTAGGGGAGGCATTTGACAAAACAGCCAAATTGCTAGGTTTACCTTATCCGGGTGGGCCTTTGATCGATAAACATGCTCAGTCAGGAAATCCAAAAGCTTTTGAGTTTCCCATCACTCGCATGCCTGAATTGGATTATTCTTTTAGTGGAATCAAAACTGCGGTTTTATATTTCTTGAGAGATCAACTGCAGCAGAATCCTGCCTTCATTGAGGAAAATCTGAATGACCTATGCGCCAGTATACAGCATAGTCTTATTGAAATGTTGCTGATCAAATTGAAGGCAGCCGTCAAACAATATGGCGTGAAGGATGTAGCTATAGCAGGGGGAGTCTCAGCTAATTCAGGTTTGAGAAATGCTCTGACTGATTTGGCCACAAAAAGAGGCTGGAATATTTTTATTCCGAAATTTGAATATTGTACGGATAATGCAGCCATGATTGCCATGGCAGCCCATTTCAAATACTTAAAAGGAGATTTTTCATCCATGGATGTCACTCCTTTAGCAAAAATGAAAATCTAATATGGCTACCAAAGTCAATAAATTTGAGAAGCATATCAATATCAAAAACCGAAAGGCTAGCTTTCAGTTTGAGTTTATAGATACCTATGTAGCGGGAATGGTGCTGAAAGGCACTGAGATCAAGTCCATCCGAGAGAGTAAGGTGTCTTTGACTGAGGCCTTTTGTATTTTTTTGGATGGGGAATTGTACGTGCGACAGATGCATATTGCCCCATATTCTATGGCTTCAAGCTATAATCATGAGGCTGTGAGAGATAGAAAGTTGCTTTTAAGTAAAAAAGAACTGGAAAAACTCGAAACTAAGTCGCAGGAAAAAGGTCTTACTATCATTCCGGTTCGTATATTTATCAATGACCGTGGAAAAGCAAAAATGGAAATTGCTTTGGGTCGAGGTAAAAAATTACACGACAAGAGACAGGATCTGAAGGAAAAAGATGCCAAAAGAGAACTCCAGCGAATGGCCCTTAAATGAAATATTCGGAATATGCCGGCAAACCATCTTGCCGGTTTATCGAAAACCTACAGTAGACTCAGCACTCCAAACCCAATTGCTTTTTGGTGAGTGCTATCAGGTGTTGGCAGTGAATTCTGGCCGAACCTGGTATCGTATTTTTCATGAAGACTCCCAGATGGGAGGTTGGATTAGCGCCAAATCATTAAAAGAAATTTCAGGAGGAGATTATCAGAATTTCCTCAATCAGGATTATCAAATTGTAACTAGTCCCATTGCTGCCATTGAGTATCTGGGCACAAACCTATACCTACTTCCCGGGAGCAGGCTCCATTTTTCTGATTTGGAATTATTCAATTGGCAGGATCATATTGGCTTTACCGGAACCACCAGGAGTCATGCTTTGAAAGCAGATCGGGAACAGTTGATAGATATTGCTTTGAAGTATGTCAATGCTCCTTGGCAAGCAGGAGGGAGAAGTATTTTTGGGCTCGATGAGATGCTGGGCTTTGCATTAATTTATACCATTGGTGGGTATAACTGGTATTCAGACCAATTACCGGGAAGAATCATCCCTTTTAATCATGCGATGCCGGGAGATTTATTTATTTTTCATGATGAAAAAACTGCCAAAGACTCATTTGCAATTTATTTGGGAATGGAAGAAGTCCTTTGGATGGATAATCGGATTAAAGTTTCTGATTTGGACGAGTGGCAGGCTTTTTTGAAAAACAATCAATCTCATCAAGTGGTTTTGGAGGCAAGAACGGTAGTTGTATAGGTATGGAAAAGCGAGTTTTGGTGTTGAATTTGGATCATTCTCCCGTTGCGGTGGTAACTGTGCAAAAAGCATTGGTGTTAACCCTTTTGGAAAAGGCAAATGTACTTTCAACCTATGAACTCCTAGAAATTCGGACGGTAAGTCGCTCCTTTGCTTATCCTGCTGTCATTCGGCTAAATCAATATAAAAATATTCCCTACCGTGGGGTTTTATTAAATAGAGCCAATCTCTTTAGAAGGGATAGAGGAGAGTGTCAATATTGTGGAAGTCAGCGCCACCTTACAATTGACCATGTGATTCCTAAATCCAAAGGAGGGAAAACCAATTGGACCAACCTGGTTACGGCCTGTAATCGTTGCAATGTCAACAAAGGAGACAAGACTCCGGATCAGGCAGGTTTAACCTTGAAAACCACTCCATTTAAGCCTACACTAGCTTATTTTTTGGCAGATTACGCAGAGCGACAAGCTTCCGAATGGATTCCATTTTTAAATGTTAATGTTCCTCAATAGGGAAAAATTTAATTTTGGCAACAAAATTGTACGAATGAAGACATGAATAGTCTTACCCTGATCCCTGCATTGATTCTTTCTTTTTTTCTGAATATCAATCAAATCCAAATACAAGAGCTTTTTGGAAAGTGGCAGTTGGTTTATTTTGACGGAATAGAAAGAATTAGAAAATCCCCACAATTTTTAAATGCAGATTCGGCGACTCAAGCCAATATGCAATACAGAATTCAGTATAGACTTGAAAGCACTGTTTACCAGTTTTCTGCCGGTGACTCATTGAAATTTACAGATTTTGAAAATCAGCAATTGGTACTTAAAAAGGCCAAAGTCAAATTGGATGATCAAAATATCCTGACAATCTATGAGGGCAATGAAGTTAGGCAGGCAAAAATTGTAGAGTTTGACGCCAATAAGTTGGTGCTTCAGCCCATCAGTCAAAATCCAGGAGCAGGTAAATTAGTCTTCGAACGAATTATAGAGAAAAAAGAAAAGTAAAATCACCCTTAAAATAAATAAAGCCAGCAGTTTCTGATTGCTGGCTTTTTCTTTTCATTTGAGTCCCAAATCCAATTGTCGAGGCAAAAGCTGAAAACTTTTTCTATGCCAAGGACTGATTCCATGCTTTTGGATTCCTTCTCTGTGTGTCTTGGTCGGGTATCCTACGTTACTTTCCCATCCATAATGAGGAAATGAGTTTGCTAAGTCTTCCATCATTTGGTCTCTATGAACTTTTGCCAAAATAGATGCAGCGGCAATACTAGCGAATTTGCCATCTCCCTTAATGATGCATGAGTAAGAGTATTCCAATTTAGATCTCCATCTGTTGCCGTCAATAAGTAAATGTTCAGGCTTTATCTTCAGCATTTCTATTGCACGACTCATCGCAAGAAAAGAGGCATTCAAAATATTGATCTGATCTATTTCGGCGACCGTTGCTTCTGCAATAGCCCAGTCTAAGGACTTGTATTTGATCTCCTCGATCAATTCCTCCCTTTGGTATTTCCCCAATTTTTTGGAATCATTGATCCAAGGATTTTCATAATCAGCAGGTAGGATTACAGCAGCGGCAACAACCGGACCTGCCAAACATCCTCTACCCACTTCATCGCAACCCGCTTCTATTCTATTAGCTTCTAAATAGGGTAGCAGCGCCATATTTTAAAGGTGTTTTCTCTTTATAAAATTTATGGATCATCTCCGCAACTAATCCCGTCCAACCTGTTTGATGGGATGCTCCCAGTCCTTTTCCACTGTCTCCATGGAAGTACTCATAAAAAAGGATATAATCTTTGAAATGAGGATCGTTCTGGAATTTCTGCTGATTGCCATACACTGGTCGGTGCCCGTTTTCATCTTTGGTAAAGATCTTGATGCAGCGCATGGAAAGTTCCTTGGCTATCAAATCCATGGTCATGAAATTCCCTGAACCGGTTGGATATTCAATAGAAAAGTCACCTCCATAATAGAAATCAAACTTTTTCAAGGACTCTATGATTAGGTAGTTGATCGGAAACCAGATCGGACCTCTCCAATTGGAATTACCTCCAAACATTCGAGTATCCGATTCTCCCGGAGTGTATTTGATTGAGAAAGTATCCCCATTGATTTTCATGGTATAAGGATGCCTTTGATGGAATTTAGATAGAGACCTAATTCCAAATTCACTCAAAAACTCCTCTGAGTCGAGCATCTTATGAAGAACGCTCTTCATTCTGTGTCCTCTCAATAGGGAGAAAAGCCTTCTCTTATCGTATCCAGGTTGGATCCAGCTAGAAACCAAGGCAGCTAGTTTGGGTTTTTCCCGTAGAAAGAAGTCCAGCCTTTTCTTAAACTCCGGTAATTGATCGAACAAATCTTCGCGAATAGGTTCTACGGCAAATAGCGGAATTAAGCCTACTATGGAGCGAACCTTCATTTTTTTAGATTCCTTGCCAGGCACGTGGAAAATATCATAAAAGAAGCTGTCATCATCATCCCATAAGGATATATGTTCAGCGGAGATATTATTCATTGCCCCTGCTATATATAGAAAGTGCTCTAGGAATTTGGTGGCAGTGAACTGGTACACCTTATTGAATTCACAAAGGTCCAGGGAAATGCGGAGCATGTTTAATGAAAACATAGCCATCCAAGAAGTGGCATCAGCCTGTTCTAATTTCCCCTGATAGTGTTGTGCATGGCTTCTGTCAAAAAGGGAGATATTATCCAATCCCAAGAAGCCACCTTCAAAGATATTTTTCCCATCGGAGTCTTTTTGATTGACCCACCAGGTAAAATTCAGCATCAGCTTATGTAGTGCTCTCTCCAAAAAATCCTGATCTCCTTTGCCTCCATTGGCTTTTTTGTCAATCTGGTATACCCGCTGTACCGCATAAGCATGCACAGGAGGGTTTACGTCTGAGAAATTCCATTCATAGGCAGGAATTTGACCATTGGGATGCATGTACCATTCATTCAGCAGCAGGAGTAGCTGATCTTTTGCAAATTCAGGGTCAATTCTGGCAATGGGAATACAGTGAAAAGCTAAGTCCCATGCCGCGTACCAGGGATACTCCCATTTATCAGGCATGGAGATGATATCATAGTTTTGAAGGTGCCTCCAATGATGATTTCTTCCTTTTTTTCGCTCTTTTGGCGGAACATACCTTCCGGGATCGCCTTCCAGCCAACGCTCTACATCGTAGTAGTAAAATTGTTTGGACCACATCATCCCGGCAAAAGCCTGGCGTTGAATTCTTTTAAGATCCGGATCAGTTACGCGATGCTGAAGTTTTGAGTAGAATTCATCTGCTTCTTTTTTTCTTTGTTCCAAGCAGGGATCACAGGCTTCTAATGGATTATCATCCAATTGATGCTGCATACGTAGATTCACCACGGCACTTTCTCCTGCAGGTATCTCCAGTTTGTAAATAGCTGCTGCCTTGGTACCATGGAAAGCAGGATTCAGTTTCCTTTCGTCTCCATGGACTACAAAGTCATTGATGGCATCTTTGGTAAAGTTTCTTTCATTCGGGATTCCATATAAGCGCTCCCGGTTGGTCTCATTATCGCAAAAACGAACATCCGGATTCCCTTCAAAGGAAATGGAATAATTACCTGACTTAGGGCTGAATGCTTTAATTCGATTGGATTTTGTCAAGCTGATTTTGGGCATGAAGGGTTCATGCCCGGTAAACCAGGTTTTTCTAAACCAGAAGGTTGGCATCACCCAAATGGTGGCTTTTTCCGGTCCTCTGTTGTGAATGGTGGCTTTGGCAATAATATCCTCAAAATCATGTTTGGCATATTCGATAAAAATATCGAAGTACCTATCATCATCGAATACTCCAGTATCTATAAGTTCAAATTCAGGGTCAGTTTTGCCCCTTCTTTTACTTTCTTCAATGAGTTTTTGATAGGGGAATTCCGCTTGAGGATACTTATAAAGCATCTTCATGTAGGAATGGGTAGGTGTTGAGTCAAGGTAATAGTAGATTTCCTTGACATCTTCTCCGTGATTTCCCTGATTTCCGGTAAGTCCAAAAAGGCGCTCTTTTATAAAAGGATCTTTGCCATTCCAAAAAGCCCAGGCATGACAAAGCTTCTGCTTGTAGTCGGAGATTCCGGCTATTCCTTCTTCTCCCCAGCGATAGGCTTTACTTCTGGCATCATCGTGGGTCACGTTTTCCCAGGCAGATCCATCGGGACTATAATCTTCCCGAACGGTTCCCCACTGCCTCTCAGTGAGATAGGGGCCCCACTTTTTCCAATGCTTTATAAAATCCCTATCCTCTTTTAATCGTTTATATTCGGCTAACATGTAGTTCTCTAGGTTGAGCAAGTTTCGAAATTAGAATAATTCAGAGACTTAATTTCAAATTTAGCTTTTCTGTTTTGTATCTGGTAGTTGAATTGATTTTTCTGAGAAAGTCTAAACACTACTTCTTTCAAATTCAATTCAAATAGCTACTGTAAGCCAAATGTTTTTAAACCTGAATTTTATTTGTTTGAAGTTTAGATCATTATAAATAATTGTTAAAATTCAATTCTACACTTGTAGAAATTAGTTTTAATTCTACATTTGTAGAATAATCTTAATAATTCTGATATGAAACTATCTAAGAGTGAAGAAGAACTGATGAGTTATCTATGGCATTTGGGTAAGGCATTCATGAAAGATTTACTTGAAGCTTATCCAGAACCCAAGCCTGCTGCAACAACTGTTTCCACGCTTTTAAAAAGAATGCAGGACAAAAAGTATGTGGCTTATAAAGCTGTGGGGAATAATCGACAATACTTTCCTCTGGTTTCTAAAGAGATTTATTTTTCCAGACAGCTCAAGGGTTTGATCAAAAATTTTTTCAATGATTCTCCTGGGCAGTTTGCCTCATTTTTTACTCAAGAAACAGATTTGTCTAAAAAGGAGCTCCAAGAGCTAAAATCTTTAATAGAAGATCAATTAAATCAAAAGGACTGATGGAATACTTGCTCAAATCAATACTTTGCTTGCTGCTATTGCTTTTGTTTTATAGGCTATTTCTACAGCGGGAGGTGCTCTATCAATTCAATCGTTTCTTTTTACTAGCTGCGATCGTTGCTTCTTTTTTGATCCCTCTATTGACCATTGAAGTGAAACAGGAAGTTCCTGTAGAACCTTTTCTTATTTCCGAAAACGAGACGGAAAGGCCTTACCTGGAATCCATTATTCAAGAAGATGAAGGTATTCAGCTAAACTCAACTATCCCAGACCAAACAAAAAAGGTCGAGATCCCTTGGATCACCATATTGTGGGGCGTTTATTTCTTGGGAATGGTAATTTTTCTGTTGAGGTTCATCCGAAATATTTACCGAATCCAAAATCAGATCCGAACCAATCCAAAAATAGTCTACAGGAAGGAAAATTTGGTATTGTTGAAACAGCCAATATCCCCTTTCTCCTTTCTGAAATACATTTTTTATCCCAAAGAGCCTTTTGAAAAGGAAGGAATGCCAGAGGCAATTTTTCTGCATGAGCAATGTCATGTTCATCAAAAACACAGTTGGGACACGCTCTTCGTAGAAGCTTTGCTGGTTTTGCTTTGGTTCCACCCCGGGCTCTATTTAGCCAGAATGGCTATTCGACTTAACCATGAATTTATAGCTGATCAACAGGTGGTTAGGAAAATGCCTGTTTCAGATTATCAAAACCTCCTATTAGCTATCCTTTCGGGTCGACAAAGCTTTGCTCTCGGAAGTAATTTGAATTTTTCCCTCACCAAAAAACGATTCGACATGATGAAAAAGCCTTCAAATCCCGGAATAAAAATCCTAAAATTGACCTGCTTAGTTGTCTTTTTAGGTGCAATGATTTGGCTATTTGCAGAAAAAACTGTGGTTAGCTCTTTAGCTCAAGAAAATGTAGAAGACAGTAATAATTTATTAAATCAATCTGTTACGACAGTTTCGCTTCAGCTGAATGAGGAGGGTGAAATTTATTGGGAAGGAAATAAAATTAGTAAAGAGCAGCTTACTCAAGAGTTGGTAAAATATGATGCTGAAAGTCTAATCGTTGAATTAAAATCTGCTCCAGCAATAAAAATGGGGGAGGTTGCTGATATTCAGAATTTGCTGGCTACAAATAATATTAGAAAAATAAAGTTTCAGGGAGGCTCAAGCTCTAATCAACCTGAACATAAGGAGATTGAAAAAGAGCGATACTTCAGAGATGCCATCTTCCTAATTGAAAGTGAGCAAATGGATTATACTCAAAAAAGATATTTTGAGCTCTCTGAAAATGAAAAAGATAGGTTAAAGTTTTCGAGTAAGCCCCAACAAAAGAAAAGTCCAGACAGCGAAGCATTTGAATCGTTTAAAAACAAAGATGAATTTGCAGTTTGGATTGATGGTCAAGTGATTTCTAACCAAGAGCTCGAAAATTACAAACCAGAAGATTTTGTGCTGGTATTTCAATCCAGAGTTTTTCCAAATGCCCGATCTGAGCAATTCCCTCAGCCTTATCAGGTGCATCTATATCGAGAAAATTATTTCCAAGAGCAATATGGTCCAGATTCTGAAATGTTCCGCCCGCGCTCAAATTACGATACTATCACACTTACCCAGCGGAGAGTCACTTGGATGAAGGATATTTCCCGGTATCCTGATCCCACCACTGCCTTTCTTCAAAAGAATGCCCGCTATGAAAAACTTAAATTATCTGATAAAAAGGATGAACCTGAAATAAAGAAAGAAATAGAAAGACTGTATTTGGAATTGGAGAATGAGTATAATCAGGCTATAGAAAACAGGAAAAAACAATTGCCCAAGCCACTTCCTACTGATACTATTTCTCCTGTTTTTAAAAATAAAAGCGAAAGTAATTCTAAACAGATGAGCTTTTCATCTAGCAGTAATTCGACAAAAATTAATGTAGTCCCTGCTGTTCAAAGCAATGAAGTCAGAAGCTATTTGAAACTTTATAGCGAGTTTCAGGCTATCGCAAATGAGAATCGGATTTTTGCAAATTGGACTTACTCGAAGATTAAGCAGATGGAAACCAAGTTTAAAGAACTGGAAGCTCGATACATGGGTCTTTCCATCATAGAAAGAAGAGGTATTAATCGTGCTAATTTTCCTTTCATAAGGCTTCAGAAGGACGGGATGACTATTTATAAAAGGCCCGAAGATTTAAGTGCTGAAGAAAGAAAAAATTTAGCCTGTTAGGAAATTATCCAAATGCATGATTTGAGTTAGGGAAGGAGCCTTCAGGCCAGACAACCTGAGAGCTCCTTTTTTCTAATGTCAAATCCTCAATAATCCCAGACCAGCTTTCCACCCAGCTTTGATATTTTTTCACAGCTTCCTTATCCTTAATACCTGTTTTTTCTAAAAGCTTGAAATTAAACTCCGATGCGGCTATCCCTATCTTTCTTTCCTGAATTTCAATGGCATTGCAAGCTTGTTCGTATTGACCTTCTACTGGGATGACCATGATTTGCTTCCCCAAGTACAATGCTTCGCAAATTGACTCAAATCCTGCTGTGCAAACCAAACCTTTGCAAGCTGCCATATCCTCCAAAAACTTCTGATCATTTACTTGATGAAGGCTGAGGTTGGGACTGGGATGGATAATTTCATTTTCTCCTTTCTTATCCCAATAGCCCTTTATTTTGATTTGAGGATTGCTCTTTGCAAATGCGATCAAGTCTTCAGCATAGCCGGGGTTTACCATGTAAGCAAGGTAAAAGTCACCTGGATAAGGGTTCAAAAACTTTAACTCTCTTCGTAAAAGTGGGGGAACAACTGTGATTTTACCTTCTGCTTCCAGTGGTTCAAAAGATAAGGCTAGAATTTTATTGGCTGTCCAAGCACTTAATCTGGTGTTGAATTGGTACAGCAGCCGTTCTAATTTTCTTTTTTTGGGGAAGAGATAATTACTGTGATTAATCAAATATTGATGGCCAATTACCCAAAACTCAGCTTTTGGTCTAAAAAATCCGGCATACAGTCCCCCCAATAAGTCATAAAAATTTAGAATCACATCCGGCTGATGCCTTTGATTCATCAAATGGATCTCGCGAAGGCTATTTATGAAAATCGGTGCTTTCAAAAAGTTTTTTCGAAGGGTTTTAGATAGACTGATTTTTTTATTGTCCCCATCCGTTTCAAAATTTGGACTGGGAATCCAGTGGATAGGGGCATTTATTTCTCTTTTAAAAAAATCCGGTATGGCTCTCCGATTGCTTTTTCCGAGAATGACAGCGCAAACTTCATGACCTTGGGATTTTAGTAGCTGGGAAAATGAGATAGCCTGAGTCATATGACCCCGACCCTCTCCCTGAACAATAAATAGAAATTTCATGATCGAAAAGCAGGTGGGTCTAGGTCATCATTTTTGTTTTCAAAGGAAACCTGCCTCAATGGGATGATGTTGTCTTGACTTTCACCTTCAAAAAAGCTGGTAATTTGATGGTCTCTGATTTCTTTGAAATCTATTTCGTTATAGTAGATCAACTGCCAGTTTCCCTCATGATCCTCAGCCAGAGCTGACATAGTTTCAACCCAATCCCCGGAATTGAGGTAATGTACGCCTTCTATCTCCCTGTCCTCAGCTTTGTGAATATGGCCGCAAATAATTCCATCACACCCTTTTGATCTAGCCATTTTAGCAAGCTCTTTTTCATACTCATCAATGTAGGAAACAGCGGACTTTACCTTGGATTTGACATATTGGGAAAGAGAATAATAGGGTAGACCTCTTTTGAATCTATAATGATTGACGATACGGTTGAGCCACAGCAAAAAGGTATATCCCACATCTCCCAAATATGCGATCCATCGGAGATTAGTCGTTATGCTATCAAAAATATCTCCATGGGTGATAAAATATTTTTTCCCCTGACTCTCATAAATCATGTCCGTTTGGATGGACAAATTCCCAATCTGCAAGGGGAGAATCTGATCCAAAAAATCATCGTGGTTACCTCGCAGATAGTACACTTTGGTTTGATGATTTTCTATCATCTTGAGGATTCGGTTAAAAAAACGCGTGTGCTTTCTTTTCCATGTTCCTGATTTTTTAAGCTGCCAACCGTCTATGATGTCTCCGTTGAGTATGAGGTTTTCACAGCGGTATTGCTTAAGAAATCTGGCTATTTCTTTGGCTTTGGATCCTCTGGTACCCAAATGCACATCGGATACAACAATGGTTTTGAAATGGGTCTTCACGCTTTTGTTTTGATCGAAAGGTAGTCTCTCAATTTGAATCCAGCATGTTTAGGTTGTTAAGTATTTACTATGAATTCAGAAGATTATTCGGTGAATATGAAGTGCCCGTTAATTGAATATGAATTATCTGTATGACTGAGGCTCAGAGAGGTCAAAAGGCTTTTCTTTCTCCTTTTTACGCAAGCGGTAAAGTAGCTTAAACTCCTGTTTTTTAGTTTCGTCAGAAAATAAACTATAGAGATTATGCGTAGAATTTTACTCGCTTTTGGGTTCTTTTTGGCTTTTGCTACAAGTCATGCCCAAGAGCCTGTTTACTCTGGTAATTATGAATTGGCATCTCGTTTTTCCCCTGAGAAGCTAAAGAAGATGATCTTTTCCACCAGTGTTAACCCACATTGGATGAAAAAATCAGATCGGTTTTGGTACGAATACGAAACCAGCGAAGGGAAACGCTGGTATGTGGTGGATCCGGTTAGAAGAAGCAAGTCCGAAATGTTTGACAGGGATAAGCTTGCTGCTGAGATCACCCGTGCGGTAAAGGATCCTTTCGATGGGCAGCATCTGAAATTGGATGATTTGAAACTGATGGATGATGAGAATACCATCCGATTCAAAGTAAAAAGTACAGCAGATGTCCTCAAGTCTGACTGGGCTGAAATCAAAGAAAAGAACAAGAATGCCAAGGACTCCTTGGAAAAGAAGGTTCATACTTTTTTGTACAATATTTCTACTCAGCAGTTGACGGAAATTGAAACGGGAAAAGATCCGAAAAGGCTTTCATGGGCCAATATTTCTCCGGATTCCTCCAGAGTGGTGTATATGAAAAATTTCAACCTCTACTGGATGGATAAGGAAAATTTCCTCAAAGCGGTGAAAGATGAAAAGGATTCGACCATCGTGGAAAATCAACTTACAGAAGATGGAGAGAAGGATTATGAATACGGCTGGGGTGGTCGTGGTGATGACAATGTAGAAGAGGAAAAATCCAAAGATGACCGCAAAAGGGCTGGAGTACTTTGGAGCTCTGACAGCAAGCAGTTTGTAATGACCCGAACAGATCAAAGAGATGTGAAAGACCTTTGGGTGATTCATAACACCCGAAATCCTCGTCCAACTTTGGAGACCTATAAGTATGCCATGCCGGGTGAAAAGGAACAGCCTCAAACTGAGCTTTTGCATTTCTCCTTTGATCAGATGGAAATGAAGAAACTTCCAATTTCCACCTTCAAGGATCAGACTGTTTCCCTTTGGTCTACTACTCCTCCGGCAAATACTAGATATGATGATTTCAGACCAGCGACATGGTTGGGTAATCTCAACGAGTTTTACTTTGCTATCACTTCCCGGGATTTGAAAAAAGTGGATGTGGTAAGATGGAACTTAGCTTCCAATCAGAAAGAAGTAGTGATCGAGGAAAGAAGCAATACCTACATTGATTTTGAAAAGCTGGAATTGGTAGGAAATGAATTGATTTGGTGGTCTGAACGTGATGGTTGGGGGCATTTTTACCTGTATGGAAAAGACGGAACTTTGAAAAGACAATTGACTTCTGGTCCTTATCATACCGCTGGTGCGGCAAGAGTTGATGCCAAAAACAGGAAACTCTACTTTGTAGCCAATGGACGCGAAAAAGGCGAAGACCCTTACTATGAGCATCTTTATTCTGTCAGCCTAGATGGTGGCGCAGTGAGCCTTTTAAATGCCGGTGATTTCAATCATGATATCGACATCAATGACAATGCAAGTTTCTTTGTAGACACTTATTCCCGCGTGAATACAACGCCGGTTTCTGTGTTGAAAGATAGAAATGGGAACAAGGTCATGGATCTTGAAACAGCAGATTTGAGTCAATTATTCGCAGCGGGCTATCAGTTTCCTGAGCCTTTCAAATTCAAGGCAGATGATGGAATTACTGATTTGTATGGTGTCATGTATAAGCCTTTCGATTTTGACTCAACCCGAAAGTATCCGATCATAGAATATGTATACCCTGGACCTCAGACAGAAGCAGTGAATAAGTCTTTCGGCAGAAGTATGGATAGAACAGATCGATTGGCTCAGTTTGGTTTTGTGGTGGTTACCTTGGGTAATAGAGGAGGACATCCAGCACGCTCTAAGTGGTACCACAATTATGGCTATGGAAACCTGAGAGATTATGGTTTGGCTGATAAAAAAGCGGCCGTAGAGCAATTGGCAGACCGTCATGACTTTATTGATAGAAGCAAAGTAGGTATCCACGGACATTCAGGTGGAGGCTTTATGTCTACAGCCGCTATGCTAGTGTACCCAGATGTATTTAAAGTGGCTGTTTCGTCTGCAGGAAACCATGAAAATAATATCTACAACCGTTGGTGGTCAGAGAAGCATCATGGAGTGAAAGAACAAATTTCACCTAAAGGTGATACCACCTTTGTTTATCAGATTGAAAAGAACCCTGACTTGGCTAAAAACTTGAAGGGACATCTGATGCTCTCAACCGGAGATGTGGATAATAATGTGCATCCTGCAGGCACTATCCGCATGGCTAATGCGCTGATCAAAGCAGGGAAGCGTTATGAATTTGTGATTCTACCTGGACAGAGACATGGATATGGAGATATGACCGAGTATTTCTTCTGGAAAATGGGAGACTACTTCGTTCGCCATTTGTTGGGTGACAATACTCCGCCACCGGTTGACATGATAGAAATGCAAAGGGATAAACCTAAGGATAAGTGAGAAAGCTGAAATAAGAAAGCTAATAAATGGCTTAGAAATTAGTGGTGTTTGTTGCAGGAAGGTTGCAGCAGGCACCACTTTTTTCGTGTTGATGGTTTAAAGAAAATACAAAAGTTTGACCCCCTCATGGCCAGGAAGTTCTGGTAGGGCGCTTTACTTTTCGACGGGTTGCAAACGTGGTTATTGAGAGATTCAATCCTTTCAGGATTGTTTTCTATTCATATAGCTTAGATGGATGCTAAAATGATAAGCTGTCGAACTTCTATAAAAGTCTGTATCATATTATAACCACGAAGTGGGTCAACTCCTCAATAGCCGCCAGTGAAACTGGGGGGCTAGGGAGTCATCCTTTAGTGCGCCACAACTCTGAAGGAGTTGAACTCAAAGATTAAGCTATTATTAGACAGTTTATTCAATCGGTTTAACCCCCGGATCAAATACTCCACGAACCCAAGGTTTTGATTGACTTCTGCCATTTGGATTGACATTTGTTGGTAAAAAATACCCTGTATTTATCGTGGATATCATTTTATTGACTTGATCTAAGGTGAAACTATTACGGACACTAGGGAAGTAGTCCATCACGTTAGTTGGGTAAAAATATTCTCCATCACAGTTAGTCTTGAATTTGCCCTTGATTTTCTTTGTATCATCGTTATAAGAATCTGTATCCATAAACCCATCTCCATTCAAACAGTGCTTTCCAACAGAAAAGGTATGAGGCAAACCCAAAAAGTGTCCTGCCTCATGAAGCATTGTAAAAGTATTTAAACGCTTTGTGATAACAAATCCATAAAACCTAGAAAGCTTTTCATCTGATAAAGGTGGATCAAATGCAAACCCGTCAGCGCCGTTAATGTTCATTATAAACACATTGACATAATTATTTGGGTCCCACATGTTATCAAATAGGTATTTATAAGTTGTCACATCTCCGTATAGGTAGGAATTTTTTTCCGAAAAAACCCGATTGATTCCTGGTTCAGGCAAAGGAAAACCATCTGGTCCAATTAAGGCTGGAAAGAACTCTAAATTGGGGTCCACTTGATTATGTCCTTTCCTCAACTGAGAACTTTTTCCTCCTTGTAGCCATTCATTTGTTACATGCAAAAGCTCGATAATCTTTTCTTGTGAGGGATTTTCTGTAGTTCCTTTTTCTTGTCCTGAATGAATAATATGGAAAATGATTGGTAAAGAATATTTCTTAGAAAGGTCAGGCAGTTCTCGGGAGTAAAGTATTTCAACCTCACTTTTTTTATCCCCAATTTCTACCCAAAACGGGATTTCACCTGACCTTAAAACTGGAACCCTATGGAGACTCTCCAAGACTTTACCATCAAAAAAGAATTTATAATCAGGCTTTTCATTTTCAGGAAATTCCTTTCCCCTGTAATCATAAATGCTCGCATTGAAATCCACAAAAGATCTACCGGAAATTGCATATGGAGCCTTTGTGGAATCAGCCATAGAAGCCTTAAACTTTGAAACATAAGTCTTTGGGTCAACATCAATTACTCTGATTTTTAAGGTTTTACTTTTTATTCGACCGATTTTCCCATAAAGTTCAAATTCTTTTTCTTGGTGAAGTGGTATTCTTGGAGGATTTGAATTTTTTTTCCCATCAATGAAATATTGAATTGTGGGATAGAATGGTAAAGTTATTTCATCTCCAAATGCTCCAAAAAACTTTGGTGTAAGGTTCAACTCGTGACTTCCCTGCCAAATCACGAAAACAGAGTCGTATGGTATTAGTTCAAAGTCAGTAACAAGGTCAAAACCTTCAGGTAGAGGATCCTCTCTTTCTCCGCATGAATTCAGAAATAACAGCCCAAAAGAAATCAAAACCCAGAAAATGGTTTTTTGGATTTTTCGGAAATAGAAGAAAAAATCTAATTGGCGAATCATAAAAATGAATAGTTTGTGTTCAAAATTCAAACTAAGAAAAAATTTAATTTAATCTTATAATTTATCTGATTTTTTAATAGAGCAAATTCATGAATTTAGATATATAGGCTCTGTAATATCAAAATCTCGACCTTGTCTTCAATTTCAATAAAGAGGCTTTATTAGTAGTGTCGGATTTTCTGAATAATCTAATTTCTGAAGTGGCATCTTGCTATCGATATCGGGTAGAGGAACAGCCAGCAATGAAAAATTCATTTGGGGCATTGGGTTTTCATTATACCCCATAATTCTTTGAGTGGGGTCTTTAGAATAAAATTTAGGCTTTTTTACTAAATCAAATTCCTCAATTTGGAAATCAAGATAGCTATTGGAAGTTTTTTTATTCAATCCATAGCCATAGGTTGAAAATGGCTCAATTGGAATTCCTAAATCAATATTGTCTCGAATCTTGAAAGACTCAAAATCTTGGGCCTGTCCGTATTGGGCATGGTTATCTTGTGCCTTTCCAAAATTCACTAAAAATAGAAAGCTTGCAATGAAGACTAATATTGGTTTCATATTTTATTTTTTTTAGACCTATGAAAAATAATTTAATAAGCAGTTGATTACTAATTTTTTAACATCTTTTCATTGTCGGTTATTTCCCAAAATAATATATAATGGATATCCACTTTCTTACCAGGATTAACAAAAATACGGCTTATTGTCTGCTAAAAGGATCAGAATCCGGAAGCTTCGGTCTTCGGTCTTCGGTCTTCCAACCAGTCAGCAAAGAAAATAGGGCAACTGGCATGATTGCAGATAATCAGATAATATTTTCTGATAAAGGAGTACTTCGAATAAAATACTGTTCAAAATCTAAATTAGAATCCCAATTGAAAGCTTCGGTTTTCATTCTTCCTGCCTACTGATGGAAAAAGGTTTGGTTAAGGTAGAAGAGATTCAGGATTATCAAGTTTCAATTCCCTTCTCTTTCCCACATTTTTTTCTCTTCCCTTATCTCTTCTTGCAAGATTGGGTTGACAGGGATTTTAGCTCCCCGAAGATAGTGCACGCTAGTTTCTTTCTCCCGAGCTAGAGGATGATTGACTGTACCAATCAATCTATGTTCTTCAAAAAAATTGATCTCTTCCTCAGTTAGTTTTTCAAAATCACTTCTAACCAAAATCAGATGATCCACCGGCTCCTCCAAATCAAACCAATACAAATAATCCGCATTCATGGTGAAGGCTTTTAAACCTGGTGTTTGAGTATAAAAATTAATCGCTCCAGCCTGTCCATAATTGGTGCAAATCACCATTTTCCGACCTTTTTCAGGCATTTGAGCAAAAGCTTCATCCACTATATTGGCCATCTCCTTCCATCCAAGCATATCGGCAAAATCCTGAGGTAAAGGATACTCTTTTCCATCTTCCCATCGGTTTAGACCAAGCTTGGAATAAGCTGGAGGGGAGTTAAGAACTCTTTCAGGAGAGTAAAAAGGATGGATCAGGGGAACAGCTGGAAAAAATAAGCCAATTGGTAAGATAAGGAGAGCTGAACGAAGTAAGTTCTGCCTGATTACTTGTTTAAATAAGGATGAATTTCGGGTAAATTCAGATAGCTGAAATGCTCCAAAAGCAACGATTACAGGATAAAGCCCGATGGCATAATAGGCTTTGGCTTTAAAGAAGGTAAATAGGACTAGGGTCAAGATAAAAGTCCATGGGATAAGTCTGTAATCCCTGAATTTTTTTAAAAATGCCAATGCTCCAAATCCGATGATCCAGATAAAAAGTGATGGATAGAAAAATAGTAATTGCTCCATCAGAAAGCCGATTCTGGAATTGTTGGCCAACTGATACCGATTGAGATAATCCATATGAGTCAGTACAGGCCAGCCATTCTTCCATTGCCAAAGGAAATTTGGAGAAATAAGAAGTATGAAAATTAATATGGCATAGAAGACCTGCTTGCTGCCGAGCAATTTTCTTTGGGGTGTGGCTAGGATTCCTAAGAGAAGCCCCAAACCTAAAAAGGCGATGGAATATTTATTCAGAAATCCTAAAGCAAAACAGAGAGCAATTCCATACCAATTGCTAGGATCCTGATCTCGGATTAACTTCACCAAAAAGTAAAATACTAAAGTCCAGCAAAGGATATCTACCGAGTTAGGCTGGTAGAGTATATTGAGTCGGATCAGAGCCGAACAAAGTAAGGCCACAGCACTGAGACTTTTGGCGAAAAGATCTCCACCTAATTTCCCAACCAGCTTCCAAATCACCCAAATAGTCAATGCCCCATAAAAGGCAGGAAAAAAGCGAACCCAAAATTCAGTATTTCCCAACCATCGAATCAGTACAGAATTCCAGGAAGTAAAAGGCGGAACGGAAAGGTATCCCCAAGCCAAATGGTCAGCTTGATCCAAGTGTAAAAACTCATCTCGGTGGAGTTCAAAATCGGGATGAACAACGATGAGTTGAAGAATGAATTTGGTAATAATTACAAGGGTTAATATCAGGCAATCCTTTCTCATTCAGTAATTTGTCGAAAAAATTGATAATTTTAAGAGTATTGGGAAGGATTTTGTGAACTGCTGGAACTGGGTTTTTTAATAAAAAATAGAAATAAATGCTCTCCTATAAAAATACCTCCTACTGGTTATTGATTCCATTTTTTATCACCCTTTTTGGATTTAGTAGGTATTGGCTCGGGTTTACTTCAGCTCCTTTAGATTGGCATTTACATGGTTTGTCTGCTTTATCCTGGTATTTAATCCTGATAATTCAGCCTTATTTGATATCTAAGAAGTCATTCCAAACTCATCGAAAATTAGGATTTGTAGGCATTTTTATCGCGGGTACGGTTTTTATTTCTGCTGTAAGCGTAATCTCCGGAAACATGGATATCAACCAAGGTCCTCGGGTTGCAGTCAAATACAGCACCTCCTTTGCGGAGTTAATCACCATGTTGGGCTTTGCATTTTCCGTATTAGCAGCTGTTTTTTCTGTGAAAAAACCTGATGTCCATGCTGCCTGGATGATATCAACCGTCTTTTGGGTAATGCCCCCGGCTACCACAAGATTGATGTTTTTGGTACTGATAGGAATTTATCAAAGTCCGGAAAATCTGCCTTTGTCTCCTTTTATACTAAATGGAATAAATATCGGGGTACTTTTAGGAATAATTATTCTTTTGATTGTCAGGTATAAGAAGAAAAAACTAGCTTTTTCAATTCCCTATGTTGTCGTTGGTATTTTTACACTTCTTCGATTATTGATAATTTTTGGTTTAAAAGACTCCAAATGGGTAGAATCCTTTATCAAAGGAATTTTTGAAAATTAGTTTTCCAATCTCGGCATCAATCCAACCTGATCCAATACCACTACTCCAGCTTCCGATTGATCGAAAATAAAGTGGATTTCCTGAAGTTTCGCAGGGTCAAATAAGGGATTTTTTGAACCAAATTTATTCAAGTCAAATTGATAAAACTGAAATATACTTTCTGTCTCATCTTTTTCGTCCAAAAACTGGATTTTCAATACTCGAGATTTGATCAATCGCTGCAATGGAGAATAATCACTCAAAAGAAACCTGATTTTTTCTCCTTCGTTATCTACCAATTCAATATTGAAATCCAATGGCTGAAGCGGTTTCTCATCATCCTTTTCTTCTTCCTCGTCCTCATCTGCTAGATCAGTTTCTTCACTGTTTTCTTCAGCATTCTGATTTTCATTGTTAGACTCATTTTTCACCCATTTTCCAGAGCTTTTAGGATTGGAACTCTCATCTGATTCTGCCAATGAGAAAATCAAAACAGAGCTGGAATCCGGACGGAAGCTGTTTTGATCCAAAATCAAAGAATAAACCGAAAGTACAGAGTCAGGAAGTATAGGCTTTTCCGTGCCTTCCCATTCCAAAGTATCCTGACCAAATTCTTCATAGTTCCAGCCTAAAAACACTGCTCTGGTGCCCTTCAGGCCATATTTAGGGATAACTTCTCCTTCTCTCCAAACGCTTAGATTTTTACCAACAGCTTGCCTTCCCTTTGTGAGGGTCTTTATGTCATAATCCTCATCATAGCCAGCCCAAAATCGACTCCTTGAATCTTCAAATTGGCTTAAATAAATACTTTCAGGCAACCAGTTTCTTCCCTTTCTAGCATCTGCAAAAAGTGGTAAATATTCCATTTTTTGATTCAGGGTAGTTTCTAAAAAAGCAGATATAAACACCTCAGCTACCCGCTCCTGATCTTTTACATCCATCAATTGCTTCTTATTCAAGATGCCTGAAAAAGTAGCCAGAATATCGTTGTCTCCCCAGCTGCTGTTGAACTGTCCATGATTGGCTCCCGAAATATAAATGCCTGCTTTAAATCGATAAGCCGAATCCGTAAACGAAATGCGCTCATATTGTTTGGCTCCATCGAAGGACTCTACATCTGCATCTTGGGCTCCGTGAATTCCCAAGTAGCTCACATTTTCAAACTTGGTCAAGCTGCTACCAGGTTTGTATTGCCCATCCACAGGAGCTATTGCGACAATGGATTGGATATTGAAATGATAGTTCAGTCTGATACTGGCATCATCAGGATAGTAGTCTAGCTGATTTAACATAGCAGCATGGCCTACTGCCTCGCCGCCCCGTGAATGCCCGATCAAGGCCAACTTATCTAAATCTACTTTTTGATATAGCTCATGCTGAGGATCTGTGGACCAATCCTTCCATTGTCTTAGATGCTCAAGTAAGATCCACCCTCTTGCATCATTTTCTTTATCCAATCCCTTAGGAAAGTCGGACCAGGAACCGTTCAAAAAATTTTCATCAACAGATACCAAAATAAAACCTCGGGAGGCCAATAATTCCCCTAAATAATCATAGCCTGGATCAGAAAAATCTTGCATGGGATGATTACCATGTACTACCAATACCAACGGAAATGGACCTTTTCCTTCGGGCATCCAAACTCTTCCGTTGAGTGGTAATTCTCTATAATCAAAACCCCAATAATGTGTTCGGTACTTACCAGAAATTCCCTCCCAATTGTCCAAAAAGGCCGTTCCATCTACGGATTGAGTTTGATAGCTCACCCCTTCTCCAAATTCTTCTCTTCTAATATCCTTTCCTGACCCATAAGTGAAAAAATTAATCCCATATTTTCCTTTTTCGGCTGGAGAAGGAGCTTGGATGACTTGGATATTATCTTCTGCGAGCTTCCCGGCATTGATAATCGGTTTCATCTCCAAACCACGGATACTCAGGAAATAAATAAATGCAATTGCTCCCGCTAAACCCACAATAGTGCCCAAAAAAACGACCACTTTCTTGGGAGTACTAAGTTTGGGAAAATAACCTTTTTTCAAACTCGCCAATCCAGCTCCCAAAAGAGCGAAAATTAGGATTAAGAATAATAGAATCCTCTCATCGCCCAGTCTTGTAACTAGCAGCAGGGGTACAGCAATGAAAAGTCCAACTCTGAATAGGCGGGGAAGTTCATTCCATTTTTTAAGCAACCAGTTTGATAGAAAAGCAGCTAAGGTGGCAGCTAAAATGATCACTAAACCCAGTAATAAGATCCAAGGATCCCTGAAATTTAAAACCATCCCGACTGTTTCTATCAGGAAAAAAATCAGTGACCCGGAGATCAATCCAATCCCTGCTCCCTTAAATGCATGAGCACCGGGGCTTACTTTTTTAAGTTGTTTAAGTATCCAGTCTTTAACAATTAGAAAAATGGCTTTGATTTTAGCTAGCATAAGAGGTTAGGGGTTGGTTTAAAATCATTTTCTAAAGGAAGACTCTTTAAGTCTAAGCTATGGATGAGAGTTAATTTTGATACTGACTTTAGTAAAATCGACAAGAATTTCAGCATAAATTATACCCTTAACCATTAAAAATCAATTTAAAGACTGTTCCTTCTCCGATTGTAGAACGAACCTGAATATTGCCCTTATGTCTCCTCATAATCTGCTTGGAGAGGGAGAGACCAATGCCCGAACCTTTCTTTTTGGTAGTGAAAAATGGAATGAAAATTTTACCTAGGGCTTCTTCTTCTATGCCCTTTCCAGTGTCACAGACCTCTATAATTATTTTTCCAGCCTCATCGATAAAAGCCCTTAGACGGATGATTTTCTCATCCGATTCCTCAACTGCCTGTATGGCATTTTGAGTCAAATTGATCATCACCTGCTCGATTTGGGTTTGATCTCCAAATAGAATTAATTCTTCAGGATCAATTTCTTTGATAAGATGGATTTCACCCGCCTGTATCTGATGGTGAAGTAGGGTTTCCAATTGCTCAAAAAGATTAGAAATTCTGATGCTGGAAAATTTTGGAGCTGGGATATGAGCCAAGCTTCTAAAGTCCGAAACAAAGCTGATCAATCCCTCTGAGCGCTTCTCGATGGTAGTGATTCCCATCAGGTAATCTTCCAGATCCGAAGGGTTCAATCCCTCATTTTTTTCCAATTGATTTTCCAATTCGCCCTTGAGCGTGCCGGCTAAGGAAGAAATGGGAGCGATGGAATTCATGATTTCATGAGTTAGAATCTTGACCAAATTCTGCCATGCTTCCATTTCCTTTTCCTCCAATTCGGATTGGATGTTTTGAAGGGAAACCAGTTTGAATTTTTCTCCCCGCATCAAAAGTTCAATGACATAAACAGACAGTTGCATGATCCCATCGGGATGAGCGATTTTGATCAATTCACTTCCTCCTGTTCGCAAACTTTTAATCGCCAGAAAAAGCTCTTTATTGAGGTTTTCTATTTGATCAACGTTTTTAAGCTCATCCACATTCAAAATCCTCTTGGCGGAGGTATTCATGATTTGGATTTCTCCATTTTCACCAAAAGTGATCAGGCCTATGCTCAGGTGCTTAAAGACTGAGCGGAAGTATTGATAATTTGCCTCTTTTTCTGCCTGATCTTCCTTGAGTTTGGCCAAAATCGCATTGAATTCAATGTGAAGGTCATCTGTTTCAGTTCCGTCAAATTTTACCGGATAAACCTGCGAATACTTATCCTGCTTAATGTTGTCCAAAAAGGTCCGTACTTTTTTGAATGAACTCTCAGAATATCGAAGTAGAAAAATGATTTGAATAATCACCATAATGATGAAAAGGGAAATCATGAAGACTCCCCATTCATCAATAATGGTATAGGCTAAAAAAAAGAGTGATCCGGCTAAAAGAGCGATTCGCCCCAGTAAGCCTACTTTATAATCCATATTTTTCTAATCGTCTGTACAAAGATGCACGGGTCAAGCCCAGCTCTTTTGCTGCTTTGGAAATATTACCTCCGTTTTTATCAATCGCACGCTGAATCGTACTTCTTTCCATATCATCCAGATTCAGGGTATTGGAAACTGGAGCTTTTTCTGAAGCAGGTTTGGCAGAAAGGAAGAAGAAGTCTCTTGAGTCTAATTGATTTCCTTCTGCCATAATGATAGCCCTTTCTATAGCATGCTGAAGTTCCCGAATATTACCAGGCCAAGGATAGCGCTGAAGTAACTCCATAGCAGAGGAAGTAAAGCTGCTAAACTCCTTTCTATACTTTTGACTGTATTGCTTCAGGAAGTGATTCGCTAATTGTGGTATATCATCCTGTCTTTCTCTCAAAGGCGGAAGGAAAATTTCTACTGTATTGATTCGATATAGCAAATCCTGTCTGAAAGTATTCTCCATGACCATTTCATGCACATGCATATTGGTAGCACAAATGAGACGGATATCAACCGGAATGGCCTTGTTGGTTCCAATTCTAGTCACCTCTCTTTTTTGCAAAACAGTCAATAATTTAGACTGAAGGGGCATGGATAAATTCCCGATTTCATCCAGGAAAAGGGTCCCTTTATCCGCAATCTCGAATCTACCTGCTCTATCGTCTTTTGCATCTGTGAATGCACCTCTCTTGTGACCAAAAAGCTCGGATTCAAACAAGGTTTCTGTGATGGCTCCCATGTCTACTCCGACGAAGATTTCGTCCTTTCTCAGAGATCTTTCATGAATGGCCCTAGCAATCAATTCTTTACCGGTACCATTTTCGCCTAAGATCAAGACATTGGCATCTGTTTGTGCTACCTTATCTATGATGGAAAAGATGTTTTTCATCGAAGCACTGCTCCCGATGATATCTGTGTAAGGTTTTTTGAGGTCGGACTGTAGCTGTTTTTGTTTTTTCTGAAGCTTGTCTACTTCATTATAAGATTCTTTCAACCTAACCGCCGCAGAAAGTGTAGCCAAGAGTTTTTCATTTTGCCATGGCTTCAAGATAAAATCCGTAGCACCTTCTTTGAGTGCCTGAACAGCCATTTCCACATCGCCAAATGCCGTGATTAAAATTACGACAGCTTTTGGGTCTATTTCTTTGATTTGACTCAACCAGAAAAACCCCTCTTTACCAGAGGTGGTATCTTCCCGAAAATTCATATCCAAAAGGATCACATCGTAATTGTTATTATTGATCAAAAATGGAATTCTTCTCGGATCCTTTTCAATAGTCACTTCCTTTGCATGCTTTTTCAAAAGCATTTTGGCAGCAAATAATAAGTCCTCGTTATCGTCAATAATTAATATTTTGCCAAGATCTTGATTCTCCATGATTGTCTGTTTTGACTAGTAATAGGGGAAAATGATGCCAATGCGCTTCTAAGCCTAATTTCAGCATTTTTAATTAAAAAGTGTTCGAAAGTGTACGTATTTATAATGATTTCGGACACTATGCTTCGGAACTGTTCGGTTTTCCTTCCCCAACTATAATTTGTACCTTTGTCTTTTAACAAAAACAATAAATTATCATGCAAGCAAAAAAAGGTGACAATGTGCAAGTGCACTACACCGGAAAACTAGAAGACGGGAGTGTGTTTGATTCTTCAGTTCAGAGAGAGCCGCTTGGCTTTACTGTAGGTGGAGGACAAATGATTCAAGGATTCGATGCGGCTGTTCACGGGATGGCTGTGGGTGATAAAAAAACTGTAACTATTCCTGCCGCTGAAGCTTATGGCGAGCGTAGAGATGATATGATGATTGATGTGCCAAAAACTCAGGTGCCTGCTGATATCAAACCGGAAATTGGAATGCAGTTAAGCCTACAGGGGCCTAACGGTCAACCAATGCCAGTGATTGTTACTCACGTAGATGAGGAGAAAATCACATTGGACGCGAACCATCAATTGGCTGGAAAAGATTTAATCTTTGATATTGAATTGGTGAAAATCGGATAATTATATCCCACCAAATCCAAAAAATCCCCTTAGAATATTTGGGGATTTTTTATTGCCTTTGCTTGAGTTCGTGTGGTACTCGGTAGACTTGAATCCTGTTTTTATGAGTCAAAGTCATAAATTCTTGTCCAATTTGGATACCTTCAAATTCAGCATTTGGTATTTGAATTGCCGATCTTTTCTCTAAAGTCTGTAGGTTTAAAGTCCAAATAAATCCCTCTTCCAACCAAAGCAATTGCTCCTGAAAGTAGCAGAGTCTTTCCTGATTTTTTAAATCAAACTTTTTGATAAAATTCCCTTGATTATCAAAAACGTATACGCCCGAACTGGGAATATTCATGAAAAGGCGATTCTTAAATTCTCTGATTTCGGTGACAGATAAGCTTTCCGAATTGAGAATTAGGTTCAAAGGTTGGGAATCAAGTATAGTATTTCTCAGGTAGTCTAATCTCTTTAAGCTAAAATCAGATTCATCCCAAATCCATATGACATTGTTGTTTCCTAAAGTCGCTGCTTTGGCTAAGGTGACGTTGACTTGCAAAAGTCCATTTTCAGCCAAGGGATTTAAAAACCTATCTAGGATTCTATACTGCTGCAAGTCTGAAGAAAAGGTGAAAATATTCACAGTCCAAGCAGCTTCGAGTTGATGCAGTTGTCCCTGACGTGGAGGTGAAAAGTAATTTTTTTGTGTTCCTCTCGAATCAAAAAGGAAAATATCTCCCTGAATATTGCTTGCAAAAATCTGATCCTTGGTATCAAAGGAAACCAAACTCAATTGATTGACTTCCCAATCAGCTATCGGGCTGGATAATACTGCCTCCTGAGCAAACAGTCTCAGAGGTAATAGAAAAAAAACTATCCAGCAATATTTCATGGCTTACCCTATTTCAATGCAATTTCAGGAATTTAGCATGCTTTACTCAAAAACTAATATTCTGCAGGGGCTTTGAATTTTTTTAGCTCAGCCTTTCTACCGTCAAACTCAAGATAGGTGAACTGGCTGACCCATTCTCCTAAGTTGAAATATGTCGCATGATCGCCGACTTCAAGTTCCAAAGGAAGATGCCTATGTCCAAAGATATATAGGTCATGATGCCTCTTGGATTCTAAGTCTTTACAATATTGCCAAAGCCACTCTTCTTCTCCCAAAAACCTATCTTCCCCTTTTTCAGAATTGGTTATCCTGCTTTTTCCTGACCAGGCTTTTGCTAGCTTGATTCCTAAATCTGGATGAATCCATCTAAAGAGCCATTGTGCAACAGGATTGACAAATATCTTTTTTAAGAATTTATATGAATGATCTCCCGGTCCCAAACCATCACCATGACCTACCAATAGGGTCTTATCATTGACCATGAGCTCAATGGGGTGATGATAAACGGGGATTCCAAGTTCCTCCGTGAAATAATCTTTCATCCATAAGTCATGATTCCCGGTAAAGAACAGGATAGGTATTCCAGCTTCTCTCAGTTGTTGGATTTTTGAAATGAAGGGGATAAAGCCTTTGGGAACGACTTCTTTGTACTCGAACCAAAAATCAAAAATATCACCTACCAGAAAAATAGCAGCAGCATCTGATTGAATGGAATCAAGCCATTGAATAATCTTTTTTTCACGGCTTTTGCTTGCTTCAGAAGACGGTGCTCCCAAATGAAAATCAGAGGCGAAATAGATTTTTTTCTCTTTTAGGGAAAAATTCTGCAGATGGGAAAACATTCGGAAAGATAGATTTCAGAAACAAAAATAAAAAGCCCCGTCTAAAACGGGGCTTTTGTTGGAAATCATTTTTCAGTTTTTGTATCCGTTTCGGAAACTGTGACTGAATCTGTTTCATTTGATTCTTTTTCCTCCGATTCAGAAGTTTTGACTTCAGGTTCGGAATCTTTGCTTTCAGGAGCTACCACATCTTTTTTATTAGTGTAAGCCTGATAGGTGGTTTCTTTGGCAAATGGTCTCTTTCCGATTAGTTTTTCAAGATCAGACTGGAATAAGATTTCCTTTTCCAAAAGTTCTTTAGCCAAAGTCTCCAATTCGCCTTTCTTCTCTCTCAATAATTCCAAAGTACGCTGATAAGCAAATTCTATCAGTTTGTGAACTTCTTGATCAATCATCTCAGCAGTAGCCTCAGAGTAGGGCTTTGTCATCTTATAGCCATCACTCTTGCTATCGTAGAATGAAATATTTCCTAATTTCTCATTCATTCCATAAACTGAAACGATAGAATAAGCCATTTTGGTGATTCTCTCCAAATCGCTCAAAGCTCCAGTAGAGATCTTTCCGAATATGATTTCTTCGGCAGCTCTACCTCCCAAAGTCATACACATCTCATCAATGAGTTGCTCGGTTTGGTATAGGAACTGCTCCTTAGGAAGGTATTGTGCATAACCTAAGGCAGCTACACCTCTTGGAACGATACTTACCTTTACTAATGGATCTGCATGCTCCAAAAACCAGCCTGCAACAGCGTGACCAGCCTCGTGATATGCTACAATTTTCTTCTCTTCCGGAGAGATAATTTTATTTTTCTTCTCCAAACCTCCGATTACACGATCCACAGCATCTTGGAAATCCTGCATGTCTACTGCAGTTTTATTTCTTCTAGCGGCGATCAAGGCAGCCTCATTACAAACGTTGGCGATTTCAGCTCCAGCAAAGCCTGGAGTTTGAGCAGCCAGTTTTTTAGGATCCACATCATCGGATGTTTTGATAGGCTTCAAGTGAACTTTGAAAATCGCCTCTCTACCTACAATATCCGGTTTGTCAATGGAGATTTGTCTGTCAAATCGTCCTGGTCTCAATAAGGCGCTATCCAATACATCCGGTCTGTTGGTTGCTGCCACAACGATTACTCCTGTGTCAGTTCCAAAACCATCCATCTCCACCAATAGGGAGTTCAAGGTATTTTCCCGCTCGTCATTTGAACCTGGCATTTGACCCTTACCTCTGGATCTACCGATTGCGTCAATTTCATCTATGAAAATGATACATGGTGCCTTTTCTTTGGCTTGCTTAAATAAGTCTCTGACTCTAGCTGCACCCACACCGACGAACATTTCAACAAAGTCAGAACCAGACAATGTAAAGAAAGGTACACCAGCCTCACCTGCTACGGCTTTTGCTAATAATGTCTTACCGGTACCTGGAGGTCCTACCAATAAAGCACCTTTAGGAATCTTACCTCCAAGTTTGGTGAATTTGGAAGGGTTTTTTAGAAATTCTACAATCTCCTGAACCTCTTCTTTGGCCTCATCCAGCCCTGCAACATTATCAAATGTAATTTTGACTTTATTCTCTGCATCAAAAAGCTGTGCTTTGGATTTTCCAACATTGAAAATCTGTCCACCCGGTCCTGATGGTCCAGCCATTCTTCGCATCATAAACCAGAAGAAAACGAATAAAAGAATGAGAAAGCCGAAGCTTCCAAACCAGCTGCTCCAGTTCTCTTCCGTAGTGACTGAGTATCCAATTCGCTCCTCGTCCGGTCTCTGCTCTTCCATGGCACCAAAGTCAGTAGCAAACTTATCCCAAGAAACAACCTGTAGGGAATAATGAGGCCCGTTTGGATTGAAAAAAGTGGAATTCGATTCTAGTTCACCTTTATATTTTTCTTTAGACAAAGCGGCTGGCTTCAGGGTAATATCTACTCTGTCCATATTTTTGACGATCATGACCTTGGCTACATCACCAGCCGTGTACATGTCTTCAAAACGCTTTTGAGTGATGTCCACCATAGCACCTCTTTGATTGATCCAAGTAAGTCCAATCAGTACCATGACTGCCACCACAATTAACCAAAGCTGAAAGTTTGGCTTCTGAGGCGGTTTAGGGACAAATTTTTTGCTTTTATTATTTTCGCTCATTGATTGATAAGTAATTCTCTAAACTTAAGGTAAAACGGTTTGATCTGGTTAAAGTTTGAGGGATTTTAACCAACTCGGGTAACTTTCGCATCTCCCCATAATTCCTCCAGACCATAATATTCTCTTTTGTCCTTCAGAAATATGTGAGCTACTACGTCCACATAGTCCATCAAAATCCATTGTTTCCCACTTTTGCCTTCCACTCTGAAAGGGCTGGATTCTCCCGCTTTGAAAGCCATTTCTTCAATAGAATCGGAAATTGCCTCGATTTGAGTGTCTGAGTTGCCGGAGCAAATCACAAAAAAATCGCTTACGGTATTCTTAATTTTTCTTAGATCCATCACCACGATATTGGAGGCCTTTTTTTCCTCCATACCTTTGACGATGATTTTGCTCAGCTGTTCTGCTGTCATATTTATATTTTAATTTTGCAATGCCTGTAAATCTAATCGGTATCAGGCAAACCAAAAACATATGTATAAAATTCTTGCCAATACCATTTTTTTGGGAAAAGATGTACATTTCCTGTCAGACTGTCACTCAACCAATGACATTGCATTCCAATTAGTCAGGGAAGGCAAAGCCAAAGAAGGGAGTATAGTCATCTGTGAAAACCAAACACAAGGGAAAGGACAAAGGGGAAATATCTGGAAAGTAGAGCCAGGTAAAAACCTGACTTTTTCTCTCGTACTATGTCCAAATTTTATGGATGTTTCTGAACAATTTTTTCTAAATATGGCTGTTTCAAATGGGATTAGGCAAGTTTTAACTGAGTATTTGCCTTTTATTCAGATCAAATGGCCCAACGACTTCATTGTGCCCGGAGAAGGTAAAATAGGAGGGATGTTGATTGAAAACTCTTATAGTGGAAAAGGATGGGAGTTTGCAGTGGTTGGGGTAGGGTTGAATATCAATCAATTGAACTTTGATATATCAGGTCCTAGCTCTTTGAGGAAAATCACGGGGTCAGAATTTAATCTGGAGGAGATTTTTAGACTATTGATCACTCAAATAGAGCAATCTTACATAGCCTTGAAAAAGAGAAAGTGGGCTGAATTGAAAACAGAATATCTAAACCATCTGTTTCTTTTTAATGAGAAAGCAGTTTTCAACCATAAAAATGACTCTTTCTCAGGAAAAATTGTCAATGTGCAGCCAAACGGGCAGTTGGAAATGGAGTTGGAAAACGGTGAAAATCAATATTTTGATTTCAAAGAAATTCAATTTCCGGTTTATCATACCTAATTTTAATTTCCGGGTTTTAAGCGGTACCTTTGCAAAAGTTTTTGAAAACGTCTTGTATTAAATAACTATATCACTATGTCAGAAATTAAGTCTGAAAAATTTATTCAGTATAAAGTAAAAGACATTTCTCTTGCCGATTGGGGGAGAAAAGAGATCAAATTAGCGGAAGCTGAAATGCCTGGTTTGATGGCATTGAGAGAAGAATTCGGTGCTTCCCAACCATTGAAAGGAGCTAGAATTGCTGGATGTCTTCACATGACAATCCAAACTGCTGTCTTGATCGAGACTTTAGTTGCTCTAGGAGCTGAAGTTACTTGGTCTTCTTGTAACATTTTTTCTACTCAGGATCATGCTGCAGCGGCAATCGCAGCGGCTGGAATCCAAGTTTATGCTTGGAAAGGAATGACTGCTGAGGAATTCGATTGGTGTATCGAGCAGACTCTTTTCTTTGGAGAAGATCGACAGCCATTGAATATGATCTTGGATGATGGAGGCGATTTGACTAACATGGTGTTGGATCAATATCCTGAGCTTGTAGCTGGTATCAGAGGTCTATCTGAAGAAACCACTACAGGTGTTCACAGATTGTATGAAAGAATGAAGAATGGTACTCTTCCAATGCCTGCTATCAACGTCAATGACTCTGTTACTAAGTCTAAATTTGATAACAAATACGGTTGTAAGGAATCATTGGTAGATGCTATCAGAAGAGCAACTGATGTGATGATGGCTGGAAAAGTAGCTGTTGTTGCTGGATACGGTGACGTTGGTAAAGGTTCTGCAGCTTCTTTGAGAGGTGCTGGAGCAAGAGTAATTGTTACTGAAATCGATCCGATCTGTGCGCTTCAGGCTGCTATGGATGGTTATGCTGTGAAGAAAATGGTTGACGCTGTGAAAGAAGCTGATATCGTGGTAACTGCTACCGGTAACAAGGATATTATCACTGGCGAGCACTTCAAAGCAATGAAGGATAAGGCTATCGTTTGTAACATTGGCCACTTCGATAATGAGATCGACATGGCTTGGATGAATAAAAACTATGGTCACACAAAAAATGTGATCAAGCCTCAGGTGGATCTTTATGATTTGGATGGAAAAGAATTGATCATTTTGGCTGAAGGCCGATTGGTGAATTTGGGATGTGCTACTGGACACCCTTCTTTTGTAATGTCCAACTCTTTCACCAACCAAACTTTAGCTCAATTGGAGCTTTGGGAAAAGCATGAAGATTATAAGCCTGGTGTTTATGTGCTTCCTAAGCATTTGGATGAGAAAGTAGCTGCATTGCACCTTTCCAAATTGGGTGTTGAACTCGATACTCTTTCTGAAGATCAAGCCAAATATATTGGTGTTGAAGTAGAAGGGCCATTCAAGCCTGAATACTATAGATATTAATTCTAATAGAATTATTACAATAAAGCCTCGAAGTGATTCGGGGCTTTTTTTATGGATTGAGCAGTAATTTTCTTCCGTCGGAGAGCTGAGCAAAAGCATCTACTTTGCAACTGTCTTTTGCCACATATTCCAAAGAGTGAAGAACTGATTTGCCAGGTTCTCTACTGATTCTCCAAGACTCTTTTCCCGCTCGGGGATAAACTTTTCCTGACCTGATGCAAGTCGCTTCCAATTTTCTTGGAGAATCCACAATCAGTTGGATAGATCGACCTACGGGGTTTATTCCTGTAACTTCCCCCGTACTATTGATGGTATTGATTCCAAAAAGTGTCCTTGAAATTTGGTGAGTTAGGTTTCCATTGATGGTTGTTCCTGCTTCATTTTTTGAAATAATTCTGAGGCCTTCAAAGGATTCTTGAATTTCTATTAAACTTTTGGGAGTAAAGGTCCTGATTCCCTGAATTTTAAACTCTCCAAACTGATAATCCTGATAAGTTAGTGTCCAGCTTGAGCTAGGTGAATTGAGTCCGTATTGAAGAATGATTTTCCCTTTTCGCTCTACTTGATTTTTGATTTCACAGGCAATTTTTGTGTCGAAGTTGAGGGTAACAGTTCTGGTAGATTCAGTGAAAGTAACTGTAGGGCAGCCTGGTATAATCGTATTGAAAGACTGGTAATCTCCATAACGCAAGATGGCAAAATAAAGAGACTCACTGATATTGAGAGAATTATCCAAAAGTTGCCTCGCTTCCACCGGAAGATTGGTTTGGATAGTTCTATCCACATCATCCTGACAGGAGCTTAATCCAATACCTGCAAATAACGCCCAGAAAAGAATTCGTTTCATCTGTTTATAATTTGTTTTTCAGTGGTCAGATGGAATCTTCGTATTGATTCCCCGATACATCGGGGCGTCTCTCTGTGTGTCGTCCTCATCGTGCTCGATTTCATCAGTTTATTATTTGTTTTTAAGCTTTAGCTTATTTTCATAGCTTGAGATACTTTCTGATTCTCAAACTAGAAAATGATCAAAGGCTCATTCAAACTTTTTAAATCATCTTAAAATTTAATTCGCATCGGCCTTAATATTCTTTCAATTACCAGGCCGAGTCTTTATCTTGGAGAAAGATAAATCCAAAATTTCTATGATTTTAAACGAAGGCATGCTCAAGGAAGGGGCATTAAAAGGTAAAAATATTTTGATCACAGGAGGAGGTACCGGATTGGGACGTTCTATGGGTGAGTATTTTTTGGAACTAGGAGCAAATCTCATTATCACCTCAAGAAAACTGGATGTTTTAAATGCAACAGCTGAGGAGATGATGAAGGAGAAAGGAGGGAAGGTTCTTCCGCTAGCCTGTGACGTCAGGGAAATTGATCAGGTGGAGAAAATGTGGGAAGATGCTACCAAAGAGTTTGGGCAAATCCATGTAGTATTAAATAATGCCGCGGGTAATTTTATCAGTCCAACGGAGCGGCTTTCCACCAATGCTTTCAATACGGTTTTGGATATAGTTCTTAAAGGTACATCACAAGTGACCCTTACAGCGGGAAAGGATTGGATCGCTAAAAAGCAGAATGGGACATTTTTGAATATTGTGACCACCTATGCATGGACTGGATCAGGTTATGTGGTGCCTTCAGCAGCTGCCAAAGCTGGAGTATTGGCTATGACAAGGTCTTTGGCCGTGGAGTGGGCCAAGTATGGAATCAGATCCAATGCCATTGCCCCGGGACCATTTCCTACAGAGGGTGCATGGAGTAGACTTCTTCCAGGGGATTTGGTGAAAAAGTTTGATCCTGCCAAGAAAGTGCCGGTTGGGAGAGTTGGAGAACATCAGGAGTTGGCAAATCTGGCCGCTTACCTCGTTTCAGATTTTAGCTCTTTTGTCAATGGAGAAGTAATGACCATAGATGGTGGAGAATGGTTGAAAGGAGCTGGAGAGTTTAATAATCTGGATCAGATTCCTCAGGAAATGTGGGATATGCTTGAAGTGAGTAGAGGAAAAAAAGCATGAGCCCCAAAGTGATTTGGGGCTACCTCAAAGCAAAATGGAAAATAAGGAATCTCTAATCCAAGTCTAATGAGGAAGAGATTCCCTCTTTTTCAAACGTTTTGTTTTGATTGACGGACTCTTTGATACTTTTCTTTAATGCCTGATCGAGCTGCTGAGTCTCTTTCTTGATGATTTCTACAATTCTTTTAGACTCTATGGATTGTTGCTCTATGTCCAACACGTCTAATAGCCCCATGATGTTGGCCACTTTTGCTCTTAGGGTGTGAGATTGCTGAAATGCCAAGTCTTTGAGGAAATAATGGTGCTCTTTTAACCAAAGCTCTTGCTTTTTCTTTTCTGTAATATCCAAAATTACTCCCTGAACTTTCTTGGGAAGATGCTCTTTGGTCCACTGAATAGTCCGACCAAAAGCCATGATCCAGATGGTTTGATTTCTTTTGGAAATCAACCTGAATTCCCGCTTGAAAGGGATGTTGCCAAAACTTTTGAAATGCTTGGTTAAATCAATGGTTAACTGTTTGAAATCTTCTGGGTGAATGTGTTTTTCCCATGAGATTTTTTCAGATGACAAAATTTCTTCTTCTGAATATCCCAGCGTTTGAGCTAGTCCTGAAGAGATTGTATTTGATTTTTCAAAAGGGTTGAACTCCCAAAATCCCAATAGTCTATCTTCAAGAATAGTATCCATGATTTCATTGGCGGAGTCCTCACTGTCCATGAAATCACCCAAACCGATGTTATATGGTTTTTGAGTTTCAATCGGATGCCCTATACCAAGACAGGTTCCTATCTCTGAGCTTAAAAAGAAAAACTCCCACTTGGTCTTAATTAAATTCCCTGATGGGTAAGAGATTTTCTGAAGATCCACCACAAAAGATTGATGGTGGTTTTGCCATGCTTTTAAGCGGTTATTTTCATATTTTACCCAATCAGAAGAAAGAAAGCAGTCTGCAAATTGAATGGGTCTGTCTTTTTTCTCGAAAAGCGATGGGGTAGGTCCCAGTCCTGAATCTGAATTCAATACAATCCCATTTTTATCCAAGGTTACTTGCATCAAGTAATCTGACCTTATAGCAAATTGAGCCAAGTAGTGGATGGATTTGGGGTGATTCATTTTCAAAAATACATAAAAAACAAATCAAATTACATAAAATATATTATAAAATACATTAAAAAGTATATGAAATGAACAATTCTGCAATGAATTTAAATAGAACTGAGTTTGGAGATCCTCAAAACAGCGGAAATGTGATTTCCGAAAAGGAGGCATTTGAACTTTTGCAGGCATGGGTAGAAAATGAAAAACTGATTGCTCACATGAGGCAGGTAGGACATTTGATGCGCTCTTATGCAAAAGAAAAAGCCTATTCAGAGGATGTCCAGCATAAATGGTTTTTGGCTGGATTACTCCATGATGCGGACTGGGAAAAGTGGCCTGAAACGCATTGTAATAAGATTGTGGAGGAATTAGAGGATAGAAACATTGATCCTGAAATCATCAGAGCTATTGCTTCCCATGGTCCTAAATACTTTGGTGTAGATCCAAAAACAGAAATGGATAAAATGCTCTATGCCTTTGATGAATTGAGCGGTTTGATTCATGCTTACTCCCTGATGAGACCCAATGGCTATGAAGGAATGGAGGTCAAAGGAGTGAAAAAGCGACTCAAAGATAAAACTTTCGCAGCACAGGTAAGTAGAGAAGATATTGCTGATGCTTGTGAGCGAGCTGAGATTTCATTGGATGATTTGATCCAATTTATTGTCAGGCATCAAATTGATGCTCTTTCTTAAATAAAAAATAAATCCCCCAGAGGCAGGCTTTGGGGGATTTGTAAGAGAGGTTTTAATCTTCTTCCTCCGCTTCTTGTTCCAGAGGTTTGAAATTTCCCGGAGGCAAAGCCAGTTCCTCATCTTTTTCATAAGGGAAGACTTCTACAATTGGGCTTTCAGTGATGTCAGGCACTCGGAAACTTACCAGCATATTGCTGAGACTTTCCTGAATTCTATCGAATGCTTGTTTGACATCTTCAGCAGTGACTATCATGTATTGTGTCACCTTTTTTTCTTTGCCACTTTCTCCATCTGCTACCAAGTAGGTGATTTTGCACTTGTGCCATAGATCTGCATCCTCGTAGAAGAACACATCCACTATATTACTCTTGCTAATTCCAGTCACCTGAAAGTCTCCACGAATCTGAGAGCCAAGTCTATCGTATAAAATTGCCTCAGCTTCAGTAAAAGACACAGCATCTACCAGGTACTGCTCGGATATATTTTTGAGCAAGCCCTGCTCATTTTCTTTTGCATATTTTACTTTGCACAAAAACCAAGTTCTCATATCATTCTAATTTGAGCCTGAAGGTAAAAGTTATAGATCGAAAGGCCATATTCGGAAAGGAGAAAATAAATGGCTTTGAGAAAGTAGAATTTTAATACATTGATATTCAATAGGCTGAGTTTTAATTTTTTTCCCTTTTAAGAAAAAACGTATCTTTTATCAGTCATATGAAAGATAAATTCTGGAATAGTCTTCCCATCCAACTTTTCTTGTTGCACCTCAAGAAAAATCTGGCCTTAATTCTGGTTTGGGTCCTGCTATTGGCAATTACCTTTGAAGGTTTTGGAGTGGTATTAGGAATCCCGTTTTTATTCTTGGATCCAGAATACTTACATGAGGTTTCTTGGTTGAGCTTTATGTTGATGGGGATTGGATTCGCAGTCTTTACCATGGCCTATCACATGACAACTTATATTATTGATAGCCGGGAGTTTCCTTTTTTGGCAGTTATCAATAAGCCTTTTATTCATTTTTGCGTCAATAATTCCATTGTTCCTACCATTTTCTATGCCTGCTATTGCTTTAGGTTTGTAGAGTTCCAACTTCAGAATAATCTTCAAACAGAATGGCAGGTTGCCGGGTATTTTGGTGGGTTTACCTTAGGAAGTATTCTTTCCTATAGTTTGATTTTCGGATACATTGCCTTTACCAATAAAGATTTTTTTATTCTGTTTGCCGGTTCAGTGGATAAGCGCCTGAGAAAAGTAAGACTTACCCGTGCTAATGTCCTGAGTAGATATAAAGACCTCAAATCCAAGAAAGGTCAAGTACACTATTATCTCAATCTCAAATTAAGACTGGTTCCTGTACGACCGGATATTGCGAGGTTTGAAAGTGGGAAATTACTAAGGGTATTTGATCAGAATCATCTCAATCTATTTCTGATTCAGATTTTTCTAATAATCTTCGTTTTATTCTTAGGCTTTTTCAAAGAAGAACCCATACTTCAACTACCCGCAGCCACGTCAGCAACTTTGTTACTTGCAATTTTGGTGATGTTGGTAGGAGCGGTCAGTTTTTGGCTGAGGAGTTGGGCTACAGTAATTGTTTTTTCAGTTATTTTATTAGCCAATTATTTCTCCAACTTTCCTTTCCTAAATCGGCCTCATGAAGCTTTTGGGATGAATTATCAGACAGAAAAAGCTTCCTATACGCTGGATAAACTCAATGAAATCCTGCATCCAGACACGGTACTAAAGGATAGGCTCAACACTGAAAAAATCCTTGATAATTGGAAAGGAAACCTAGTAGAAGAAAAACCAAAAATGGTTTTGATTGCTGCTAGCGGTGGAGGTCAGCGAGCTGCACTTTGGACATTATCAGTCTTGCAAAATTTATATGCTATCAATGATGGTGAAGTAATTAAACATACAGAGTTATTCACTGGTGCTTCTGGCGGGGTTCTGGGAGAGGCTTTTTTTAGAGAAATTTACCTCAGGTCCTTGGACGATCCTTCCGTCAACCCAACAGATTCTTTGTATCTGGATCAAATGTCGGCTGATAATCTCAACCCAATTATCTTTTCCTTACTAGTCAATGATCTTTTGATCAGAAATCAATATTTCAAATATAATGATAGGCGTTATCTGAAGGATAGGGGATATGCTTTTGAAAATCAGTTGAATATCAATACTGATGGCGTCATGGATAAACCGTTGCATGCTTATAAGGAGCCTGAAGAAAGCGGAAAAATCCCTCTCTTACCAGTCACTTCCCTGATTACCAATGATGGAAGAAAGCTGGTTATCTCTCCTCATTCCATGTCTTATTTGGGTACTTCTATGATGGGGAAGTTGGGTTTGGATGAAAAAAAACAAAGCATAGATTTCTTGCGATTTTTCAGAGAGCAGGATGCAGAAGACATACGCTTTCTTTCTGCATTGAGAATGAGCGCTACCTTTCCCTTTATTACTCCCAATGTGCAATTGCCTTCTGAGCCTGTTATGGAGACAATGGATACAGGATTATCAGATAATTTTGGAATTCAGGATGCCTTGAGATTTACTTATGTTTTTCAAAAATGGATAGCTGAAAATACCTCTGGTGTAGTATTGATTACAATTAGGGATTCAGAAAAATCAACTGAGATTCCAGAAAGTCCTGTTCCCCGAATTTTTGAGAAGGTATTCAACCCATTGAAAAATATTTATTCCAATTGGGACAATGTTCAAACCATTCAAAATGAGGTTCTATTCAATTATATGGCAGAGTCTATGGCTTTTCCATTGGAAAAAATTGAGTTTGAATATGCTCCAGAGCTAGTTCAGGCTGAAGAACTCACAGGCAGTCAACAAACCATGCAAAGGGCTTCCTTGAACTGGAGATTAACAGCGAGAGAAAAGCAATCTATTTTGTTAAGTATCTATTCTCCTAAAAATCAGAATTCCCTTCAGCGTGTCAGTGAGATTTTCTCTAAAAAATAAAAAGGAGTTTTTAGCTCCTTTTTTGCTTTCAAATCAATAGGCTAAGCCTAATTTTTTATAAATAAAATGCATCAACCAAGCGGGGCCTATCATTAGAAATTGGACGTCCTTCAGAAAGGATGGCTTTTTTCCTTCTACTTTATGTCCATAAAACTGAAAAATCCAGGCGATAACAAAAATACTCAAGCTGATCATCCAGAGCTTTCCGGGGAATAAGATGTCTAGAAAGTTGGCCAAAGCCAGGCACAGAGCCGAGAAAAATAACATTCCTAATGATAGTGGTGCTGATAGTGTTACATAATAAACCAATACCAAGAAAAGGATAATGGTTGCCCAATTAGCAAAATTTCCCAATAATGGAAGGTACTCGGGAAGGGGACCCTCAGGTATGCTGAAAATCAACCCAACTATGCTGAAAAATATAGCCGGAACACAAATCCAGTGAATTAATTTATTGGTCGGATTCTGATGGCTAAGGCCATATTCATGCAGGAGTTCATCAATTTTTCTCATAGCTATTTGGGTTTTTTGGCATCTTTGATTTTAAATTACAAATTCTCTATTTCAAAATTTATAAACTGAACCAAAATGTTTAGCTATTGGGAGTCAAAAAACTTTTTTAATCATGATCTGATTGTGGTGGGGGCAGGATTTGTGGGCCTTTCTACTGCTATTCATTTCAAGCGCAAAAATCCGAAAGCCAGTGTTTTGATTTTGGAAAGAGGAATTTTTCCAGTTGGAGCCAGTACCAAAAATGCTGGTTTTGCATGTTTTGGATCCTTAACAGAAATATTGGATGATTTTTGGAGTATGACCCAAGATGAGGTGGTGGAGTTGGTGAATAGAAGATATAAAGGACTTCAAAAGATCAGAAAAGAATTTGGGGATAAGGCCTTGGCGTATAAGCATAATGGAGGTTTTGAACTAATAGAAGAGGATCAGCTTGAAGCAGTTGAACAGATTCCTGAAATCAATCAACTTCTTGAAAAAAGCTTTGGAGGAAAAGTTTTCTCCAAGGTCAAGAAGTTTGAGAAAATGGGTTTCTCAGATAAAATCAAGATGGTGGTGAAAAATAAATTCGAAGGTGAGTTAGATCCTGCCAAATACCTGAGTTGCCTTTGGAACTTAGCTGGTGAATTGGGGGTCAAAATCGTAACTGGTGTAGAGGTACTGGAAATTGAAAAAGACACTGGAAGAATATTGGCTACCGATAAGTCTGAAAATCCGTTTTTTGAATTTTTCGGAGGTCAGGTTGCCATTTGCTCCAATGCATTTACCAAAAAAATCTGGAAGGAGTCTGAAATGGAACCGGGAAGAGGTTTGGTGATGGTTTCTAAGCCTTTAGAGTTTGAAATTCCTTGGAAGGGATGTTTCCATTTGGATAAGGGCTATGTGTATTTTAGGGCAGTAGATGGAAGACTCTTGCTGGGAGGCGCCAGAAATGTAGATTTTGAAGGAGAAAAAACAACCGAAAATAAAGTAAATCCCAAAATCAAGCAGCATTTGATAAAATTGGCAGAAGAGGTGATTTTTCCTGGAAAGGCTATCGAATGGGATAGAGAATGGACAGGAATCATGGCTTTTGGAGCTAAAAAGTCTCCATTGATACAGCAAGTAGGACTTAAAACAGCAGCCGGGGTAAGACTTGGAGGAATGGGAGTAGCCTTAGGATGGCAGGTAGGAAAAGAACTTAGCGACCTTTTGAGAAAAGGGAATTGATTTTTTTTGGTTAGATTCAAGACTTCAATCACCAATTACTGATTAATGCAAGAGAATATTCGAGCTCCCAAAGTGCTGGATGCACTGATTCCACTCATTTTTTTGATAGTTCTGCTGGTTCTCAATATCCGTGTTTTTGGTACGGATGGACTGTCAGGTTCCAATCAAATTGTCTTGATTTTATCTGCTGGAGTCGCTGCCTTAGTTGCTATTTACAGACTTGGATTCCATTGGGAAACCTTGCAAGATGGCATGGTGAAAAGCATTAGCTCGGCCATGTCCAGTATTCTGATTTTGTTTCTAATTGGTGCTTTAGCCGGTACTTGGCTGCTATCGGGAATAGTTCCTGCGATGATTTATTATGGTCTTCAGGTCCTAAACCCAACCATATTTTTATTTGCTGCCTGTATAGTCAGTGCTGTTGTTTCAGTTTCTACCGGGAGTTCCTGGACTACTGTTGCCACTGTAGGTGTAGCGCTTTTAGGAATTGGCAAGGCCCTGGGTTTTGAGGAAGGAATTATTGCCGGCGCTATTATCTCAGGTGCTTATTTTGGGGATAAAATGTCGCCGCTTTCGGATACAACCAATCTTGCTCCAGCAATGGCTGGTACTGATTTATTTACCCATATCAAGCATATGGCTAAAACAACGGTTCCATCCATCACCATTACTTTTATCATTTTCATCATTATAGGCTTCAATTATGAAACAAATGGCTCTGTCGATGATGTGAAGGCAATTTCTCAGGTGATTCAGGAAAACTTTAATATCAACGGCTGGTTATTCATCGTGCCCTTGGTGGTTTTGGTTTTAATCGTGAAAAAAGTACCTGCAATTCCTGCTTTGTTGGTTGGAGCTCTACTAGGTGGAGTATTTGCAATTATATTTCAACCTGAAATAATTGCCTTGATTGCTGATGAAGGTGGCTCGTACGCTTATTTGAGTTTTAAGGCAGTGATGATGTCGCTTTACGGAGAGATATCTGTTGTGACCAGCAATGATGTAGTGAATGAATTATTGGTGACCAGAGGAATGGGAGGGATGCTTAATACCATTTGGTTGATTATCTGTGCGATGATCTTTGGAGGTATTATGGAAGTAAGTGGCATGCTACGGGTTTTGGCTGAGGCCGTAATTCAGAAGGTTCACCGAGTGGGATCTCTTATAGCTTCTACCGCAGCAACTTGTGTGTTCTTTAATATTACCACTTCAGATCAGTATTTGGCGATCTTGGTTCCGGGTAGGATGTATGCAGATGTGTATAAAAAGAGAGGATTGAAACCTGAAAACCTGAGCAGAACATTGGAGGATTCAGCAACTGTTACTTCTGTGTTGGTTCCATGGAATACTTGTGGAGCAACTCAGGCTTCGGTATTGGGAGTGGCTACATTAGTGTATGCACCTTATTGTTTTTTCAATATTATTAGCCCATTTATGACCATTCTTTATGGGTATTTGAACATTGGTATTAATTATTACGAGGAGGAAGAAGTTTAGTGGCATGATTCCATTTCGGATTAGCAAAGATGAAGTAAACGCTCTTCCTTTAGGGCAGTTTGAAGGCGAAATTTACCTGATTGACCAGGCAGATGATGTGCAGGAGGTAGTCGATTTTCTCGAGGATCAACCTATGTTGGGTTTTGATACCGAGACCAAGCCATCCTTCAAAAAAGGTATCATCAATCAAGTTTCCTTATTGCAGCTTTCCACGCCAGAGCAGGCATTTCTATTTCGTTTGAATGAGGTGGGTTTTCCGGACTCGGTCAGAAATCTTTTGGAAAAGGAAAATATCGTCAAAATTGGTGCTGCTGTGCATGATGACATCAAAGCATTGGGCAAGTTGACGGATTCTTTTTATCCCAATTCATTTTTCGATTTGAATGATGAACTCAAGAAAGTGGGCTTTCACAATGTGGGGGTAAGAAATCTTTGCGCTATGGTCTTGGGAATGAGAATATCTAAATCAGAGCAGGTTTCGAATTGGGAGGCAGAGGAACTGACCGAGAAGCAGCAGAGATATGCAGCCACAGATGCCTGGGCATGTTTGGAGATATTCAAAAAGCTAAGAAAGGATGGGTATTTGGACGCTTTATTCAAGTCCTAAAATTTCAATATCCTGACTTTCCTCTAAAAATTCTAATACAGAGGGCCTAAGCTTTTCCCGGAATTCTAAAGTCATCTCGCAGTCTAATTCCATTTTTTGGTGTAAAATCTCCAAGTCCAATCTCTTGACCAGCTTCATCACCTCGTTCATAGCTGGATAGGGGAATTTGATTTGAACCTGCTCTTTTACAAGTTCTTCTATGATTTCATTTTCTTCTATAGCCAAACTGGCAGAGGTCTTATAAGCTTGGATCAATCCGCTTACTCCTAGTTTGGTTCCTCCAAAATACCGAACCACTACAATCAAAATATTGGTTAGATTGTTGGATCTTATTTGCCCAAGGATAGGATCTCCTGCGCTATGATTGGGTTCCCCATCGTCCGAGGCCCTGAAAATATCTCCATCACGTCCCAGCACATAGGCAAAACAATGGTGTCTGGCATCGTAGTACTTTTTTCTCAATTCAGCCTGTTGCTCTTTGATTTCCTCCTCGGTTTTAACAGGAAAAGCATAGTAATGGAATTTGCTGTTTTTATCCTTGTATAGCCCGGAGGAAATCTTGGCAATGGTCAAAAAACTGTCTTTATCTATATTCTCTTCCAAGGTTCTAAATTATTCGAGACTTCGAAATTAGAAAATTAACGCATTGTAATCCCTTTTCCCTTTGAATTGTCTTAATTTTACATCTCTTGAACAGAGCAATGCAATTACATATCAATAAGGGAAAAGTACAATTTCTCGATTTAGGAGGAAAAGTGAACCTAGGGGGGCAATTGCATTTTTGGGAAAAAAACGACCTATTCCCAAAAGGAATTCAGCGATGCTTTTGGATTACTGCTGTTCCTGAAAATGAAAGTCGGGGAAATCATGCGCATTGGAAAGAGTCTCAGGTATTGGTAGCAATGCATGGGGTTATTCAGGTAGAAGTACATCAACCCGGACAACAAGCTCAATCTTTTACATTGGATCAACCTGGAAAAGGGCTTTTCGTGCCACCTATGCATTGGGTAAAAACTTCATTTAGCACTGATGCAGTTTTACTCGGCATGTCTGATAGAGAGTTTTCTGAGTCTGATTACATTCGTGACCTAGCATATTTTGAAAGCCTTGGATCAGGATAGAACGAAGCATGTGACATTTCAGCGTGAGGCTGTAAAAATTGAATCCAAAGATTATTTTTTGGCGGGGGAGGTATTAGCCGATTTTCTTGAAGCCTTCGATTTTACTATTTATAAAAAAGACAAGCTAAAGGGTTGGATTTCATTTCGGATTACTTCTGATTACCATGCTATTTCCTTACCTAAAGCTCCCATGGGTGGCATTTGGCTTGAAAGAGGATTAGACTCTCAAGTGATTGAAGATTTTATCGCCTATGTTTTGGAAGAGCTGAAAAGCTTTGACGTCAAGCAGGTCAAAATTATTCAAGCCCCCAAACCTTACTCAGAAGATGCAGACCTGATCAATTATCTTCTATATCATTCAGGATTTGTCCAGGAAAAGCTTCAGGCTCATCATTTTTTTTGTGGAACCAAAAGAATGAAAAAATTCATTCAGTCTGAGTCAGCCTCATTTTCAAAGAAGTTGAAGAATCAGAAATTAGAGCTTTGCATAAGTTCTATTCAAAACTTTAATTTCTTACAAGAGATTGTTTCTTGGAATAAAAGAAGAGGTTATCAAGTAAATTTGGAAGAGTCCCGACTGATTCAGCAAGTCTCAAGTTTTCCTGAAAGGTATTTCCTGATTTCCTTAAAAAATGAAGGAATTGCTCAAGCTCATTCTTTGGCTGTCAAACTGAGTAGCAATAGTATGTACTATTATCTCTCGGCTGTAGATCCCAATACCAAATTCAAGCATCTAGGCGACTTGCTTCTTTGGGGGCTATTTCAACTGGCTGTTGATGAAAAGGTAGAATTTATTGATCTTGGATCCTCGGAAACAGATTCAGGAGCCAATCATAGCCTGATGTTCTTTAAAGCAAAATTTTCAAATGATGTATTCAATAAAATAATCTGGATTAAGGACATATGAAGATGAGTAAATCTGGAAAAGTTGTCATCATTTGCATTGCTTACAACCATGAAGACTGGATCAAGGAGAGCTTAGAGAGCGTCGCCATGCAGGACTATTATAACAAAGAACTGCTGATCATAGATAATGGAAGTAAGGATAAAACCAAAGAGAAAATTCGAGAATGGGTAGCTCAATACACTGGTTTATTCCCGGTCGAGACTTTGTATTTGAATGAAACCAAGCCTTATTGTGCTTTATTCAACAAAGTGCTATTTCAAACCGATGCTGAGTTTGTGGTTGATTTGGCGGGAGATGATGTATTTTATCCTGATCATATTTCCAACTCTATCCAAGAATTGGAAAAAGATCCCTATGCAGCCTTTGTATTTTCAGATGCCTACATTTTTGAACCGGATGGGTCCATTCATACTTTTTATAAAAGAAATAATTTCGGTGAGCTATCAGAAGTAATTGAATTGGGGATTATTTATGAGACGCTTTTACAAAGAAGTTTTATCTGTGCGCCTACGGTTGTATTTAATGCAGCTATTTTAAAAAAGGAGGGAGGCTATGATCCTGATCTCTATTATGAAGATTTTGACATCCAATTGAGATTAGCCAGAAAATATAATCTTTTGTTTTCTGATCATATAGGCGTCTTGAAAAGAAAGCTGTATAGTTCTATGTCTGGAAATCAATACCAGCGCTATGGTTCTAAGATGTTGCCCAGCACTTTGAAAGTTTGTGAAAAAGCTTTGGAAATGAATAGGACTCCATCCGAAAATAAAGCTTTGGGAAAAAGATTGCAGTATGAATTGAAACACGCCCTCTGGTCAGGAAACTTCCAAGTAGCAGAAGGTCTTGTTCAATTGGGTGAAAAGACAGGGTTAAAGACGCCTATTTTCAGTATCTACAAGCTTTGGACGAAAGTAAAATTGGATCTTTCCTGGCTGTACGTTAGGGCAACCTAGCCTACAATTACTTGGGTGAGCTGTTGATCCTTGAAATACTTTTGACCGATTTTCAGGATATCCTCTGCAGTAAATCTCTTCAAGAAGCTTAATTTTTGTTGGTAAAAATCTAAGTCTAGGTCAGAGTGGTGAACCGCTCTAAACCTATCCATCAAATCAAAAGCAGAACTGAATTTGGAAAGCATTTGTCCGATTTGGTAGTTTCGTACAATCTCCAATTCATCCTGTCCTAAGGGCTCTTGACACAATAATTGTACTTCGTGTTCGATTTCCCGGATCACCTCATCGGTGAATGCCTTTTGTACATCCGCCGCAATTACAAAGTAATTGATATCGCCAATTTCGGCGAGACTGGAGTAAATCCCATAAGTATGGCCTTTGTCTTCCCGGATATTTTTGATCAGTCTTGATCCGAAATATCCCCCCAAAATGGTATTGAAAACTGACAAAGAAATAAAATCGGGATGCGTTTTTGGGATCGAAAATTTTCCAACCCGGATACTGCTCTGCACAGAACTTTCCTTAATTTCATGAAAACTGTCAATCGGTTCAGGTTGAGGTAGTAAAATGGGTTCCAATCCTTTTCTATTCGGAATTTGCTCCAAGAATTCTATTAACTTTTCCCATTCTGAACTCGAGAAGTTTCCCGTAACAAATATTTCCAGGTTTTGCCAAAGAAGCTGTGAGGAGTAGAAATGAAGTTGCTCTTGCTTGATTTCATCAACGTGTTCAAAATCAATCTCCACTCCATAAGGGTGGTTTTTTCCGAAAAGCGATTGCCTAAATAATTGACTAGCTCGGGATGCAGTTTTTTCTTTCTCCAGTTGAATACTCAATCTTCTCTGAGATTTTCTTTTTGCCAGCATTTCCAAAGGGAAAGTTGGAGTCTCTATCATTTCCAAGAAAAGAGGAAGTATTTCGAAAATATGAAGTTTAGTGCTCAAGATGCTCATGCCTTCATGCCCAAAAGTAAGAATGGGAGAGATCTCACTGGCATGAAAATCCAAAAAGTTAGCGATTTGTTCAGCATCTCTTTTTTGAGTGCCTTCAGCTAACATTTGAAGTGTAAAGGAAGGCAACAATGTTTGAGAAAGGGGAAGATTTGCTCTTTGTCCTTTACCAATAACTTCGATTTTCACCGCATCCAAATTGGGCGTAGGCATATGAAAAACATTGGCTCCTGATTGGAGAATTTGTTTTTCAGGCTCTATCAAATCAAAATCATCCGGAATTCTAAATTCCGGAGCAAGACTTCTGTCTAGCATCACAAATTAATTGTTGGGAATAGTGTAAAGTAAAGAGAATCTTAACGTCTCTGCCAATGGATGGTTCTGAGTCTGTGGGACTAAATACGAAAAATCAAAGCCGAGTTTATTCAAGTCAAATCCAACCCCCATGGTGAAATACCTTCTTCCTCCTTTAGTTGGATTTTCATAAAAATATCCTGTGCGAAGAGAAAACTTATCATTATAAGTGTATTCAGCACCGAAAGAAACGGTTACTTCCTGCATTTCTTCGGAAAAACCATCTGGAGCATCTGCAAAGGATCCAAACATCCCGGAGATCAAAGCTCTATTTGGGTCTTTACCTCTGGAAATGATCAGGTTTCCATTCTCATCTGTGGCTAGAGAACCGTCAGGATTGGTTTGATATACAGGTGGAGTAGGTACTAAAAGCTTGTTGAAATCCAATGCGAATGTGATTGCATTCATTTCGTTAATATCTATGCTGTATGCCGTACCTATTCTCAAGTTGGTAGGGATGTAATCTAGATCATCTGCACTGTTATAGGTGATTTTAGGGCCAATATTGGAAATGTTGACTCCCCATGACCACGTACCTTCTTTAGAGCCTGCAAGAATAGGCTTACTGTAGTATAAACCTACATCAGTTCCAACACTGACTCCCGGTCTACTTTCACTGCCTCCAACTGAGGATATACTGCCAGATAGATTGGAATGAATAAATCGAGCTGAAATACCCAAACCCAAATTGGCAGAAAGTTTTCTCGAATAAGTTGCCCCTAAAGCAATATCTCTCGGGTTAAATTCACCCAATTCATTTCCTCTTCCATCAGTCAACTGGATATCACCCATGTTGAAATAGCGAAGGTCAAATCCGAATGCTGAGTTTTCATCAATTTTAAAAAAACCGGTTAGATAGCTCAAGGACATATCATTCACCAATTTTCCCAGCCAAGGAGAATAAGAGAGTGAAAAACCCATTTGATCTTCTACGAAGGCAAGTTTACCACTATTCCAGTGAGCTGAATTAGCATCAGGACGCGTAGCTACACCCACATCCCCCATGGCAGAATGCCGGGAATCCGGAGCAAAATTTAAAAATGGAACGGCTGTAGTAATCACTCTCCGATCTGGATCTTGGCCGGAAATGACAACAGAATTCTGTGCTTGAGCTGAATATCCCATTAACACGAACGCTCCCGCGAGTAATCCAATCTGCTTCCTAATGGCTTCTAATTTCATTCAATAACAATTTTACCGCTTGTAAAGTCCATAGAACCGTCAAGCTCTGACTGAAGCGTTACTCTGTAAATATAAGTTCCTTTTGCTGGATATTTGGTTTGATTTTGTAAAAAAATCCAAGTCAAATCCCCAATAATCTGTTTGGCTTCCACTAAACGCTGATTTTCTGCGAATAGTATCCTTCCTTCTAAATTTATTATTTCCAGCCTAATAAGCAGGTTTTCGCCTGGCCGATTATGCTTTATTTCAAAGTTAGTTAAAGTTTTAGCCGGATTCGGAAAAACTTTTTGATCCAAGATTTGAAGCCTATTACTTCCTTCGACCAGCACCTCTATCATCTCAGTGCTTCCGTTCCCTACCAAGTCAAAGGCTTTGATTTCTAGACTGTTTTTTCCTTCTTTCAATCCAGAAATTTCCATCACCACTTCTCCCTTTGTATAGCTACCAGATAGGCTATGAAAGAGCTTGTTTAGGGAAATCTCCTGCTCATCGTTAATAACTAGGAGTAATTGCTTTCCTTCCCTTAATCCTGTAATGTCAATGCCAGAACTATCTGTAAAACTGAAAATTGCGGATAAAGTTGTAGATGCAAAACTAAAAGGAGCTTGGGACTGATTTTCTAGCTGTATTTCTATTTGGGGTCCCTCTTCATCTTGAAGTTCATTCGCTTGCCCTCCGCTCTCTACTTTTTCAATCCCCCAGGCATCTTTCCCACTTTCTTCATCTTTGGCGTAAATGCGGAAATTACTGCTTTCGAAGTTTTCTGCCAAGAGGGGAGGCAGCAGTAATTTTCCCTGAATTTTCCCATTTCTAACTTGTCCTTTTCCTTTGAAATAAATCAGACTTTCTTCAGGGAATTCAAGAGCAGCACTTTCATCTCCCAGCGTTTTGATTGCCTGCTGAGGACCTCTGTAGTCAATTTCAAATTCACCGCTAAAGCCTGAAACCAGCTGCTGAGAAGTATTGATGATCTCTGCCTCATAGCTGACTTCCTGAAGGGGTGCTATTTGTTCTGTGTCATTTCCTGCCTTATCCATTAATGAAACAAGCCGGATAGAATGATTAGGTCTCGCCAACCTCATACTTGGATCTCCAAGCAGTGAGAAATTTCTATTGAGAGCCCCATTCAAACTCTGATTTTTGGTGTTTTTGAAAATGGTACCCAAGTCTTGAAATTCCTCATTCTCTTTTCTAAAAACTTCTTGAATAAAGGCTTGATTGAGAGAAAAATTAACACTGCTAAAAACCGGTCGGCCTGTAGTTAATAACCCGATTGCCCCTTTACCTCTGGCAATTAAGAGTTCTTCAGCCGATGAACGCAGAAATGGACTATCATGCCTCCCAAATTCACAAGTAGCAGTTATCCAAAGTGGCAAATGCTTCATCTGAGGCCAGTTTGCGATATCTTCTACCCGAAAGACTTCTTCAGCAGTTAAGGTCGTTTCATTCCCATGCCCTATATAATTCAGAAATAAGGTTCCTTCTTCCAATGTTTTTTTTAGAGCTTCTTTGGCTTTCGGAGATCTTTGAGTAGTTCCATTTCTTACCTGCTCAAACCTGTCTAAGTAGATCTTATTTTGAAAATAAGCCGGATAATTCTGCTTGAGAAAACTAGCATGGGATTCCGCATCTCTCAAATGGATGTTGTTATCTGCATCATCCGCCATAAAAGAGATGTTTCTATGCCAGTCTCCTAGTAGAGGCTGCGATTCATATTGGATGATTTTATTGATCAGCACAGAGGCCTCCTGGAGATTGATCACGGGTAGCCTCCCAATTCCTATCTGCATAGGTTCATCTCCTTCACGGCTCTCTTCCCAGATTCCTTGCCCCATTTCCACTAGGCCGAAAAAATCATCAGAGCTATAGGTGGTCAATGGATTGAGGCTATTCCTACTACTGTAAGTGGGGACAATATTCGGTCTTCCACCAAATTTGGATTTGTAGTCAAATGTACCCTTACCAAGGAAAAGCACATTTTTTAAGTTGCCTCCTTTATGATAATGATAAGCTATAAAATCTCTAATGGCCACCACATCCCTATTTCCATATCCGAAGGAATCATAAATATCTTTGGTGATTACCACCTCTGCTAAAACACCCATACTCAATTTATGAGTTCTGAGTCTTTCAGCTTCCGAGTAAAAGGCTTCGGATGTGATGATCAGTAATTCGGGCCAAAATGTATCAGCTCGAAGTTCGGATGAAATAGGACTAACCTTGTCAATCGAAGGAATTTCAGTTGAATTTGCTACGGCAATTTTTTTGGAGGTAATTGTTCGGGTTGAGTTGGAGGCAAAGGATTTGGGTTGGAAAAAATCACTGACATCCCAGACTAATAAGTTGGCATCCGAAATAGTGTAGAGAGATCCTTCTAATGAAAAATAAACTCCAGTTTTCAAATTGGAAGTTGAAAAAGGTACTCCGATTTGAATATGCTCGAAGTAAGCTCTGGCATTTGGATCTGAACTGGTTAATCCAAGTTCAATGGTTCTCAGCTCATTGCCTGCGGGTCTTAATTCGGATTTAAAAGGTTTTTCTCTGCCTTTGATTCCATAAGTTGTATTGGGAATGGGATCTATTTGGGTAGAGAAAAAGCTTTGTCCACTCTCAGATAATCTAAGCTCGGAGCTGGATAATGATTGGGCCATGATAATCCCATTTACTTTCCAAGCAGCATTTGTATTGCCTGATTTCCTAATCGGAATAGATCGAATATTCCCCGTAGAAACTGGGGCTGAATACCAAGTTCTTCCTGAATTGAGAAGATTATTCTCTTCTCCTTTGACAGCAGACCATTGATAAAGAATAGAAGCTGAGACTTCTGAGTTGCTGGCAGAAAGGGACTCTATTCGTTTAGGACTTGTCTTTTTTCCTATCAAATATGAAAGTGTGTCACGGTAAATATGATGCTGGTAAGAAAGATTATTTTCCGGATCAATAAAAAAACCATGTGGGCCTTGCAGATAGACTAGCAGTTCATTTCCAGCAAGTAAAGTTGGGATTTCCCTTAGTGAAAGCGATTTATCGTCTAATTGCTGAGGTAAAGAGCCAGGATATCCATAGATCGCTACTTCTGATAAATTTGCTGCTCCAATCTGAGTAAGGAGAGAAGGGTTAATTTTATAAATCCCTTCTTTTGTGACTTCAAATTTGAATAAAGGGCTTTGGGCAAAAAGTATTTGCGGTAAACTGCATACTAGCAGCAGAAAGAAAAAAAATATTCTGGAATTTAAATTCATTAAGTCTTCAACGCATTTTCCGCCAAGGAGAGTCCTAAGTATGCAAGAATAATGATCGGAATTCCCCCCAATCCAAGCCAAGCGATACAAATAATTCCCAATCCAATCAACACAAACCTAAATACATTATCCGAGAGCGAAAAGTTCTTGAATTTCAGGGCAATCAGTGGAATTTCACTCACTAATAAAATCGAAAACACCCATGCAATAATGATCAAAGTCCAGGGATTGGAAAGTGAGTTTGCTATCAAAAACCATTTCTCAGCCAGGTAGGGTAGCGTACTGATAAACAAAGCATTTGCCGGAGTAGGAAGTCCAATAAAACGATCACTTTGTCTGGTGTCTATATTAAATTTTGCCAGGCGTATGGCTGACATTAAGGGAATGATCAAGGTCAGATATGGCAAGTAAGTGCTGGTGGTTGCCTCAGAAGTAAGTTGATACAGAATGAAGCCTGGTAATACTCCAAATGATACACAGTCCGCTAAGGAGTCTAATTGTTTTCCCAGTTCACCTGAAACTTTTAATAGGCGAGCAGCAAACCCATCGAAAAAGTCGAAAACAGCGGATAAGACTATGAAGTATGCGCCGGAAAGAACATTTCCGTTTAAGACAATGCTAATCCCAATCACTCCCGAAAGGAGATTCAACAGGGTTAAGCCATTAGGAATATGTTTTAAAAATTTCAATAGCTCGCGTTTTTGCCTACAAAAGGGTTGTAAATCTTTTCAAATTCTATGGAGGTTTCCGGTCCGTGACCAGGATATACGGTGGTATCTTCCGGCAGGCTGAAAAGCTCACTTTTAATTTTCTCCAAGAGTAAATCATGATCTCCTCCCGGAAGGTCTGTTCTTCCAATACTTCCTCTAAAAAGTGTATCGCCTGCAATACAGATTTTACTGGTAGGATGATAAAACACCACGTGACCGGGAGCATGTCCAGGAACGAATAATACTTGTAATTCTTCCTGTCCAACCGAAATTTCCTTTCCCGGACTCATATATCCATCCGGTTCAATTCCCCTGTAGGCAGGAAATCCGTAATTGGGTGCAAGAACCTTGGCCGAATTCAAAACAGGAATCTCATTTTCATGAATCAATAATGGAATGCTGTACGTTTGCTCAACCCACTCATTCCCCAAGACATGGTCTACATGGCAATGGGTATTTAGTAACAGTTCAGGTTTTAAATTCTCCTGAATAATAAAGTCATATAATTCTTTTTTCTCTTCAGGTTCGTAACAACCAGGGTCTATAATGGCAGCGGAGCCTTTTTCATCATAGATGATATAAGTGTTTTCCTGAAAAGGATTGAATGTGAAGCGCTTAATTTTCAACATGGTTTTTGTATTTCCATTTGAAACAAATTAAGGAATAAAACCTTTATTTTGGGTTATGGAAACAGATTTTTTGCTCATAGGTCAAGGTTTGGCAGGTTCTGCATTAGGATATAGACTAAAGAAAGCCGGATTTAAAATCAAGCTTTTGGATCAGCCTGATTTAAATCAATCTACCAAAATTGCTGCCGGCCTATACAATCCCGTTACGGGGAGAAAAATGGTTAAAACATGGAATGCTGACCAGTTATTTCCAGAGATTGAACCTTTTTATCAGGAGTTGGAGCAGGTTACTAAAAAAAGCTTTCTTCGCCCGATCAATATCTACCGGCCTTTCCTTTCCATAGAAGAACAGAATGAATGGATGGGAAATAGTGCAGATCCAGGATTTTCCAAATACATCCAAAAAATATATCAAGAATCCCAGTCTGAATTTTTAAAGGATCCATACGGTGGGGTTTTGCTGAAAAATTCAGGTTGGCTGGATAGTAAAGCTTTCATGGAAGCCATGAGCGAATATTTCGGAGAGGACCTCATTTTGGATTATTTACAGGAAGATCAACTCCAATTTCAAGAAGGATTTTGGAATTATGGAGACCTTAAGGCCAGGTCTGTTATTTATTGCAATGGGGTGGCGGCCAATCAGTCTAAATTTTTCGGTTTTCTACCTTTTGCTCCGGTGAAAGGAGAAATTTTAGAGGTGAAGCAAGATTTTTGCCCGGATTACATCGTAAATAGAGGTGTGTTTAGGGTTCACTTAGGCGATGGAATTCACAGAGTGGGTTCTACCTATACTTGGCATGACTTGGATCATGGGCCAACTGAACGGGCAAAAAATGAATTGACTGAGCGCCTAGCTGGATTAGTTCAGCTGCCAGTTGAAGAATATGTCAGCCACAAGACAGGAATTAGGCCGGCGACTAAGGATAGAAAACCTTTTTTAGGAAAACATCCTGACTTGCAGAGCGTTTACATATTTAATGGTTTTGGTGCTAAAGGAGTGTCATTGATCCCTTTTTACAGTCAAGTCATGGTGAATCACCTTACACGATCCACTCCTATTCCAAGTGAGGTAGCGATCACTAGGTATTTTAATTATATTTAGACATTATCTGGGTATAGAATGCAAATAAAGTTGACGCGATTAATTCTTTTTTTAGGCCTCTGGCTAAGCGCCGGAATGGCTTTAGCACAATTTGATCAAGAGCGCTTCGGGAAAAACCGAGTGCAGCATAAGGAATTCGAATGGTACTTTTATTCCTCCAATAATTTTGAGGTTTATTATTACGATCGTGGAGGCGCCAATGCCAAAATGGCTATTGAATATTTGGAGTCAGAGTTCCAGAGACTCACTCAAATGATCGGCTATGTAGCCTACACCAAGCCTAAAATTTACATTTACAATACTCCTGAAGAGCTGCTTCAAAGCAACCTTAATTTGAATAAGCAGGAGTTTAGCGAAGAGGGGCAAACTAATTTCAGTAGGTTAATTGCAGAAGTAGCATACAAAGGCGAAGTGGATCTTTTTAAAGAAGACCTGATATACGCCACTTCCAAAGTTATCATCCAGGAAATGTTGTATGGTGCATCTGTAGCTGATGCATTTCAGTCTAATTTGATGAATGCCTTTCCGGAATGGTACGTAGAAGGTATTTCTTTATACCTAGCGAAAGGATGGAGTAGGGAAATGGATGATTATATCAGACATTATCTCAGAGAGGAAGAAAACCCGAAAATTCTCAAATTGACTGATATCGAGGCGGCTTTGGTAGGTCAATCCGTTTGGAACTATATAGCGGAACGCTATGGAAGAAGGTATATTTCCAGCATACTCAATCTTTCCAGAATCAACAGAAATGAGGAAAATAGTATAGCCAATACAGTAGGTTTGAACTACAAAACATTCAAAGAAGATTGGCGAAAGTATTACCTCACTATCAATGAGCAGGTAAGCCAAACCTTCCAGGATATTTCCAGCAACTCAGCGATTGCTGAAACCTCTCCGAGAATAGAAGGTGTCATCAATGATATTAAATTCAGTCCGGATGGATTGAACTTGGCTTATGTGATCAATAATGGCGGAAAGTTTAAAGTTCAGGTAAGAGAAGTTACCTCTGGACTCGAGCGAACTCTTTTTACAGGTGGGGCGGTCTATGAAGATCAGGACCCTAACTTCCGAGCTCCGGTCATAGCTTGGAGAGATTCAGCTAATCTAGCCATAGCATCTTTCAAAAGAGGGTTGACCACATTGAGACTGCGCTCCATTGACGGAAGCACCCAAGACAAGATTTTCCTCAGAAATATCAACCAAATTTTGAGCTTGGATTTTAATAGTACAGGAAGAAATATGGTTCTTTCAGCCATTTCTAATGGAAAAACAGATATCTACACACTTAATACCAGAGGACAGGGAAGAAGGTTGACAAACGATGAGTTTGATGATTTGACCCCAATGTTTTTGAATGATTCTACCATTATTTATTCTTCTAATTTCACCGAAAAGTCTGATTCCACTGCAGAGCAAAGAACTAACCTGAAAGATTTCCTGGATAGTTATAATCTATTTTTATTGGAAGTAAGAGACACGATTCGAATTAGCAGACTGACCAATGCCTTGAGTAAGAATGTGAGACCTAGAAAAGTCAATAGCAACTCAGTGGTATTTTTATCAGACCTGAGTGGTATTAATAACTTGATGAGACTCAATGTAGGAAATCAGGTTGCAAGTCAGATTTCAGGTTATGATAAAAGTTTAGAGTCTTTCGATGTCAATTCGAGAATGAATAAAATAGCATTCTCGGTTCGGGATGGAAAAGAGAGTTTTCTAATCTTGCAAAATTACAGTAGCACTGATCGCTTTACTCCGAGTACTCCGAGAGTACAGTTGGAGCAGGCAAAAAGCCTGAATGAAAGAATGGCTGCGAGACGGCTATTAGAGGCTCCTAAGGAAGATACGACCCGAGTTCAGCGAACAACAGCTCCGCTAACTGTTCCTATGCCAGCGGAGGAAGTGAAAATGGACACAGTGGCCAGCAACACAACTTCCTCAATTAATCTGGATAGGTTAAGATTCCAGAAAGGGAACGGGGTAAATACAGAGAATTATAGATTTGACTCATTACCTAGTCCTCAGCAAGGTTTGGAGCAAGCCAATGCCCAGGAAAACAGAGTCAATTTGCTTGAATCTTTTAGAAAGCAAAGTCTTCAAAAAAGGGTAACTGGGCCTAGAAGAATGGAGCCACAATTCTTCACGAATAATATCAATACCCGATTTATTGTCGATCCATTAAGGGGTTTTGGAATAAGCCTTCATGGAAAAATGACCGATTTATTGGATAATCATTCTTTTCAGGGTGGGGTAACTCAAGCTTTGGACTTCAGGTCTGGAGGCGATTTGTACTTCGAATATGAATATTTGAAAAGTAGACTTGATTTCCGTGGAAGGTTTGATAGAAGATCTATCCGCATCACAGAAGGGGATATTACTTTCCAAAAGTATATTCTTTCCAAAGTAGAGACTGGAGTTGCCTATCCTTTAAATGTCAACGCCAGAGTATACGTCGCTCCTTTCCTTGCAAAGACTCAGTATTTCAATTTGAATTCCGATTCCCTGATTTTGGGTTCCAACTCACCAGCAAATCGCTTTGATGTAAATTATGCTGGTGCAAAGGCGGAATTCGTTTATGATAAGACCCAGCAAATCGGTTTGTATTCTCAAACTGGCCTGAAGGGTAAAGTTGGTTTCATGCACTATCAAGGCTTAAATAATTCCTCCAGAAGCTTCAGTAATTTTTACTTGGATATCAGGAATTACCAAAGAATACATAAAAATATCGTATTGGCATCCAGATTATATGCAGGGTCATTCTTTGGCAATAATCCTCAAACCTATTTGGTCGGAGGAATGGATAACTGGTTGTTCAATGAATTCTACCGACCACCTTCCAACAGACCCGAAGCATCGCCAGTAAGAAATCCGAATGGTGCGGAAAATTCAAATATTTTATTTGCAGATTTTGTGGACTTGAGAGGATACGATTACGATGAAATAAGGGGTAATAAGGTGATTACTTTTACCACAGAGCTTCGAATCCCTATTTTCTCTTATCTCACCAGAGGAAATATCACATCCAACTTCATCAGGAACTTCCAGCTTGTTGGGTTCTATGATATAGGCTCAGCTTGGAACCAGTCTGCTCCATGGGAGCGGGTAAATGATCAGAATACTGAAGTGATCAACACTGAGGGGTCGCCTTTTACTATAGTTTTGAATAATTTTAATAACCCATGGTTGCAAAGTTATGGAGCTGGACTACGCACAGTGCTCCTTAATTACTATGTCAAACTGGATGTAGCGCGACCTATCAGAAATTATGAGGCTGAAGATTTAAAGTTCTATGTAACTTTAGGCTATAATTTCTAAAACCACCACACATGATTAAATCTATGACCGGCTTCGGAAATGCCGGATGGGAGAATGAGGAGTTTATGATTCACGTTGAGGTTAAGTCTCTCAATTCAAAATTTCTAGACTTGTCTATTCGGAGTCCCCGTCAGTTTTCAGATAAAGAATTGGAGATTCGAAATCTGACTCAAGCCGTTCTGGAAAGAGGTAAAGTAGGAATCTCAATTGAGTTTTTAGCTAAAAATACTTCTGATATCCCTGTTAGTATCAACGAGGAGCTTTTTAAGGCTTATTATTCCAAGTTTCAGGAGCTTTCTGAGACAGTGGGAGCAAATACTGCGGAGGTATTCAAACTAGCATTACAGGCTCCTTCTGTAATCACAAATACCAATACTGATGAAAGTGACACTGAGGCTGAATGGGCATTGGTGAAAAAAGTGATCGAAGAGGCATTGGCAAAATGTGATGAATTTAGGTCTGATGAAGGCAAGGTGCTTGAGCAAAAACTTTTGGAAAATATAGAAGCTATTGCTGGAGGACTTGAAAAAGTGAAAGCAGAGGAGGGGCAGAGAAAAGAAAAAATCAAACAGCGAATTCGCGGACACTTCCAAGAATGGTTGGATGAAAATGATTTCGATAAAAATCGTTTTGAGCAGGAGTTGATCTACTATTTCGAGAAGCTGGATATCAATGAGGAAATAGTAAGATTAGATACACATCTCAAATATTTCAGAAAAAGCCTAAAAGAAGAATCCAATCAGGGAAAAAAACTGGGATTTATCAGTCAGGAAATAGGAAGAGAAATCAACACTATTGGTTCCAAAGCGAATGATGCAGGCATACAGCAATACGTCATCTTGATGAAAGATGAACTTGAAAAAATTAAGGAACAATCCATGAATGTTTTATAAAAAAGGGCTGAAAAGCCCTTTTTTTATGAGTTCGATTTGTTTAATTCTCGATATCTTCTCTTATATAAATATATAGAAAATACAGTTCAATATATTCTCAAAGTATAAGATCACTCAACCTTCTGTCTGCCGTCTTCTGTCTTCCATCTCAATTATAAAGGAAGAATTAATATCTATCGGTATCCCAGAAAGAGATATTAATCCACCCTATTCTTTCTCAGAATTTTTCCGGGTCTGATGTCTTGAAACTCACCTTGATCTACTATAAGTCGACCGTTGACCAAAACAAATTGAACTCCAGTAGGATATTGATGCGGGTCAGTAAATGTAGAGCGATCAATAATCTTTTCAGGATCGAAAATGGTTAAATCTGCAAAATTGCCTTTTTTGATAATTCCCCGCTCTTGAATCCCCAGTCTCTGAGCAGAAAGTCCGGTCATTTTATGGATTGCGGTAGGGAGGTCTAAAATGTTTTTTTCCCTTACATAGTATCCTAAAATCCTTGGGAAGGTTCCATAGGCTCTTGGATGAGGATGTCCGTCTCCGGGCTGTGATAGCCTCCCATCCGAACCAATCATCGTCATAGGATGCTTCATGATTCTTTCTACGTCGGCTTCGTCCATTGCATGGTAAATGGTGCCGGTTCCACCGTTTAGTTGGGCCTGAACCACCAGTTCAGCTCCATTTTCCACAGTGGGCTCCATTCCTTCCAATATTGCCCAATCATGAAGAGTTTTACCCTCCAATTCTTTTCTCCAAGATACTCTTGAAAATTGGATCCTTCTCAAATCATTCCCTCCACGGTCATTCAGGATATTGAATATGATTCCTGATTTGATACTGTCTTTTAAGATGGGGTCTTGCACTCTATTGGAAAATTCGCTTCCCTCCAAGGCCCAGCTAGGAATCAATACACTGATTCCGGTATGGGAAGCTGCATAAGGATACTGATCCATCATGATATCCAATCCTTCCTTTCTAGCGGAATCCACCAAGCTCAGTGTTTTCACGCTAGCCCCCCACATTTTGACCCCAATGGCTTTATGGTGGGTTAGAACAACAGGGATTTCAGCTTCTTTCGAAATCAAAATCGCTTCTTGTACAGCATCAATCAGTCCTAATCCTTCTTCTCTAAGGTGTGAAGTATAAATTCCCTGATAGGAAGAAGCCACTTTGGAAAGACTGATGATCTCATCCACTTTAGCAAATGTGCCTGGTAAATATTTTAACCCGGTGGACATTCCGAATGCGCCTTCTTTCATCGCCATCTCTACGTAGTTTTTCATAGAGTCCATTTGAGAAAGAGTAGGGGCTTGGTCGACATTTCCCATTACCTCTCTTCGAATGGTATTATGCCCGATTAGATAGGCTAAATTTGGCCCTATCCCTAGTTGCTCTAATGAATCCAGATAAGAACCGAATGGCCAAGGCCCTCCTCCATCCGGCCCGCCTAATGCGAGCGTAACTCCCTGCATAATCAAACTTTTGGCATCCGGCATTTCCATGATAGGTTCCAAGTGTGTATGCATATCAATAAATCCAGGACTTACCATCAATCCTGAGGCATCTATGATAGTTTTTGCTTCTACATTTTTCAGGTCACCAATTTCTACAATTCGTTCATCTAGAATACCAATATCGGCTTGAAAGGACTCTGAACCGGTTCCATCCAGAATGGTACCGTTGATGATGATAAGATCATACTTATCAGATTTACAAGATATCAGGGAGAGAAAAAAGAGAAGGATGAGACAGTTTTTCATGGTCTTTAATTGTATTCATCCTGAAAATAAGGGAAATAAAAAATAGAATATGCCCTTTCATCATTTTTGGAAAAAGTAAAAGGGCCGGAGCCCCTTTATTAATTCAGTCTGAATTTGATTGGCATAACCATTCTTGAGCGGACAGGTAAACCTCCCATTTTTCCGGGATTCCAATTGGGCGAACCCTCGATTACTTTGATAGCCTCTTCATCACAACCTCCACCTATGGATCTCATGATTTCTACATCCTGTACAGAACCATCCTTGTTGATTACAAAGCGCACCAAAACAGTGCCCTCAATACCCATTCTCCTTGCTTGTGGAGGGTATTTCAAATTGTCTCGTAGGTATTTGTACCAGGCTTCCATTCCACCTTTAAATGAGGCTTGAACTTCTGTAAAGTCTCGAATTTCATCCGCCTCGTCTATTATTGGCGGTCCCTCAGATAAAATGACATCAGGGATTTTATCAGTTTCCTGAGTATTGATATCTATGGGAATTTGGAGGTCTTCAATTTCGATGTCATTGGGTTGCTCCTTCAGAACAGGCGGTGCTTTAGGCGGGGGAGGAGGAGGTGTTTGTATGGTAAGTGGGATATCTATTAACTCCCAAGCCTGTTGGGTATTGGGGATTTCTTTGATAGGTCCACTTTGGTTGCTTTTCCATTCAAATGCTGCCAGAGTCAGACCTATGCTAGTTGCCAATCCAAAATTCAGCAAAGTTCCAGACCATCTCCTGATGTCTGCTTTTGGTTTCTTTTTCAGTTCCATGTGTAATATGATTTGTGGTTAAAAATGAATTACCAAAGAATTTACACATTAAAAGATTGGGATTTAGTGATTTAAGAGAAATTAACTATGTTAAAAGGTATAAAAAATTGGCATTAAAAAAGCCCAGACAATGCTGGGCTTTCTTGATATTTTTAATTGATTAGCTCAATTTAAATCTAATAGGTAGTCTCATACGAGTTCTTACCGGACGACCTCTTTGCTTACCTGGAGTCCATTTAGGTGCGTTTTTCACAACCTCAACAGCTTCCTCATCGCAACCGCCACCGATTCCTCTCAAAACTTCAACGTCTTGGATTGAACCGTCAGTATTAATAACGAACACTACGATAACTGTACCTTCGATACCCATTCTTCTTGCTTGAGTTGGGTATTTTAGATTTTTGGATAGATACTGATTCCAGCCTGACATACCACCCGGTGGCTGAGGCTGAGTTTCTACCACGTCAAAGATTTCGTCTGCTTTTTCTTCTACTGGAGCTTCAGCAATAACAACTTCTTTGATTACAGTTTGCTCTTTAACGTCAACGTCAAAGTTTACCTCAATTTTTTCCTCGATTTCAACCTCATCAGGAATTTCCTGGATGATAGGCTGCTCCACTGGTGGTGGAGGTGGTGGAGGTGGTTGTTCGGTAATAGGAATATCGAGCAGCTCTTCAAAGTTGTCATCTGTCATGCCTAGATCTTTCAAGGCACCATCATCAAATGACTTCCATTCGAAAGCAGCAAGTGTTGCTCCTACAGCCAATGCCAAACCCAAATTCAGGAACATTCCTGTCTTTTTGGTTAAATCAGCACTGGGAGTCTTTTTTGCTTCCATGTTGAGTTTGATTATATAGGTTAAATGATTTCTTATTCAGTCTAACAATTGTAAGGATAATGATGCACTAATCCAAGCGATTTTGTATGGAGAGAGTCTTAAAATATGCTAATATTCCCAATAAAACCCCTATTTGATTGACAATCAAGTCAAATACATCAAAGGATCGGTTGGGAACAAACAACTGCCCCAGTTCAAAAGCAAAGGATGGTAATACCACAAAACCCAATAGAATTGGCATATTTAGTTTCTGAAATCCTTGTTTTTTCTTTTGAAATCTAATGCCAGCCCATAGAAAAGCTAAGATCGCAAATGAAAGTACATGGATTAATTTGTCCTGAAAATCGAAAGCATCTATTTCAGGGAATTTATCTCCGGGTGTCAGCATGGCAATTGCCAAAATCAACAACCAAGAAATTGCAAAAACTAAACGCAAAATTGAGAATTAATTTTTCCCAACTAATTCTGAGTATTCCTCACTGCTCATCAAATCAGAAGGCAGGTCACCACTGATTTTCACCTTGACCATCCAGCCATTTTCATAAGGTGATTCGTTGACCAACTCAGGAGAGCTTTCCAGTTCTTCATTGAATTCAAGGATTTCACCACTCAATGGCATAAATAGATCAGATACAGTTTTTACAGCTTCTACTGTTCCAAAAACCTCACCTGCTTCTATTGTCTCTCCTACAGTTTCAACTTCTACATAGACAATATCGCCCAACTCGGACTGTGCAAATTCTGTGATTCCGATGATAGCAACATCACCATCTATTTTCACCCACTCGTGATCTTTGGTGTACTTTAATTCTTGAGGAAAATTCATGTTCGGTAAATTTTTTATAAGGGAGTCCAAAAATAAGATGATTCCCTTCTTTAAAAAATCTATTGAGATAAATTAAATCGTAATTGTCCACCAAAGGCTGTAGAAGCTCGCTTAAATGCAGTGGTTACACGTGGATCATTGATAGTTCGGTCAAAATAAATAGTCAGATTCAGGTTTTGGTTAATGACATAGCCAATCGTCGGTCTGATCTGAATGTTCAAGTTTCCATTAGTGACTGTGCTGCTCTCCTCAATTTTTCTTTGCACCTGTCTCGTGTCCACAACTTTCATATCCATTCTTAGCGTCAAATCATTTTTCAGGATAGTTTCTCTTCCCTGTATTTTAAATGGAATCTTCATTCCTGATTTGATATAGCCAATATTGATCCCAAAATCATTGGAGCGCTGCTCTGTGACTTGCGCGTTGGAGAAGTTCAAACCTAAATTCCGTTCTTTATTATAATTGACAGTGATATTCAAACGGTTTTTGGTCAATAAATCAACACCAATCAATGGTGAAAACCTTTCTGTAAGGACTACCTGGTTGAGGACATAGATAGGAATAAATAAACCCTCGTCATTGATTTCATTTGGGAGCCTGGTTTGTTGCAAGGTATTAAACAGCTCCAACCCCTGCTGATACTGCAATGAATTGGAGAAGTTGCTGGCATCATAAGTAGAGGCATAGCCGTGGGAAATATTGATGCTGCTGAAAATATCGCTTAGGCCTTTCAGTCTTGACAAACCGGTATAATTGACTCTCCAGTTAGGGACAGGGATTTTCGGGAATGGATTCAAATCAAACTCATTTGGATCTTTTCCTTTATAGGCAGCCAAGAAAGATGGTACTAATACATCCTGACCGTTAATTCCATACTCTCCAGCAGCAGGATTGGCAGCATCCAGCCTGGATTTGAAAATGGCTCTATTGGATTCAAATTGACTGAAAATAGCTGAGTTGTTTCGTTCATCATCTCTGGCAAAACTCGTCCCTAGCAGAATGGTAGTTACCGAATATGACTGCATGTTTCTCGTAGGGCTGATGGATAAATATTCCCCTGGATTCTCCATGGAGTTCCTGAATATTTCTTGGTAATCCCCAACTTCCCGTTTATCAGCATTCAGTGTAATCGTGAAATCTCGAACAGGCCTCACCAAAGCCCCAAATCTCATGTTTACGGCTCTATTTTGTCTGAAAGGTTGGGTTAACTCGGCGCTTGGAGCCATGACTCCCCGCATGGCTAATTCTGTTCTTATTCTAGGATCTTGGCTTCCAAAAAGGAAGGCTAACCCAGGATTGGTAAAGGCCCTGTCCATTCCCAATAATCCTGTATTGGGAAGATAACCTGGGAGGAAGGTTCCTTCAATCACCCCATAATTGAAAGTTACTTCCTTCACCATCATTAGTAACTTCAATATTTTATTGGTAAAAGGGGTTCCAATCGTATCCTCAGCATTGACAGTATTTCTGCCAGGTATGCTCGGTCTCGCAGGAGCATTCAGCGCTGAAAGCTTTTTGTTTTTGTTGTAAAGTCGTACTAAATCCAATTTCCCGTTGATAGTTTGCTCACGGGTATTTTGAATAGTATTTCCCAAGGTATCTCTTTGGCCTATGGCTCCAGTAAGCCAAGAATAAGTGGTATTGTATCGGTAATCTGAGCGCACCCAATCTAGAGCAGGTATCTTCGAGAATGGAATGGTGTAGTTTAGATTGACCGTATGATTATAATTAGTCCTTCTTCCAAAATTCCAAAAATTGGTTCGGACAGAGTCTATCTTTTCCTGTGTGTCCAAATCTCCCTGGGGTTCATCGATGACAGCCATCACAGTGCCGGTATAATCCACCCTTAGATTTTTGGTCAAATCCCAATTCAAGGTGTAGAACCTATTCATGAAAAATGACTTTTGGAATAAAGGATCCACTCCACTGGTACTCAATTGATCATTTCTGTATTGTGATCTCAGGAATCTTCTATCTACATCCAGCCTTGCAAGTATCAGGCTTGGGGAAAGGTTCAGATTGAAATCTTTGATCAATGATAAGTAAGGTTTGTTGAGAGCCCCTGAGCTTTTGAAAGGCTCGAAATTCAGAGGCTTGGGTGAATAAGAATAGGTAACATTTCCCCTGTTCGTTTTGAAATCGTATTGCTGTATTTGTGCGTTGGTTTGAGATACCATTCCTACAGCGTAGGAAAAGGAGAAATTACTGATATCATAAAAACGTGCCGGAGCCTCAGGATTGGATTTGAGTTTTCGGACATTATTGAAACTGATATTTTTTCGATTTAATTGATCCAAAGCAATTTGCCTGTATTCATCCCGTTCATCATCAGTTTCAAATTTCCTCAGTGCCAATTCAAATGGCACATCAGGATTTAATGGGTCATATTCAGGTCGGGTAGTTGAATTTTCCACACTGAAATACATAGGAATGCTCACTCCCAATTGCTCTGGAAGAAGCTTGTCTACATTGACATTGGTGGAAATATCGTATTGAGTAGTAGCCTGTCTAGCTCTTTGAGAAAGACGGGTTTCCAGCCCTCCAAAGCCAATGCTATTATGTCTTATGGATGCCGAAACCACGGCCAAGTCAGCAATTTTGGCATTGATATAAGCATTGGCAGCCCAGCCATTGGATTTGGTAAATCCTGTTACTCTCAATTCATTGGCCCAAATACAAACACTTCTACTTCCTCCCACTCCGGTACCTGGATTTCTCACCCCGATCATGCTGCCTTGGGTTTGATTCAGTTCAGGCCGACCTACCACAGTCACTTTATATTGCCTTACTGTTTTAGAGTAGGGGAGATTGAGCGGAACTCTCATATTATCCCGCTCAATTTTTACGTCCACAATTTCTTGAATGGCGATGTCAATCTCGTTTTCCAGTGGCCAAATCTGCCTTGGATCTCTCGTTCCCTTTGGAGTAATAATCAAAGGAACTTCTATTTCATAATAGTTATCTGTATAATCTGTCCCAATTCTCAGGAATGCCGTCAATTCACCATCCAAAGCATCTTCACTGTCCGCATGGAAGAACATTTTGATTCGCTCAAACTGAACCAAATCCAAAGTGACATTTTTAAATACTGCACGGGCATCTCGGGCTGCTAAATCTTCCACGCAAACTCTCAAAGACTGCTCATTCAATCTTCTCTCAACAGTGGAAGTATTGTCTCTGTCTCTGACAATTCCTGGAGGGAGTACATAAGGGCTTTGGGTATCACTTCCCTGCGAATTTTCCTCAATCCCTACCACATCCACAGTGACATTGGAATTGTCTGGCTCAGGAATTTCAAAAAATCCTCTCTCAAAAAGAGATTCCTGGAATACTCTCCATTGACTTCCAATCATTCTAAAATTAGCCATACGAAGTACAACTGGCTGACTAAATCCCGTCAAATAGGTACGCATCCATCGAATAGACTTGAATCCTGTGATATCACCCTGTGTGCGGTCAGGCTGGCGAACCGGAATTCTAAAGAGGTACCAATTCACAGTTTCTCCAGCCTCAGTATGGGTTACTTTGTCTACAATATAATTTTGACCTACTTCCAGATTGCCGGGTCTTAAGTCTATTTCGTACTCGTAATAATTTTCAAGTTCGTTGATGGTATTATCGGTATTCAAATCCTCGTTGTCAGGATTGTTGGATCCTGAAGGGGTGTAAGGTAAATTTTGGTTGGCGGTAACTGGAGAGTTTCCTTCCATACCATTAAATTTCTTGTAACGCTCCAGAATTTTGACATTGTTTTGGTCAAACTGCTCGTCCAAATAGTACTGAAAAAGATCTCCGGAAACGTCCTGTCTGATTTGATTCAAAGCCTGTGGAGTTACGCTCAGCCTATCCAAAAACCTGGATTGGAAAAATGCAGCCTCATCTTCATTTTTCAAGCCATCCAATCCTACATCCTGATTTTGTCTGGCTGTTTCAGAGTTATCAAATGCCGGAAGCAAAAACTGTTTTCTTGTAATTCTTCCCCATTCATTGATTCGGGTTTCTGAAGGATCTCCATCTGCAGGCAATCCATTTTCAAAGGCATGGCTTCCATCTTTCATGATGTCCTCAGAAATGTCTCCCAAATTCAAGAATAACTTTCCCCCCGTGGTGTTATTGGTATTGAAAATTCCATCCAGAACTCGTCCATTTTCACCTTGAATAAATGGGTCCAAAAGCCAGAATTCCACATATTCTATATTGGTTCTATCAAAATCCACTTCCGTGGTAATAGCTCTCGTTACCCCTCCGTAATTCAGTTCCGGATTAGGTAAAAGTCCTTCAGCAGTAAGGTTAGGATTGTAATTATACATCCCTCTTTCACTTGGGAAATAGGCCATTTCAAAAAGCGGCTCAGGAGTGATAATCACATCTCTATCCTGTTGAGGAAAAATTTCCTGAGGAACTACTCTTCTAACATAGTGGTTTCGGCGATCTTCCCGAGTGATGTTGGAAGGCACTCCCGGTCCATTTTCTCTATAGAAAATATTGTCAATATTGTACCAAGCCACTCTTGCTCTTCTGTAGGCAGCTCCGAGATTATCTTCAGTTTGATTACTTAAATCAAATCTATTGTCCGGAGTAGCAGGAGTGGAGGCTAGCTTCCAGTTTTGGTTCGCTGCACCGCCCAAATTGAATGGAGTGATTGCTGCTTCGAAATCGTCAATATATGATGCTTGTTCTCCATTGACCCTATTGGATGTACCCGGAATCAAATGCGCAAACTCACCGCTGATTTGAACCAAGGATGTTTCTTTGGTATCAGTAAATGGCAATGCATCAGCCAGCTTGGTCAAGAATCTTGACTCATCTGAGAAATTGGCATCCAATCCCCAAAGGCTATTCCTCAGAGTCTCATTACCGGTAGCTATTCTGGTGACATTAGGCCTTTCATTCAGATAAAGGAATGTACCGCCAACATTGAACTTGTCATTAAATAGGTAATCCAAACGGGTACCGAGCAAACTTCGTGTCTGGAATGAAACCAAATCTGCCTTTTCAAAGCTGATATTTAATTGCTTTCCGGATTCTAAAATCGCATTATTGATGATAACAAGTCGACCTACATTGTAATCAATAGTAAAGTCTACTCCCTCGGTTAGAGGAATATTACCAGCCATGACTATGACTGATCCAGGAGAAATATTCAATCCCGGTAACTGAATTTCACTGGCCGAACCTGCAGTCAATCTACCTTTAATAAAATATTTATTCAGTCTAGTAACTAGCTCGGCATCTGCTTGGGTGGTAGCGTAAAGCGTATCGTAAACATACTTTTCTCTCAAAACCGCCTCACTCGGAAGGAATTGGGAGGCAAGATTGGAGCCGAAAGGTTCCAGTTTAGGGAATATCAATAGCCCCCGACTGGAAATCATCGTCAGTCCTTCTACAAAATCAAAGTTTCCATCTGGAGCCGGGTCATTTTGTGGATTGAGATTATCTAAGCCCGTCAATCGAATCAGAGGGACATCTTTTACATTTTGGCCTTCTAAAAGGGAAGGGTTGTCCAAGCCTGTTCTATCATCTCTATAGATCACCTGAAGTTGGAAGCCATCTCTCAAAATTTGACTGGCATTGAGACTATAGACGTTTTTCATCATCAAATCCCAGGTTGGAACTCGGGTATTGATTCTTGCAGGTCTTAATAATTTGAGGAAAATCAACTCATCTTCTTGCCTGTTCTGGTAATCTTCTGTTAGTTCTCCGACTTTGTATACCTGACCATTATAGGTGTATTCGTAAGAAACAGCCAAGACTTCGTCATTTTGAAGTCTTCTAAAAAGTGAGATATAACCTAATTGAGGATTGAAAAAATACTCTGATTGTTCCAGTCTTCTGGCTCCGTTGATTTGCTCGAAGTCAACACCTTTTCTCAGCCCCAATGAACTTTCAATAGCTCGTGAACCTGTATCAAAAGGTCTAAAGGATGGGTTGTTTGCAATATTTTCAAAAAGCTGATTAGCTCTGTTTCCTGCCGGAGCATTAGGGTCTCCCGGGCCTACGTTTGGATTATTTGGGTTCAAAAGCCTGCGTCCTTCGCCTAGATCCATGAAAGCAGCGAAATTCCTCAGGGTTTCAGTATTGGCTGCCCGGTTCATGATATACACCTCAATTCTGGTAATATTCACTCCCGATAAGACCTGAGGCAATCCTCTCAGCCAGCGCTCATAATTATCTCTAAAAAAGTGAGAAAGGAAAAAGTGTCGGTTTTCATCATAGCGGGAAGCCTGAATTTCAAAGGATCTCCCCTGACCATTTGCATCGATCACCAAATTATCCCTCCGTCCTCTTTGAGTGGATGCCACAGCAGTGACGTTTAGCCTACCAAATTGCATTTGGGTTTTAACACCAAATAGATTTTGAGCTCCCTGAATTAGTCTATTTTGAACCGGCATAGAAACGTTACCGATTTCTATGGACTGAATGATATCTTCTTCAAAGCCGTTGAACTCTAATTTCATTTGATTTTGGAAATCAAAGGAATTGTTTGAGTCAAAGTTTGCGGCGATTTTCATTTTTTCACCCAAAGAGCCATTGACAGCCATTTGAATTTGTTGATCAAAATTGAATCCCCCATTACGCTGCTGCCTGATTGGAAGTGTAGGGTTATCTATTCTTCTGAATATGGCTCCAAAATCCAGATTGACGTAACCTGTAGGAGTGATGTTGATTTCACTGCCACCAAAAATTCGGTCAAAGTTAGGACTTACTGTCAGGGGAGGTATCAATCCTCTTCCTTCTACAGCACTTTCTCCATCTCCACCTCTAGCACGGCTTCTCCAATAATCTTGTCTGACTTTATATTCCTGAATTTTTGAGAATTGGTCAAAATCGTACTCTTGTTCATTCCCAACACGGGTACTGTCAAGTTCATCTACAATATTATATCTCAGGGTAGAGTCAATTTTGACCTCTACATTTTGATCAATGATGGGGCTCGGTAAAAAAGGAGAGGAGGGACGTAAATAAGGGTTCCTACTGGGGAATAAAGGATTGGTCCTCATGTTTTGCCAAAGCAAAAACGAGGGAGACATTCGTCTCTTGTTGAGTGAGTCGATTCGAGTCTGTGTCGTGTCGGCCTCTGTTTGTTGGGCCTGAGTGGGTGATAAACTCAGAAACAATCCAAACAGGATGAAGCAAACAGGCCAACTGCCTCGAGACCTTCCCCTGCAAAAAGTCAGTATCCTCCGAAAGTTCAATCCAAGTTTAAATTATGTGGTCTTTAAAGATGCTTTAATTAAATCTTCTAAAGAAATTTCTCCAGTGGTTTTTTTGAGCACCTGAGTGATATTTTTCTCCGCAGCCGCTTTTGGAAAACCTAAAGTAATTAAGGCTTGTAACGCCTCCTCACGTAATTTATTGCTTGATTTTAAAAATCCCAAAGAACTAGTAGAAACATCTGATCCGGATTTGCTGACTTTGTCTTTCAACTCAAGAATAATCCGCTGAGCGGTCTTAGCACCAATTCCTTTGACATGTTGAATAGTAGCTACATCACCAGCTAATATTGCCTGTTCGATTTCTTCGGAGCTCAAAGATGACAGAATCATTAAGCCGGTATTTGGTCCTACTCCGTTGATCGAAATCAGCAATAAAAAAAGACGCTTTTCATCCTCCTCTTTAAATCCGTAGAGTGTGTGAGCATCTTCCTTAATATGTAAAAAGGTGAGGAGCCTGATTTGCTCCTCATCCTTGATTTTACTGTATGTCTGAAGGGAAATTTTGACATGATATCCAATTCCTCCTACGTCAATGATCACATAGGTAGGGTCTTTGAAAACCAATTTTCCTCTCAAATAATCTATCATGGTCTACCTGCAATTTGTGCATCCACTACCGCTATAGCCACCATGTTGACTATCTCTCGGATGGAACTACCTAACTGTAGAATATGTACAGGCTTGTTCATACCCAACAAAATCGGCCCAATTGCTTCAGCATTTCCTAGTTCAGCCAAAAGCTTGTATGCGATATTTCCAGATCCCAAATCTGGGAAAATCAGGGTATTGGCCTTTTTGTTGATCAATTGGGAGAATGGATAAACATCTCTTTGGATCTCTTCATTCAAAGCCACGTTTGCCTGCATTTCACCTTCTATGATCAAGCCTGGGAATCTCTGTTTTGCCATGGCAGTTGCTTTTGCCATTTTCTCGGCGATTTCCCCTTTAGCTGATCCAAAATTGGAGTAAGATAAAACAGCAACTCTAGGCTCAATATTGAAGAATCGAACCGCGTCTGCAGTCAATCCAATGATTTCCACCAATTCTTCCGCTGTTGGATTCAGGTTTACTGTTGCATCCGCAAAGAAGTAAGGGCCTTTATCGGTATTCATGATATACATCCCGGCCACTCTCTTGGTTTTATCCTTTACTCCAATTGTATGAAGTGATGGAAGAATAGTCTTTGGATAATCTCTAGTCAAACCTGAGATGAATGCATCCGCCAAACCAGTTTCCACCATCATGGCACCAAAGTAGTTTCTTTGAGTTACGAGTCTGGAGGCGTCAGCCAAGGTCATACCTTTTCTTTGACGTTTTTTATACAGAATATCTGCAAACTGAGAAAGCTTCTCGCTTTCCTCCAATGGATCAATGATTGTTACATTTTGCAGATCTAATGAGTTTTCTTCGATCAAAGTCAAGATTTTAGCTCTGTTACCAAGCAATATCGGGTTGGCTATTTTCTCATCCCGAATGATCTGGGCAGCCTTCAATATTTTGCGGTTATCGGCTTCTGCGAATACGACTTTCTTAGGATCTTTCTTAGCTCTGGAAATAACCACTGACATCAATCGCTGATCGATACCAATTCTTTCCTGCAGTTCCAGTTCGTAAGCTGCCCAATCTTTAATTGGATTCTTAGCAACTCCTGAGTCCATTGCCGCCTTAGCTACTGCCGGAGCAATAGTGGTGATTAGTCTTGGATCAAGTGGTTTTGGAATCAAATAGAATCGACCAAACCCTAGTTTACTTTCACCATAAGCTTTGTTAACGATATCTGGAACTGGCTCCTTCGCCAACTTGGCGATTGCTTTGGCAGCTGCCAATTTCATTTCTTCATTGATTGCGGTAGACCTTACATCCAAAGCTCCTCTGAAGATATATGGGAATCCCAATACGTTATTTACCTGATTAGGATGGTCAGATCGGCCAGTAGCCATGATCACATCCTCTCTAGCTTCAATTGCCAAATCATAGGCAATTTCCGGATCAGGGTTGGCTAGCGCAAATACAATTGGATTTGCAGCCATCAATTTGATTTGGTCCTGGGATACAATATTACCTGCCGAAAGACCTAAAAATACATCTGCTCCTGCAAGTGCATCACTCAAAGTGCGCAAGTCTCTATGGGTAGCAAATTCTTTCTTGATATCATCCAATTCTGGTCTATCCTGACGGATTACACCTTCTTTGTCACACATCACCAAGTTTTCACGCTTCACGCCCAATGACATGTAGAATCGGGTACAGGAAACAGCTGATGCTCCAGCACCATTTACCACCAACTTGATTTCGGAAATATCTTTTTCAACTATTTCCAAAGCGTTGAGAAGTGCAGCTCCGGAAATAATTGCTGTTCCATGCTGATCATCGTGCATGACAGGAATGTTCATTTCCCGCTTAAGAGTCTGCTCGATTTCAAAGCATTCAGGAGCCTTGATATCTTCCAGGTTGACTCCCCCGAAAGTAGGCTCTAAGGATCGGATAATTTCGATTAATTTTTTTGGATCCTTTTCATTGATCTCTATGTCAAAAACGTCAATTCCTGCGAATTTTTTAAAAAGAACGCCTTTTCCTTCCATTACGGGTTTGGAAGCCTCTGGCCCAATATCTCCCAATCCCAGCACCGCAGTACCGTTTGAGATGACAGCGACAAGATTTCCTTTAGCCGTGTATTTGTAGACATTTTCTACATCAGCCTCAATTTCCTTACATGGTTCAGCTACTCCTGGAGAATAAGCCAAAGCCAAGTCCATTTGACTGGAAAGGGGTTTGGACGGGATTACTTCAATTTTCCCGGGAGAACCTTGAGTGTGATAATTTAGTGCGTCCTCCTTGCGAATTTTAATTGCCATATAAGCCGAATTATTTGGGTTTTAGGCCCCTTGATCCGGAATCCAGCTTACATCTGTATTGAGCAAAATGGTTTCAATTTCACGAAGGGCGTCCCGATGAACTTCATTGGGATAAAATACAAAGCCTTCAATGTAGTATAATTTACCCTTTTTCTCATCAACCATGAGATAACCCAGGTAAGAACCGCCCATACTGATGTTGTTGGTCTTCCAAGAAGCCCTTATTTCGGTGGTAAAATTATCATTTATCACCATGTTTCGGAAAGCTGGAACGATTTGTTTTTCAGTTACTACATAAGAGGTAGGATCGTCAGGATCGCCAAAAATATGATTTCTTGCTACTGAGTCTCTGATTTTCAGGATGTTTTCCGGAAAAGTCTGCTCTTCTGAGACATAATCTTCTACATGAAAAAACAGGCTGATATCTGCACGATTGGCGGTAGGGGTTGGCTGTCTTACCCATAAAAAGTTAGGAACAGACTTGGCAACTTGGTAAGAAGCGGGAATATTGATCTGTATCCCTAAGTTTTTCTCTGCCTCTGCATTGGCAGCTGTATTTTTTCTGGCTAGGATGATTTTTTCCAATCTGCCTCTTTCTCTTACCTCGAAAAGGTTCTGTAATCTATCTCCGTTCTTTTTTAGATTTTTTACCAGTTGCTCTTCCGTATTTCCAAAAAGGTATAATACCTCCTGACCAACTGCATATTCATCCTCAACTCTTAAGGAATATAATGAAGGGTCATTCAGGGCCTTTTCTTTGGACTCTTTTGAAAACTGAGCATTGATTACCTGAGAAGATGAGCCTCTATCATCAAAAGTGGTTACATAAATGAGGTTAGTGGACATTTTGAGCATTCTGGTCATTGCTCGTGGATCCACGGTGTTTACTTTGAACTTGCTCTCAGATCTTACCATGCCTGGCAAGTCTGCCTCAAAAATGTCTTTTAATGCATCTCCAACAGGTCCTGCATACTTGGCAGAATCTATTACTAAGATGATTTCCCCGATAGAACCCCGGGCTTTAGGTTTGGTACTGTTGGAATTGCTTCCTTCGCTTGAGCAGGAAATCAATAAAGTTCCTAGCAAAAGAATTCCTATAATTTGTGAAAGGGTTTTCATTCAGATTTGGTTTGATTCTTGGGAGATTCAAAATAAATACTTTCCAATCGGAAACCTGAATGCAAGCCCATCTTTTGGCCTTTGTTAAAAAAAATTAACAGTTTCCGGAGCTTTCAAGCCCCTGATATCAAAATTGTATTATCCGATGATAAGTTTTTGACCTGGCTTGATATTGTTTGAATTCAAATTATTCAGGCGTTTGAGCTGCTCCACTGTTAGGTTTGCATGTCTCTTAGAAATAATCCAAAGGGAATCTCCTGGCTGCACTGTGTAAGTTCTTTGTCCATTTGAATTGGTACTTGCCTGTGCTATTCCTCCTGAGTTGGAACCCGAAGAGGTGTAGAGTGTAAGGGTTTGTCCGACGCGGATCAAGTTGCCGGAAATCCCATTCCAAGCTCGGATTTGAGAAACTGTCACACCATGTCTACTGGCAATTGTTCCTAAAACATCTCCAGATCTTACTCGATAGGTAATTCCATTTCTCTGGATTTCCTCTGCTATAGATTCCACAGACTGTACTATAAGTTTATCTCCAGCGGCCAAATCTAGGGGTGCATTACCCAAAGAATCACTGATCCAAGCCAGATTTTCCTTTACAAAAAGGGCTTTCGATTTTGGGATTCGGATCGCCATGCTTCTATTGGCTTCCGGAATTTGTCTGGTTTTGATGGAAGGATTCAACTTCTCCAAATCAGGGATACAGAGGTTGGTCAATTCAGCCAGCTTATCCAGTGTCATTACCCGATCAAACCTGATTTTTTCATATGCAGGGGAGTAGGTAGGCTCTTCAAGATGAAAGTTATGTTCTTCCAAATGATTTAAGATGTACAGCATAGCCTGAAACTGCGGTACGTATCCGCGGGTTTCTCTTGGTAGGTAATTGTAAATTTCCCAGAATGTCTTTTTTCCTCCTGATCGTCTGATGGCTTTTCTTACATTGCCGGGACCACAATTGTAAGCAGCCATGGCTACTTCCCAATCTCCAAACATTCTATACAAGGACTTCAAGTATTTTGCCGCCGCATCAGTGGACATTTCAGGATCCATGCGATCATCCACATAAGGATTGACATCCATTCCATACATTCTTCCAGTGGCTGGCATAAATTGCCACAAGCCCATGGCCCCAACCCTAGATCTAATCTGAGGATCCAAACCCGACTCTATGATGGAGAGGTATTTTATTTCTTCAGGCATATCATGCTTGCGCATGGTTGCATCAAAAAGTGGGAAAAAGAGATCTTTTCTGGCCAAAACCATTTTGGTGTAATCTCTATTTCTAACCGTGAAATATTGGATAAATGAAAAAATTCTATCATTCAGCTCAAAAGGCATATCGGTTTTCATTGCCTTAATTCGCTTATCTATCTGATCGTATGTGAAGTCAGGAATGTATTCATAATGATAATTTGGCTGCACATCATCTTCTGAAAAGGGAGCAGCAGCAATAAGCTCATCGTCCTGTGAATAAGCATTTGTCAGGAAAATCAAACAAGAAAAAACTGAAAGTGTGATTGTTCTGAACAAAGTCTTTTTCATCATGAGAATGGGTTTAGTCGGTTAATTGAGTTAGATAATTACTAAATGCATAAAGCTCCGCTTCTTTAAACGAATTTGCAATGACTTGTAGTCCAATTGGCATGCCATTTTTATCTCTTCCATTTGGAATGGAGATAGCCGGAACACCTGACACGGATGCTTGCACAGTAAATAAGTCTTCTAAATACATGGCAACAGGATCATCACTATGCTCACCAAATTTGAAAGCAGTAGATGGCGTAGTCGGCAACAAAATATAATCAAAATCCTGCAAAAGATTTTCAGTATATTCTTTAATTAATCTTCTGACTTTCTGTGCTTTAGTGAAGTACGCATCATAATAACTGGCGCTGAGGACAAAAGTTCCCAACATGATCCGTCTTTTCACTTCTTCCCCGAATCCCTCCGTTCTGGTCAGTTTATACATGCTTTCCAAATTATGAGCATTGGGACTGCGGTAACCGTATTTTACCCCATCAAAACGGGAAAGATTGGAGCTGGCTTCTGCTGTGGTTAAAATGTAATAAGTAGGAAGAATGTAGTCTAGCAAAGGGAAGCTAACCTCTTCTACCTCATGACCTTCTTCCCTAAGTTGATCCAGTACTTTGAGAGTTTGCTCTTTAATTTCCGGCTGTAGTGCAGGTGACTCAATAGTCTCTTTCAGGTAAGCTACTTTAGCCTTTTTCTCGAAATGTAATAATTGAGAGTAAGGGAAAATTGGTTTTCTCGAGGAGGTATTATCAAACTCATCATGGCCGGCAATGACCTCCATGATCAGGGCATTGTCTTTTACAGACTTTGAAAAAATACCAATTGTATCGAAAGAGGAGGCATAAGCAATCAAACCCCATCTTGAAATTCTGGAATAGGTAGGCTTCATGCCTATAACTCCTGTGAATGCTGCAGGTTGACGAACGGAACCGCCGGTATCTGTTCCCAGTGAAGCTGTGCATAAATTCGCCTGTACAGCTACTGCAGACCCCCCTGAGGATCCTCCCGGTACGCGGGATTCGTCTTGAGCATTAAGAACTTTGCCATGGACAGAGTTTTCATTGGAACTTCCCATTCCAAATTCATCACAATTGAGACGGCCTATGATGATGGCGTCTTCCTGTATGAGTCTCTGAACTGCTGTGGAGGTGAATTGGGCTTCGAAGCCCTTGAGTATTGCTGAGGAAGCGTTGGATTCATGTCCTTCATAGCACAATACATCTTTGATACCAATTACCATCCCAGCAAGTTTCCCCGCTTTTCCTAAGGCAATTTTCTCATCGATTTGCTTGGCTTTTTCTAAAGAGGATTGCTCATAAACTTCGACGAAGGCGTTGAGATGCGCCTTCGTCTGAATGTTTTGTAAATAATGACCGACAATCGTCTGACAATCAGTCTCTTTTTTATCGAGCGATTTTTTGATTTCCTCGAATGAAATGAATCGTTCCAAAGCTTATTGGCTTAAGGGATTACTTTTTCTTGTCTTTCAGTCCCTCTTCGAGATCGTTTTGAATATCCTTGGTAGCATCTTTGAATTCTCTGATTCCGCGGCCTAGGCCTCTTGCTAATTCAGGGATTCTTTTTGCTCCAAATAATAGGAGAATGACCAAGATGATCAAAATGATCGAGCCACCGCCCATGTTTTGAATAAAACCCAATGTTGTCATGATTAATTTGTTTAGGGTAAATGTGGTCACAAAGATATAACTGTCATCGGCTTAGACAAAGAAGCTTTGCGACTCTATGAATCTTTTTCTTGAATATACGAATTTTATAGCTATTTCGATGTGATCCAGGTGGCTGGATCCATTTTTTGAAGACCTTTCCAAGTCTGGAAATGAACTTCAGCTTCGCCGTTTGCATCCGTAGCAACAGTACCAATTACGTCTTTTGCTTTGACAGTTTGACCTGATTTTACAGAAACGGACTTAAGCTTGCTATATAAGGTATAATACTCTCCGTGCTTGATCAATACCGTTTCCCCATAGCCCGGCATGGAGGCTACTTTGGCTACTGTTCCATCGAATACCGTTCTCACATTAGAGTTGGGTTGGGTACGAATGTTCAATCCATCACTCGGCACTGTGATACCTTTCAAAGTCGGGTGTGGATTATCACCAAATGTCTGGGTTACAAACCCTGTTTCTACAGGCCATGGAAGTCTGCCTTTATTTCCTGCAAAAGAACTGGAAAGCGCAGCTACTTCCGGAGTCATCGGCATGCTGCTTCCAGCTGATTTGGTGGCTTTACTGTTTTCTTTTCTGGCAGCAGCTTCTGCAAGACGGATTTCATCCTCAATTGCCTTTCTGATCATGGATTCCAACTGCTGTTGCTGCTTTTTGGTAGCAGTTATCTGCCTCTTAATGGAAGTTTCTTTCCTGGTCAGTGTATTGACCATGGTCTGCTGTTCCTTTCGGAGTTCCTCTAGTTTGGCTCTTTCCAACCTTTCCTCAGCCAATACTTTTTCCTTGTCTGACTTTCTCAGATCTAATTCAACTCTGATTTCCGCCAGTTCTGCTGCTACTTTTTGAATTTGTTCGGCCTGTTGTTTTCTGCTATCAGAATATTGCTTGAGGTATTTCAATCGCATATACAGTTGATTGAAACTTGAGGAACTAAAAACGAAAGCTACAATGGATAAGCTTCTATTCAACTTGGAAGCATTGTAGACCATTCTTCCATATTCGGCTTTAAGGTCTTTGAGTTGCTGTTCTAAGCTGGCAATTCTGCTTTCTGTGGTGGAGATTTCTTGATTCAGGAGTTTTACTTCCCGGTCTAGTGTATTGACCAAGCGGTTTTGGGTCTGAAACTGCTGCGTGATCGCGTTTAGCTCCCCAATCGTATTCTTTTTAGTAGCTGCGGTTTGCTTAAGAATTGCATCAAACTCCCGCAATTTGGCCTGAACTTCGGCTTTTTCCCTTTCCAATTCCTCCCGGGTTTTGCTCGTTTGAGCAAGAGCCTCCATTGAGAAAAAGGCTAAAAGAACAAGAGTAATTACTACAACGAACTGCTGACGCATGCTGATTCTAAAATCTAAATGGGAAACTCAAAGGTTCTGACTGTGGGTTGATGGACACCCATTCCAAATTAATGATGGTGTTCTGACTTCCTTCCGGAAGCTTGTAAGCCAATTTATAAAGCACTTCCGATGGAAAAGCCTGACCATTTACATCCTGAAAAGAAGCATAGCTAGCCAGTAAACTTCCCCTGTCATCCAAGGAATTGCTGACCAATTCAGAAACCTTTGCGACATTCACGTCCACCTTGCTAAAGTAGCGGACCTGTTCTCGTACCTGAGTTAACTCAAAGGACTTTCCAACTCGAACTAATCGATCCTGGTAATCAAAAGGATGAGGGGGATTTGCCCAAAACATGTTTTGAAATAAATCCAGTGATAGACTCAGTCCGTAGAAATTTTCAAATTCCGCGAAAGTCAAATTAATATCTTCCTTTCCGATTCGGTCTTTGATCTGAATTTTATCATTGGTAATCAATCCCCGAACTGCTTCCATGCCCATTCCCGGAGAAATTGTAAACCAAAGCACACTGTCCTTTTTTGCTCTCAAGCTTAAAGTACCCCGGGTGATTTTTCCGGATTCTTCTTCAATGATGACCTTTGCCTTGGCATTGATAAAATCATATTCAGCATAGGATGGAGCGAATTCACTCATTTTTCCATCTGACTCAAAAGGGATCACCTTTTTGGAACAGGCATTCAAAAAAATCACTGCCATTCCCAGAAAAAAGATTTTCAAAAGTCTACTCATGGTATTTTCCTTCTTTTATTTTCAAAGGTAGTTTTTCTGAAGCCTCCGGACTGTCGGCTGCTTTTTTCCAAAATGAAATCGCTTCGTTTTTGTCTCCTAAATGGTAGAGAATATCTCCATAATGCTCCAACATAACTCCGCTAGGCTTGCTTTCGAATTCTAAGGCTTGAGCCATGTATTTCTTAGCTCCCTCATAATCCCCTAATTGAAACAATACCCATGCGTACGTATCCAAAAAAGTGCCATTGTCTGGAAATTTCTTAATTACTTTTTCAGACATGGTCTTGGCCTTTTCCAGATCCTTTTTTTCCAAGGAGAGAAAATAAGCGTAATTATTTAGGACTTGTTCGTCATTGGGGTTGAGCACCAAGGCTTTTTCAAAAAACTGAAATGCTGAATCCTTTTTCCCAAGGTTATAAAGGGAGCTAGCCAAGGAACCAAAAGCCACCTGATCCAGTTGGGGATTTTTGTTCGCATTGAGTTCAATGGCTTTATTCAAAGATTCAACAGCAGCAGAATCTTTTTTTACAGCAGATTTCACAATTCCATCATAAAACCAGAATTCAGGATTTTTAGGAAATTCATCCACACCCATGGTAGTGTATTTTTCAGCCTCTTGGAAATCCGGATTTTCTCCAAAAGAACCGAGGATGATCTGCTCCAGCAGTTTGGCATTTTTTGCCTTAAGGTCTAAGGATTGCTTAAAGTATTTTCTTGCTTCTTCCTGGTTTCCGTTTTTGGCCTCTCTTTCTCCCAAAGCTTCAAAAATTGCAGCGTTTGCAGGTTGTGTTTTGATCATGAAACCGGCTAAGCTATCCAGTAATATCTCTCTTTCAGGAGTTTTAAATTCATTGAGAAGAGAAACGAAAGCTCTGGATTTTACTTCAGGGTCTAAATCCGGACTGGCAAAAGCACGAATGAGATATTCATTTGATTTTTGAATCTGACCTTTCTCTTTTAACAAAGAATGGGCAGCCATTTGTAATTCTGGCTGATTGGGATATTTGCTGATTTCCTCATTAACCAGATTTAGCGCATTATCCACCAGATTGTTATTGTAAAGAATCTCTACCAAGCCCAAAACATAATTTGGATTTCCTGGTCTAGCTTCGATTAGACGTTCTCCTTCTTCTATTGCCTTTGCTAAGTTGTTGTTTCTGAGGTAGATTCTTTGTTTTTGAACCGTAATCGGCTCCATGATTCCATAGTATTCCTCAGCTCTGTCCAATACTACCAATGCCCTGGCGAACTCACCTGCATTCAATAGAATAGAGGCTAAATCCAGATTGTACTGCTGGTTGCTCTCCCCATCGGCAGTCAGCCTGTCCAAGATATCAGCAGCTTTCAGGGGTTGCTTGAGATTGGTGTAGATTTCAGCAACCATCAAGGCATAATACTTATTTTCATCGTCCAGTTGCACCGCCTTTAGAGCAAATGGAAGAGCCTTTTCTGGCTGATTCGCTCTGGTGTAAACCTCTGCAATTTTATAGTTGATTGCAGGCTCATCCGGACTCAATTCCTCGGATTTTTGCAGGTAAAAAAAGGCTTTCTCCAAATCACCCAGATTCATCTGCTTGGTGCCTTCGATAAAATATCTACTGGCTAAAGCTTCGTTTTTTTGCTGCTTGCGCTCTTTTTTGGAGAGCTTTTGCTGGCTAAAACCATCCCAAGCAAACAGGGATAGGGAAATATATAGAATTAGGAATTTCTTGGAACTCACGGATAATAGGATAATGGGATCAAAACACAAACATAATGCCTTTTACGAAAAGGCTTAAGAGAAAGCAGGTTTTCTCTGGATTTCTCTTGGCAAACAAATTTTTGCAAAAAATGATCCCGAATTTTCTAGCCTCTTCTTTTTACAAGGTTTTTTAACGTTTCTTTTTCCCAAATGAAAATTAAAATTGCAAATGGGATGATGATGGCATTTTTGATGAAAAAGTCTAAAACCGAATTGTCTGTGCTCAGATAGAATCCTCCGTAACTTAAGCCGAAAGCCAATATCAGGTAAAAGAGTCCTTTACCCGTTTGGTAGGGGATGGGGTAATATTTCTGCCCAAAATAAAAGCAAAGAATACACATCAAAAGGTAGCAGAGTAGGGTGCTCATTGCTCCTCCCATGTAGCCATAAACCGGAACAAAAATCCAGACCACCAAAATGCTAACCAAGGCTCCAGCCAGAGTGATCCAAAAGCTGTACTTGGTTTGATCAGTGACTTTAAACCAAATGGACAAGTTGAAGTAAATGCCCAATAGCAAGTAACCCATTAATAGAATAGGTACAATAAACAAACCTGCTTCATAACCAGAGCTTCGAAGCACCATAGGGCCAAGCCAGAATAAATTCACAGAAATAGCAATCATCAGCAAGCTGCAGAAAATGATGAAAGCATGCATCACTTTTGCATAGATGGCCGGAGAGTTTTTGTTTTCTGATTCCCTGAAGAAAAATGGTTCTGCCGCGTATTTAAATGCCTGAATTACCAGGTTCATCAGAATCGCTAATTTGAAATTCGCTCCAAAAACACCTCCAGCTCCCCGGCTGCTCAATCCAGGATAGAAATTTTCCGGTAGTATGTATTCAAACAATAATCGGGAAACGAGTTCATTAGTTACACCTGCCAAACCCATGAAAAGCAAGGGCAGGGCATAATTCCACATGGGTCGAAGTATTGTTTTTTCCAGTCGAAAAGAAAAAAGACCCGCTTTCCACCAAACAAAGGGAATAATCAATCCATTGGCGAAGAGATTGGCTAGGAGAATATATTCCACTCCCCAGTCCAACCTATATCCTAAGAACCCATCGGAAATCAGACCCGATTCGATCCATTGAGGAAATAAGATGATGAGGACAATGTTGAGCGCAACATTGAGAAATATATTGATCAGCTTGGCAGAGGCGAAGGAAATAGCTTTGTTGTCCAACCGAAGTTTGGCAAATGGAATAGCCAAAATCGCATCGAAGGATAAAATCAAGGCAGTCCACCTGAATAAATAGGCCTGTCCTGGATAATCCATCCACTCAGCTAAGAAAGGGGCCAATAAATAAAGTCCCGAACCTAATAATAAGGTGGATAAAATGAGTAGCGATTGGCTGTTGGAATACACTCTATGGGAATCCAGGTTTTTTCCTGTGGCAAATCGAAAAAAGCTCGTTTCCATCCCATAGGTGAAAACGATATTCATAAAACCGATCAGCGCATAGATGCTTGTAAATGAACCCAGCGATTCCTTACTGAGATACTGGGTGTAGACTATGATCAGTAAAAAATTAATGGACCGGCCCAAAATGCTGCTCAGTCCATAAATCGCGGTTTGCCCGGCCAGTTTTTTTAAATTACTCATGGGGAGTCAGGGAATTACTCTCCCTTAAACACAGGCTTTCTTTTTTCTAAAAACGCGCTTGTTCCTTCTTTGTAATCACCTGATTTAACACATCGGGCAAAACTATTTGCCTCAGTCTGGTAGCCATTTTCCTCAGCTAAATAGACTGCATTCACGCAGTCTACGATCATCCCGATAGCCAAAGGAGCTTTGGACATGATTTTACCGATGATTTCTTCGGCTTTAGCCATTGCATCATTTTTGGTTGGGAGTACATGGTTGACAAGCTTGAGACTCAGGGCCTCGTCTGCACCTATCATATCTCCCGTCATCATCAATTCATTAGCTTTGCCTCTGCCAACCAAAATGGTCATTCTTTGCGTTCCGCCGTATCCCGGGATAATTCCCAGATTCACTTCAGGCTGTCCAAATTTCGCATTGGCAGTGGCAATTCTCATGTGGCAAGCCATCGCTAACTCACAGCCACCTCCTAAAGTATAGCCGTTGGTTACGGCAATTACCGGCTTGTGGCAATTTTCTATCATGGAAAAAATTTCCTGACCGTTTTCCGCAAATTTTCTAGCATTTACCTCATTCAATTCGGCTATTTCGCTGATGTCAGCGCCTGCTACGAAGGCCTTTTCTCCAGCGCCCGTCAAGATGACTGCTTTGATGCTTTTGTCATCGATGACTTGGTCAAAAATCTCTCTCAACTCTTCCAAGGTGGCAAAGTTGAGGGCATTCATTTTATCCTCTCTATTGATGGTAAGGTAAAGAACTCCATCTTTTTCCTCGGTCAGAATATTTCGATAATCTCCCATAAATTATTTTTTGAGTAGCAAACAAATATACGAGCAGGGTACTCAATCCCAAATTCCCTTTGGGAAATTTCCTAGCTCAAGATCTGATTCCAAATTGATTTTATGGATATCATCAATCTAATTTAGTCATTTTCAAAGGCCCATCCGCCATTTTTTATTTACTTTTGCACTGGTAAAATAAAAACTAAATCCACAATATATATGTCTTCAAAAAAGAAAATCACCGTAGCCTATGGTGATGGTATTGGGCCAGAAATCATGAAAGCAACACTGAATATCCTGGATGCAGCAGGTGCGCAACTGGAATATGATGTGATTGAAATCGGTGAACAAGTATACTTAAAGGGAATTTCCTCTGGTATGGAACCTAAATCATTTGATTCACTTCGTGAGACCAAAGTATTTTTGAAGTCACCAATCACCACTCCTCAAGGTGGTGGATTTAAGTCCCTGAATGTGACTACCAGAAAGTCATTCGGGCTATATGCTAACGTAAGACCTTGTAAGGCATATTCTCCATTTATTAAAACCCACTTCCCAAAAACAGACTTGGTTATCATTCGTGAGAATGAGGAAGATTTGTACGCGGGAATCGAGCATAGACAGACTCAGGAGGTATACCAAACTTTGAAATTGGTATCCGAGCCTGGTTCCGAGAAAATCATCCGTTACGCTTTTGAATACGCTAAAAAGTATGGCAGAAAGAAAGTGACTTGTATGACCAAGGACAATATCATGAAATTGGCCGATGGTCTTTTCCACAAGAAATTTGATGAGGTAGCAAAAGAATACCCTGAGATCCAGACGGAACATAAAATCATCGATATCGGAACAGCTTTAATTGCTGAAAGACCGGAAATTTTTGATGTGATCGTGACTTTGAACTTGTACGGAGATATTATTTCCGACGTAGCAGCTCAGGTTACAGGTTCTGTAGGGCTAGGCGGTTCTGCAAACGTTGGTGCGGAAGTAGCCATGTTTGAAGCGATCCACGGTTCTGCTCCTGATATCGCAGGAATGGGCATTGCCAACCCTTCAGGTTTGTTGAATGGTGCTATCATGATGTTGGTGCACATCGGCCAACCTGAAATTGCTGAGAAGATTTCTAACGCTTGGATGAGAACTTTGGAAGATGGTATCCACACCGGAGATATTTATCAGGAAGGTTTGTCCAGCAAGAAAGCAAGTACTCAGGAATTTGCTCAGGCGGTAATCGAAAGATTGGGTCAAAAGCCTCAGAAGATGGCTGAAGCTTCTTTCGACAAAGAAGCGACTGAGCCAATGAACATCAAATTGAGTCCAAAAACTAAGTCAAAGAAAGAATTAATCGGGGTGGACGTATTCATCGATTGGGATGAGGACAACAGAGACCCTAATGTAATTGGAGAAAGATTGAGAAAAGCGAATGCTGACGGTCTTCAGTTGCAATTGATCACCAATAGAGGGGTGAAGGTATTCCCTGAGGGAATGAAAGAAACCTTCTGTACTGATCACTGGAGATGTAGATTTAAAACTGCTGATCAAAGAGTGATTTCCCATGACACAGTGTTGGAATTGCTAAAGCAAATCCAAGGATTAGGCTTTGACTTTATCAAAACCGAGCACCTTTATACATTCGACGGTGCGAGAGGTTATTCTTTGGCACAAGGAGAATAATCATCATCAAGTACATATTATAATTTTGAAAGGGGGAGGATTTCTTCCCCTTTCTTTTTGTCCTATAATTTTTCCAAATTCGGATTCCTATGGATCAAAAACTTTCCAAACGAGTTTTAATTATCACCTATTACTGGCCACCCAGTGCCGGTTCTGGAGTTCAGCGTTGGTTGAAATTTGCCAAGTACCTTCCGGATTCAGGATGGGAACCTGTCATTTTTACTCCCGAAAATCCCGATTTTGATCTGAAAGATCAATCTCTTTTGAGGGAAATTCCAGAATCACTGGAAGTGATGAAGTTTCCGATTTGGGAACCTTATTCCTTACTGGATAAACTCCGGGGAAAGGGGAAAACGCATCCAGCCAGAATCATGGAGCAGAAGAAAAAGGGAATGCTGGAAAAGGCAGCAATCTGGTTAAGGGCCAATTTTCTTGTACCTGATCCTAGAGTTTTTTGGGTAAAGCCTTCAGTGAGATTTCTCTCAGAATTAGTCAAAGGTGGACAATTTGAGGCAATCATTACGACAGGACCTCCGCACTCCATGCATTTGATTGGGAGAGAATTGAAACGCAAGACCGGAGTTAAATGGATTGCTGATTTCAGAGATCCTTGGTCGGAATGGGAGTTTTTGGATACCATGCCGATGAGCCCAAACATTCGTAAAAAGCATCAAAGGCTGGAAAAGTCTGTACTGAAAGAAGCAGATGAGATATTGACCATTTCGCCTACTTTTCAGAAGGACCTAGAGCGACTTTCCAGGAGGAAGGTCCGCCTACTCACCAATGGATTTGATCCTGGCGATTTACCGAAAGGATTTCAGCCAAAGCAGAAGAAAGATGGGGAACTTCATTTGGTCTATACGGGAATTATCGATGCGATCAGAAATCCACTTCCTTTATTTAAAGCTTTGAAAGAGGAATTTTCCACCACAGAGGACAAGGTGAAATTTACCTTTGTTGGGAGGGTAAGCGAGCAAGTGAAAAAATTTGTGGAGGCAGACACTTGGCTAAAATCCATTGTGGATTTTGCAGGTTATGTTTCCCATCAAAAGGTATTTGAATTTTATGCCGAAGCGGACGCTTTGGTTTTGATTTTAACCGATACCAAAAATGCCAAAGGTAATATTCCCGGAAAATTATTTGAATATTTAGCGATCGGAGTACCAGTTTTGGCTTTGGGTGATTCAAAAGGAGATTCGGCAGCAATACTTCAAAATACCGGAATGGCTCAGGTAGTTTCCCATGAGAATCATGTTCAGATACAAATAGCCTTGCGGAAACTGATGGATGAAAACATGCAGTATGAATCCGAAGGCATGCCCAATCAATATTCCAGAAAATATCTTTCCGCGCAATTAGCAGAGATTTTAGATGAAATGCCCATGAGGAAAAATCTCACACAACTTGTCCCGAACTTGTTTCGGGAGGGGGATGATTATCCTGGGCATTCCATCTGACCTCTAAAAATCAAAATATAAACAGATGAAATCGAGCATGAGGGAAAACCTCACACACAGGCATGCCCCGATGTATCGGGGAAGTGGTGCGACCTGCCTGCCGCAGGCAGGGATTCCATCTGACCACTGAAAAACAAATTATAACAGATGAAAATACCCTTTCTTGATTTAAGTAAGATTCCGAATGAAATTCAACTGAAGCTGCAAGAGAAGTTTGCTGAGCTTTTGAAAAGAGGAGTTTATTCTTTCGGTCAGGAGGTGGAGAGTTTTGAATCTGAAGTCAAAGACTTTTTAAATACCTCTCATGCAATAAGTTGCGCCAATGGAACCGACGCTTTGGAATTGGCAATCAGGGCATTGAATATAGGTTCGGGGGATGAGGTGATCCTTCCTGCTATGACTTGGGTAAGTACAGCGGAAGCCGTGATTATGGTAGGGGCTAAACCTATCTTTTGGGATACGGATGAAAATGGACTTTTGGCTAAGGACTGGACCAAGGCCGTCACCCCAAAAACCAAGGCTGTGATCCCGGTTCATTTATATGGGCAGATGCTGGAGATGAATAATTTGATGGTCAAAGCCAAACACCATCATTTGAAAGTTGTTGAAGATGCAGCCCAAGCATTTGGATCTTTTTACGATGGGAGCTTTGCCGGAACTTGGGGGGATGTAGGATGCCTGAGTTTTTATCCGACAAAGAATCTGGGTGCTTTAGGTGAGGCAGGCATGTGCTTATGTCAGGATGCTGGCTTGGCGGAGCGGATAAGGTTGATCAGCAATCACGGGCAACCAGAAAGAGATCAGCATAATTTGGTGGGAAGAAACAGTCGGGTGGATACTTTGCAGGCTGCCTTTTTGAGAATTTTTCTGGAGGATTTTTTCAAGCATCAGCAGTTAAGAAAGGAATTTGCGGGAATTTACTGCGAAGAACTATCAGGTTTACCAGATCTTGAACTGCCTTTTAATTTCCAAGATCCAAGTTCGAATATGCATTTATTTGTGGTCAAGTCTCCAAGAAGAGATTCTTTGAAGCAATACTTGGAAGAGCATGGGGTAGGAACAGCTATTCATTATCCTACCATTTTGCCTGATATGGTTCCTTACGAACAACAGGGTAATTATATGAATGCAAGAAAATTAAGTAAGGAATGTCTTTCCTTGCCTTTGAACCCCTGGATGAAAAAAGAGGAGGTTTATACTGTTTGCAAATTGATTAAAGACTTTTTTTAAAGTAAACCTAAGCAAGATCAACATGCACCGCTCTTTATAATTTCATATTAAAATCTGGTTTTGCCAATTAGTTGAAAATCGGCTTACTATCAGCCAAAAGGATCAGATTCCGGAAGCTTCGGTCTTCGGTCATCTGTCTTCCAGCCAGATCATCAAAGCAAAAATGGCGAATGGAATTATATCGAATAACCAGATAATCTAACACCGAATTTGCAAAGGGTTCTGAAAATTCCAATTCAATTTCCTATTTTCAAAAATGCCTTTTAACCAAAACCCGCTGTTTGTTTCCGGAGCGTTATGTGTTGCAGTTTTTTTTGCGATTTGGTTAACCCGATTTTCATGGGGAAAAACCGTAGGAACCCCCATTTTGGTGATTTTAATCTGTGCCATTTTATCCAATGTGGGAATCATTCCCAGTGCCATGGGCGGTCATGTGGTTTATAATGGGGTTTTCAATTATTTGGCACCTTTAGGGATTTTTATTGCCCTTTTGGAAGTTGATTTGAAAAGTATTAAGAAAGCCGGACTGCCTCTTTTATTGATGTTTGGATTGGGTACACTAGGAACAGTCATCGGTGTATTTGTAGCTTGGTTCGTGGTTCAGCCTCAATCCGAAATAGGAGATATGGCTTCTGCTGTGGCGGGCATATTTACAGGAACTTACATCGGGGGAAGTATCAATTTCAATGCGGTGGCCTTAAGCTACGGGGTCAATGAAAATGGGACTTTGTATGCTGCAACTACTGTAGTGGATAACTTAATCGGAACACCTTGGATCATTGCTACTTTGATTTTGCCTAGGTATTTGCAAAAACTTTTCCCTCGAAAAAAGCTGCAATCCGCCAAGCAGTCTCAACAAATTCCAACTGTAGAGTACATTTCTCTTTCCTCCTTGGCCTCCATTTTAGCCTTAGGCTTTTTAGCCATGGCTATCAGCAGAGTTTTGGAATATTATATTCCTCAAATTCCTGAAATCATCACTTTAACGACCATTGCCCTGATTCTCGCACAGTTTCCCTCAGTGCAGCAGTTGCACGGGAAGCATACTTTGGGATTTTTCTTTATTCTGGTATTTCTGGCAGTCATCGGAACCCTCTGTGATGTTGGCGCAATTTCTGGAGTAGGGTCTTTGGCTGGTACTTTAATCTTGTTTGTAGGCTTACTGGTGCTGATTCATGGTGTCGTGATTTTCGGTTTGGGAGCCTTATTCAAAATGGATTGGGATGTAATAGCTGTGGCCTCTCAAGCTAATGTGGGAGGGAATACTACCGCCATTGCAGCTGCGGAAAGTTTGGACAGGCCGGATTTATTGATTCCCGGTGTTTTGGTTGGAAGCTTGGGTAATGCCCTAGGAACCTATTTAGGTTTTATGGTGGCGGGGATATTGTAGTATATTAATTAAACAGCTGAATCTGTCCAGGCTTGGAAAATTGCTGAATGCCTTCCAGTCTGAGAAGTTTCTTCTTGGCTTCCAATCCTCCTGCATAACCCACTAAATTTCCATCCGAACCTATAATTCTATGACAAGGGACAATGATGGATATTGCATTAGCTCCATTGGCTGATGCAACAGCCCGAATGGCATCCGGGTTTTGGAGTTGTTGTGATAAGGCTAAATAGCTTTTGGTTTCTCCAAAAGGAATGTGAGCCAAGGCATTCCAAACCGATTTTTGAAAATCAGACCCGACAAAATGCAAGGGCAATTCGAAAGTTTTTCTCTCGGAATTGAAGTACTCATTTAACTGGACTACGGCTTTTTCCAAAACAGGATGACTCCCTTCCTGATATGCTGCATTTAATCCGCTTTGAATTCGCTGATCTATAGTCTGTCGCATTTTTCTGTACTTCCAGTCGCAAAGGCAAAGTTGATCCTCGAAAACTCCCAAGAGAAGCTCTCCCACAGGAGATTGATAGGTTTGAGTAATGATTGTTCTCATTTTAAGGTCTTCTATATGCTTGACGAGCCAAAAGTTTCCATTCCCCTTCTTCCTTTACCCAAACCAGCATCACTCCTAAATTGAGTTTCCTAAGTTCCCCATCAACCCAGATGGATCCATTGACCAAGTGTCTTACAATGCCCAAATCTTCTGAGGCATAGCTGATTTCCTGTTCACTGATGTCCCAAGTTTCATAATCGTTGATTTTCTCTTCGAATATTTTCAGAAATGCCTTTTGACTCTCAATTACCCCACCGCTATGTCCATAGCTCAGTTGTGTAGAGGTGAGAGCTCGGAGCTTTTCCACGTTTTCTGAGAGAAGTGCCTGCGTCAGCTCATTCATTTTCCCCTCCAATTCAGAGCTGGATTGAGCGAATAATGGTGCATTACAGCAATATAGAAAAGCGAAAATCAGCAGGCATTTTTTCATAAGGAATAAGTTTTCATCAAGTTAATAAATTCCATGCCCTCAGAAGTAGGAGCTATTTATTCTACGACAGCTTCTGCCTCAATTTCAACCAAATATTCATCTCCAATCAATTCCGCTCTAACCATGGTATTGGCAGGTTGGATCTCTGCAAAGCGTTCTCCATGAGCTCTGGCCACAGCTTCCCAATCATCAATATTTCTGATAAAGATTCTGGTTCTGATCACATCTTCCAATTTTCCTCCCAAAGCCTGAATAGCCCCTTCCAATTTGTCAATGATAAAATGTGTTTGGGCAGCAGGATCTGATCCGCCCATGGCAAATGAACCATGAGTAGCTGTGGTACCTGAAACGGAGATCCGATTTCCTTTTCTCACAGCTCTGCTAAAGCCTGCAATATCTTCCCAAATCGTTCCGCTGAGCGCTTTGGTTCTTCCATCTTTTCCTTTCACAGTTGGATAGGCGGCAGGAAAAGACTCTACATGATGGCTTAAGTCTCCCGAAGCAGTCAAAAAAGGAGGTTTTCTATACTCGTCCCCACAATCTCCAGGGATTGGATCAAAGGTATTCAAGACCTCCTTAATTTTTTCTTTGTCCTGATCTTCGATTTGTAGTTTAAAAAGCTTTTGATTGTCCTCAATGTGAGCACTTTTTCCAAGTCTGGCTCCGATGATGACTCCTCCTACGGCCGTCTGATCCATCATATATCTGCTGGCCACATTAGCAAGGCCTACCTCCTGTTTCTTTGCAACTTGGTCTAAGACCTGAAGTAAATCCTGGAGTTTATTCCAGCCACCGATCTGATCCACAAATCGCTTGTACTTCATCTGAGACCAAGTCAGCTCTTCATTCAATAAAGGCTCTTCTTTTCCCAGCCATTTTTCTGAAAGAAATCCACCTCCAACGGTTCCAAATGCCAATAATTTGATGTCATGCTTCAAGCAAAGTTCGGTCATCCTCCCTGCAGCTCTTTGATCCAAAAGAGAATAACAAACCTGATTTGATACCACCTTGATGCCTGAATTAACCACAATATTTAGATGTGCGGTGTCGAAATTGGTTAAGCCCAAATGCTTGATCAGTCCTTCTTCTTTCAGTTCCTGCAACCAAAAAAGACAATCCACCCAAGAAGGATGTGAATATTGCCAAGCATGAAATTGCATCAGATCGATTTGCTCAGAATGCATTCTTGTCAAGGCTCTTTCCACTGCTTCTCTTACCTGATCCTTGGTAATGTTTCCGGGAGATGGAACCCATTTGGTAAAGAACTGAGCGTTTTCTTTTCCGTAGCTTTGAAGGTAGGTGCCAGTGATTTCCTCGGCCGAACCATAATGATCCGCCATATCAAAAGTGGTAAAACCAGCTTCTGCATAGGATTTCATAGCTTTTGCAGCTTCATGGGGATTCACCTTGTTTCCATCTCTTTCCAGATCTGCGATTTGCCATAATCCAGTCAAAACAGGACATATATTCAACCCGGGAGCCAGTTCTATAGTGTTATTTTCTTTGCTCATAATTTTTAAAGGACTTAATCAGGTAATTCTGAGAATCGTTTTGCTACATCTACTCCTGACTTTTTCAGTTGAGTCCATTGATAGGCGAATAACAGGGATGCGATTAGCAAAACCAAAAGGTAGACCCAAGTACTATGGAAGTACCAATCACTTACCTGAGCATTTAGATCTTTTGAAATATGGATAATGAGGAATGTTGCCAAAAACAGCATGCCTAAAATGGCCAATATTCTTTGAACCTTTCGGTTTTTGATGGTTTTGATTTCTCTAGCCAAAGTTGGATTTCGAAAGGGCAAGAAAAACAGGGAACAGCTCATCAGTAAGAAATTGATCAGCATGGAAGTTACCATAATGTCTATTCCCAAAAAGAAATCCCCTGCAAAATGACTTCCCAATACTCCAATACTTGCCATAATTCCGCTGAGAATTAAGGCAGCATAAGGCGTTTGGAGCCGAGGATGTATCAGTGAAAGCCTGGCTGGAAATATCCCGTCTTCTGCCCAGGAAAAAACTAGTCTGGATACGGATAAAATCATAGCCGGTAAATCATTCAATAAGGCTATGGCAGCCCCGGCGAGAATCAAGATTCCTAAAGTTGGATGGAGAACATAACTCAGAACACCTGCTGCAGAAATATCTTTTTGCATCGCTTCCTGGGCTACAAACTGCCAAGGCACTGTATGGTAGACTGCATAGGTAAATGCAAGGTAGAAAATACCTACGCCCAATATGGCCAATGCAATGGCTTTAGGAAGATTTTTGGCAGGGTTTTTTGCCTCCCCTCCGGCCTGGGCTATGGAATCAAAGCCGATGAAGCTCGAAAATAAAAGAGCGGCCGCAGTTAAAAATGTACCCCAACTGAATTCCGCATCGATTAGGGAAATGCTTCTATTTTCTTTTTCTGAAAGTGCTTGCAGAAAATCCTGATGCTCAAAACTCAATCCTGAGAAAATAACCACAGCACCCAAGGCAAACATTAAAAGCATCAATGGAATGAGGGTTCGCTCATAAAACTTAAGTCCTCGGATATTGATCAAGGTGAAAAACCAAATCAGAAAAAGAGCTAAACCGACTCTTACAAGTCCAATTTCCAGAAAACCTGCAACTGAAGTCCAAGCCAAAGCCAAAGCCACATCCCGAAAAAAGGGGATGACTACATAAGCAATGACCCCGATTACGATAGATAGCCCAAACCACTGGGAAAAACTGGCGATAAATCCCAGATAGGGGTGTAAAGATCTGCTGGCATACAAGTAAGATCCTCCTGCTCTAGGCATGGCCGTACTGAGTATGGCATAGGCAAAAGCAGCTAAAAGTGCTGGAATGGCCGCAAATAAGAATGCGGGGATGACGTAAGGCCCGATTCCCGGTACATTCCTTTGAATCATAAAGGGTACTACATAGATAGATGCTCCAATCATGGAGCAAATTCCGGTAGCTGCCAAGCCCAACAAACCCAGCTGTCTTTTGAGGTGATTTTCCATAGGTGAATTGATTCCGAAAATAGGAGAAGAATCAAGGAATCAAAAATGGAATGGTTTAAAAGGTAGGTCTAAGATGGAAGATGGGAGACCGAAGGTGGGAGACAGAAGATCGAAGAAGAAAGGATGACCGAAGACCTTGCCTATTGATTAAACCCGGATTATGCATTAGAATCTGTAGTGAGAGATCAAACCGCAATAAAATCAAGCATTTGGCGAATGAAGCATAGCAACGCTACGGTGATTGAGCTAAATGCAGCAAAGCGATTGATTTTGAAGCGGTTTGGACTCGTAATAAGAAGTCTAATGCATATTTCGGGTTAAAAGAAGTATTGAAGTTGAATTCAAGAGAATATCGTCTGTGAGCATTTTTTACAATTGAACATATGAGGGATTTCAAATAAATGTCCTGTCCCTAATTGAGTTTACATTTCCAAAGGGGGATTTGCTTCTTGTCTCCTTCAAAGGTTGCGTTTCAAAAAATACTTCAACCTCGCCTGAGACATATAAGAAGCATTGAATTTTAATTCCTGCAAACACCGGACATCGGTCATCTGACACCGGACACTAAACTAAGTCAACCCTAATCAAGTCAGAGCTTTTAAATGCCTGTTTTTCCAATCCTTTGCTTCTTAACCAATCCAAAAAGGTTTGCACAGAATCCAAATCCATTTTTCCCCAAGAATCCTCATTGCCCAAATGAGGAGCTGAATACTTGAGGCATTTCAATAGATCTATATCGGCATCATTTTCAGCCAAGTGATTTTTTAGAATGGCAATGGCTTCCTGCGGATTTTCTTTGGACCAGAGAAACCCCTTTTTGCTGGCTTGAAGAAATTTAGCATAGAGCTCAGGTTTCAAGTCGATTTTCTCCCTGCTTCCAGCAATGACAGGAGAATAAGAGTAGGGGATGCCGTAATCACTCATTTTGAAATAATTGAACTCATAATTCATTTTTTCGGCAACCACACCTTCCCAATTTATAAAAATCCAGGTTGAGTCTGCATTCCCCTCAATCAGTCTATCCCAAATGCCTAACTTTTCAGGATAGCTGATTTTCAAATCTCCTTTTCCTCCATCATTCCTAATCATTTCTTTGACGATGGCATCTTCGTACTTTGCCTCATATGAAGCGTAAGATTTTCCATCCATATCCTTGGGGGAATTGATGTGGCTTTCTTTTCTTACGGCAATAGCACTCAGATCTTCCTGAAAAATGGCTGCTATACCCAATAGTGGAAAGCTATTTTCCTTGGTTCTATAGCTGATCAAGCTTTCCATGGGACAAAGAGCCAGATCAGCTTTACCTAATTCCACTTTTTTAGCAGGTGTGAGCGCATAATCATCTTCAGAAGGACTGATCAAATTCACATCTAGATCATATTCCTTAAAAAAGCCTTGATTTTGGGCTACAAAAAAGCCGATATGATTGATGTTTGGGGTCCAATCGAGTGCAAGGTTTATTTTCCTCATATTGAAAATATTTTTAGGTTTTGGGAATAAAAAAAGATCCACAATAAAGTGAACCTAAAACTAAAAGCACTCCCTTTCAAAAAGGTTTGAAAAAAACCAAGAAATGGAGCGATGAAGAGGATTTTTATTAAATGAGTATGTTATTAGTCTTAAACTGAATTTACATTTCCAAACGGGGAAATAGACACTAATCCAAATGAGGGATTAATACTTTTTCATGAAAACAACTTTGTTTTAAAAATCCCTTTCAAACCCTTCCTTGTTTTTCTGGATTTGCCGAGATTTATTTCTTCCATACCTCAGGCATGGTGGAGATAAGCTTTGACTTTTCACTACCTAGCTTTGATCCCTACGGGATTATTTGGAACTAGTAATCTCCAATGATTTACCGAAAGTCGCAAAGCGACGATTGATTTTATAGCCAGAGATTTTAATCTCTGGAAATCTTAAGTTGATAATAATAAATTGAAAGAGTCCCATAGGGACGGCCGATATTTAATGTCGACTAATGGTGCCTCATTTTCCTTATAGTTGAGCTGCCACTAGAGTATATCTCTTCCTAAACTTAATTTCTATTTCCAAAGAAAAGATTGTCTCCAATCTCGCCGAAGGCATATCTTGTTTAATATCTTCTATTCCAATATTTCGCCGCAGGCCGTATTTCTATTCATTTTTATTGTATTACCTACCCATCTTGCTGGCAATGAGATATTATTTCCAAACCAAACTCCTTCGCCAGCGCTGGGAAAAAGGGTTGATTAAGGTCCAGGGGTTAAAACCCCTGGCTATTTTATTTTTCGCTCCTTTGGAGCTTTTGATGGGTGACGGTTACTTAGGTGTATTTCGCCGCAGGAAGTATTTCTATTTATTTCCACTGTATTTCTTAAAAACTCCATTTACTGAATAGAAATCTGAGCCCCAAGACTGGTATTCGAACTTCCACCAACATAAATGTCAAAAGCTCCTGGCTCTACAATATAATTCCCCTGATTGTCATAAAAACCCAAATGACTTTCATCCAATTCAAAAGTAATTGTTCGAGTCTGTCCTGCTTCAATCAGTGTTTTTTCAAAAGCCTTCAGTTCCTTGTTGGGTCTGGTTACCGATGCCACGATATCATGAATATAAAGCTGAATCACCTCTTCACCAGGTCGCTCACTTTCATTTTTTACATCTACCGAAACAGTCACTTTTCTTCCCTCATTAGAAACTTTCAGGCCGGAATAGGTAAAATTACTATAGCTCAAACCATGTCCGAAGGGATAGAGCGGATCATTGCTGATGTCAGAGTAATGGGACCAGAAAACCACATCACCTCCCGGAGGAGTTGGTCTTCCTGTGCTTTTTTGGTTGTAATAAATGGGCACCTGTCCCACAGATCTTGGGAATGACATAGGTAGCTTACCGGAAGGATTATAGTCTCCAAAAAGCACTTGCGCAATCGCATTGCCACTTTGACTTCCCAAATGCCAAACCTGAAGGATAGCAGGGATATTTGCATCCGCCCAACTCAAATCCAGCGGACGACCACTCATATTGACTAACACTGATTTTGGGTTAACCTTTTGGATTTCCTCCATCAGCTCTTGCTGCACTTCCGGCAAACCAATATCAGACCGACTTCTTGCTTCCCCTGATTGAAAACCATTTTCTCCCAAAACCAAAAGCACTACATCCGCATTGGCAGCCACTCTTTTTGCTTCCGCAAAGCCAGTCTTGTCATCGGTATTAATTTTTACCTCTGTGATAAAAGCCGTAGGGCCAAGGATCAAATCAGCTCCTTTCGCATATTGATAGCTGTTTCCGGGATAGTTTTGCAAACCTTCTAAAACCGAAACAGCAGAATTGCTAACTGCCTCTGCTCTCCAGTTCCCAATCGGACTGTCTTTATCATCTGCCAAGTCACCTATGACGGCGATTCGCATTCCCTCTTTCTTCAATGGAAGAATCTGCTCTTCATTTTTTAGCAGAACAATGGATTTTTTGGCCATTTCCAATACTCCCTGAATATGTTCTTCACTTCCAATGATCTCTTTTTCTCTTTCATCATTGCAATACTTGTAGGGATCAGCAAATAAGCCCAATTCGTATTTGATTCTCAGAATTCTCCGAACAGCGTCATCTATCAGCTTTTCATCAACTTCTCCCGATTCTACCAACTTCTTTAATTCATTCAGATAGATATAAGACTCCATGTCCATATCCGAACCAGCAGTTACAGCATAGGCGGCAGCAGCAGCACTATCGATCGCAAATCCATGAGGAATCATCTCAGCGATAGAACCCCAATCTGAAACCACAAAGCCATCAAATCCCCATTTTTCCTTGAGTATTTCTCTTTGTAAAAAAGCATTGCCAGTGGCTGGAATTCCATTCAAATCATTGAAGGCATTCATAAATGTTCTTGCCCCGGCATCCAAAGCAGCTTTGAAAGGAGGTAAAATGATATTGTACAAAGTGGAGGTACCTACATCCACCGAATTGTAATCCCTACCGCTTTCGGAAAAACCATATCCTGCAAAATGCTTCACGCAGGCAGCTAATGTCAAAGGATCCGAAAGATTTTCTCCCTGATAGCCTTTCACTCGGGCAATGGCAATCTGTCCGCCCAAATAAGGATCTTCCCCGGCACCTTCCATCACTCTTCCCCAACGTGCATCCCTGCCAATATCTACCATGGGAGCAAAAGTCCAGTTGATCCCAGCAGCGGCAGCCTCTCTGGCACCAATTTCGGAGGATCTACGGATGGCTTCCATATCCCAACTTGCAGCTTCTGCCAAAGGAATGGGGCTCATGGTCTGAAACCCATGAATCATATCATAGCCTATAATCAGAGGTATGCCCAAGCGACTTTCTTCCACTGCGATTTTTTGTACTTTTCTCACTTCTTCCACTCCAGTCACATTGAGCATGGAGCCTACCAAACCCTTTCGAAGATTTTCATATTTCATGGCCGCAGCCCCTTCCTGGGGAGTAGGTCCGGTTATTTCCCAGAAACCATTGTACTGATTCATCTGACCTATTTTTTCTTCCAAAGTCATGATGGATAGCAAACTGTCAATATTCTCTTCATATGGGCTTTCTGAAGAGCTGGAACTTGAGTTGCTGCCTGAGTTGCAGGCAAAAATCAAAGCAAGTAAAAGGAAGAAGGGTATATTTTTCATGGCTAGCTTGGGTTCAGAATAAAATTGGGGTAAACATTAATTACTTCTCATCCTAAAATTCATCAGAAGCCAAATTCTCTTTGATAAGTGGGCTTAAAGACCGAAGACCGAAGCTTGTATTAATTGTACTTCAAGCCGTTTTCTAAGCCTTTTAAAATGGTCACGGGTGAAAAATGGATATGCTTAAAATTAGAAGTTTATTTTGAAAATAGGATAGAATAGCCTCTAAACCAAGAGGAATAAACTACATCAAAAATTCATCAGGAGATTTCGAAAGGCTCTATATGAATCAAAACATGGCCTAACTCGGGTAATTCACTTTTCAAAGTATCCTGAAGTTGATGGGCGATATCATGACCTTCTCTTACGGTCAGATTTCCATCTACATTAGCATGCAGGTCCACATGATATTTCATGCCGGCTTTTCGGATGTAGCACTTCTCGGTCCCATTGACTCCCTGCACTTGGGAAGCAATTCTTCTGATTTCTTTAGTTAATTCTTCATGGATATCCTCATCCATCACTTCGCTTAATGCAGGCCGGAATATATGGTAACAGTTGTACAATATAAAGGCTACGGCAATCAGGGCGGCATAGTCATCCGCAACTTCAAATCCTTCACCGCCAAAAATTGCAATCAAGATTCCTATAAAAGCTGCGACGGAAGTAATCGCATCACTTCTATGATGCCAGGCTTCCGCTTTAAGGGAGCTGCTTTTGAGTTTTTTGCTCCTGTTATTCACCAATTGAAAGGATATTTCCTTCCAAAGAATAATGGCTCCCAGTACCCATAAAGTCCAGGATTTGGGGCTTGGGTGGGGGGTGAGGATATTTTGTACAGCTTGGTAGGCGATGGTTGCGGCAGAAACAATCAGAAAACCAACCACCAAAAAAGTGATTAGAGGCTCTGCTTTTCCATGCCCATAGGGATGATTATCATCGGCTGGTCTTGCGGCATATCGAATTCCGATCAGGACTAGGATACTTGCAAAAACATCTACGACAGATTCAATAGCATCAGCGATCAGGGCAAAAGAATTCCCGAAGAAGCCTGAGAAAAACTTGATTACTGCCAGCGCAGCATTGCCAAGCATACTAAAAATCACTGTTCGTATTGCCAGATTTTGTCGAGCCATGGGGCGAAGGTAGTGATTAATGGAATTATTGTGAGGAGAGTAATCGTGTAATTGAGGAATGAGTAATTGGGAGGGGGGATAGTTATTGGTTATTGAGTTATTAGGCGAGCGAGCCAATTTCTGTTCAGAGTTCAGTGTTCATAGTTGTTACCCGCTTGAATGGATTGTTATAGCAATGGAGAAAAGTCAGCCGCATTTCCTTCGATATTCGATGTTCGGCGTTCGATATTAATTGGGAAGAGTAATCGTGGGAAGGGAGTTATTGGTTATTGAGTTATCAGGGATGGGTAATCGAGTAATTGTGCAATTGAAAGAGTGGTTGTTCAGCGTTCAGGCTCGTTTAAATGGTCTGTCCGAATGTTTGAGGTTCGCATTCCCCTCCTAATTCGTAAATCCACCCTCCCTCACTTCCCTTTTCTCCCAACCCAATACAATCCGGTTCCGATTGCTACAAACATGGCGGTCATCCATACGGAGGTCCAGCTGACTTGGAACATCAGCCAGATACAGGCAAGTATTCCTAAAACAGGAATTAGCTTTCCTCCTTTTAAAATAAATCTACCGGGTCCTTTGAATCTTGGTCTGAGGACTGGCACAGCCGCACAACTCATCCCAAATAGAAAAAGTCTGGCTAATACAGTCAAGGCTGCTAAGAAGGTAAAGGAACCCATAGCCGCTAAAGCAAAGGCAGAAATACCAAAGAAGATCACGGAGTTGGAAGGGGTGAGGTATTTGGGGTGCACCTGCCCAAACCAAGCGGGAAGGGAGTTCTCTAGCGATAAGGCATAAGTTACCCGGGTTGCAGAAAACATGGAACTGATCAGGTTGGCTATCACGGAAGTTGCCACGCCTATCATCAAAATCACGGCTCCAATTTCTCCAAATAGGGCGGAAGAAGCATCTAAAAGGGGAGTGGTGGAACTCGCCAAATCAGGAACTGCCGCTTGGGAAACCAATTGAATCAGCATATATAAAATGGCCACAATTCCCAATCCCAAAAGTAAGCCCAAAGGCATATCACGCTCTGGCCTTTTGGCTTCACCTGCAGGTACTACAGCCCCTTCAAAGCCCACAAATGCATAGATTAAGAGTAATGCGGCCTTTCCTAAATCGGAACCTGCAGGTAGGGGAGAGTTGAATCTGGGAATCACATCAGTTCCCAGCATGGTAAATCCTCCGAAGATCAAGCCTATCAGCACTGCGAATTTGATCACAGTGAATAGGGTCATGGTTCGGATAGACTCCAGTGAACCTAGCACATTAATCAAACTTAACCCTAAGCAAGTCACAGCAAGGGAAATTAGCCTGCCGCTTCCTTCACCCGCTATAGGAAAAAAGTAGGCGATGCTGTCTGTTAATAAAACTGTATTTGCGGCAAAGGAGATTAATCGGGCTAGGTAATACAACCAGCCTCCCTGAAAACCCACGAACTTGCCGAAGGCTAGGGTTCCATATTTGATAGGTCCTCCCGTTCCTCTAAAGTAGCTCCCCAACTCTGCAAAGCAGAGAATGATAGGAAGCATCAAAAGGGCACAAAATGCATAAATCCAAACGCTGTATTCTCCTGCAAAAGCAGCTGCCCCGCTGGGAAGGCCAAAAATACCAGCTCCAATCAGGCCATTAACAACCAGCATCCATACACCCCAAAGTCCTAGGTTTCTCGGTAATTTTTCTTGGGTTTCCTCAGAGGAAGGGATTTGACTCACAAGTAAAGTTTTTGGTAAAAAACAGAATGGGGAAGATAAACAGAAAGTTGAAAGAATTAAATGCTTTTGGGATACTAGGTTTGTTGCTGTTTGGAAAAAGTGATTTCAGGTTTCTTGAAGCTCGCAGCGGCGCGGCGGCACAAAGTTTTTATCTCCCGCAAAGTAAGTAGGCAGTGGCAGTAGGCAGTGCCGTCACTGCGAACCCGTTACGCTATTTTATTATCATGATATGCTTGGATTTTTTGACAGTTACAATCATCTGCAATTCTTTGAATCGGGTGAAGCAGTC
>NZ_VLOG01000003.1 GCF_007655305.1 Algoriphagus algorifonticola
TTTCGTATTCCACAACCGCTATCTCGCCGAAGGCATATCTTCACCCTATCTGGGGAAGCCTATCTTCCTTAAACCCTATTTCACGAATCGTATTTCAGGAATACTTAATCACTGAATCAATTTACCCAAGAGATTTCTCACTTGTCTAAAGGACTTAATATTATAATTAGCTTGGGTATAAGCATAACCGACCCTGATGGAATAGGCATTTTTTGGCATTGCCTTAAATGTGTCCTCATCCGTCCAATCATCACCGATAGCCAAGATAAAGTCATATTCATTCCCCTTCATCATGGCAGTGGCAGCCCGGCCCTTATTGATATCTGGACGTTTGATTTCCAAAACCATATTTCCTTCTAAGACCTGTAAATTATGCCCTCTCGCCATGTATTTCAAATGACTAAAGAGTTCACGCATTCGTAAATCACCCAGTCCGCTTTCTACTTTTCTGTAGTGCCAAACTAAGGAGTGATGCTTCTCCTCAATAAAAGCACCCGGCGTTCGGAGCACATAGTATTCCATCACAGATCGGATGTCATCCTTCCAACTGTCATCCACATCGGCATAAAGTTCCCAGTCTCCCTTATTTTCCTTATGCTTCACCCATACGCCATGTTCTGCGATCATGTCCACATGAAAGCCTTTGAACCAAGTTCCCAAAGTATCTTTATCTCTCCCAGAAATAATGACAACCTGCGCTTTCTGACTCAATCCTTTCACAATGGCTTTGAGTTCTGCATCTGGCTTGGCATCTTGGGGATTAGCCACAAAGCCAGTCAAAGTACCGTCATAATCCAAGAACAAAACAGGCTTTTTCGCTTCTTGGAAGCTTTTTTGAATTTCATTGATCACTTTAGTATCTACATCCTTAGATGTCAATTCAGCTTGCTTTTGCTTCACATGCTCAATTCGGTCCATAAATACCTTTACCCACTGAAAAATATCGTACTTTTTGAGGCTTTCTTGCATGGAGGATATTCTGGCTTTTTGCTCAGCTGGCTTCATCGTCAAAGCATCATAAATAGCATCTACTACGCCCTGCTGATCATTGGGATTAACCAAAACAGCATCTTGCAATTCCTTGGATGCACCTGCCATTTCTGACAAAATAAGCACCCCGGTTTGGTCAGTTTTGCTCGCCACAAATTCCTTACAAACCAGATTCATTCCATCCCTCAATGGAGTCACCAAAGCAATATCGGACATGCTATAGAATGCACTCAACTCCTCAAATGGAAAACCTCTGTAGAAATAATGAACCGGCACCCAGTTAAGCGTAGAATAATCAGAATTCATCCGTCCTACGAGCAAGTCAATTTCTTCTTTCAGCTCTTTGTATGACTGAACTTTGTCTCTGCTCGGCACTACAATCATGATCATGGATACTTTTCCGTGCAGTTCTTTATGATCTTTGAGGAGCTTGTTGAATGCCTGAAGGCGCTGCGGAATTCCTTTGGAATAATCCAGGCGGTCAATAGTGATAATGAGTTTTTGATCAGCTACCTGTTTTCTGAATTCTCTGACAATACTCTGAGTTTTTTTGCTTTTAGCTTGCTTCGCAAATTTGTCATAGTCAATCCCCATTGGGAATGAATCCACATTGATAATCCTGTTTTCAGCTTGGATATAACCGCTTTCGCTGGACATGCCTGTAATTCTTCCCACGGCACTCAAAAAGTGACGCATATCATCATAGGTGTGGAAACCTATCAAATCAGCTCCGCAAACGCCTTCCAATAATTCTCTTCTCCAAGGAATCATTCGAATGATTTCGTAAGAAGGAAATGGAATATGCTGGAAAAAAGCAATAGTTGCATTGGGAAGTTTCTCCCGAAGCATCTGTGGTAACAGCAACAATTGGTAGTCATGAACCCAAATGGTGTCATCGGGATCTGCTTTTTTCAAAATAGCCTCACAAAATTTTTCATTCACCCGCTTATAGGCTTCCCAATGCTCAGAATTGTAAACCATATACTGGGTGAAATAGTGAAAAGCCGGCCAAAGAGTTTCATTGCTGAATCCTTCATAAAACTGCTCCACATCCTCTTTGGAGAGAAAAACCGGAGCCATTTTCAAATCGTGAAGCTCCAAAATGATTTCAGCCCGCTGCTCGGGATCGTCTACGGTATTTCCTGGCCAGCCAATCCAGATGTTTTCTCCTGATTTATAAATAGATCCTAGGCCAGTAGCTAATCCTCCGGCTGAAGGTTTGAATTCAAAGCGCCCATTTCTATGACGCAGGGAAATAGGTAGTCTATTGGATACAATGATGGTTTTTGCCATGGTAGGTTTAGGTTAAAAACATGAAAGGAATAAATCCTTAACAAAAAGGTGATACGGATAAATATAAGCAAAAAGGGAGTAAAATTGAGCCCCATTTGTAGATTTCATCTTTCCTTAACTTATCTAAAGTCTTTTGGAATAAAAATAAAGAGAGTACTAAAAACAAAAGCCTCGGGATTTTCCGAGGCTTTGCTACTATATTTTTTGGAGTTGATTATAGGCTAAAAGCGGCCTTAATCTTCTCTACATAATCCAATTTTTCCCAAGTGAAAAGCTCAACATCCAGCTTAATTTCATCTCTATATGGAGATACAAAGGTTTTGGTTACTACCTCATTTTGACGACCCATGTGTCCATAAGCAGCAGTCTCTTCATAAATTGGGTTTCTCAATTTAAGTCTCTGCTCAATAGCATAAGGACGCATATCAAACAGCTCCTCTACTTTTTTGGCGATCTCTCCATCAGAAAGACCTACTTTGGCAGTTCCGTAAGTATTCACATAAATTCCCATCGGAGCAGCAACTCCAATAGCATAAGATACTTGCACCAACATTTCGTCAGCGATTCCCGCAGCTACCATATTTTTGGCAATATGACGAGTAGCATAAGCTGCTGAACGGTCTACTTTCGATGGATCTTTTCCGGAAAATGCCCCTCCACCGTGAGCTCCTTTTCCACCGTAAGTATCCACGATGATTTTTCTTCCGGTCAAACCTGTATCACCATGAGGTCCACCGATTACGAATTTTCCGGTTGGGTTGATGTGATATTTGATATCTGAGGTGAACAGTTTTTGCAACTCAGGCTTCAACTGAGCTTTCACTCTCGGGATCAAGATACTGATGATGTCCGATTTAATTTTTGCCAACATGGCTTCTTCCTCATCAAAATCGTCATGCTGCGTAGAAACAACGATCGCTTCAATTCGCTGAGGTACGTTATCATCACTGTATTCGATGGTAACCTGTGCTTTGGAATCAGGGCGTAAGTAAGTGATATCCTTATTCTCCCTTCTCAAGGCTGCCAATTCACGCAAAATCATGTGAGAAAGGTCCAAAGCCAAAGGCATGAAGTTTTCAGTTTCATTGGTAGCATAGCCAAACATCATCCCTTGGTCACCTGCCCCCTGCTCTTCAGGATTAGCTCGGTCCACACCTTGATTGATATCCGCAGACTGCTCGTGAATAGCAGAAAGCACACCACAGGAATTCCCTTCAAACATGTATTCACTTTTGGTGTAACCAATTCTGTTGATCACATCTCTCGCAATCTTCTGCACATCCAAATAAATATCGGATTTCACCTCTCCAGCCAAGACTACTTGACCTGTGGTAACAAGCGTTTCACATGCAACTTTGGAATTGGGATCGAAGGCTAAAAAATTATCTATCAGCGCATCGGAAATCTGGTCAGCGATTTTGTCAGGATGACCCTCAGACACTGACTCTGAGGTAAATAAATATGCCATAAAATTACGTTCTTATGCTTGTTTCAACGAAAGCCCAAAAATAGGGGAACTGAAGGAAATAAAAAACCTAAACCTATATGTCTTTCAGGATTTAATGCCCTGGTTTTTCAGAAAAAATGTGGTTTAGAAGAATTGGTGAAATTTTCTAAAAATCTAACAGCTCTTGGTTCCACGTTTGAAATTGGTGTGAACGATACTTTATGGCTAGGAATAAAAAAGGAGGTCCATTGCTGGACCTCCCATTTTTTTATTAAGTATTATGAAATATTAAAAGCCAGAAACATTCAATCTTCCACCTGTAACAGTCTTCCCTGATAAAGAAGCAGTCGGTGTGGTTGAATTTAAGATAGCTGCTTTGATTTGTGCAGCACTTGCTGTTGGGTTTAGTGAAGCATATAAAGCTGCTGCACCAGTCACATGAGGCGTCGCCATGGATGTGCCGTTGTAACTAGCATAGCCAGAACCGATAGAAGCCTTTTTACCTCTTCCAACAGTAGTGGGAACAGTTGACCAAATCCCTGATCCAGGAGCTCCCAAATCCACTGTGGATGCACCAAACTGAGAAAAGCTGGAAAGAGCTCCCGAACTAGTGATAGATGCCACTGCAATCACATTAGGGCTGTCATAGTTAGAAGGATAGCTTGGAGAAGTATCATTATTTGTTCCTGAGTTACCCGCTGCTGCGATAAATAAGATTCCAGCAGCATTCGCTCTATCAATGGCATCTTTCAAGGCCTGAGAATAACCTCCGCCACCCCAGGAATTATTGGTAGCTACGATATTCAATCCATGTCTCTGTTTCAAATCAGTGAAGTAATCCACTGACTTAATTGCATTTGAAGTGGTGCCGCCTCTAGAGCCCAAGAACTTAGCTCCGATCATTTTTACATTCCAAACTACACCTGCTACACCTATGCCATTACCTCCTACACCGCCGATTGTCCCGGCTACGTGGGTACCATGGTCATCCCCTACTCCATCAAAAAGTGAATCGTCATTGCCATCGAAATCCCATCCATAGACATCATCAACCAAGCCATTTCCATCATCATCTACTCCATTTCCTGGTATTTCACCCGGGTTTACCCCTGCATTTGCAATCAAGTCCTCATGCTCATACATATAGCCTTCGTCAATAATCCCCACGTAAACGGTAGAGCTTCCTAGCTTATTCGCTGCCCAAGCAGAAGCTGCCCCACTCCCGAATTGATTTCCGTTGGCAGACATTCCCCAAAGTTGACCGCTTGTGAAATAGGGATCATTAGAAGTAGCAAAATGCTGGTAGATCCAGTTTGGCTCTGCATATTCCACTTCAGGCATAGCTTTCAGCTTTTCTATAGCTTCCAAAGTCCCAATTTTTGTGTCTACTAAAATCAAATCTCCGCTTGGACCGCTTTTTCTGGCATTGGCTAATTCCATAGCACCGGTTTTGATTTCCTCTACTACAGTACCTCCAATTGCTCCTAAAATGTCAGCGGAAATTCTGGATCCGGTAGTAGCTGTTCTCATTTTGATCAGCAACTGACCAGGAACAAAGTTTTGACCAAGATCAAGCTTGATCTGTTCTGAAACTGAAGGCTCAATTTCGGCAACATCAGTACAAGAAACTGCTAGCCCTAACAAAGCAGGGAAAACCAGCGCATGTTTAATTTTTATCATATGATTGATGGTTAAAGATTTTTGGGAATTTATACCTTTTACTGAATATTATATCATAGATGAGTCCTATCGAAAAAGAAAATTTTTTATCCTTTCAATCAATTTTAAATCCCATTTCACGCCTTTTTTAAACCAAGCTTTGCAAATAAAAACCTCATTTAATATCTCATGATTTTTTTATAAGCTGAAAATTGGACTTTCCCTAAAATAAAATGCTTTACACTCTTCTTTGGACTAATTAAAAAGAGCGATTAATTCCAAATTTTCTTTGGTACAGAAAGCCAATTTTGGCTGAAAAAATTTTTAATTTTCTTGAAAAAATATTCAACTTTTTTTGCTTCATCCCCCACGCGCAATAAAGTTTCGGTAACTTTTATCCTCTATCCAATTTCAACTATGAAGAAGGCTGTTCATTTCTTACTAATAAACTTGGCTATGTTTACAATTTGGTCTTGCCAAGACCCCAGTGATACATCCACCTCGGATCACAAAAGTTCAAGTCAATATTCTGATTTGGTCAACCTTTTTGAAAGATGGAGATCTTTTGAAAATCCGCCACTTCATGATGGAGCTCCGGATTATCGAAAAGCAACTTTTGAACTACGACATACTAAGTTTAGGGAATTACAAAAAGAATTATTAGCCATAGATACCTCTGGCTGGGCTATTCCTGAAAAGGTGGATTGGAGAATCGTTTGGGCAGAAATGAATGGGTATGATTTCAATGATAGGGTACTTCGTCCTTGGGCAAGAGATCCTGCATTTTATAAATCACTTTGGATGGAAAGAAGTGATGTTCCTGCTCACGAGGGCCCAACGCATCATGGAACTCTCGAGTTTTGGCAGTACGAATTCCCCTTGGATGAAAGTAGCAAAGCGAAACTTTTGAAAGAGCTTCAGGCTATCCCTTCGCTCAATAAGCAGGCAGAGTCCAATCTCACTGGAAATGCAAAAGAGCTTTGGGAGGCAGGAATTCCAACCATCGCTACGCAAGTTGAAGATTTGAAGGGTCTTTTGCTCATACCTGAAATCAGCAATGATCCGAAATTGGCAGAGGCTGTAGAAAAAGCGGTTAAGTCAACGGAGGGATTTGTAGAATGGCTTACAAAGGAATCAGCAAATAAAACCGGCGAGTCAGGAATTGGTAAGGAGAATTATACCTGGTATTTGCAAAATGTCCACTTGGTGCCTCTGACCTGGGAGGATGAGGTGATGATACTTAAAAGAGAGTTGGCTAGAGCCTGGTCTTCTTTAAAGTTGGAGGAGCATCAAAATCGAAATCTGCCTCCTTTAGCGGAAGCAAATACGGCAGAGGATTTTGAAAAGCTAACAGAGAATTCCATTCAGAAATTTATGGAGTTTTTGAAGGATCAAGAGATTCTCACAGTGAAGGATTATTTCGAACCTGCTCTGAGGGAGCATAGAGGCAGTTTCATTCCCAAAGAAAAGCGAAACTTCTTTACCATTGGAATGCATATTGATCCGTTGCCTTTGTATTCACATTTTTATCATTGGTTTGAACTGGCCATTATGGATAATGAGCCCCACGCCAGTCCGATCAGGAAAGGCCCACTTCTTTATAATATTTTCGATTCCAGAAATGAGGGAACAGCAACTGCCGTGGAAGAGATGTTTATGGATGCAGGCTTGTATGAGGATTCTCCCAGATCCCGGGAAATTGTCTATATCATGATTGCTCAGCGTGCAGCTAGGGGATTAGGTTCACTATATGCTCAGGCAAATGAGATGACCATGGTAGAAGCTGGAGGAATTCATTCAGATTATACGCCTAGAGGTTGGATGAAAACAGAAAAAGAGCTCCTGCTTTTTGAGCAGCATTTGTACATGCGGCAGCCGGGATACGGTTCTAGTTATATTACAGGGAAATTTCTCCTCGAAAATACCTTGGCTGAGTTTGCAAGAATTAAAGAGGCGAAAGGGGAAGAGTTCAGATTGAAGGATTTCTTTGATCAGTTGAATGGCATGGGAAGCATTCCGATTTCATTGGGTCAATGGGAAATGACGGGGGTGGATCCTATAGAAGGGATGTGAAAATTGTGCCAGACCTACGGCATGGAGATGTGCTCTGAAGAAACCTTTTGCTACCAAGCTTAAATCCCTACGGGATTTTTATTTGTCTTAACCAGGTCTTTGCTTCTTTGCCACTTGGCGGGAGATATTTCGCCCGCAAAGAATTGAAGAGGCAAAGTTTGATTTCAGGTCAAAGGACTTATTTCAGGAGGCGAAGCCGACTTTATTTCGCGAAGCTTATTTCCATTGTATTTCATTTTTTCAGAGGCAGAACTTCGAAATTCTTCCATACCTACAGCATGGAAGTGATCTGCGAAAACATCTCTTTACTACCTAGCTTGAATCCCTACGGGATTAACTTTATTCTCAAATATCTCTTTGCTTCTTTGCCACTTGGCGGGAGATTTTTTTTCCCGCAGATTAACGCAGAAAAATTCGCAGACCTGACTGCCGTCAGGC
>NZ_VLOG01000030.1 GCF_007655305.1 Algoriphagus algorifonticola
ATTGCTCAGCTCATTGCTCAAAGCAGCATCGGTGAAGAATCGGAATACCGGATTGCTGATTCCAGGAGCTGTCGCAGACAAAGTAAAGCTGTCTCCCTCACAGATCTCTCCGCTGTTTGCTGTAATATCAGATGCCGTCGCTCGAGGATTGACTTTAACACTTACAGGAATTCTCCTTGGATCTTCACAGTTATCTCTGACTACAGCTATGTAATAGATTACTTCTCCAGGATTATTCAATTGAGGAGTTGTGAAAGTATTAGCATCCGCCAATAGCACTCCTCCTACTTCTGCATTATACCAGCGGATTGAGTTCCCTGGAAATGGTACCGCTTCTAGGATTGTAGATTCACCAACACAAACTTGAACATTTTCAGAAATAGAAGTAGGTCTGGCAAATTGTAATTGAGCCTGATAAATATCTATACTGGTAATAAGAGTAGATAAACCGGTTAACCGTATTTCCACTCTGTCAAAAGTGTCATTTGAAGGAATGAACACATCAAACCTGTCTCCAGATAAGACTGTAACTCTTAATGTTGAATTATTTAAAGAAAAGGAGTTTTTCGGGGTATTTCCGTCCAAAAGAGTAATCTGAACCGCTGAAATCAATGATGCGTCAGAAAGACCGCCAGGAAGCCCCAAGCTGAGTTTAACTGTATCCCCATTTGCGCCTTTGGTCGAGAACCCTAAGGTTTGGAAAATAGAACCATTAACACCAGCAGGAACAGTAAGTCTGCTAAATGTATCAGGGTTTCCATCAATTGCATTATTTTCATCTCTTGATGTACAATTAATACATAATCCAGAAGTGCCTACAATTTGAGAATTGGCAATTGTACAGTCATTTTGATTTTGAGATGGAGTGACGGTAAGCAAAACCATGGCCCTATCATTAGACAAACATCCGTTATCCGTGTTTCTTGTGCCCGCGAAGAATCGATAAGTACCTACTGGAAGAATACCAGGATTAAATGTAGAACCAACTGCAAGTTCATTTTCGACTTCATCATACCAAACTATTTCCACATCAGATGCTTCTGGTTGGAAGAATGCAGTAAATGTAGCATCAGATCCTTCAGTTATTATTAAATCACCATTTGTTTGGGGAGTTGGTGGAAGTGAGTTAACTAAGACTGAGGCTGTGGTAGCTGGTCCTACAAAACAAAATCCTTCCCCTTCAACAATGACATAATAAACAGTACTTTGTTGAGGACTTACGGTATAAGTTTGTCCTTCAAAAAATGAACCCGATAAGTCCTCCTGGGTAAACCATTTGAATACTGGATTTGGAAAATCAATTCCTGTAAGCTGAGCTGTCAGCGTAACCTCACCTCCACTACAAATTTCAGATACTAATGAGTTAATTGAGATGTTTTCTTCATTGACTTCTGAACAAGATGTTTGGATACTGTTCTGGGCCCTAATTGAAACCCTATTATTCAATTCATCGGTGTAAAACAGTTCCGCAATATTGACAATTGGATCCCCAACCTTGTCAATGGATTTAACTTCTGCCTGGAATTCAAATGTGATCGATTCTCCAAATCCAAGTGAAGGAATAGAAAACTCTAGAAGATCTCCATTTAAGCTGCCACCGCCAGAATTAGTCAACTCTAATCCGTTAGGAATCAAGTCCTTAATTTCCAAATCAAGCAAGGATCTGTTACTGGAGTTAGTTATAATTAGGGAATAATTAATTAGATCCCCTACCTCGACCAAACCAGAGCTTGTAGAATTATTACTCAATCCATTTTTTGTAAAGGCAAGCTCAACAACAGGCAACACATCAACTCTAGTACCGATTGGTCCATTTATATTGGGCTCGTTTGGATTAAGGTTATCCAAAGGAGAAAGTGATTGGATTTGAGTGCTAATTCCTGAGGATGAAAGATTAGCAATGTTTAGTATTTCATCCAATCCTGTTAAGTCTTGATTGACTGAAACCGTAAATTCAAAAGCAGTAGAAGTTTGACCGACTTCCAATTCAGCAAGTGAAAATGAAACTGAATTTCCACTTAGATTGCCACCGGAGACATAGCTCACTCCAGCTGGTAATTCATCTGTAATTGTAAGATTTCTTAAGTCTTGATTACCGGTGTTCCTAACAAAAATTATATATTTCAAGACTTCTCCTCCTTTAACAGCAGGAATACTTGGATCTCCATTTACTTGGTAGGCTTTCCAGATGAAAGCATCGAAAATTGGATCAACCGGAATATTAGTACCTGTGTCTCCGCTTTCATCTGGTTCTGTAGGATTTTCATTATCAACAGGAGGGAAAGTTTCTTTTCCAGGGTCTGTCTCATTAGCTTTAATTAATGCCACATTAGGTATGACTGGAATATCAGTAAGATTTCGCTCTACCCGAACTGAGAAACTTCTTGTTACAGTCGCTCCTGGAGCTATATTAATATTTTCAAAATGTATTACTCCATTTCGCTCCTCACCTCCACTACCAGAGACATAAGTGGTTTTTAATGGAATGGCATCCTCGATTTGGTAATTCAGCATAGGATTAACCCCATTATTCCTTATATGGATAGTATATTGTACTAATTCACCTCCTCTTACAGAATTAATTGTAGCATCATTTTCCACAATGAAGCTTTTCCATGTTTGAAATGATGGTGCTTCGCAATCTTGTTGGATGAAGAATAACCTAACATTAGGAATAATGGTGGAGCCTAAAAGAGATCGAAGACGGATAGCAACCTCATCTACTTCAACTCCAAGCGAAATTCTCAATTCTGAATTGCTTCCATTATTGAATAAATCCAGTAGATTAATTGAACCTAAAGCGGGGCTGGCTAAATTCTCTTGGTATACTTGTACACCATTTCTATATCCTAATAATTCAATTCTAGAAAAAATTCCAGCATCCAATATGCCATTACCAATTCCTAATTTCAACTTAATTACACCGGATTCTGGAATCACTTGGTTGAATTGGATGTTTTGTTGAATTGAACCATCAAATGCTACCGCTCCTAAACTAATTTCAGAGAAATCATCATTATTATTATTAGCTAAGGCCCGCTCAGGATTACTTACTCCATATCCACCTAAATTCAGAACATCAAGTGTTATTCCAGATCCATTGACAGAAGTGGTAAAAGAGGTACCGCATGACTCTACTGCAGAATCAAAGCATAATCCATAAACATTCAGAGTGTTTTCTTCACCAAGCAACAAAGCATCTGTAAATGACTCTATTCGAATCCTATTGTAAGCTGAATTAGGGGTGATTGCCAAATAAAAACGACCTTGAGCGTCTTTTACTACTTTGATTTGGCCTTGTGATCCTTCAAATGAATTTCTACTTGATCCAGTACTCAGGGTGTTTCCGATTTGATCTTTGACCGTCACGTCAAAATAAAAATCTCCCAAAGCTATAGATCCAGTTAAGTTGCTTATATCAGCCCCTAAATTTCCTGAAAGTAAAGTATTTAATAATTCGGAGGAAGCGTCAATTCTAATATAGGAAGTAGTTCCTGCCGGAATCAAAGTAGCATTGCCGTAGCCCAATTCCAAATGTCCTGAAAACCCACCTAAGCCAAGGGTTCCTCCTTGAGATCGGATAGTGGCAAATGTGGCAAAATTCCCATCAAATAAATTACCCAAATTATCTGCATTGGATGCGCTGATCAATTCCTCTGCACAAACTGGTTCAGCAAATGGAGGAGTTTCAGGGTCTGGGTCAGGACAAGCCATTGATACTCTAGATATTTCATATAATCTGATAGGAGCGCTTGTATTGACAGATACTGTTGACACAATTCCAAATGCCACCCTATCATAAATTACATTCGGTTCTATCAGTAACTCTTGAATTCCACCTGAATTCAATAATCCCAATAGGTCAACATTATTTATAATAGCATTTTGCAAAGGCTGATTGTAAACCTCTTGCGCACCATTGTACAAAACAACTCTGTAGGAACCTATTATGTCCAGATTCAACAATCCTGGGGCATTCAGTTGAGTTTTAATTCGCAATTTATCTGTTTGCTGAGACTTGGTCTTGAATAAAATCTCCTGAAAAACAGATGCCCCTGCCCCAGCGATCCCAAGGTTGATAGTTGAAAAATTTGATGTATTGGAATCTATAGTGTTCTCAGGATTGAAAACTCCTCCTTTGGAAATATCTACCAAATCAACGGCAATGCCATTTCCTGTAAATGAAGTAAATGAAGCTTGTTCACATACATCAATTTCGGTTTCTCTACATAAACTGAAAACCTTCATGGACGAGGTATTATTCAGTCCAACAAGTGCAGTCTGAAAATACTCAAGTCTAACTGATTGATAAGGTTGATTTGCAGTAAAGGCGATATAGAATTTTCCAAAGGAGTCTTTGACAATTTTGACATCCTGATTACCAAATGCATTTGTACTATTGGCGGTGTAAAGTGTTTGACCGCTAGAATTTTTCGGACTTATCGTAAAATATTGATCTCCTAATGCAACAGTACCTAACAAATCTGCAACATTTGAACCCAAACTGCCTGCTAATAGGGCATTGAGTAAATCGCCTTCCAACTCGATCCGGATGTAAGAAGTTTCATTTGCAGGAACAGGTGATGAAAATCCCAGTTCAATGTGACTTGAGTATGAACCTAACCCTAAGGCTGATCCAGTTCCAGCAGATAATGTGGCAAAACTATCACTTGATCCATCCACTGCGTTAAAAGGGAAATTCACATTAGACCAACTGATTAATTCAGTCGAACAAGAGGCATTATTGAATGGCGTATCGGTTTCAGTAATTGTAGGTAACTCAGGGTCCGGACAGTCTGTACTAAACCTCTCAATGCTAAAAACCTGTAATGGTACGGAGATGACTCCAGCACTAACTAGGGACTCCAGCCCTATTGCCAACCGATCAAAAGCAGCTCCCGGCCCAAAAGATAAATTGAGTGTTTCTCTATTTTGTATTAATTCAAGGAGATTCAAATCAGAGATCAATCCATCTCTTAAATTCTGAGAAAAGACTTCATTATCTCCATTGAAGGCTTTAACAACTATACTTCCTAATACTTCAGCATTAACTATTCCATTTCCCGATAGGGCAAGTTTGATTCTAAAATTATCATTTTCATTTGAAAGAGAATGAAATTGAACAATTTGAAAAATTGATGCCCCTATTCCAGTGGTACCGATTTTTATTTCAGAGGCTGTAGCAGGATTTCCATCTATGGCAAAACCGGCATTGGAAACTCCAGCTCCACTAATTCCAAGGAGATCCAAGGAAATACCATCACTAGTGACATAGGTATTATATGCCTGTTCGCAATTCTCGAAGCCTGTGGAACTGCAAACATGATACACGTTCATAGTACTACTTTTTCCAAAACCCGCGATGGAACTGAGGGTTTCAGTAATTCTAATGCTGTTGTATGGGGAATTAGGAATTACTTCTACATAAAAATGATTATTCTTGTCTTGAACAATTCTCATTGGCCGTTCAAAAAATGCATTCCTGCTACTCCCACTGACTACCGAATTTCCATTATTTTTTACTTCTACCGTGAAAAAATGGCGACCAAATACTGTATTGTCCACTACATCTCCTACCAAATTGCCCACTGAGCCATTCAGCAATCTTGTCAAAACCTCTTCATCAAAATCAATTCTGATATAAGAAGCTGAGTTTGCCGGTCTTTCAGAAAATCCCAATTCAATAAATCCTTCGTAGTCGCCAATCCCCAATGCAATTCCTGAACTGGCTTCCAATGTGGTAAATGAATCATTATTACCGTCAACAGTATTGAAAGGGAAATTGGCATTTTCAAATTCCAAAACGGAAGCAGAGCAATTGGAATTACTCAGCATAGGTAGAGTAGATGGTGGTGTATTGATCGGAGATGGATCTGGACAGTTAGCTCCAAACCTTTCAACTTCATAAAGCTGAATAGGCGAATTCGCCAAGGCGTTCAAAGACAAAATTGAATTATATCCTACCGTAACTCTGTCAAAAGATCTACCAGGTCCAAATGCCAATGTTACTTTTTCACCATTTTGAAGTAATGTTAAGACATCCAGACCGTTGATTAATCCACTACTTAGTTTTCTTCTGAAAACTAGATTATCTCCAGAAAAAGCTTTGATTTCTATTCCGCCAATTACATCTGCATTTAGGACCTCCGGATTTTTGATACTGAAAGAAACCTTGAAATAATCCTCTACACTTGAAGGACTTGAATATCTAATTTCTTGAAAAATCTCTGCCCCTACTCCGAGCATGCCAATACTGATTTCAGAAAAAGAAGAAGGATTCCCATCAATTGCATGTTCAGGGCTGGTAACCCCGGCACTTCCTAAATCCAACAGATCAAGACTTAGTCCTGATGAGTTGAAAGAGGTAAATTCCGGTTCCCCACAATTATCCTGACCTTGAAAATAAAATGCCGAATATACATCTAATTGGTATTCTGACCCTAAACCAGCCAAAGCACCTGAATTTAGCTTTACTCTAACTCTGTCATAGGAAGATTGGGGCTTAACAGCTAGATAAGTTCTACCCAAATTATCCTTAACCAGATCTATATTGTTCCCAACAAACCCATTGGAAGAAGATCCGGAAAGCACCACTGATCCTGTGGAATTCCTAGCCTCCACACCAATTACTTGCCTACCCAGTAATGTAGCTCCACCTAAATCAGAAATCAGCTTTCCGAGATTACCTCCCAATAAAACTTCAAGTATATTTGGATCCGCATCAATTCTGACAAAAGACCAGGTATTGGCCGGGACATCATTCGGAAACTTTAATTCAAGTTCAGAGTCGTATGATGCCAATCCAGCCAATAACCCTGGGCTAGCAAAAAGCCTTGCAAAATTTTCATCATCATTAATTGCAAAGTTAGGGTTTACCACTGTTGGACTAAAACAGGGTGAAAGGTTGAGCGTACCACATCCAACCAATGAGGTCATCTTGTCTGCTGGACTGGTGAAGGTAACCTCTGTGGCCAGTATTTTAGAGACTTGTGCCTCAGCAATGAATGGAAAAATTAAACATTGAAAAGAGACTAATAATTGAAGCCAAAACTTTAGTCTAGGTAAACCTGTAATCATAAGATAATTATTAAAAACAAAGACAGTCTGAATGAGTCTATTACTTTTTGAAAATTAATTCAACACGTTATTTCTCAAGTCTTAATTGGCTAACACCAACCTTAAGTCTAAAAGAAAAGCCTTAGCCTTTACTATTTTTATAATAATGAAACAGATTCATAATGGATAGTTGAATACAATAAGTATTTTAGTCGATACTAATAATTTGAGGACAGAAAAATACCCCCATTAAATAGAGAAAGAATCATTTCTCAATCTTATTAAAAATCAAACCTTAAATATTTTGAATCAACACATCAAAGAATCATCCACTTACCATTATTCGTATAGGTCAGGCGTGACCAAAGTAAGTAAAAAGGATTTTCAAGGTCACTATGGAAATTTCAGGATGTTATTAAAAAACATGATTCTGTTATTTTAATGCTTTTATCTGTAACTTTTAAAAAAACATTTATAAATAATGACTATTGGTATTTATTCCTGAGTGACTTCATTTATCTAAATTCAATAGATAGTTTGAAAAATTACCTTTCAAGAGAGACCAAATTATTTAAACAAAGATTAAAAACACCAAAAAAATTAATCTTATTTTTCACAATTATTAAACAAATATAAAATATACTTTTCGGATATCATTTTTTAATAACTTGTAGTGCTATTTCATTATATGAAATGCAGTTTTTATATTATTAAAGTAAATTATAATTATGTATGAACCCGAAGGAAGGAAATTCAAATGATTTACTTCTATTTTTTTCCCCACTTGATTAAGTGAAATCTCTTTAGTAATCAGAGTTTCTCCTGAATGAGAGACTAATTGAATTAATGCTGCTTTTTCTGATGAAAAGGGAAAATCTACGTTAATTTTATCCTCAAACACAGTGGGATATACCTTTACTGATTGTTCTTTGATTTCGGGAGCTTTGATGGAAATCACAGATGAAACAAACAAGGTCTTACCGAGCTCTGATTCGACCTTAACTCGGTAAAAATTGAAATTTGGCCATGGATTTTTATCCACAAACTTTCCATTTTCCTGATTTTTACCAGAAACCCTAAAAGCTTCAGTCCATTGAAGACTTTGATTCGCTTTTTCAAGGATTAAACTATGTTCTTCCTTTAGATTAGTGAGCTTCCAAAAAATTTCAATTTCTCTGGAATCATTGATTTTTGAATGGAACTCTTCCAGTTCAATTCCTAATACCACAATTATAGAATTTAATCTGAGGGCTCTAGGCGATGAAGCAGGGCAATTCCCCGGACCAGCATAATTTACATATAGAAAGAACGGGTCGCTTGGGTCAATATAAGGCATATTAGTAATAGTCAGCTCTCCATTTGGCTCAAGCTGAAATAAAATATTGTCCAAGAGCATGCCATCAAATATTGGTTGGGATTGAGCCTCATCCAAAAACCAAAAAAATGAAGTGGAATTTAGCTCCATATTGGGCAGAGAGGGTGTCAAGACGATATCGTCAAGCCCCTCTCTGTATTGATAAACCCCATTTGCATCTACACTTACTTCATTGGATGGTTCAATTAGGATCTCCTCAGGCCTACTTTTTTCAATTACCTCAACCTCAAACTTCCAAGGAATGCTTATCTGCGAACATCCTTGATATCTACTTCTCAAAGCATATTCATGCAAACCAGGCGGCAAATTTTCCGGAACATCAAATTCATCATACTCTCCAATAAACAAAATGGAATCATCTTCGACTTTATACCACAAATAATCCAATCCATGCTCTAATTGAGGAGTGATTCTCAACTCATCTCCTTGACAAATTCTAAATCGGTCTTCTTCTCCTTCAAAATCAGGTTCAGGCATTTTAGGAACAACATACAAACCAGATATACCTAAATGGTCATTGACCAATCCCAAATTAACTAATGAGGTAATCTTCACTCCCAACTGATCTATAGGAGCAGAATCAATGGCAATTGAAAATTGAATAATTTCATCGGATCCAAATAGACCAAGCAGGTCAAGATCTATAAAAGAAGATAATTGTACTTGTTGGGTTGAAACACCATTTGAATAACTGATAATTTGGATATTATTCAAAATTCCCAAATCCAATAGAGATTTACTTATTTTCAAATTGACCAAAACATTTTTATTTGGATTTAGCGCTTGGTCAAAATAAAATATCTGTTCAGACTCAGCGCCCAAAGTCGAAAGTATTCCTAAAGACAGAGATGAATACGTATTCATAAAATCCTCATCTATAGCATATTGTAACTCTGAAATGGGAGGATTTAATCGAAGTAAATCCAGAGACATCCCATTTCCTTCAAAACTGGTATAGAGTGGAACTAGATCACAAGCTTCCTGAACTTGGTGGTAAAAAGCATAATAAACATCTAAAGAATAGGAAATTCCAGTTCCTATCAAAGACCCGGATTTATTATGAATTCTTATTCGTTGAAAATCTTGAGGGGGAATTACGCGTAGGAAATACTCCCCTTGGGAATTAATTACAAGCCTCAAAGAAGAACTCCGAAACCCGGACTCACTATCTTCTTTGAATACAGTATTTCCATGAGCATCTTTCAATTCAATTTCAATGACTTGATTTCCTATCATTACATTTCCCAAGGTTTGCAAAAGACTTTTTCCAAGACTTCCCCCTAGTAATGAACTCAGAAAATTCTCATCACCATTAATTCGCACATAAACTGGAGTTCGTGCAGGGATTTTTTCGTCAAAACCAAGTTCCAAAACAGCGCTATGTTTGCCCACTCCTAAGGCTAGGCCAGGATTGGCTCTAAGTGTGGAAAAGCCAGGTTCTACCAAAGCTCTATTTGGATGTCGAGTATGGCCTGGAGTAGAAAAAATAAGATTATCCGCCAAGATCTTGGTTGCGTGAGAACTTACACTGAAATTCAAAAATAGAATTATGAAAAGTGTAAGTCGAAAATATAAATAAGAATGATTTTTATAGAATGAAAAAAAGTTCATAGTTGGGAAATGTAAAACACATCCCCAAAAGAAAGCATTCATTTTTACTATTTCTACACCATAAGTTAAAGATGATATATTTCAGCCTCTAAAGGTTATCGAAATGCAATATATTGTTACTTTAATAAATTCATTAAACTACCTTTCAAAAGAAATATATTAACCTTTAGGTAAAAGAACCTGAAAAACTGTGCCTACATTAATTTTTGATTTAACTTTAATTGATCCATTATGGATATTAATAAAATTTTTTACTGCTACAAGCCCCAGACCAGTACCTTCAATTTCATTGGCATTATCGCCTCTATAATATGGAGTGAAAATATAAGGAAGATTTTTATCACTAATCCCCATACCATAATCTTTCAATATAAAACCGATTTTTTCTTTCATGTTAATGATTTTTAATTCTGGTTTTCTTCTATTTCCACCGTACTTCAATGCATTAGTCAATAAATTCAGAATCGCTGTTCTCACTAAAAACTCATCGATAATTATTTTTGCTTCTTCCAGTTGCTCTGCCTGAAATTGAATTTTTGACTCCATCGAATTCTCCTTTAATATATTTTTTATAAATCCAACGAGGTTCACTGTAGTTTTATGGAGGGGAATTTCATTTTTATTAGTATAGTTATACACCATAGAATTGATCATAATTTTATGAAGCTTTTTAGCTTCACTTTTCATCTTTTCCAGATGATTTAAGACTCTTTCCTTTTTATTGGATTCCCACTTCTCTTCAGCCAAATAAAAGTTTGAAATTTCAAGACTTGAAAGAATGGTTGCTAAAGGAGTTTTAAACTCATGGGCAATAATCCCCATAAAATCACTAATGAATGATTTAAATTCTTTTTCTCTTTTTAAAGATTGTAACAATTTTTTCTCTGCTTTGACTTGGATACTTGCATCCCTTAGAACGGCTAATATCCTCTTTCCAGAAGAGGTCAAAAATTCATTAACTGATGACTCAAGCCAAAAAGGATCATTTTCATCCCACTCTACTTTGATCCTTGATCGGTAGGTCCCATTCTCTTGTAAATATTCCTCAGAGATAGTTTTCAAAATCACTGTCTTGATTTTACATTTTGCTATTTCTTCAGGAATCCCAAAACTAAAATGATTTTTAAAGCTAGGAGATAAGAATAAAAACTCTTTCTTTTCATCTAATACAGCAATTGTATCCGGAGAATAATCTAAAATTGAGGATAAGATTTTAGATTTCTCTAAGGAATCTTTTTCCAAGAAAATATTTTGTTGCTCATTTTGATAGGACCTCAGTAAAACGGAGTATGTGGATATAAAAGGCTGAAGATCTTCAATATCCGTTTTAAAAAATCCATTTTCCTTATTTCCCAAACCGATTAACCCAAGAATGTCCTGGCCATAGGAGATGGGGATTCCAAGGAAGTTTTTTATTTCAGGATGTCCCGGTATCTTCTTTTTGGAGGAATAAGGGCTGTTTTCGGGATCATTTTCACAAATGATTTCATTATATTTAATACAGGCACCAAATAAATTATCAAAATCCCTAAAATAAAATTCATTAGTTATCAGCTCATCAATCAGTTGTTTTGATTTTTCGCTCTGGGATTGAAAATCAGTGAAAGCCTGAATTTTCATAAAATATTTTCCGTCTTCTGATTTACCTACCTTACCGATAAATCCATATTTGGCATGCACTATTTCCAAAATATTATCCAAAAATAATTGATATGGATTCTGTCCACTTTTGGATAGTAAAAAATGATTTTGCACTTCTGACAGTTTTGATAAAATCAAGTTCTTCCTCTGATTTTCTCGGTTCAGTTTTACTGACTCAGTTATGTCTCTTACAGTTGAAATAAAACACAATTGCCCTTCGATGATGATTTTTGAGATATTCATTTCAAACCAGCCTCCCTTTGGATATTTCAGTCTAAGTTTTGGCTGTATAACTAAAGTGATAGATTCGGAATGAATCCAATCAATTATTCTTTCTAAATCCTCTTTCTCATAAAAAAAGTCCGATAACTTAAACCCCAACCCTAAATTAGATAAAGGTTCTAGGACAATTTCAACTAGCTTGGAATTCAAGCCCAAAACCTTCTCAAGCTTATTGTCCAATAAAATGGAAGGATCGTCAAATTTTTCTAAAATGTCTATAGCATCTTTAAAAGAAAGATTGAATTTTTGTTCTTGATTTTGAACAAAAATCAGGAGATGTAATGAATTTCCATTTGGATTATACCACCCTTTTTCCCGAAAAATTGTAGAGGATTCCGATCCATCCAATGACCAAGTGAAATCCACATCATTCAATATAGGATAACAGGTAGATCTTCCTCCCATACTTTCGGGAATCCTCGCTATCTTATCAAAATCATCCAGAGATTTAATTTTATCAAATTGTTCTGACCCAAAGAGAATTTTTACTCTCTCTGAACTTTTTAGCAGCTCACCAGTAGCCAAAGAAAAAATCAAATCTTCATTTCCGGCCTGAGTTTCATTGAGTTCAAACATGAAATATTCTACATTGTAATTAAAAATTTAAATTAAGTTTTAATTCTATTGAAAAAACAGCTGTTTTGAATAAATTTGGCAAAATTTAACTAGGTTATCGTTTTTTGATTGAAGATTAAACAAATAGCGAAACATTAACTCTTTAGCATGTCTTCAAACTTCAAACCAAAATTAGTTCTTATAGAGGATAACTTGAACCTCTCCGAAAATCTTTGTGAGTTGTTGGAAATCAACAACTATAATGTCATAGCTACCTATGATTCAGCTGAGAATGTGTTAGAGTCATTGAAAAGGCAGCCTCCGGATTTAGCCCTGATCGATATCAAATTAAAAGGTGAAGAAAATGGAATCCAATTGGCTACTAAAATTAGAAGTGAAATTGATATCCCATTGGTATTTATAACTTCTTCTTCAGGGAAAGAAGTGATTTCTAGAGTAAGCCATCTAAAGCCGGACGGTTTTATTGTCAAGCCATTTACTACAGAGACCCTGATTACCAGTATAGAATTAGCTTTCACCAATCACTCAGGAGAAAAAAACAATGAAACCATCGATCATTTGGTTGGAAGTAGAAAATCAAAAGAGGAGTTTTTTGTGAGAGAAAATGGCTGGTTGAAAAAAATTAAAACCAATGATGTAGACTGGATTAAGACTGAAGGAACCTACACACATATTTATGTCAAAGGAAGGCAGTTTACTTTAAGAAATACGATCAAAGAGGTCATGGGAGTTCTAGATGAAAACCAATTTTTGAGGGTACACAAATCCTACATTATAAATCTAGAACAAATTGATGCCTTTAATTCAACAGCTGTAAAAATAGATGACCATGAAATTCCAATAGGAAGAAACTTTTACAAGGATTTGGTAGCACTGGTTAACAAGATTAACAATTAATGTATTTTTCTGCAAAAAGGCCTATTTACATTTTTTTTGTTTGTTCGATTGGATACTTGGACTTCGGAAAAGAGAAGTGACTTCGGAAAAATGTTTTAAATTCTGTTTCCTATCCTAATTTTTGAGCATAAAAAAACCAGCGCTAGGGTGGTTTGAAACTTGAATTCGGACAATTTGATTAATTCATGGAAAACGTTTAAACTTTAAATTTTCCACTTTAAACTTCTTTTATCTCGCTCCTTTGGAGCTGAAACAAACTCTAGTTTTAATTGCTAATTTCTAAGAAATCCTGCTCCTTCGGAGCTTGGCAATCAAACTGGAAAATGGGGCTAATTTTTAAGCTTTAAATTATTTTTCACCGCTGAGCCGCAAAGACCGCAAAGGATATCACGGAGAAAAATTTTTTATACCACAAAGAAATCATAGATCACATAGTATAAAAAACAGGAGTCCTTTCAATCGACCTATGCTCCAATAACCATTAACAATTAACTTTCCCCCCTTCTTCGCCTCTTCGCTCCTTTGCGAGAGATCAAAAACCGCTGCGCCGCTGCGCCACTGCGAGAGACTTAAATTCTTTTACCGCTGAGCCGCAAAGACCGCTAAGGATATCACGGAGAAAAACTTTTTAAACCACATAGAAATTATAAGTCACATAGTTTAAATCAAAATAGCCCCTTCAATAGACCTATGCCCTAATAACTAATAATCAATAACCATCAACTCTCACCCCTTCTTCGCCTCTTTGCTACTTTGCGGGAGATCAAAAACCGCTGCGCCGCCGCGTCACTGCGAGAGACTTAAATTCTTTCACCTCAGAGCCGCAAAGACCGCTAAGAACTCCACAGAGAAAAATTTATTAAACCACATAGAGAGGATAGAAAACATAGCCTCAGAGCAGATAAACTTGGAATAGGACGACAATCCTAATAACTATTAACTCCCATCCCCTCTTTGCCACTTCCACTCTTTGCGGGAGGCATCTCTACTCCTTCTTCTTATTCCAGAAATAAATCGCCGACACCTGCCCCATCACCGAAGTAAGATTTTTCCCTTTCGGAAAATCTGGGGTACTTGTCGGATCCAACTGCCACTGGTAGTTGCGTGCATGGATCAACTGAAGCTTGGAGCTAAGAAGTAAGTTGTTGAATTGTTTGTCGTACAAGAAACCTAGAGAGAGGTCGACCCAGGGTTTACGCTCAGTGAACTGAAGCAAGGCCTTGTAATAAAAGTCCTGATTATTTGCCAAGCGCTCAAAAAGCAAACCCATTTTATCCACACCCTCAACTAAGGAAACTTCTACAGTTTGCAAATTTGAACCTGTTCCAATTCCCACACCTAGAGGTTGCCCGTAATTCACAAAGCCCCGTGCAGGAAAATGAGTATGCCATGAATTTCCACCGCCTATGTACGGTATTTCTGCTGTTCCATATCGAAGTATTCTATTTATGGATTCTTGTTGATGAGTTACTTCAGATCGAATTTGAATAGTTTTACCGATTTCGGGAATATCAAACAATTGATTGAATCCAAAAATAAAAGCACGAGCATGTTCAGGGTTGAGAATATATTCTCTCCAATCAAATGCATGATCTCTTCTCCCATATTCAAAATACAACTCAGACTTCGTCTTAGGTATAACTAATCTTCCGAATATAGTTACCGTTTGATCTCTCCCGTTTGCATCAAAATCCACTGAGTTTCCATCTGCAAAAAAGTTTTTCTTTTGAAAAGCCTCAAAAATAGGGAACCAATCATAGAAAGTATTCCCCCTACTTGCATTGTATTGTTGGAAAGTTCGACTAAATCCAAAATAAAAGCCTTTTACCCATTTAGGGCTCCAAGTAAATGTGATAGCGTTGGTATAGCGTGAATCCCCCGTAAAGGGAGTAAAATACCGGTCATTTAACTCTTCATTTTGAGAAGGAGCAAACCCAGAGTTTTCTAACCTTCCCATAATCATTTGCAATTCGATATTTCCTAAGAAAGTATTTGCAGGTTTGGTTGTATTGATAGTGAAATGAGGGAAGCCCTGTGCATTATTGGAGAATGTTAGAGCATTAAACTGCCCTGGTCCCCACCAAATATTTTCTGTGCTTCCTCCTATTTCAAAAGCTCCAAATTGAAAAGTAAGCTTAGACTGTCCCCACCATGGTTTGAAATACCAACCAGATCCATATCTTTCTGGATTATCACCAATATTCCATAAAAAAAAACGTCGTCTAAGTTCTAGTTCGTTGAATTCTTCTAAACTGGTTAAAAAACCTGCATTTTGGGCCAAAACAAACTCAGGCCGAAATGTAAAATTAATAAACGTATACTTAGCGTGAATACCACCAGATATATAGGTTTGAATACCTGGGTTTGGAATTAATCCATAATCTGCCCATCCATAGGGTCTCCCTGTAAGAATTCTAGTCATATTAATAAATGGTAAAACTCCAACTTCCAGTTCATTTAACGAAAATGGCAAGTCAATTTCATGAGTAATACCGTATAAACTATCAATTGATTCAATTGGTCGAAGGAAAAATGAAGCACCTACACTATCATTATTAACCAATTGCTTTCTTCTTTGAAATTCCTCGATTAAAGGAAAACCCGATGGCAAAGATTGCCCGAACAAAACCCATGGTATCGTTAAAAGAAAAAATCCAATTACCGATAAAAGAAAACCTCTAAACAGATTCATAAAGTCTTTTAAACTCCTTCACCATTTTATCCTTGGTGAATAACTCAAAATAACGAGCCCTAGCATTAAGACTAAACTCCTCTTTTAAATCAGAGTCATGTAGAATCAAATTTATTGCATTCCCAAGCTTTTCAGAATCATTGACAGGAACCACAAACCCCGTTTTCTTATCTTGGTTTACCCAAGGTACTCCAGAACCTTCGATATTACAACTAACTACTGGACAACCAAAACTCATCGCCTCTATTATTACCACTCCAAAAGCCTCGGATTTTTCATTGGATGGCAAACAAAAAACATCGGCTAGCTTAAAATACTCGCCTAATTCTTCGAAAGGTATTTTACCCAAAAATACAACCCTATCTTTAAAGCCTTTTTCAATAACTTGATCCTTAAGTTCAAAAGAAAGCTCTCCTTCACCACCCAGAAGAACTATGGTATCCTCATCAAAAGTCTCAACAGCATCAATTAGCGTAGAAAAATTCTTATAGTAAATGTGGCGTCCTAAAGCGAAAATGATCTTCTTCCCTGAATAACGCTGCGTAAGCTTTTCTCGCAATGTCGGATTTTCAGGGAACTCCGATTGATCAATGCCAATCGGAATAATTTGTACCTTATTTCTATAATGCTTCAAGTCATCAGAGCCCTCTAAATAGTTAGGGCTGGTTACTACAATCGTTGAAGCAAGAGTTAGCAATCTTTGCTGAAAAGGATTAAAAAAAATTTTAGCAATCTTTTGACGAATTATATCACTATGCCAATGTACAATAATCTTACCCTTGTAACCCACATGCAAAATTGCCATAATCGCTATCGGATTAGGTAAATGTACATGTATGATAGAATACCTGTCCTTAATTTCTTTTAAAGTTTTAAAAAAATCAATTGAAATCGGCGTAGACAATGCATTAATAATAACATCTGACTTAAATACGTGATAGCCTCTCAAAACACACTCTGATCCTCTATTCTCGTTAAAGCACAATACATCAGTACTAACTTCTAAATTATTCAACCCCTCAACAAGGTCGAAATTAACTTTTTCTATTCCACCGAAATAGGGTGGATAAAACTTGCCTAAATGCAAAACTTTCACTATAGTGTAAAAATTAATATGGTAGATATAAAGAACAGAATTCCAATGCCAGTATGAACTCTTGTTGTTAATGAATAAACTATTTGCCTCCTTCTCAAGATATACTGTTGTCCATAAAAGAAAAGCCAAAGTATAACATTATTAATAACAAGAATCATTAACACATTTAGTTGAAACAGCTGACTTATTGTGTACAATGTAAAAATCAATCCAACTACAAAAACAATAAGTAGTAAGATAAATTCTTTAACCTTTTGTTCTCTTTGCATAGAAGATTCAAATAAAGCAGTATTAATCCAAAAAACAACTTGGAAAAGACATAGAATAAAAATCTTTAAATCAGGAACAATGTTAAACTCAAGAAACGAAAATAAGGGTGAAGAAATCCATGTAAAAACGGTTGCAAAAATTAGATTGATCAATAATATCAATAAAATAATTTTAAAATATTTCTTATCCAGAATTTCATGCTTCTCTAAAAAAAAGCCTCGAAACATCAATATCCCAATAAACCTAAACGCTAGTAAGGATAAACCTGCAAATCTAAAATAGAGAGAGTAAGCTGCCACATCCTCAAAACTACCAAAATATTCAATGAAAAGCCTTGTGCTCGAAGATAGCAGTATAATTAGTGGGCCAGAGATCAAAATCAATCCCCCAAATTTATATATTTCTTTAATTGATTGAAATGACACATCTCTATACCCTCTGCAACGCGGAATATGATAAAATACACTTGATAGAAACAAGCTAATCAATATAGAAATATGCCAGAGCCTAATCGAAAATTCAGCAAATCCATTATACATCAGGCAAAGTAAAATACTCATTACAATGTAAACGGATGTATCTGCAATAATCGAAAAACTATTCCTTCCATTTGATTTTAGTATACCTGAAATAACTACTTGATCGGCAAAAGCAACACCGAGAATAAAGGCTCCAAAAATAGGATTCGTCAGAAATGAGGAAATCGTTACCGCGGTTAATATCAAAACAGCAATTAAGAATACGAAATGAAAGTGAAAAACTGGCTTTAAAGAAATTTTATCATTCTTTAAGACATAAAAAGCATAAGATCCAACCAGGCCTGCAGAAAAAACCCCGGTGAGCATTTGACCTAGGTTTAAAGAATACTCAAATTGCCCGTACTCAAATTCTGAAGAAATCAGCGTAGCCACACCTAAAGGAGCCAAGTAACTAACTGATTTAACCAGAGCAAATAAAATCATTATTGGGCCCAATCTTTTTAACATTAAACCCTATCCTTTACTTGGCTTTTCGTAAACTTCTTCCACCAAACCATCCAAATTTATCTTTTTAAGCTTTTTCTTGGAGTCTTCATAATCCTTCTCTATATATCGAAGAGGTTGAGCTACATACATCCCTGATTTCGTCAGATTTTTTGAGATGCAACTACTACTCCCTATAGTTATACCATCAGCTACATAAACTCCAGCATTTATAACACAACTAGAACCTACATAGACATTATTGCCAATATTTATTTCACCATCAATTCTAAACCTATCGGGACCTGTAGGAGCATGTAAATAACCATGAGTCCATAGTTGAGAATGAGAACCAGCAATAATTGAAAAGTCTCCTAAATTAATACTTCGCATCATGTCAATTTTATGACCGGCTGTAATCTTTGCTAAAACACCTAGGTTCAATGCTGATTTACCATAAGATACTCCCTTTCCTGCTCTAGTAATAACACAAGAATTACCTATTGCGCTTTTTTCCTTTAGCAAGACAATAAAATTCCCTCTTAAAAAATTGAATCTACCTATAATGGCATTAGAAGACATTTCTAAATAATCAAATTTAAGAAAATTAAAATTCCCAATACGACTTCCATCACCTATTTTCATTTTACCAATGGCTACGATTGAAAAACCAATTCTAGCTTTCAAACTAATATTATGACCTATTAAATTTAAAAGTACTGGTTTAAGAAAGCTTAAAGGAATTAAACAGATGAGTAAAGTAAGAAACCTAATCATTATTAATAATTTTAATAGTTAAATTACTTAAATGAAATTTTGAATGATAACTTCAGACAATACTCTTAGTATCATATTACTTAATTTAACATCGAAAACAGACCAATACTTTCTTGAATAGAATTTCTCATACAATCTTTATTTTTGAAATAATATAAAATAGTACTATTGATGTCAATATAAATATACCTCCTGCACCGTTGATAAAATTAAATACAGGAGAAAATGCAATAACAATAAAAAAATAAAAATAAAGAATAATAGCCCAATCATAGCCACTTTTTGCTTTGTTATAAATTACTTTAACTATCATACCAAACAATAGCATGAATAACAATGAAAACCATCCAAAGTCGATAAATATTGGACCAAAAAAAGTATTAAATACTCCAGGCCTAGGACTCAATTGCTCTAGATTTTTTGAATCAAAATTTCTACCTGTTACTTTATGCAAAAAACGCGAATAAATAGCAAAAGTATAACTCCCTAATGCATAATCATTTTTGTAATTATCATAAAGATATGAAAACTCAATCATACCATGGGTAAAGTATTGCGTAGTAGTTAAATAAGTAAAGACTAAACTTTGAGTAGTAGGATTCAGGTTGCTAAAAGTATTTTTAAAGGAGTTGCTCGATGTAACTGTATAATTAATGTTAGATTGGTTTAAAACAAGGTCATATGTATTTTCACCAGCAAAAATTTTTGTTCTTTCCACAAAAATGAAATTCATCATCAGCATAAAGGAAAGAATTACCATAACTATACCAAGCCCCTTTAATAAAGTAATTTTAATTTTTTGAAAATAAAATAAATATAAACCAAGAAGAATAAACAAAACAAAGATTATCGAACGAGACCCCAATAAGACTGCATCAAAAATTTGCGCGAAAAATAAAATGAATGCAATTATTTTTACTATCCAATTAGTTGAAATTTTATGCTTCCAAAGTAAAAAAATCGGTATTATACCTAAAGGGGTTAAGAAAGATGATAAAATAGCGATGTAGTTTCCTCCCGCTGCCTCCATAATTTCTCTATTCTCGAAATAATTTGAACTTGAACTGATTCCGCGAATTATAAACCTATCGGTTAGTTTAAGGGCTAATCCTAAAATTGCTAAATACAAAATAAGGAAAAATAATCTCCTCAGATTATTCGCACTTTTGGAAGTACGAAAACCAATTTTATCCTTAACTAGGGCAACTCCAAGTATAAATGATAGAATGCAACAAAAAAGAAAAACATACGCAGTTCCATTTAGTTCAATATTTACAACAAGAGGAGAAAACAAAAACAAAATCGCCCATATAATAAAAGCAAACGCCATTACCTTTGACGGATGTAACCGATTTAAAAAATTCACATTATGATCCTCGTAAAAATTAGAATCCATATAATACCTTGGTATAAGCCGTTTTAAGTTTAGTCAAATTACGGGCATCTTTTAAATAATGTGAGTTATGCAGTCCATCTCCATTAGTTCCTTCAAAACTTGTTTGCATCAGCTCTTGCAAGTATGCCACTTTTTCCTCGCTGGACATCTTAGGGAACCCCCCTTTTTTTATTTGATCAAAAATAGGCTGCATGGATTCATCAGCTTTCAAATGATAACAGTTTTTTTGTCTCGTATGTAATGCTTCTCCAAGCATAATTACAGGCATGTTATCAAATACACATTCAATTGCAATAGTTCCTGTAACTGTAACAACGACATCTGTAATTAACCAAACATCTGCCATTTTAGAGCTATGTTTAAGTACTATAATTCGTTCAGAATTTGACTTGACTAGGTCTAATAATTCCTTTGAGATTTCATACTTCGATTTAGGGTTTGGTTTCAATAAAAGTTTATCGGAACCCTTTAAATCATTTAAGATTCGCTGAATGACTTGTGTTTGATTATTGTTCGGGTAGCCCCAAACATCAATATTTGCTTCGGGCTGCATTTGCATGGCATATAGCACATGAAAGCCTTTCTTAATCTTAGTTGTGTCAACTGCTATTTCTTCCCACCTGAGTACGTTTTTAGCATAATGGGAATTAATCTTACGTTTAACAAATGGAGAAGGAGTATTGTACCGCTCTCCCAAGTAATAAGAAAGTGACAACCGTAATTTGTCTTTAAGCCAATCTAAGCCTGTTAATTTATAGCGCAATACCGTCATGTAATCTGGAAGTGCTTGACGTGCTTGGATTGCTTCAACAGTTTTCAGAGCCATGTCATTTGAAAGCAAATCTTTAGATCCTTTATAAGGCACTTGGGTATCGTACAAATAAAATGAGAATCGATTATTAGGATACCGAGTTGTTGAGGGATTTAAATATAATATACTTCTTCTCTTACAGGCATTTATTACCAGCAACTCATGAAATAAAGTAGCTTCGCCAAAGGCTAAGTCAGGCATAATCACATCTAAGGCCTTCTCAATTTCCTTTTCATACCAAAAAATAAAATTATCAGATTGAATTCCAAAATAATTCATTCCCCTATTTCCATTAATTATTTTTTGAATTTCTGGAGTATAAATTTTTTCAAGTCTTTTCTTTTTAGGAAACGGTAAAACAGTTACATTTTTAAATGAAGGTTTAAATATGGGGTTCTGAACAATCCAAAATATTTCATGCCCCTCCTTTTCATATTCTTTAGCAATAACTTCCCAAAGCCCCGTTTTATAACGGTTCTCTACAAATAGAATTTTCATTTATTATTAACAAAACTTAAATCCATTCGAGCACCATTCTCTAATGATTTTGTAACCTTTTTGCCCAAAATATCAGTTAAATGTTTGGGATGTAAACCAAAACCCGGTCTAATACTTCTAACATTTTCCTCTGTAATCACTCCTCCTTCATTTATATCCTTCACCACATACAGAGACCTAGAAAAATCCTTTCCTTTTTTCTGTTTTTCGGTCAGATTGTAATTAACAACACCAATAGCTTTCTCTGCTTCCCTAACAGCCTTTACCATTTCAGCAAATTCAAGTTCAGTCATCGAAAAAGATGCATCAGGACCACCTATAGTACGATCCAGAATAAAATGTTTCTCTATAATTTTTGCACCAAAGCACGTAGATACCACCGGAACCGTACTGCCCATAGTATGGTCTGATAGCCCAGTTATTACTCTATACCTTTCTGCCATGTCTTTTACCATCACCATATTGGCTTCTTCGATTGGGGCAGGATAACTTGAAGTACATTTTAAAAGCGCAACATCACGATTACCCATTCGATAGCAGGCATCCAATGCCAATTCAATATCTTCTTGGGTTGCTATCCCTGTTGATATTATCACTGGTTTTCCTTTTGACGCTACATATTCAATCAAAGGAATATCAGTGATTTCAAATGAAGCAATTTTGTAAGCAGGTGCATTCAGGTTTTCAAGAAAGTCCACTGCTGTTTTATCAAAGGGAGAACTGAAACAGACAAGTCCCTCTTCTTTAGCTACATTAAACAAAGTTTCGTGCCATTCCCAAGGGGTATAAGCCTCCTGATATAATTGATACAGATTTTTGCCTTCCCAAATAGTCCCTTTGATTATGAAATCCTCTTTGTCGCTATCAATGGTAATAGTATCTGCTGTGTAAGTCTGGAATTTGATGGCATCTGCTCCAGCCCTTTTTGCGGCTTTGATGGTTTCAATAGCAGTCTCTAGACTGCCGTTATGGTTTGCTGAAAGCTCTGCTATAATAAAAACCGGGGAGGTTCTATCTATTTTACTATTTCCTACCTGCATGATTTATTTTCATTCTAAATTCTAAAACATCTTTTTCTAGCTCAATTTTATCAAATCCTAATTTTTCAAATATCTTAATGGAAGCTATATTCTCCTTTTTTACAAGACCTTTGATAGATTTAATATCTTTTCTTTCCTTCTGCAAACCTAAAACAGATAGTTCAAGTAACTTCGTTCCTAAACCCTTCCCAGTTTGATTTGGAGCTACAAGATAGCTGATCAAACCTTCTTCTCCTTTTACGTCATACCTGATTGAACCCACAGGTTCACCTTCACTGATCAATAATTTGAAAATACAGTTTTGGTCTTTTATTTTTTCAGCAAACCACTCGGAATGTTCTTCCAAGGGGATAAATCCCTTTTTGAATGCATATCGCCTTGTTTGAGGATGATTGGTCCAGGTATAGGTAATTTCTAGATCTTCTAAAGCTGCATTCCTTAAGTAAAATCTACTGGTTGTTTTGGAATGAAGGATCACATCAATATAATTACCCTCAAAGAAACAATGTTCCTTTAGCCTTGCCTCCCTTTCATATCCTGATTTTTCCAATACAACATAAAGCCTCGGCCTTAAATCAAAAGCATAAGTAAAAATCTTATGAAGCTGAAGTTCTTCAAATGCAACTTTTTCAATCAAAGTCAAATAAGTCTGCCAATGAAAAGAGAAAAAATCCTTTTCCAAAGCAGTATCCATGATAAAGGATATCTCTGCATTTTTATCTATCCAATTGATATGGACTAATCCTCCATAACCGATGCATTTTTCACCCTCTAGGTACGAAAATAAAATCTGATTAGGTCTTTCCTGGTCAAAAAGTTTAGCAATCACATTCTCAAAATATGCATCCTGATCCGCTTCCGTCAAGAGTCTATTCTGGCGCAGATGGTAAATCTGTTCATTACGCCATTTCATGATGGCATATTTATCCTCTTCTCGGATAGGTACCAGTGAATATTGGTCTATATTAAAAGTTTGATTTGTAAGAACCCTATAAAAGAAACTCATTTAATTCAGTCTTTTGAATCCAGAATGACAAACCGGACCTTCCAATAAGTCATTAATATTTAGATCCCCCTTTATACACTTTGATATAGAATTATATACATCATTCAAACTGTCAAAATATTGATCAAAATACCTATCCTCATGAACAGTGGCAGCATAAAAATTAGTACTCGCCAGAAAGCCTTTCTTCAGCATTTCTTGCGTCAGAAAAGTTTTAAACTTCAAACCATCTTCATACTTAAATGTGTAAGTAGATAGTGAAGGTATCCCTGAAATCTGAATATCAATAGTGTGATTTTCAGCCAGTTCTATCCATCCTTGTTGCATTTTTTTTCCTTTTTCAGTAATAATTTCCCAAGATTTTAATTTCTCCATAACTTCAAGGGTCTTTAATGCTGCCGCGGGACCAATCCTTTCTGTCCAAAATGTGCTACTGATAAAGGTTTTTTGGGCCGCTTCCATTACAGAACGCCTACCGACAACAGCCGTTAGGGCATAACCATTTCCAATAGTTTTTCCATACATGGCAAGATCCGGTTCTACACCGTATTTTTTATATATACCTCCGAAAGTTTCCCTAAATCCAGAAGTACATTCATCAAAAATTAAAACTATTTTCTCCCTGTTAGCTAAATCACGAACTTTTTTCAAAAAATCATTTTCTGGCCCAAAATTTCGGACAACTTCCATTTTGATAACCCCAATTCGGTTATCCCTTACAATTTTTTCAAGTTCCTCGATATTATTATAATGGAAAGGAAATACTGTATTTTTTAAATTCTTTGGTACCCCTGCTGGCTCTAAACCCGGTAACAAATGTCCTGACAAACCATCTCCATCATTATGATTGGTAGAAAGATACCAGTCATGCCAACCATGATAACCGCATATCGCCACTTGATCTCTTCCTGATGCTGCCCTTGCTATCCGGATGGCAATAGCATTAGCCTCACCTCCACTACGAGCATATCTTACCATGTCTGCCCAAGGATTTATTTCAACTAATCTTTCGGCCAAATAAACTTCCTCAGGACAAGAAAGCGTACTCATATTACCCTTTCTGATAGTTTCTAAGACAGCCCCATCGACCTCTTCATGTCCGTAGCCTAGCGTATTAGTCCCAATTCCCATTATGGACATATCTATATAACTGTTCCCATCCAAATCAATCACCTTACATCCTTTAGCTTCAGAAAAATAGGAAGGCCATAAATCAGGTAAAAACATTTCCGGCCTCTTTGAAAGCAACATTGTTCCTCCAGGAATAAGTTGTTTCGCTTTTTTATAAAGTTCTTGTCCAGTTCCCACGGTTATTTTATTTTCTCGTTATCCAAAGATTTTATATACCCTTCATTTCGTTGGATATCCTGATTTTTGAATTCATTAATATGATGTATTATATAATTTGTATAATCCAACCAAGAAGCTTCAAATCCTAGAGTTGCAATAAGAGTTTCAATTCCTTCTAAATCCTTAGGTTCATCAACGGTCATACGGATATGATTGTAATTTGAAGGTGCTGATAGATGAACAGCCTTAAAAATGTTGCCTCCCTTTAAATTTGAATTATTTCTGATGTAAGGAGTTACGTGTTCACGTTCAGAAATCAACTTGGCTTCTTTCCATGCCTTTTCCAAAGCACGAAAATTAAAAACTTCAACATCCTGACCATCAGGAAATTCCTCAATCAAAATATTTGCTCCATAATCAGCTTGATTTTGAATAGTCAATTCTATCACTTCATCGATGATATTGGAGTCTATAAGCGGGCAATCCGAAGTTACTCTTACCACATAGTTCGGCGCATATGGTAAAGCTGCTTGATAGAACCTATCCAGTACATCGTTCAAATCCCCTTGATAAAAATCTACACCTGATTGATTGCTGATTTCAATAATTTGACCTACTCCTTCTTCCTTGGTAGTAGCTACAACCCAATCAGTTACTTTTTTAGACATTTTTACTCTTTGCAGATGTAGCCCTAGCAATGTCGTGTTTCCCAAGATTTTTGTAACTTTCTTGGGAAATCTAGTACTTCCAATCCTAGCCTGAGTTATCAGTAAAATTTTTAAAGATTCCATATTGAAGGATTTAAAAGAGAAGCTTCAGTTACAAAAATTTCATCTATTGCATTTAGTGCCGAAGGTGGAACTTTTGACTCAATTTTTTTTAAGTTAATATTTAACTGATCGACAGAATCCACACCAACCAAAACACAGTCAATATATTGCTTTGAAAGCGCATATTGAATGGCCAATGTAGAGAAATCCAATGAAAAGTGTTCTGCAATAGATTCTAAGTCATTCAGATATCTAACCAACGGATTAAGTTTCAAAGGAATTCTGTCCTTTTTCATAAAAAAAAGCCCCTGTAAAAAAACTGACCTTGTATGAATTTCTAAATTTTTACTTTTCAGTTCTTTTAGAATTTCACCCCTTTGCTGTTCATTGTCCAAAACATTAAATGGAACTTGCACTAAGTCAAAAATTTCTTTTTCTGCAATCTCTTTCATCTGGGCATTAGTGTAAAGAGATATACCCAATTTCTTGTATTTTTTTCCTTTAAGCTCCAAAAGAGAATTTATTTCTTCTTTTTTTGTCGATTTAAAATCTTCAAAACTGTGAAACATCACAGCATCTACTTGATCTATTTTCAAATTGTGTAGTGATTTTTCAAGCGAGTGGATTGGAGTTAAATTTTGTTTTAAATTGAATTTTGTGATAATCCTGAAGTTTTTTTCTTTATTGATACTGAGATAATCTCCTATTCTTTCTTCGGAATTTCCGTAAGCTGCTGCTGTATCAAGAACAGTTAAATTGGATGCGTAGGCTAGATCAAGTATTTTAAACACTTCTTCTTTACTCATTTTGCCCGAAGTATTGTTTATCCCGTAATCTAAACCAAATTGGACCGTGCCCAAAATAATTTTATTACTCATAACTAGGGTTAAAAATAGCCATTCTTAAAATATCATCGTATCCTTTCTTTGTTATTACATGTTTGATGTATCTACCTTCTTCTACAAAACCCAAATTTTTATACAATTTTATGGCTGATATATTCTCGCTGTAAACCCCCAAATTAATTTTTCTCAAGTTTAAAGGAACTGAAAAACAGTATGAAATAACAAGTTGAGATGCCTCTTTTGCAAATCCTTTTCCCCATTCTGCCTTGTCTCCCATCATGATCCCATACTCCCCATATTTATGCTTTAAATTAACGGGGTCAATTTTTATATTTCCTATATGTTTATTGGTGCTCTTTAAATGTATTGCCCAAAACAATATGGGATATTTTTCAATTTGGGTTAAAAATTCTTTTAGTTTTTCAATTGTATAATCTCCGCCCGTTTCTAAATAAGCAATAATTTCAGGATCATTCATCCACTTGACATAGTCAATACTGAGATGTTCCAAACCTAGCGGCATTAACTTCAGTCTCTCCGACTCCAAATAGGGCGCACTATTTGCCATAGAAATGGATAATTGTTTTTATTACAAATTCCTGTTCTTCGTTGGTTAAAGTTGGATACATAGGCAGACTGATACAGTTTTTATAATACTGCTCTGCATTGGGCATATCTCCTTCCTCCCATCCAAACTGTCTGTAATAAGGCATTAAATGAACAGGGATATAATGGATCTGGGCGAAAATATTTTGTTCTCTAAGGTACTGGTAAAGACTTAATCTGTTTTCAACTTCAATTATGTACAGATGGTAGGCATGGCCATCTACTACTCCTGATTGACTTTTGATAAAAGGTTGACCTTGAAAAACCTCATGATATTTTTTTGCTATTTCCTTTCTTCTTACCAAACCTTCGTCTGCTCTCTTTAATTGGCTTAAACCTAAAGCCGCTTGAAAATCAGTCAATCGATAGTTATAGCCAAGTTCCTGCATTTCCATATACCAGGCTGGGAATGCAGAATTATGAGAGGCTAATGAAAAATTATCTTTTCCCCTTGCGAATTCAAGTGAGTTTTGGAATAAAGATTCATCTCTCGTGATTCCGTGGGTGCGAAGCATCAAAAGTTTTTTGTAAAGGTTCTCATCGTTGGTAGTAATCATGCCTCCCTCGCCTGAAGCGATGTGTTTGACAGGATGAAATGAAAAAATTGCCAATTCTGCAAACTTACCATTCCCGCAATGCTGTTTTTGCCCCTTACTATCTATAAAATATCCCCCAGGAGAATGACAGGAATCTTGGATAATCCATAAGCCAAACTCATCAGCCAGTTCTCTAAAAGCCTCTAAATCTACTGCTCTACCTGCAAAATCAACCGGAATAATGCCTTGATAAGTACCTTTTGGTGAAGCTTCCAATAACTTTCTTACTGAATGAATATCCAGCAAATAGGTCTCTGGATCAATATCAGCAAAAACTACCTCACCTCCGCAATAGCGGACACAATTGGCTGAAGCAGCAAAAGTAATTGGAGCAGTGATTACTTTATCGCCAGGCTTTACTCCCAAAGCTAAAGCATTTAAGTGTAAGGCTGCTGTGCCATTGGATACCGCAATAGCATATCTGGAACCGACATAGCTTGCAAAAGCATCTTCAAACTCTTTGATTTTAGGACCTTGCGTCAGATAATCTGATTTCAAAGTTTCTATTACAGCCAGAATATCATCCTCCGTAATATGCTGCCTTCCGTAGGGTATAGGGTTCATCAGATCAATATTCAAAAGTTGAATCAACGTGTTCTTTGATAAGCGATCGAAGTGAGTCTACTGTTTCCCATTCTTCGTTATCCCCTGAATTATATGCAAATCCCTCCTTTACTTTAACCGCACCAAATTCCTTAATAAAATCTTCTAATTTGAACTTTGGTACAGCTGGAAGGATTGTGTAATATTTTCCCAGATCGTAGGTATAAAAAGAGTCTGAGGGAGTAATCATTTCTTCATGAACCTTTTCTCCCGGTCTTATTCCAACGATTTTCTGCTCACATTCTGGCCCTATAGCTTTCGCAACATCAGTAATTCGGTAAGATGGGATTTTGGGGACAAAAATTTCTCCTCCCCAAGCATGAAATAAAGCATGCATCACCATTTCTACTCCACCTTCTAGAGAGATATTAAACCGTGTCATGTTCGGATCTGTAATTGGTAGTACGCCTTCTTTTTTCTTGTTTATAAAAAATGGAATCACTGAACCGTTGGAGCCCATCACATTACCATATCGAACTACACTAAATCTAATTGGATTCCATCCTTTGATATTGTTAGCGGCTACAAAAAGCTTATCAGATGCCAATTTAGTGGCTCCATATAAATTAATTGGAGCACATGCTTTATCGGTTGAAAGAGCTACTACGCGCTCAACATTCGTCTGAAGGCAAGCGTCAACGACATTTCTTGCCCCATCGATGTTTGTTTTAACACATTCTTCAGGATTGTACTCCGCAATGGGAACATGCTTCATGGCAGCTGCATGAATTACAAAATTCACTTCTTTGAATGCTCGAATCAATCGCTCCTTATCCCGCACATCTCCAATAAAAAATCGAATTTGAGGAAATTCATTAGAAGGAAACTCTTGAGCCATTTGAAATTGCTTTTGCTCATCACGTGAAAAAATTATGATTTTTTTCACCTCTGGATGATTTGAAAGAATATGCTTCGTTAGTGCTTTTCCTAATGAACCAGTCCCTCCTGTAATTAAAATAGTTTTCCCTTGTAACATTATTAATATTCTAAATTATTTATCCCTTTTTAGGTTTTATTATGAAATGAAATTTTGAAAAATTTATTTTTGGCATTCAAATTTAAAGGACCCAAAAGTTTTATATGATGTTTTTTTCATTCAAATATACTCTATAAGTCTACCTCTTATACCTCACCGTTTTAAACTTCTCGGCAAATGCAGTGGCTAGAGGTAATCCTACATAGCCCAAACCGATGATGGCTATTTTGCTGTTTTCTAAGTTTTTTAACATCTAAAAAAGTGTTAGTAATTGGTAATTTGTTATTTTTTATCATTTTCTAGACTTCAATATTCACAGTTCAGGGTTCAAAGTTCATTTGCACCTCTGTAACGTTGATCTCTGAACACTGAACCTTTATCAATCCACTAAGCCCTGCTTCTCCTTCTCCAACCTCTCATACACCTTCTTTACATCCTGAGCTTTTTCCTTATTTAAAACCAAAATGGCATCCGCAGTGCAGATCAAAATACTATTAGACAGCCCCACAAACTCAGTATGTAATTCAGAACCAATTACCATATTTCCCATAGAATCTATCGGATAGCCCTGAGCTTGGTTGTATTCATAGATGGCCTCAAAACTTCCCATGTCTGACCAGTCGAAAGCAGAAGGAACCACCTTAATTTTGTCAGTTTTTTCCATCACTGCATAATCCACAGAGATAGATGGGATTTTCATAGATAGCTCCTCATTTAATTTCCCCTCTTCTATCTTTTGATAGGTAGTATAGGAGGTTTCGTAAACGCTAGGCTCCAACTTCTTCAATTCCTGCAAGAAAACTCCAGCTTGAAAACAAAACATTCCTGAGTTCCAGTAAAAATTTCCTTTTTGAATAAATTCCTCGGCAGTTGCCAAATCCGGCTTCTCTCTGAAGCTCCTTACTTCTTCCCCATCCGCTTCGATATATCCGAAACCTGTCTCAGGTTTGCTTGGCTTTAAGCCAAAGGTTACTATAAATCCATCCTTTGCCAGTGCTATAGCTCTCTGCACAGATTTTTTGTAAGACTCTTCTGATTCAATCAAATGGTCGGAAGGGGTAACAAAGAGTATATCTTCTGGATTGCAGGCAAATGCCGCAAAAGCAATTGCTGGTGCAGTATTCCTTGGGCAAGCCTCTATAATTTCTTTATAGGATTGAATCCCCGCTTCTTGCAAATCTTTTCGGGAAAGCTGGTAATTATCAATATTCCCCACCACCAAAACCGAATCACAAAACGCAGAATTCCTCAAGGCTGTCTTTTGAAACAAGGTTTTCCCATCAAAAATCGGAAGGTATTGCTTCGGTCTGGACTTTCTGGACAATGGCCAAAGTCGGGAACCGACACCGCCTGATAGAATGACGTTTATTACTGACATGAGGTTCTAGTTTGGGTTAATGCTTGGGCTTTTAAATAGTGGAGTTCAGGGTTCAATGTTCAAAAGAAAGTCTGCCTTCTTAAGAGAATTTGTTTCCCCTTTTATCTGAATTCCGTAAGTAAATTATCAAAGAATTTATTTTAGACCTAAGCCTTTCCGTTCTTTCTAAAATTTCTTCCAATTCCTCTTTACTAATATACTCATAATCAAAAGCGCGATAACCTTGTGAACGTGTTTCAGCATTTGAGCCTCTGGCTATGGATAGAAATTGAATAAACTCTTTATTTCCATCCCTATCAAAACCTTCAGCTACATTATCCATTACAGATCCAGAAGAACTATTTATTTGAGAGCTCAATTTATAATCTCTGGAAAATTCACTTTTTTTTGTAAAGCTTTTTATAAGTTTAGAAAGCTCTCTTGCCTCTTTCCAAATTTCTAAATCTTCAAAACGCGCTATTTTCAAGAAAAAATAATTTATGCTTTAACGACGACCTATTGAACTCTGAACCATGAACTTCTGAACCATCACTTCAAAAACTGGAGAGCTAAACATTTTTCAACTCGCGCATAAATCGATCAATTACTCAGTTAATCAATTACACAATTACTCACAATTGGGTACAGCTTCGCCCTTTCAGTCCCATTTTGAGATTGGTTTGGAGAAGAAAAAAGGCAGAGAATACTCGCAGCGCTTACATCTCTTTTTCCCGGATCTCAGAATGATCTTAGCAATATTTTTTACTGCAAAAATTAGCCGAAGCTAACAGTTTGGTTTTTTGGGTTTTATTGAAAAAAGGCCTCAAATTTTAAAATTTAAGGCTTTTTGTTGGTTTAGCTGATTCAAAGATAATCAAATGAGTAGTTTTAGTACTCATTTTTTGACTTAAATTTTCATCATTTTTTTAGTAGCTACTTTTTTGTTTTTCATCCATGTTTAATTCCTTGACTGCCATCATCAAATCCTGAAACAAAGACAAATTATCAATCTTCCAGATATGAGTTTGACCGAATTTATCCAAGAGCATATTGCTATTGTTTCCTAATTCCAGAAGAATTGCATAGGACGACAAATCCAAACTCATATGATTTGTCTTTATTTCTTCAGAGATTTTTTCAAACTCTTTGCCATAATCGTAAATCCGCAAAAAACTCAAAACACTTTCACCTTTCCAGATAAATTCATACAAGCTTTTTCTGGGAATAGTGGCGCTCATAGCTGTTCTTTTAACAATGAGTTCTTCTCTCCCTAACTTGGTTTTAGCTATAGAATTGGGAACAACAGCCTCTTTTTGGAAATGGCGATTCAGGATTTTTTGGGAAATCTCATCAAGCTGGAAATCCAGTCCTTTCACCTGTTTCAACTTGAAATTGAGCTCTTCCAACATGGTAAAGGGATCAAACACCAAAAGTTTTCCTTTGTATTTGAAATTTACCTGGTGATTTCTAATCAGGCGACCTTTGGATTTGTAGGAAATCCCTCCAGACCTGAAAAAATTAAAAATCTTCATAGCTAGGATTAAATAGTTTGGGTTAAATAGAATTGGGTAATAAAATTTCCTTATTTCAAGCAATCATCACAATTGAGATATTTCCCTTGAATGAGCGGTTTGAAGACCGAAGACCGAAGACCGAAGTTTCCGGATTCTGATCCACAAGGCAGATACCAAGCCCTATTTTTTTTATTTACAATCATAAAAGGGAATATGCATCTCAAACTTATTTGATTTCGTAAAGCAAGCAGCGTTTGTCTTCCGGGCTTCTTGTCCTATTAATCATCTTATAGCCCCTTTTTTCCTCAGCCTGGGTATTGATCTCCTTGATCAATCTGGATCGTTTGACCCTTTTGTTTTCCGGGTTAGGAATCTGATGAATATCAAAGAGCTCATCCAGTTCCTCTACTGTAAATCTTTTTCCTTTATTTTGATCTAAGATTTCTAAAAGGTTGGAACTTTCAGCGGAGCTGTAGGATTTTGAATAGCTTTCATTCTGTCCATGATCCTTTTCTTGACTTTGACCTGCCCTTACTGGAGCCGAGGAAGCTATTCGCTTTTTGAATACCGGAAATAAAACCAAGCCTATTAAAGAAATTGAAACAAGAGATATGATTACATAATCTTGTTTGATCCTATTGACCTCTTTGACACTGATTGGAAGAATTGAGGCTTTTCCTACGAATTTTGCCTTTGAGTAGAATTCATTCAAATCCCAAGTAATCGGGAAATTCTTATCATCCTGTAAGTAAACTTGGTTTCCATCTACCATAAAATAGGGCGAGTAGGTTAATGGATTATAATCCAACTCCTGAGGAAAAAACTTAAAGTTCAACTCGTTTTTGTCAAAAATTAAAAGCCCCTTGTTTTGCGAGGATGATTCAAAAGCATTGAAAGCCAAGAAATCCTGGGCGTCCAAAACACCTTCTTGGAAAATATAGTATGCGGCATTGGGATCAACCAATGACAGATTAAAATCAAAACCCAAATGCTTCCAAGCATTCGATTCGAAATCCAAGATGTAGCCCTGATTTTCGGGAAGTTGGTGAATATCTTTTCTTGGATTATTATGGAAACCAAGCAGAAGGAAGGCAGACTTTTCGGATACGCCAAGGAACCTAGAATTATAATTGACAGGTTGCTCTTTAACACTCGCCAATGACCATGAACCTAACCTTGGATCAAATTCAATTAAATCTGTGTGGCTATTCCAGAAACCATAGCCCCCGAGAAGAAAAGGGTTTCCTTCTTTTATTATAAGCCTGCTTTTGCAGGTGTAACCTACATTCTGAAATTGGTAAAGGTTTTTCCAGGAATTCTCTTCCCATCGATAAAGTTCCATCCTACAGCCGGCGAAAAGATAAGTACCTGAATCGCTCTTGAGAATTTGGAATTCCTCATCAATTCCCACAGGAATAGAATCTAACTGAAATACCATTTCCTGACTGAAATGAGGATCTAACTGTTCAAAATTAGTAATCTGATAAATTGCCTCAGGATTCAACCGTAAGGATTGAGCATGTAGACAAAAGAATGAACAGGAAAATAAGGTTAGGGATAAACAAAAAAGGAATCTCATTTTTTCAAATCTACGAACATGGATAACCAATGCTGAAACAAACCTAAAATGATAAATGATGGAAAAAAAGAAAATCTAGGTAAAAATCGTGTTAAACTATTGTATTTCATAGTTACATAATTGTTACATATATTGATTTTCAGTACATTCTCCCAAATCGGTAAAATTAGTTTTCCACCATTAATGAATTAAATATTCAAGTTTCTACTTGGAATTAGACAAGCATTTTGGATATAGTAAATTGAGGAATCTTTAAAATTCTTTAATACAATGAACTGGTTGAGTTTTCTAGGGTAAATACAATTTTAATAAAAATAAATGCAAATAAATTTTCAGGCATACAAATGTTATTAAACATACGATAAGTGTTAGGATTCATCATTTTTTTTGTTTTCAGGTTCCTCTTTTCTGCTTATGAAAGAAAAAAATTTCAATTCAATAAACCCTCCAAGGGTTAGTCAGCCAAGCGGTGGTAGTATTTTTATGATCGGGTCCTTGATTTGAAAAATCCCTTGGAGGGTTAAACCAGACCTTCTCCTCGAATCCACAACAAGAGTCAAGAGTAATTCCGAGGCCCTATCTTAGGGTTTTTAATCCGAAAAAATCTCAAAGTTGAATTTCGGTTCCTCGGAATTTGTAATTCCGAGGTCCTATCGTAGGATTTTTAATCCGATAATATCACATCTATGAATGGCTATTGAAAGGAAGAAACCCTCCAAGGGTTGGTTAGATATATGGTTTAGTTTTATTTTATTGACACCTTTACCAGAAAAATCCCTTGGAGGGTTGATTTAAGGCTCTCGATTGTCTTGCTGGCACAAAACCTCATTTCCATAGGGAGATCTCGGGCCAGCGCTGGGTAATTTTCGTTGGCGATTATATCCCTGGGTTTCACCCAGGGCTAATAAATTACGCTCCTTTGGAGCTTTTGATCCGAATTCGACCAAAGGTCTATCTTGCCGAAGGCATATCTTGATAATATCTTGAAAAATATCTTCTCTATTGCAATTCAAAAAATGCGTCGGGAATAAATATTTCGCCTTAGGCGTATTTCAATTTATTTCTACTGTATTTCAACTAAAATCCCCCTTGCCCCCTTTTACAAAGCTTTCGTCCTAAACCTTATTTACATTTTCAAAGGGGGAATTGACCCGTATCTCGCCGAAGGCATATCTTTTTTAATATCTTGAAAAATATCTTTTGGGAAAATCCCCCTTGCCCCCTTTTACAAAGCTTTCGTCCTAAACCTTATTTACATTTTCAAAGGGGGAATAGACCCGTATCTTGCCGCAGGCATATCTTGATAATATCTTGAAAAATATCTTCTGGAAAAATCCCCCTGACCCCCTTTGATTTTACACGTCTTCCCAACCTTGTGCAATATTCCAAAGGGGGAATTGACCCGTATCTTGCCGCAGGCATATCTTGAAAAATATCTTTAGATCTTATCTAGTTATTCCAATTATTTTGCCGAAGGCGTATTTCCATCTATTTCTATTGTATTTCTTTTCCTATTTCGCCTCAGGCGTATTTCTTCAGTATTTCAATGTATTCCATCCAAAATCCCCCTCACCCCCTTTCCAAAAGATCAAGTCCTAAATTGAGTTTACGCTTTCAATTGGGGAATTGACCCATATTTCGCCGAAGGCATATTTCTTCTATTTCTACTGTATTTCTTTTCTATTTCGCCGCAGGCATATTTCTTCTATTTCTATTGTATTTCTTTTTCTATTTCGCCGCAGGCATATTTCTTCTATTTCTACTGTATTTCTTTTCCTATTTCGCCGAAGGCATATTTCTATCTATTTCTATTGTATTTCTTTTTCTATTTCACCGCAGGCGTATTTCTAAATATTTCTACTGTATTTCCCTTTACAAAAGAACCGGTAAAAATATCAACCCCTTCTTCTTAAAGCCCTTTTCCACCAAGGAAGCGGGATCTCTTCATGGTATCCATAGGAATTGTTGCCATATCCGTAGCCATAGCCATAACCGTACCCATAGCCATATCCTTTGTCAATATGAACATCGTTCAGAATACCATACATCTTAGAAACTCCGCCTTTTTCTACCAGATTGTTAAGAATGGCCGTATTTCCTTTCATGGAGTAACCTTGACGGAATACAAAGAAATTGATGTCAGAATAAGCAAATAGCTCCTTGGTCTCCGATACAAGCCCTACTGGAGGACAGTCAAATACCACCACATCATATTCTTCCTTAATCTCTTTGATAATCTGACTGAATTTATCCTGTAAAAGCAATTCGGCAGGGTTTGGAGGTATTGGGCCAGAAAGGATCACATCCAAATCCTTATGTCCAGATGACTTAACCACTTCTCTCCAGTCTATATTGGTACTTAATGCAGTACTCATACCCTTATCATTCGGTAAGTTGAAATCCTCAGCGATTTTTGGCTTTCTCAAATCCAAACCTATCAAAATGGTCTTTTTACCCATCAAAGAGAAAACTGAAGCCATATTAATGGAAACAAAAGTTTTACCTTCACCTGAAATACTGGAAGTGAATAGAATAGTCAGTTTATCCTTGTTAGGACTCAAATAAGACATGTCTGCACGCAAGGATCGGAATGATTCTGTCACGGTCGATCTAGGGCTATTCAATACTGGAAGATTATCCTCAGTATTGCTTCTTCCAACCATCCCAATCAATGGCACCTTAATCTGATGTTCCAGTTCTTTAGGATCTTCTATTTTGGTATTGAGGAAGTCTTTAATCGTGATAAAACCGATTGGTAAAATCAAACCCAAAATCAATCCTATCAGTAAGTTCAGGCTAGTTTTGGGGGCTACAGGTTGCTGAGAAGCCTTAGCAAAATCCAAGATTTTATTCTTGGGCATATTGGATGCTTTGGTAATCTCTGCCTCAGCTTTTTTCTGCAACAAATACACATAAATATTTTCATTGATGGTGAACTGACGCTGGTAACCTAAGAGGTTTCTTTCAGTCTCCGGCAATGCATTGATATCTCTTTCAATGGATCGAATCCTCCCATTAAGGTCTGCTAATAAATTTTGGGTATTCCGGATTGCAGAATTCACGTTCTCCATCAATGCCTTGGAAGTACTTTCAATTCTGGCATTGATATCCCTCACCTGTGGGGTTTGATCTGAAAAATTAGCGGTGATTCGAACTCTGTCGGCCTGTAATTCGGAAAGATTTTGCACCAAAGCGCTCAACAGAGGGTCATTCGCACCAATAATGGACGGAGCTACCAAATCCCCCACCTGATTATTACCTAAATAGGATTTGAGGGTTTGATAATATTTCAGATTCAATTCAGCCTGGCTCCTCTCCTGCTCTAAGTCATTTAGTCTTTCAAAAATGATAGAACCTTCCTGAGATAGATTGAAAATCTTATTCTTGGATCTATAATCCTGCAATTGCTTTTCAGAAAACTGCAAAGAATCTGTTATTCCGCTTAATTGTTGCTCAATAAATCGAATCGTATTTTCTGAAGCCTGATTTTTCTCTTCCAGCTCCCGCTCCAAATACTTATCCATGAGGGTATTGATGTAATTTTCTCCCAACCTCCTCAAAGGTGTTTCCAAGCTTAGCGTAAGAATTGAAGCTTGCTTATTTAAGGGGTTAACCTGAAGATCATTCTTCATTTTCAAAGCAAGTGAAGGCGTATCAATCATTTTGAAAAAGAATACCTCACCAGGCAATGCTGAAATTTGACTTATTTTAAACTCATAATATTCCCCTTGAATATTTTCTCCAAAAGAATATATGGATTTAGGCAATTCGAACCCTTCAAAATTACTTTTGTAGAATGGGTCTTTGGGCTGAAAAACGGAAAATTGATCATCCTCTACTGAAAGTTCGAAACTGGATTCATCTATAACCTCCAGTCTAAACATTCCACCTACAAGCTGTGGTTTGGTCCAGTCAACAGAGACATAAACAGGAACATTTCCATAAACTTGGGTAACTTTTAAAAAGCCTTCTTTATAATAAGAAACATTCAAATCCATTTGTGATACAGCGCTTTCTGCCAAAGAATAGGATTTGATGATTCCTGTTTCATTATCTATATTACTCTTTCCTTGAATTCCCAAACCAGCGGATTCAAAAAGGTCAGCACCTAGCGTCGGTTTATCATCTACCACCAAAACGGTAGATTCCACTTTGTAAATAGGTGTAGTGTATCTATTGAATAAAAAAGCCACTAAAACACCTAAAAAAGCGAAAATGACAATAAGTGGCCAATAGGTCAAATAATTAAACAGTAGAGCTTTAAGATCTATTTCATCTTCCTGCTGAACCAAAAATGGATTGGGGTTGGGATTGTTTCCTTGAACTTGATTAGGATACATAGCTTAACGCGTAAAGGTATTGATCAAAAGAACTGCAACTGTGATAGCAGAAATAATTAAGGATAAAGATTGGGCCGCATTTTCACCGGCACCCACTTCCCTTACTTTCATAGGCTCCACATATAATTGATCATTCGGTTGAATAAAATAAAAAGGAGACTGAATAATTCCTCTATCGTTTAAATTGATTCGATGAAGCTTGGTGCCTTCAGGGTACTGTCTAATCAATAAAACTTCATCTCTTTTTGCTACCGTCGTCAAATCGCCGGCATTGGCGATTGCTTCAAAAATCGTCATTCTGTCCTGCAAAACCACAAATTTACCAGGTCTTCTAAACTCCCCTAAGGCAGAGTAGCGAATCCCACCGAGCTTGACTTTTACATACAACTCATTTTTGAGAAACTCTCTCAATTTGCTTTCAATGATGACTCTGGCTTCATCAATGGTTTTATCTTTTACCTGGACTTCACCGATAATTGGAAGCCTGATAAAACCATTTTTATCTACTGTATAACCCGTCATGTAATAAATATCGCCACCTGATTGTGCAGCCATTTGCATTTGGTTATTTCCAGCAACAACTTTATTACCAAAACCAGATTGAAGCATATCTTCTGCTGTTTGAATATTGACATCAATAATATCATTGTATTGAAGTCTATATTCAGGAATTTCATAGGAGATCAATTCTCCTTCATTGATAGGTTGATTGTTTTCAAGATTTTGAAGGTAAATAACCTTTTCATTGGAAACGCAGCTGATTGCTGCAAAAAAAACCAGGGCATAAACTACCCACGCTCCTATCTTCCGCATATACTTTTTATTAATGGACAGATGTAAAATCAAAGGGCAAACATAGCCAAAATCCCAAAAAATATTACTCTAATTTGGTAGAATAAACTAAAATTAAACCTAACTGCGCTTGCTGCTCGAGGTTTGCAATCTCGAGCTCCTATCGTAGGATTTTTAATCCGAAAAAAAATAAAAATTAAATTCACTAAGCTGCTCGAGATTTGCAATCTCGAGCTCTTATCGTAGTAGGATTTGCAATCCGAACTGAACAGAGCATCGTCCTGTCTTGCTGGCAAAAAACCTCTTTT
>NZ_VLOG01000031.1 GCF_007655305.1 Algoriphagus algorifonticola
TGAAATGCCCATGAGGAAAAATCTCACACAACTTGTCCCGTCCGCCGCGGCGGATCGGGAGGGTATGATTATCCTGGGCATTCCATCTGACCACTGAAAAACAAATTATAAACAGATGAAAAAGCCATAACAAAAATTAAATCTTTCGGATTGAAAATTCTTTTCACCATGTTCCTCGGAATTTGCAATCCATGTTCCTCGGAATTTGCAATTCCGAGGCAGTTTTGTAGGATTTGTAATCCGCTTTTTATTATCCAAACACCTCTATTTCTAGCTTACCTTTTCTAATACCATAAAAATCAGCGGCACTACTCCAAATGTATTCCTCCTCTTTTTCTACAAACCCAGCTCTTACGGGGTTTAAATGGATATAATTTGATTTTTGAGCAAAAAATTCTCTAGAATAAATTTCCTCTCCATGATATCCTTCCTCCCAAAACCAAATTCTATTCTCTATACTAAACATTTTGCTGAGCCATTCCCGCCTGCTTTCAAGGGGATTTTCTTTGATTAAAGAAAAAAGACTTTTAGCAGTAAACTTTTTAAAATCCCTTATGATATCACTTAGATTTTCTTCTTTGGCTCTTAAAATCAAGTGGCAATGATTTGTCATCAAAACCCAGCTAAAAATTTCTAATCCTTTATAAATTTGACAATACCTTAAACTCTCCACGATTTTTTCTCTATAGATATCACGGGTAAATACATCAACCCACTGATGCACAGTAAAAGTTACAAAATGAACTGCCCCCTGATCCTGAATTTGATATGAAAAAGCCATAACAAAAATTAAATCTTTCGGATTAAAAATCCTACGATAGGACTTCGGAATTACAAATTCCGAAGAACCGAAGAGCCGAAGATTTTTGAGAGCATTGAAAAACAAAATCTGATTACTTGGCTTATTCTCAGTGGACTTTATACAAAACCCTGAACCAATCTGTCTTAATACTTGTATTTTCGAATATGAAAATTCTTTTCACCCTACTTATCGCCCTTAGCGCCAGTTTCTCGATAGCCCAAACTCAATTTACTATTCAGGATGCAGATACTCAGAAACCCTTAGAGAAGGTACTCATTAGAGTAAACGATAAGAGCTTTTTTTCTGATCAAGAAGGAAAAGTCCAGATTCCTTTCTCTGAGCCAATATCCGCCATATTTTTCTTAGAAGGCTATGAAACCATCCAAGGAAATTTTGAGCCTGGATCTTATATTCTACGCCTCAAATCTTTGTCCTATTCTTTGTCGGATTTTACTGTTACGGCTTTTGAAACAGAAAGACCGCTTTTGAAACAGTCAGCTGCAATCAGTTTGGTAGGGGAACAGGACTTTAGCCGCTTTAATGAGACCTCCATTGTCAATTCCTTTAATACCAAACCGGGAGTCCGAATTGAAGAACGTGCACTTGCTTCATACAGGGTGTCGATTCGGGGAAGTTCTCTCAGAGCTCCTTTTGGTGTTCGAAATGTTAAAATCTATTGGAATGACGTTCCTTTCACGGCCCCTGACGGAACTACCGCTTTGAATTTGTTAGACCTCAGTAATATCCGAACCGCAGAAGTGATCAAAGGTCCTTCCGGAAGTATTTACGGTGCGGGAAACGGAGGAGTAATCAACCTTAAAAGCCCTGCTGATCCCAAAGGAGGATTGGTTTCAGCAGAATATGGCGGAGGATCTTTTGGATTAAATAGAAGCAGGATTGCGATTTCTCAACAAGTGGGAAAGGGAGGCTTTGAAGCTTCCTTGGTGAAGCAAAAACTAGATGGGTATAGAGAACACTCTGCTATGGACCGAACCGTTTTTCAGCTGGGAGGATTTATGCCTGTTTCCCAAAAGCAGGAGCTAAGAACTCAATTATTGGTTTCTGATTTGGATTATCAAATCCCCGGGGCATTAAATGCACAGCAACTAGCCGAGGACCCTAGACAAGCAAGACCGGGTTCTGTCAACCAAAATAGCTCTATTGCCCAGAAGTCAGTGTTTGCCTCATTGGGTCATTTATATAGATTTTCTGAAAAGGCCCAGAATAATACTACCCTTTATCTCACTACTAACGATTTTGAAAATCCCTTTATTCTGGATTATAAAAAAGAGCTGGGCTTCGGATATGGAGGTAGGTCGAGGTTTACCTTTGACTGGAACTTGGCAGGAAAGCCATTCAGAATAATAGCTGGTGGAGAATATCAAACAGCTTTGACAGATGCCCAGAATTTTGGAAACAGAAATGGCCTAGCTGATACAGTGCGCTTTGCGGACAAACTCAAGGCCACCCAAGGCTTTCTATTCCAGCAAGCCGAGTGGGAGCCTACAGAAAAAATCTTGCTGACTCTCGGTCTTAGCCAAAATTTTTCCTCTTTCGAAATAGACAGACAAATCAATGCTTCCGGTGGACCGACGGGCTTACAAACCCGGACTTTTGACCCTATTTTGATACCCAGAATAGCAGCCAACTATTCTCTCAACACCTATTCCTCCATTTTTGGTAGTATCAGCAGTGGATTTTCTCCTCCAACTATAGACGAGGTAAGGACTAATGAAGGCAGCTTGAATTTAGATTTGGAAGCTGAAAGAGGAGTCAATTATGAGTTGGGATATAGAATGGGCAAAAATCGCCTGAATGTAGATGTGACAGCCTTTTATTTCAGGCTCAATGAAACTATCACAACTTTCACCAATGAACAGGGTGTAGTACTTTTCAGAAATTCCGGCTCGACTGACCAAAAAGGAATTGAAGCAGCTATCGATTATGTATTTATTCAACAAGCAGTGGGCTTTATTAGAAACTTTAAAGCAGGAACAGCCTTCACTGGTCATTACTTTCAGTTCAAAGATTATGAGCAAAGAGGAAATGACTTTTCAGGAAATGACCTGACAGGAGTTGCACCAAATAATCTGGTCAGCAAATTGGATTTTCGGTTTGCAGGAGGCTTTTACTTGAATTTTACCCATCAGTTTACTGACGAAATCCCACTCAATGACGCTAATACCGTTTATCAAGATGCCTACAACTTGGTCAATACAAGGTTGGGAATTATTCAAAATTTGGGAAAAAGAACCGTGATTGAATTGTATGCCGGGGTAGATAATCTTTTGAATGAAAGTTACTCTTTGGGAAATGACCTCAATCCTTTTGGAGGAAGATTCTACCAACCCGCTCCCACAAGAAATTATTACGGTGGACTTAAAGCCTCTTTCCGTTATTAGGAGTCAGGAACTGTAATTTTCAAGCCACCTTCGGTCAATATTGCAGGGAATACTTCCAAATCTCGGCAGTATCCTGCTTTTACCTGTCCGGTCTTCAAATCAAATCTGTATTGGTGTAAGGGGCAGATAATCTCACCCTGACCATTAATATTCGCCTGAAGCAGGGAGGCTCCTCTATGAGGACAAGAGTTTTCAAAAGCATAAAACTCTTGGCCTAGGCGCATAACACCAAGAATTTTTTCACCCAAAGCAACCCTCTTTATGACTCGCTCCGGAAAAAGTGACAGCACCTGATCTTGAGAGTTTCCTACTGTATAGTCCTTCATAGAAATTGTTTATGCCTAAAATGGCTCCTTTTTACCAATCAAAAAGTAAAGATTGGTTTTTATTGAATTGTTTTGGAATTTAAGTGAAAGAACTAATCAAATTTAGAAGTATAACGTATGTTTTAAAGCTGAAATACAGCTCTAAACAGTTTGGCTAAAATTATAAACCCTATGAAAAAGTTTCTCTTTTTACCCCTGCTTATGCTTTTCGGAATGGGCTATGCTCAATCTATTGAAGGAGCTTGGAAAATGACCCATCAAAATGGTCAGCCTGTTGAAGATGTAGAATACATCAAAATTTATCAGGACGATTACTTTGCCTTTGGTGCCAAGAAAATTTCAGATAATCATTTTCTAGGTGCCGGGGGAGGGCCTTTTGAGCTAAATGGCGGCAGTTATGTAGAAATTCTGGATTTTTTTACACTAGATCCATTTCAAGTCGGAACAGTCAATAAGTATAAACTGGATTGGGTGGATGGAAAAATTGTGATCAGTTCAGAAATCAATGGAAACATGTTGGTTGAAATCTGGGAACGAGTGTCCGATTCGGAAGATGATCTCACCGGAAACTGGGTAATCACAGGAAGAAAAAGAGGAGAAGAAATCTCCAGAAATACTCCTGGAGCTAGAAGAACCATCAAAATACTCTCTGGCGGCAGATTTCAGTGGGTCGCATTTAATTCAGAAACAAAGGAATTCTCTGGTTCCGGAGGCGGAACATATACAGCCAAAGACGGGAAATACACTGAAAATATTACGTTTTTTTCCAGAGATGACTCCAGGGTTGGAGCAAGCCTAAGCTTCGATTATGAAATGATCGATGGAGAGTGGCATCACAGTGGACTTAGTTCTACCGGCAGTCCAATCTATGAAATTTGGACTCCCTATGCGATCGGATATCCGGGATCAAAGAAGTGAATTCTGAAGTCTTAAATTAAAAAGCTGAAAATTCATCTACATGAAATAAATACCTTTTTATCAGGTTAATCAGCTTTGGGTTCCCTTCAGTGGCAAGCCAAAAGGAATTAGTTTTTTGATTAGCTAATTTTTAATCTTATGCATGAAAATGAGATAACTTTTATCGTCAGGGGTGCGATTTTTAAAGTCTACAATACTCTGGGACCGGGTCTACTAGAATCCAGCTATGAGGCTGCTTTGGGGTATGAGTTGGTGAAGTCCGGATTAAATGTGGAGCATCAAGTGGGGCTTCCGATGGTATATGAAGAACTCAAGCTGGAAGTTGGATACCGAATTGATTTACTAGTCGAAAAAAAAGTAATTGTAGAAATAAAATCCCTGGAAAACCTTCATGAAGTTCACCATAAACAAATCCTTACTTACTTGAGACTCTCGGGTATAAAAGTGGGCCTATTGGTTAATTTTAATACACTTCAAATTGATAAAGAGATTCACAGAAAAGTAAATAATTTTTAATTCTTTTTTTCCCGCAGATTCACACAGAAAAATTCGCAGATAAACGCTGATTTTATGAAGAATCAAGGTTGATCCGAAGCCTTTGGATCTGCGAAAATCAGCGAAAACAATCGGCGTAAATCTGCGGGAAATGTAAAACATAAAAAAGGAGCCTTTCAGCTCCTTTTTCTATTATACTTCTACAGCGTATAGCTCTTTAAGTTTGCCAATTGTGTAATCTACTTCTTCTATATTATTAAATCTGCTGAAAGAAAATCTCACAGAATCTCTTTCCGGATTATGATTCAAAGCTCTTAGCACGTGGGATCCTACGGTTGCCCCTGAACTGCAAGCAGAACCTCCCGAAGCAGAGATTCCTTCCAAATCCAAATTGAACAACAACATCCCCGCATTTGCCTCTGAAGGAGGAAGACTTACATTCAAAACTGTATACAAGGAGTTTTCCAAATCAGCAGACATTCCATTGAATTCTACTCCCGGAATTTCGGCTTTGAGCTTTTCTACAAAATGCTTCTTCAGCGCTTTGATATGAGCCTCATGCCCTGCCATATCTTCATATGCAATTTCAAGCGCCTTAGCTATCCCGATGATTCCGATGACATTTTCAGTTCCCCCTCTCATATTCCGCTCCTGAGCTCCACCATGAATAAAAGGGTGGATTTTTTTATCCTTCCTTACATATAAAAACCCGGAACCTTTAGGTCCATGAAATTTATGCCCGCCAGCTACTAAGGCATCGATTGGCAGACTCTTCAAATCGTGCACATAATGACCCATGGTCTGTACGGTATCAGAATGGAAAAATGCACCGTACTCTCTCGCCAAAGAGCCAATTTTATTCAAATCATTCAAATTGCCAATTTCATTATTGGCATGCATCAATGAAATTAGACTATTTGGATTGGCTTTGAGCAAGGCTTCCAACTGATCCAAATCAAGCTCACCTCGCTCATTGACATCCAATTTGCTGAGTTGTATATGCCCTTTTTGCTCACAAACTTCCAAAGTATGAAGTACCGCATGGTGCTCTACAGGAGAAGTGATAGCATGCTTGATCCCATGAGTTTCGATCCCACAAACCAAAGCCGTATTGTCCGCCTCGGTGCCCCCAGAGGTAAAGAATATTTCTGCTGGTGTGGTATTTAGCAATTCCGCTACCTTCTTTCTTGATTTCTCAATTGCGGAACGAACTTCCCTTCCATGGCTATGAACCGAGGAGGGGTTTCCGTAATGGTTTTTCATAAAAGGAAGCATGGCTTCGATCACGCGATCGTCCATTGCTGTGGTGGCGGCATTGTCGAAATAAACCTTCATCTCTTTAGGGTTGGGTGGGTATTATCAAATCAAAGAAGCACTTACTACCTCTTTTATATCTTGCATAATTTTCTTGGCTAAATGCTCAGCAGTAGCCTCAGAGTCAGATTCAGAGTAGATTCTAATGATGGGCTCCGTGTTGGATTTTCTCAAGTGAACCCATTCTTTATCAAACTCGATTTTTACTCCGTCTATATCATTGATCGGCTGCTTTTTGTACTTGTCCTTGATTTCTGTGAGGATTTTATCCACATCGATTTCAGGAGTCAGCTCAATCTTATTTTTCGAAATATAATAATTCGGGTAAGATGCTCTTAATCTGGAAATTGTTTTTCCGAATTTGGCCAAGTGAGTAAGGAACAAACCTATACCTACTAAAGCATCTCTTCCATAGTGAGAAGTTGGATAAATTATGCCTCCATTTCCCTCTCCACCAATGACCGCTTCAGACTCTTTCATCTGATTTACCACGTTGACTTCTCCTACCGCAGCAGCAGTATAAGTACCGCCTCTTTTTTCAGTCACATCCCGCAAAGCACGGGTAGAGGAAAGATTAGAAACAGTATTACCCGGTGTTTTGGAAAGAACATAATCAGCCACTGCCACTAAGGTGTATTCTTCTCCAAATGGCGATCCGTCCTCATTGATGAAAGCAAGTCTATCCACGTCTGGATCGACTACAATTCCCAAATCAAAACTTCCTTTTTCGAGTTTTTGGGAGATATCCCGAAGGTTTTCTGGCAAAGGTTCTGGATTATGTGGGAAATGGCCGTCAGGAGTGCAATACATTTCTTCGATGGTCTCAACACCTAAAGCACGTAATAATTTTGGAACTGCGATCCCACCAGTGGAATTAACTGCATCCACCACGATCTTGAAATTTCTGGCTTTAATCGCCTCCACATCCACTAATTCCAAGTCCAAAACATGCTGGATATGTCGATCAATGTAATCATCGATTTGGGTGTAAGCTCCTAATTTTTTGACTTCAGCAAATGAAAAATCCTCATTTTCTGCTTTTTCAAGGATATCTATCCCTTCAGCATCTGAAATAAACTCTCCTTTCGAGTTCAACAGTTTCAATGCATTCCACTGAATTGGATTATGACTAGCTGTCAGGATAATCCCTCCACCTGCTTTTTCCAAAGGAACAGCAAACTCTACTGTGGGAGTTGTGCTCAAGCCCAGATCTATGACATGGATTCCCAATCCTTGTAGGGTTGCAGATACCAATCTGGAAATCATATCTCCAGAAAGTCTTGCATCTCGGCCAATGACTACCTTGGCATTTCCGGTTTTTTCCAAAACCCAAGCACCATAGGCTGAAGTAAACTTGACCACATCAATGGGAGTAAGACCCTCTCCTGCTTTTCCTCCGATAGTACCTCTGATACCAGAGATTGATTTAATTAATGACACGTACAGAAATTGGTTTAGTACAACTTAAAAAAGCCCTGCGTTGGCAGGGGCAATAATTTATTTGAATTTAGCGAGAACTTTATCTACTTCATTGTCAGGATTTCCGCAACTGCTGTTGGCGTCTACGGTTTTTCCGCAATAAGAACAGGTTTCTCCATCCTTGTTCAGATAGGGGTTTTGAGAGGCACAAGTGCCTTTAAATTCTCCGTTTTTAAGGAATATGAGCCTTACAGACATCAAAACGAAGAATAATGCCACGAAGCCCAGTGTTATTAATACAGTTGTCATAACGGATAAATTTGCGCAAATTTAAAGCTTTACTTCGAAAACGACCACAAATCAAACTTAGTTTCCCAAATCATGTCGAATTTGAGTACTCGGGCTGAGCAACTTGCAGCCTTCGACCGACTATTAACCATCATGGATGAGCTTAGGGATCAGTGTCCATGGGATAAAAAACAGACCACAGAAAGCCTGAGGCATTTGACTATTGAGGAGACTTTCGAGCTTTCCGATGCGATATTAGAAGGTAATTCTGAAGAAATCAAAAAAGAATTAGGTGACTTACTGTTACATATTGTTTTTTATGCCAAGATCGGTTCTGAGGAAGGGAACTTCGATATCGCTTCTTTGACTCATTCGCTTTGCGAAAAATTGATTAGGAGGCATCCTCACATCTATGGAGATACCCAAGCAAATGATGCGGATACAGTCAGTCAGAACTGGGAAAAAATCAAACTTCAGGAAAAAGGAAATAAATCTGTCCTAGGGGGAGTTCCTAAATCATTACCTGCACTGATCAAAGCTATGAGAATCCAGGAAAAAGCAAGAGGCGTGGGCTTTGACTGGGAAGAAAAACATCAGGTTTGGGAAAAGGTGGAGGAGGAAATGCAGGAATTTAAGGAGGAATTCAATGCAGCGGCTGAAGAAGAAATAGACAAGGAAAAAGCTACTGCTGAGTTTGGAGATTTGTTGTTTTCATTAATCAATTATGCGCGCTTCATTGACATCAATCCTGAAGAGGCACTGGAACGAACTAATTTAAAATTTATCAAGCGCTTTCAGTATTTGGAAAATGCGGCTAAAGAATCTGGTAAAAACCTTTCTGAAATGACCTTGGCAGAAATGGATGTGTATTGGAATGAAGCTAAGGGGAAAGGGTAGGTTAGAAAGCTAAAATCAGAAAGCTGAAAAAGGCAAGGTTTGATCTATCGTAAAAGAAAAATAAAAAGTTTGGTCGTCACTGCGAGCGAAGCTTGCGGAGCGCGGCAGTCTCATAATCTCTCGCCGAGACGCAACGACGCAGCGGTTTAGGTCTCCCGCGAAGAAAAGAAGTTGCAAAGTTCTTTATAAGCTATGCTTTCTATCATTCCTCTGTGGTTTAAAAAAATAGTTTCTTGAGACGTAAAGGCGAAGCAATTTTTTATTTTCCCTCAATAGTCTTTGAGTTTTTCTGTGAAGCCTCTACGTCCCTCGAAAATCAAAATTGAAAAATCTCAGATCTTAAAATTACTTCCGCGCCAACTCCCGAAAAACCTCCAAGTACTGCTCCGTCACATAATCCCAATTATATTTTTGAATAAGGCCATCCTTTGCTGTTTTTCGAAGAGATTCCATTTTTTCTGACTCTGATTCTGCCTTGGCTACTATTCGTCTAACTGATTCAGCATTCTTTTCAAAATACCAACCATGCTTGCCATTCTGAAGCATTTCCTGATTGAAAGGAGTATTGAGAGCTAGAATCGCACAACCATATCCCAAAGCTTTTAGCATAGCAGGATTAGTGCCGCCAAACTCATGCCCATGAAAGTATCCAAAGCAATGAGAGTACAAAGCCGCTAATTCATTGGGGTCGGTCACATAGCCTGTAAATAGCAAGCGAGGATCCTGAATGTTTTTCAGTTGAGTGGCCCATTCATCCGAAAAGGGCACATCTCCTACAATCACCAATTTTTTGGAGGAATCGGATTTCAAAAAACCTTCGATAATCAAATCAGCATTATTGTCAGGTACCAACCTCCCTACAATCAAGAAATAGGTCCTTGATTCCAGTTTCCATTTTTCCAAATAGCTTTGAGAAACACTTTCTTTTGGATTGGCTCCATAGGCAATGACTTTGGAGTCTTTATTGAAAAGCTCCAGATACACCCTTCTCATTTCATCTGAGTCATTGATGATTTGATCATAAAATCGTGTGGCCATTTTTGAAGCCCAATAAAAATACTTGGAGCCAAAGCCTTTCCATTTGGGTCTCAACCATTCCAGTCCATCCACATTAATCGCAGTGGGTTTCCTGAAAACCTTGGAAATTATTCCAAAAGGACCGTTTCCGGAGTTTACTACCAAGATCACATCCACATCCGAAAAACAGGCGTGAAGCATGGAAAAAAAAGTATGAGTCAACTGAGTAAGACTTTTGGACTCAATGGCAGGAGTGTAAATGCATTCTATACCATTCACAAACCGGGGCCTTTTTGGAAATAGTGCACGGTGATTATACACCCGCACATGCACTCCTTTTTTTACCAAGCGCTCTCCGAGTTCCTTAATCATGGTATCATACCCACCGTATACATAGGGGTATCCTTTGGCACCCATGATGGCAACTTTCAATTTCGGTTCAGCTGCTGCCATATGTGCTTTTTAATTTTCTCTTCGAATGATTCCAAGCTGAACTCTTCTAAAACCCGAACTCGGCCTGCTTTACCCATTTCTAGCCTTAAATCCTCACTTTCTATCAACTGACTGATAGCTTCTACTCCTTTTTTCACATCTCCTATGGGGATCAAAAATCCACTCTTGCCATCTTCCAACATCTCTGAGGCTCCGCCTGACAGAGTTGCTACAACAGGCTTTCCTGCTGCCATCGCTTCTAAAATCACCGTTGGAAAAGAATCCGGTAAAATGGAAGGTAAAACAAAAATATCCATAGCTGCCATTAGCTCCGGAATATCCTTCCGAAAGCCCAGATAGCTCACTTTAGACTCCAAATGATTACTTCTTATCTCTTCGTGAATTTCTTCCAATATTGGTTCATAACCGGGATAAGGATCTCCAATTAACAAAAAATGGGTTTCCGGATATTGCTGAGAAAGCTGCTTCGCCATTTCAAGAAAAAACAATTGCCCTTTACCAGGATTAATGCGACCCACCATTCCTATGCAGACTTTCTTTTCCGCTACTCCTAGTCTCTTTTTAGCCTGATCTACATTTTCCAAAAATGCCTGATAAGGAATACCGTTATGAATTACCTGCACTTTTGATTTTCGAAGTAATTTTTGCCAATGAGCAGCAACGGCTTCTGAAACAGCTATAGGCTGAGGAGTACCTTTGTCAAGAAAACTGCTCAGCAATTTGACCAAGGGTTTGGGGCCTGGTATAATCTCGTGGATGTGCCAGGTATGTGGAATGTTTTTTCTTCGGGAAAAAATTGAGCCTATAATTACCGCCAACGTATTGGAATAAACCAATTCAAATTGAAATTTCTCATGGAGACTTGAAAGGAAGCGATAAGCCTTAAGATTTTTATTGGCTCTATTAATTAAGCCTAATAGGCTGACGTATTTTCTTCTCAGAATTCCGAGATTGAAAATATAAACAGGAATCCCCAATTCGCTCAAATAGATTTCAAGAGGTCCTTGATGAGGTAAAACGACAACAGGATTAATACCGGATTTTTGAAGTGCCTTGATAGCTTCTAGAAAAATTCTGGAAGAACCGTATAAATCCGCTGAACTTGTTAGAAAAAGGATATTCAAAACCTTGCTGATTCCTGAACTTTGAGGAGAAAATGATTCTTCAAAACAAATGGTGTGAATGTTAAACCAAAGAAGAATTGGGACTAAAAGTACGATAAAACTGATTTATTTTGAACCTATGTAAACATTTTGGATGATTAAGGAGAAAAGGAGTCTTTCTACTCAACCAAACTCGGTTCTAGAATTTTCCTTTGGAAGGCTTCAATAAATTTTTGAGCTGAAAATTCCTGAGATCTTATTTTCCCTTTAGCCTTCATGCTTTCACAAAGTTCCTTTTCCTGATCCAGATGAATCATTTTTTCCAGCAAGTCCTCTTGGTTTCCTGTTTGGAAAGAAAGGCCTGCACCTCCTGCCACTTCCAACAAGGCTTCCTGATCTGAGTGAATCACCGGTAGGCCAAAGCCCATGGCTTCAGGGATTGGAATACCAAAGCCCTCATTTCCTGATGGAAAAACATAAGCAAAAGCATTTTCATACAAAGCCTTAATTTCCCCATCTGTCAGGTATCCCGGAAGAAGAATTTTTTCCTTCATTCCTAATTCTTCAATTAGGCGCTCCACTAATGGTAAATCATTCATTTGCGCACTTTGCCCCGGGCCTCCAACCAAAACCATCTTTTTGTCCGAACCGGTAATTCGTACGAAATCCGCAAAAGCTTTCACCAACAGAGGCAGTTGCTTTCGTTTATCAAAGGTGCCGATGTGTAAAAAATAAGAGCTTTTCGTCAGCAGTAATTTCTTGATAATTGATTGGTCACTAGCCGCTTTCAGACTCTTGGGGGTTTGATAGATCACTGATATTGGCCAGTTTTTACCTAAGTGCTTTTCAATTGAGGTTCTGGAATATTCAGTAGTTGTGATGATTTCGGTTTTTTCTCTCAGTCCTTTTTTTATCAAGCTCAAAAAGTACTTTCTCCACCATCTCGGGTAATTCTGTGGCATTTGCCAAAAAAACGCATCGTGGATGACTGTTAACCTTCTACAGGGAAGAGATGCTGCCGGCGAGACAAAATCAGGGCAAATCAGAACATCCGGCTGGTGCTTTTTGACCAAATCAGGGAGCTGAAACTCCTTCCATCTCAGGTAATCCAGGTGATAGTTGAGTCTTTGAATTTTGGTTTGCGGACCCTTGAAACTTTGATCCTTCACCTGTTCATCCGGCTCATGGGTAAAGATCCATTCTATCTCCTTATGGGGATATTTTCGGGCCGCTTTTGCCAATTCCATCATGTATGTTTTAATACCTGTGGTGGCTACGTTGAGATATTGAAGGTCAAGTAAAACTTTCAAACTAATGCGTTTTTCTCAAAGTTAATGGATTCTTCCATACTCCCTCACGGAATATCCAATCATCCACCAGCTGAGCCAAGCGACATAGGTATACATTTCTGCATTTGCCACAAATAGGGGTAAAAGCTATCCAACCTTTGTAGCCGCACCGACGAAGGCGATCCGAGCCTTGGGTGTAGAATCTGTTTCGTAAAAAACCCGTAAAGTCAAGATCACCATTAACCTGTTAAATCTAGCGAATCACCTTTTCCTACCCTATTCGACTCAAATTCTTTTTCCCTTATCATGACCTTGTAAAGTGGTAGGGCCAGAACTGATTTACATGGATAATTTCCCTATTGAACAAATCCATTTTAAACTTTTAGATGGGTTTTCGATGAAAAATACCCTGTACTGGGTATTTTTTCCTCCATGAAATTCCTTTTCTTTGAGCAGGAATTTTAATGGAGAAAATTGTAGGTTTTGACTTTTTCAAAGCATTAGTTAAAGTCAATGCACAATTGGACTCCTTACTAAGTCCTCACTACTTGGAAATGTTGGAAATTATAAACCCTCGCCCATGAGCTGGTTTAAGAACAATTTTAGATCGAAAGACAAGATTTCAATTACTGTAGAAGGAGTAAATCCTCAAACCGAAAATGAATTTCGATTTCTCAACTTTTTAGAACGTGAGCAGGTCTTTTTTCTGGAGAAATGGTTTGAGCAGTCCAAAAAGTTAGGCCATCAGTTTAAGCCACAGTATTCAGATGCAATAGTGCAGAAAATCAGAACAGGCAAATTTAGCAACCCACACAGTTTCCCTGAATATTTCAACTCTGAATTTGATTTTATAGCCATTGATTTCGAAACTGCCAATAATAATAGAGTGAGTGCATGCGCTTTGGGTTTGGCATTTGTTAAAAACAACACCTTCGTGCACGAAGAGAAACACTATATTCTCCCTCCTGCTGGTGAAAAAATTCTAAGTTCTCATGAGCGATTTCATGGAATTCAAGAACAGGACCTAGAATTTGCACTTGATTTTAAAGAGCTATGGGATTTAGAGTTTTCTAAATACTTTAATAATAATCTGATCGTTTTTCACAATTCTAGTATGGACTTGAGTGTTTTGAAAAGTCTATTCTCCTACTACAAAATAGAGGATTTCAGCATTGATTACATAGATACCATGAGGCTTGCCGAAATATCGGGTAAGCCAAAGAAATTAACTGAACTTGCAAATCTGTTTGAAGTTCCCATCATTAAGCATCACGACCTAAAGAAGATGCAAAGGCATGCGCGAATATTTTTAAGGAGCTGAAAGAACTTGCTCCTAATTATAGAGAGCTAATCCAAAATGTTAATGTCGATAATTTAAGGGATAAAGTATCCTCAAATGCGGTAACCTTGAAGATTCAAAATTACAACCTTGATATTATCTCGGAATATTATATTTCAAAAAAAGAGCTTGAGGATCTCCAAATCGAAGGTTCAGCATTCCTTTTCACAGGGGAGCTTACGGAGGACAGAGAGGACTGTAAGGATTTTATTGTGGGGTACGGTGGTCTAATTAAATCAACCATAACGAGTAAAGTAGATTATGTGGTTGTTGGAGCTGAATACGGCTGGTCGAAAATTCAAAAAATTCACCTCCTGAATTCCGAAAGAAACCTCCGAATTAGGCTTCTTTCGAATGCTGACTTTCTACGATTGAAAGAAAGATACGAGAAGTTAAATTTCTAGTATGAAATCAAGATCAAGCAAACGGGAGATAGCCCTCTCAATTATAGCCTATTGATCTTATATTTCAATTAATTGTCTTTTCATTTTTAACCTTTCCGGTATGCCAGACTTTCCACACCTATTTTACTCCAAAAGCCCAGCGAAAATCAAGGGTTTTAAAAGAACCAGAGGGCGAGATACTAAAAATGAAGAACAGAAGCCAGAACCATTACCTCCCATATCCGAGGAGAAAAAACGTTTTCTGGTAGCGAAACTTGATGCATATAGCTCAGCATCACGAAATAGAATCAAAAGTAAAACGCTTGAAGTCCCAACCAATATCGATTTAATTCAAATCAATTTTATAGTCACTTTTGACCGAGAACTGGAAAACCACTTTTTTGGAAGATATAATTTTTCCGCAATTGAAAGATCCAACTTCAATAGAAATGTCCTCTTTAGTATAGGAAAGGAGGATGATTTTCAAACTTTTAGTACGGATATTACTGCTATTAGTAGCCTCAGTGAAGGTGAGGATCATCGAAATCAACCTTATTCCCGATTGGCCTTGATCAGTGATTTTTATCTTTTGGATTCCAAAGGAAGGAAAGGGGTTTTATCAGGTCAGGAAAGCTTTAACTTGACTATCTGCGATATATTGGAAAATCCAGAAGCTAGGGTCCAGCTTAATTTTATGACCGATTATTTAAAGTCTAAAGGAGTTGAAATAATTGGCAATCGGGTGGCTCTGAATCTTCTTTTTCTCAAAAACGGCTTTCCGGGGCTGGACCAGATTCTTGTTGAGAACTTTGACATCATAAGACTGATCACTTCTGCCAGGGTACCCTTGATAAAACCTGGATCTGTAGCCACCCCGATCCGTAGTTATGGGTTTAAAGTAGTGATTGACGAGGACTTGCCAATAGTATGTGTAGTAGATACAGGAATTCAGATTTCGGTAGAGCCGATCAAAGATCTATTAACGCCAATCTTCATTGACCACACTGGCAAAGCTCCCTATTGGGATGATTCAGGGCATGGTACGGCAGTGGCAGGTCTTATTGCATTCGGTACTGATTTTTTTAATACATCTTTGAGGGAAATTCCCGCAAAGGCAAGATTGGCGGTGATAAAGGCCATCCATCAAGAAAACGATGATTTGAACATTGTTGCCTTAATCAATGACATTCGGGAACTCCATCTTAGTTACGGGATCAGGATTTTCAATATCTCCTTAAATCTTCCCGGTTCAAAACCTTACAACGGACCCGTAGGTAAGTTTGCGTACGAATTGGACAAGCTCGCTTATGAATTGGACATCCTTATTGTCAATTCAGTTGGCAACTATAGTTTGGATGACATGGATTATTGGGTGTTTGATGGCTCTTTAGATCCTGTTGCTCAATACCCCTCATTTTATTACCAAACGAATCCGGAAATTCCTGGTCATTCCTGTGAATTTACTAATCTGCAAGAGCCTGCGGAATCCATGAACAACATTTCTGTTGGAGCCTTGGCAGGAAATTTCGAAAATGGAGTCACAGATGGGATTACCCCTGCCAGAGAATATCCAGCATATTATTCCCGAAAGTTTCATTGGGATATCTCCATCACGATAAATGGTTCAAAGCTTAAGAAAAGCCAAAAGAATAAGCACTTGGTAAAGCCAGACTTGGTATTTGAAGGTGGAGATTATCTGAGTCAGGAAGCTGCCATGGAAGTGCTCACCAGTCCCCAAGATAATTCGCCCTACTATGGAAGACTGGCCGGGACCAGTCTGGCCACTCCTTTGGTCACCTCCCTGATAGCCCAATTGGTAAAGGAGTATCCAACGCTTCAGATGACTTCCATTAAAGCATTGCTGATTAATGCTGCTCAGTCTCCCGCTGGGATAAATCCACCACACTTTGATTCAGCAGATGGTAAAAAATTGTATCGTAATCTTATTGGCTTTGGACGGCCAAACCCTGAAAGGCTAATAGAAGGCAATTCGGATTCCATCACTTTCGTAATTGAGGACCTCATTACTTTCGGTGATTTCTATTCCTTTGATTTGAGATTTCCGGATTGGGTGCTGTCGACATCCAACAAAATTGAACTCACAGCTACATTGGTTTACAAATTCCTTCCCGTCCCAAACAATCATTTAGCCTACCTTCCCCTGCACATCTCTTTTGGAATATTCAGGCCGGTGGATATTTCTATTCTTTCTCAGAAGGATTTAGAAAATTTCCAATTACGATCAGGAGCCTCTTGGGCAGAAGATCACTTTGGAGTAGAAGACAGGATATTTTCCAATGTTCAGAAGCTCGCTTTTCTTATTTCCAGTCAGCACTTTGATCCTGATAACCCTTCAGTTTCTATTGCCATTCGTTGTTATGGCAAGTCAACTATTCCGGAATTGGCTTTAAGGCATTTGCAAAATGAAAATCATCCTTTCTCATTAGTGATTAGTCTAAAGGAAATCCCAAAAACGAAGAAGTCCAAGCTTTCAGGTTCGCTTTATAATGATGTCATGCTTTTGAATGACCTTCAGGCAATTGCTGATTTGGAGGCAGAAAATTAGACTTTACCGGAATTACTGATTGCGGTTTTTTCTTCCTCAATCAATTTTTCCCAGATTGCTTTATCAATTTCAACTTTAGAAGGTACCAAATCAGTCTCCAACTTATACAGACTCCGCTTCATAGCCGCGATAAGGGTCTTTTGGATGCTATAGAAGGACAGCCCTTTTGCCTTCTGGATCAATCTTTTGATTCCTGATTTGCTGCCCAAGGTAAATACCCCACGCTTGAGCGTCAATTGGATTAACTCCTCGATTTCATGTTGGGCGGGAAGCTCAAATCCAATCTGGGTATCAAACCTTCTAATTAAAGCATCATCCAGCATGCCAACCTGATTGGTGGCAGCGATCACAATGGTGGACTGAGGTAGGTAGTCAAACAATTGAAGGATGGTGTTCACCACCCGCTTCATTTCTCCATGATCTTGGCTATAGTCCCTTACCTTTCCCAAAGAATCAAATTCATCCAAAAATAATATGTAATCCCCAGCTGCTGCTTTTTTGAAAATCTTTGCTAGGTTTTTACTAGTCTCTCCAAGTTTGGAAGATACGATGGCCCCTAAATTGACCACCAAAAGTATTTTTTCTAATTCACCAGCAATGACATAGGATGCCAAAGTCTTCCCGCAACCCGATGGACCATAAAATAGGATTTTATGAGCTATGGGTAGATCCAGTGCTTGAAGTAGGTTTTTTTTCCGATGCTCCAGAATAAAATGATCCAGCGATTCTTTGATCTGTGGAGTGCAGATTAGGTCAGATAGTCGGTAGTCCGAAGTCACTTGGTCAAGAATCAACTGATCTACTTCTTTGCTGCTTGGGGTTTCAAATCGAATTCCCGAACTGGTTTTTAAAGATCCCGAGGAGTGATGGCGGATTGCTTCTTTCAGAATGGACTGTAGCTGTATGGCCAGATTGGTTTTTTTGCTTTTTCGGGCATGTTCGATCATCTCCTGAAGGGAATCCTTCAGCTTTTCTTGGTCGTTTTCGAGACCAAATCGTGCAATATCTTTGATATAATCGAACTGTGTCACTTGTGAGAGCGCATTAATAAATGATTATGATTGGCGAAAATCACTCCAATAATTAAGCGATATTCACTTAAATCAGCGAAAATCACAAAAAGTATACTTACAAAGTAAGCATTTTGTTGACAAAGTCTCTTGCCATCTATTAAAAACTAATCAAGATTGTTGAATTTGAATAATGAATTTTGGAAACGGTGAGAAAGCAATTTGATCTTTAGAAAAAAAATTGAATTCAAGGACTGAATTTTTTTGACCTTAAGCCAAAAATATCCACTAGTCGAAGACTAAGCTTTAAGAAACAATCCGATAGGACTGAGCGTCAAGAATTAATTCAGAGGATTAATCTAGCGAGTAGCCTGTCCTGAAAACGAAGTGTGTCGGGAAGCCAGGGTGCATGGAGGCCATTTACCCTTGGGCCAGGATGCAGGGCGGGCAAATTCCACCCAGTCCAAGCGATAATTTGACTACAGAGAAGAGGGGTGTCATATTTTGTTTGACTATAAAAAGAACTAGACTAGACTGTATGTTCCCTAAGCACGTGATGACCGGTAAATAAGAAATGTGACCATTTTGGGGAAAAAACATTCAAATTTTCTAAGTTATTTCCCATTCAAGAATTTAAATTCTTCATGCCGGTTTGCTTCTTTAGCCAGTTCGATTTTCTCTTTGGATTCTATTTCCAATCGTTTGGTTCTTTCCTTCTCTCTAGTTAATAAGAATTTAAAGAGGCCAAAAATTCCAGGACATAAGATTAGAAGTATAATTGTCCATCTGTTCCTAACCGCTTAAATAACTGTACCAGTTTTGTTGCCTAGACTTAGGAACTAACTGAAGTAACCTTGATAATTTTATTGACAGAAATCTGGACAAATTTGGAAAACAAAGTCCTAGATCTGGAAACCAACAGATGAGGGAATGAAAAGGAGTTTAGGTGTAATAAAATATTTCCTTTGAAAATTTATCATTGGTCTAAATTGAATAGGAACCCTTCAAATTACCAAATAGTACTTTATAACTTCAGAGTTCGAATGACAATGAGAAAGTGATAAAGTGTAAAAAACTAAGATATTATTTTTGATAATATTGACAAAAAATTTTTTAATTATTCATGAGCTAATTCAGGTTTTTAGAATTTAAATCATTTGGTTCTTAAATTTATCGTTTCTTCAGGGATAGTGGGCTTAGTTAGAAAGATTCCTTCTTTTTCAAGAAGTCCATTGATGTCTATGTCATAAATATCTCTAATTTTAGACAATAGGAGGATATTTGGAATCGTTTTACCACTTTCCATATTGGATAAGGATTTTTGAGAGATTCCAATTAGGTCTGCAACTTCCTGTTGTGACATTTTTTTTTCTTCACGAATTTTCTTCAAATGACTTCCTAAACACATAAAAGATTAATAAGTAAAAAGTTACTGAAAATTAGAAATATCTTACTAGGAGTATACCTAAGGATGTCTCAAATTAGTATTCAACAATTAAAATCAAAAAGAAATTTAGATTTTTTAGTTTTTTGCTTATGGAAAATAGTCTGATTTGCCTCAAAAATTTATTTGAATTAGTTAATCTACCTTTTACTAGAGGATATTTAAAGGAAAAATTGCTCACTCATCCTGAGCCGGATTCCTTACTGGCTATATCCGATACTTTGGCCGAATACAAAGTAGAAAGCCTTGCTCTCCAAATGGGAGAAGATAATTTGGATCAACTTCCCCTGCCCTGTGTGGTTCAGGTCAACAAAAATCCGTATCCTTATTTCACTTGTTTGACTCAAGTCACTGAAGATTGGGTGGAATATTTGGATGAAAGGGGAAAACTGATCAAGCAAGCCCGAAAAGAATTTGTGACCCTATGGACTGGGATAACTCTGGTGGTAGAAAAAGGAGAGCATTCCGGAGAGCCTAGATATTCCCAGCGAAGGAAGGAGCAGATGATCTATCAATTCCTTCATTATTTCCTTGGTGCAGTCGGACTAGCTTGTATCCTTGGATGGGATAATAGCACTTCCTATTCACTTGAAGCGATAGCACTTTTCATAATAAAGCTAACAGGCCTGGGTATATCGGCCATTTTGCTCTGGTCAGAGGTAGATAAGAAGAATACTGCAATTACCCAATTTTGTGGAGGTGGAGATCAATCATATTGCAATTCAGTCATTGACTCCTTTTCAGTAGCTGGACTCATTAGCTTGGGTAATCTGGCCTTTGCTTACTTTTTGGCAGGCACTTCCCTACTCTTGATTAGTTCATTTTCTGGATCGGCTCTAGCGTTGTTGGGTTTCCTTAGTATTTCCAGTTTGGCGATTATCCCATTTTCGCTGTACTATCAGGGCGTCAAGCTAAAAAAATGGTGCCGCCTCTGTCTTTGGATATCCGGGATTTTAGTAGTGGAATTGGCAGTCAGTCAATTTCTCTTGCCTGATTTAGCCTGGCTTGCACTCAGAGAATTGGGACTGTTTTCATTTGTTTTCTTGACTTCTGCCCTGGTCTGGATCAGCCTTAAGCCTTACTTGATGGCTCAAAAAGAGCTATACACTACCAAAAGCAAGTTGGCCAAGATTCTGTCTAATAAGGAGCTATTCGATCAATTCCTGAGCAAGTCCAGACAGATCACTTCTAATCCCGAAGGGTTGGGGATATTCCTAAAAGGGGTAAATCCGAAATACAATATCTTAAAAGTCTGCAATCCCTACTGTGGTCCCTGTGCCCGTACGCATCCCCTTTTGGAGAAGCTCTATGAAGCCGGGAATATTGATTTACAGATCGTATTTGTACCCGGAGGAGGAGATGAGATAAGACTAAAGACTATCCGGCATCTTTTGGGGATTGCTTCTCAAGGAAATTTAGAAATAACCCGCCAAGCTTTGGATGAGTGGTATAGTCAGGAAAAGAAAGATTATGAAGTCTTTTCGGCAAAGTATCCACTCTACGGAGAACTGGCAAGGCAGGAATCCAACCTCAAATCCATGCTGGACTGGGCAGAGAAGGAGCAGATTACCCATACGCCTACGATTTTCATCAATGGCTATGAATTGCCATCGACCTATGCAGTGGAGGATTTGAAATATATCTTAAACTAAAAAAAAGCTGCTAATGCAGAAAATAAATATTCAATCGCGATGAATAGTCACAGTCTTCGGTGACTCAAATGGTCGGAGGGTTAGCTTATCAAATAAAATCAATTAGTAACAATTTAAATCCATAAAAACTATGAAAAAATTAAGCTTAGAAATGCTCAGACTCAGCACCAATGAGGTTTTGGAAAGAAGTCAGATGAAGAAAATTACTGGTGGGTATGGGGGTTGCACTGTGTGCTATCGTTATGACTCCAACTTAAATCAAAATGGTACATATACTACCTCTGGTTCTTGTAATGCTGGGACGACGTGCTATAATGACCCAGATTGTTTTACGTGGTCTTGTCATTGATTCTGTAAGCTATGTATCAGATTACACTATACTAATTTAACATAATAAGTTACTTAATAATACGTTGACTGATATTTTGTTTATCAATTAAAGAACTACTCCATAAAGTTTTATTTGGAGTAGTTCAATTTTACTATTATTATGTTTTTAAATATAGTAAACTTGAAAAATTCTTTAATATTTCAAAGTTACGAAAAACCATAAAGGAATAGTTAATATTTATAGAGAATATTGTAATGGCCAAGATATCAGTATCGATCATGAAATATATTATTAGGATATTGTTTTTCATAATAATTTTCCAATTTCAGAATTGTGGAAATAAAGATCATCCAAACTATTCTAAATCAACTAAAGACATTGACATAAAAATAGATTTTTTGAAGGAAAGTTCGCTTGAATTTGATTTTGAATTCCTAGACTCTATAAACCTTGAGGTTCCCGGAAACCCTCCCCTTACTTCAATCCAAGACTTGGTTTTTTCGCAAAACTTCTTCCTTCTTTTAGATAGAAAACAAGGGTTATTAAAATTTGACAACAATGGTATGTTTCTCTTTAAAATTGGAGAGTTTGGTCAAGGGCCAGATGAATATGCTATGCCCTATGCACTTCACTTAGATGAAAAGAAAAACATTGTCTATGTGGCAGATTGGCAGAAAATGGTTATTCTCACTTACAGCCTCGAAGGAAAATTTGAATCAACAAGCAGTAAACTTCTGGGGCATCCTATATCTTTTTATAAAGAAGATGATACGCTTCTGGTAGTACAGGAAACAATAAATGGAACAAAAGAGCATCCTAGAGAGGTGATGATAAACTCATTTAAACCCAATAGTCTTGAAATTGTGAATAATGAAAGCCCCGCCTACAGTTTTTATTCTAATTTCAACATTATCCATCCCATTCCCAGGATATTAAGCCGAGTAGGTAATTTAAGCTTATTTTACATGCCAATTATTCGGGGAGAGATTTCTTCTCATACCGATAGAGATACAATTTTTAGACATCAAGACGGTAAATTGACCCCAGAGTATTTAATTCATTTAATTGGTTTTGATAGTTCAATGCAATTGAGTATAAGCCAAATAGTGATATCTGATAAATATGCTTTTTTACGCGTGATTTATGACAACTATCCTTATCTTTTTGTGATTGATTTAGAAAGTAATAGTCCCTTAGGTCATTTAAAGAAATTATTCAATCAGGAGATGACAGATGAAATGATTCCAAGGCCTATTAAAGAAGATAGGTATTTTTCCATTCTTAGGGATAAGGAGAATGGCTTAGAGAAAAATCCACAAATTTTATTTTACCGCATACTGTAGTAAAGAGACTAAATTATTGTTTTGAAAAATTCCTTCCCCCATTACAACCAACCCGATTCCAAAGACTGTGGGCCTACTTGCTTGAGAATAATCGCAAAGCACTATGGAAAGCTGATCTCCCTCAAGGAAATCCGGGAAATATCGGAGACGACTCGGGAAGGAAGCAGCCTGTTGAAGCTCAGTGATGCAGCTGAGGCAATGGGGTTTAAGACCATCGGTGCTAAGTTAAGCTTTGATAAGCTGATGCAGGCTCCTTTTCCCTTAATCGTACATTGGGACAAGCAGCACTTTGTTGTGGTGTATAAAATCAGAAAAGATACCGTCTATATCTCTGATCCTGCCTATGGTTTGATTTCGTATTCCAAGGGAGAGTTTATCTCCCAATGGATCGGAAATAATGCTGATGAGCATACCAAGGAAGGAGTCACTCTCCTACTGGAACCTACCCCTGTCTTCAGAAAAATGAAATGGGAGGATACTAAAAAACGATCGCTTACCTTCCTATTCAACTACCTTTTCCAGTATAAGAACCTGATCGCGCAGTTAGCCATAGGGCTGCTGGTGGGTAGTTTGTTGCAGCTAATTTTTCCTTTCCTGACGCAGAGCATTGTGGATGTGGGAATCCAAAATCAGGACATCAATTTTATTTACTTGGTTCTCTTTGCACAGATTATGTTGTTTTTTGGCAGAATGAGTGTGGAAGTGCTTCGAAGCTGGATTTTGCTGCACTTGACGACTAGGATCAATATTTCTTTGGTCTCGGATTTTTTCATCAAACTGATGAACCTGCCCATATCCTATTTTGATACCAGGATGACAGGGGATATCATGCAGCGGATTGGGGATCATCGCAGAATTGAGAACCTTTTGACAGGTACAACACTCAACACCCTATTTTCTTTCTTTAATCTGATCGTTTTTGGGGCTGTATTGGTCTATTACAGCAATACTATTTTTTTGATCTTTCTTGGAGGAAGTGGGCTGTACCTCGTTTGGGTCTTGTTTTTTATGAAGCGACGCAGAGAACTCGATTACAAGCGATTTGCCCGGTTGAGCCAGGAACAAAGCACTGTGATCGAGCTCATCAATGGCATGCAGGAAATCAAAATGCACAATGCCGAAACCCAAAAGCGTTGGAGTTGGGAATTTGTACAAGCCAGATTGTTTCAGGTATCCATTCAATCTTTAACCCTAGAGCAGGCACAGCAGGTGGGTTCATCCGTGATCAACGAACTCAAAAATATCTTGATCACCTTTACTTCTGCTATGCTCGTTATCGAAGGAAATCTGACCTTGGGCATGATGCTGGCCCTGCAATACATCATTGGACAGTTGAATGGCCCCATCAATGAATTGGTAGGATTTGTTAGATCTTATCAAGACGCTACAATCAGTCTGGAACGACTTAATGAAATCCATGACAAGGAAGATGAAGAAAATTCTGAAAAACTGGCGGTCAGAACAGTTGAACCTGGCGAGGCCATGGAAGCCAAGAATCTCTCCTTTCGCTATGTCGGTGCTGAAGAAACCGTATTGGTAGGGATCAACCTTCAAATTCAGCCTAAAAAAGTCACGGCAATAGTGGGTGCAAGCGGTAGCGGTAAGACCACCCTGATGAAGCTGCTGCTAAAATTCTATGAACCCAGTTCCGGGGAAATCCGCTATGGTAAGCATGATCTCAAAACAGTCAGTGCTAAAAGTTGGCGGGAACAGTGCGGGGTGGTCATGCAGGAAGGCTATGTGTTCAACGACACCATAGCGGCCAATATAGCAGTGGGTCAGGACAGCATAGATCAGCAAAGATTGCTTGAAGCTGCCCGAATCGCCAATATTCTGGACTTTATTCAGTATCTACCCCTTGGATTCAATACAAAAATTGGAAATGAAGGAGTAGGAATGAGTACTGGTCAGAAGCAACGCCTCTTTATTGCCCGAGCTATTTACAAAAACCCAGCAATGCTCTTTTTTGATGAAGCTACTTCGGCTTTGGATGCCAAAAATGAACGCGAGGTCATGGAAAACCTCCGGAAGTTTATGCAAGGCAAAACGGTGTTTATCATTGCCCACCGATTGAGTACGGTCCGTAATGCGGATCAGATCATTGTAATCGATCGGGGTAAAATCGTTGAACAAGGGCCCCATTTGGAATTGGTTCATGCCAAAGGTATCTATTATGAACTGGTGAAAAATCAATTGGAACTGGAAAAGATTAACTCAAACTGATCATGCCTGTAATTAGCCAAAACGACAATCTTCACCTTCGCTCTGAAGAAGTTCAGGAGATTATTTCCCGGCCCCCGGCGTGGTTGGTACGATGGGGAATTACTTTGATATTTATTCTGCTTTCTCTTTTGATAGGATTATCCTTTTTGATCCGATATCCTGATTTTGTGGAAGCGAAAGTATTGATTACTACTGCTGAGCCAACAGAACGAATAGCAGCCCGGTTTACAGGTCAAATTGATAGCATATTTGTCACCAATGGAGATCAGGTAAAAAGTGGGCAGCTTTTGGCAGGTATCAAGAGTACAGCTAGGTTGGAAGATGTATTCTTTTTGAAGACTACCCTAGAAAAAGAACCCTTTGAGAAGGAAAATGACTATTTATTTCCTGTTGATTCTCTTTCAGAATTGGTTTTAGGGGAAGTTGGATTACCGTTTTTGGAATTTGAAAGGAATTATTTGGCGTATCGATTGATCAGGGAGTTACAGCCTTTTGCGGGCCAGTTGGAAGGTACCAAAGCATCCATAGAGGAAATCAAAAAACGGATTAGTAGTCAACAATCCCAAAAAGAATTACTTAGCAGAAGACTTTCTTTAGCCAAAATCGACTATGAGCGTAACAGAAACCTCCATCAGCAAGGGGTCATTGCAGATAAGGATTTTGAATCCCGTGAAATGGAGTATTTGCAGATGGAAGAACAGGTCAATCAGATGGCCATATCTATCTCTCAATTGCAGGAAACACTGAATACGGCATATCAGACCATTAAAAACACCAACATCAATCGGGAAGAAGAGGAAGCGAGGTCATTGAAAGCCCTAATCCAATCCTATCAAGGACTTAAGCGGAGTTTGCGGGATTGGGAATATTTGTATCTGATGAAATCTTCCATTATTGGTATAGTCAGCTTCCAAAAAGTATGGGGAGCCAATCAGCAAGTCAATTCAGGGGAACTAGTGTTTACCGTATTGCCTGATAATAAATCCGAGCTAATGGGCGCCATGAAAATAGCGGCTCAAAATGCCGGAAAAGTGAGCATTGACCAAAAAGTCCTGATCAAATTGGACAATTATCCATTTCAGGAATATGGGGCATTAATCGGGAAGATTTCCAGCATTTCGGTGTCTCCTGACGAAGAATTCAACTATTTGGTATATGCCACTCTACCCGAAGGTAGTAAGACCTCATTCAATCGAGAAATTCCATTTACCCAGGAACTGTTGGGAAATGCTGAAATCATAACCGAGGAACTGAGTGTGGCAGAGCGCTTGTTTTTCAAATTTGGGTCCATAATGATTTACTAGATGAAAATTGTTCACACATTTTGGATTGACGAAGGGAAAGATCCCTTGAAGGATAGTTTTGGATGGTGTAGTGCTCCGTATCATTTGATGAGTTGGGCGATTAGTTGCCTACAACTTCATCAATTTTACGAAGACCTGGAATTGATTACCGATAGGAAGGGAAAAGAGTTGCTAATTGATCAATTGAAATTACCTTATAAAAAGGTGAGAATTGAACTGGATGATTTAGATATAGTTAAAATTCCCGGCCTATGGGTAATGAAAAAAATATATTCCTATACACTACATGAAGAACCTTTCCTCAATGTGGACGGGGATGTATATGTTTATAGCCCATTTCCTGATGAAATTCTTTCCAGCCAACTAATTGCCCAGAACATTGAGCAAGATTTTGATTATTACAAAGAGTTGGTCGGGCGAGTCGATGATACTTTTCCATTTGTTCCAAAGCCGATTAAAGATCAGATCGAGAAGGGTATGGAAATCCAAGCAAGTAACGCTGGGATTTTAGGAGGGAAGAATTATGCATTTTTCAAAGATTATTTTCAGGTGGTCGAGCAATTTATAGCAGCTAATCAAAAACAGATTAAATCTTTAAATCCTTCACAAATGGTAAATTTCAATGCGGTAGTTGAACAGTATATTTTCCATTGCCTGAGTACTGATCAAAGTATTGAGGTGAAGTATCTTTTAGATACCGTTTATGATCCTTCTTTTTTTGAATCCTTTGCCAATTTCCACCACTTGCCCAATGATATCTCTTTTATGCATGCCTTAGGAGATTACAAGAAAAATGGTTGGGTTTGTGACCAGCTAGCGCATCGATTACGACTGGATTATCCAAAATACTTTGCTAGGGTATTAGATCTCTTTGAAAACTATGGAACAGCGTCATATGAAAAAACAGTTCAAGACGCACCAAGGGATCTGCCAATCAGCCCTATAAAATTTGCTTCTAAGTATCTATCAAAACCTGAAACTGAGCAATTTTATAGAACAGATCAAATCCTTTCTGCCATTTGTGAAAAAGAAGGCATTTCCTTGGAAAGAGATAAATTCACCATTTCTGAATTGAAGAATAATTTGGGCAGAAAATTGACAGATTCACCTACCCTCAGGGTTTTGGATGATGTGTATGAGTTTGAACAAGAAAAGCGTAGATTAATCGAATTACTGCATAAGGGCAATTCAGGGCTTGACGCTGGGTTTCCAGCCATACAATCTGCCAATGAAGTGTTAAAGAATAAACGATGGCAAGAAATGGCCGAGCTTAATTTGGCTCCCAATTGTAAATTAATCATTTCTGAATGGGATTGGTCTCAAAATTCTGTTTTGTTTACTCGGGTCAAAATCAATCCGATTGAAAACAATCTCTCACTTCCTCCTCATTATTATCAAACGGTACTGCTTTGGGACAGACATCATGAAGCAATTATTGAATATTTGCTTGGCACGGTTGGAGCATACCTTATTTCAATTCTTTCTAAGGAACCCTACGTTTCAATGTGTAATGTATCGAAAAGAATTCACGCTTTTTTTGAAGTAGCAGGTGAACCTCAACTCAATAGGCTATTTGAAGAAGAGATTCGCTTTTTAGCCTACAGCGGGGTGATTCATCTAAGGGAAATCAGGAATACTTAATTTAGTAAATATTTACTGAAATTTAGTAAATAAGGTATAGGTAAACAGGAAATATGCTTGTAATTTACATTAATAAATCACGGTAGAAAAGTCTTTTCAATGATAACTCCACATAACAATTGGTTTTTTTATTAATTAAAGGGAATAACTATCAAGAGTAAATTAATAATTACAAATAAACTTTCAAAAATCTATTCTAATTAGAACAGATTTGGTAGATCGATATGTAAATAAGCCATCTTTAAGGGGAAGCTATTTGCTCATTGGATTATCTCTCCAATACAATTGTCGAACGTCTAAAGGCAAAGATTCAAGAACTTAAAACAAAATAAATTGAATATATAACATTCACTAATTTTAGAAACGCCCTTCTATTCTTTAAGAGAGGCTTAAACTTATTTTTTTACTAATCTAAAAATATTACAATATAACAAATGGAACAAATAGTCTTTCAATTTTTAAAACGCTTGAAAATCCCGATTTCAAGTCAGTATGTAGAAACTTTTCTGCTAACTCATCCCGAGTTTCCATCCCTTCTCAGTGTTTCAGACCTGTTAGAAAATTTGAAATTGGTGCATTCAATCAAGAGGATTAATCGCGAAGAAATTGAAAGTTTAGAAAGTCCTTGCCTTATACTACCAGAGCGTTCAGCTAAAGGACTTATCTCAGTTCTGACTAGTTCTAACCTTAGAAAATTAAAATCAGAAATAGCTTCTCAAAGCTTGATAGTTATTTCAGTGAATCCTTCATTAATAAATTCAACTAATCAACAAAAATCAGACTTCTTTCAGGAAAAAATTAAAAATGGGGCTGAAGGATTATTGAAAATTACGCTCATTGTATTATTAGGATTATTTCTCTTTTCTATTGATTCCATTTTCGATTTTTTTTGGGTAATGACTTCAATTTTCGGGGCTGTAGTTAGTTATTTGATTTTTTCAAAAGATTTAGGTTTCAAATTTGACGTGATAGATAAGTTCTGTAATTCAGGTAAAAAAGCCAGTTGTGATGAAATATTACAGTCAGAAAAATCAATAGTATTTGGCTTTTTGAAATTTTCAGATTTGATAATATCTCTTTTTGTATTCCAGTTAGTGATTTTAGGATTATTTGTACTATCAGACCGATCCATAAATGAAGTATGGCCTTTATTTATGGGTATAGCTTTACTATCGATTCCCGCTGTTCTTTATTCTGTATATCTACAATATGCCGTACTAAAAACTTGGTGCAAATTGTGCCTCATAGTATCAGCAATTCTAATTCTCCAATTCGGAATGTTGATTGGCAATTTTTTCGACGAAACAATTTATTGGGGAGTGGAAGACCTATTGGGAACAATACTATTAGCCATTTCTTATCCCATTATTTTGTCATTAACGTTCTTAGTCAGAAGTAGAACTCAAGAATTCAATACTTTTTACCAACGAGCGGTCCATTCAGAAAGAATCAAAAATTCCCCTAAGGTTTTTTATGATTTGTTAAAACAGCAAAATAAAGCCCACTATTCTCCGCTTTATCATGAATTAGTTATTGGTAACCCAAACGCTCCAATCAAATTAATCATAGTTAGCAACTTATACTGTGCGCCATGTAAAGTTCAGCATGAGGAGGTATCTAGATTGGTAGAGTCTAATAAAGAATACCTGTCCGTTTCTATGCGATTTGTTAAAATAAATAAGCAATTCAATAAGGATATATCTTCCACACAATACCTTTTGCAATATTGGTGGGATAACATTCATAACACTGAAAAAGAATCCTCATTGACTGAACAATTGATTCATTCTTGGTTTAGCGAAATGAATGTGGAAAGTTTCGCAAGCTCTCACCCACTAAAAGAACTAAAACTATCCAATGAAGTAAAAGCCATGGCGGAATTGCAGGAAAAATGGATTGAAGAAATTGGGGTATCCAAAACGCCAACCATTTTTATCAATGATTACGAACTGCCTTCACTCTATACAATAGCAGACTTGCATAGAATACTCCCTGATTTAGCAGAATATTATTTTCTTGAAAACCAGCACAGTAATTTAAAATCCTAAAAATATTGCTTTACTAAGCAGGGGTCTGGTTGCTTGTACCCTATCCTCAGATGAAACAAGCTTTTTTCTTAATTACAATTATCTTACTAATTATGAGTAAACTAACCAAAATGAGTCTTAGCAACATCCAAGGGGTGTTAAGCCGAGAAGAAATGAGTAAAATTATGGCTGGTTCTGGAGGAACTCACTGTGGATTTTGCAAAACTTTTGGAGGTTCCACAAATGCCTGTTTTACAGACCCCACGCTAGGTGGAGCGTGTATGGGTTGTGAAGGATTGTGTTACTAAAAAACATTATTCTTCTCAATATTCTTCCTTACCTCCCTGGGTAAGGAAGTTTAATATACTATAATGAAATCAATTTGCCTAATTTCCGTTTTTTTTGGTCCATTCCCGTGGTACTTGAACTACTTTTTACACACCTGCAAAAACAATCCAAGTATCCAATTTCTTATATTCTCAGATAAGAGTAAGAATGATTTGGAGTTTCCGGAAAATGTTACCCTAATAAATATTTCCCCTGACCAATTTAATGAACTGGCTAGCAATAAATTAGATTTTTTGATTAAAATTACAAATCCATATAAAATTTGTGATTTGAAGCCTGCTTTTGGGTTATTTTTTGAAGATTATTTAAAAGAGTTTGACTTTTGGGGACACATTGATTTGGATATTATATGGGGAGATATTCGTTTTTTTATTACAGAAGACATATTGAATAACAATGAATTAGTATGCGTTAGACATGATTTTTTAACGGGATACTTTCTGTTATTTAAGAATTCCAAAAAAATGAAATATCTATTTATGGAAAGTAAAGATTTTAAAAAGGTCTTTTTATCTTCTGAACATTATTGCTTTGATGAAACAAACTTTCATTTTGCTTCTTTTTCGAATCATGTTCCCTTGGAGGAAATGAATTCTGAAATAGAGAGTATGATGCATGTTGTTAAAAAAATGGAAATTCAAAATACCATTAAGGCTTACTTTGATTTCATGGTGATCGAAGGTCTTCCCGGGAAAATTCGATGGAAAAACGGAAAACTATACTATAAAAACAAGTTTGAAGTATTACTATATCATATGATCTTATTTAAGAAAGTTTATAAACCAAAAAATCGAATTATCAATATTCCAAATGAATTTAGAATTAGCCCAACTCGTATTTATCATTCTTAGAATTAGAAATTGGGCATATAAAGTAAACCTATAAATCATCTTTTCCGTTAAATTTTCCTGTAATTCTGCTATTTATAAAATGGATAATAAAGACAGGGCTTTTAGAAAATATTCATGATTAAATTCAATTCAGAGGTTTCTGGTATCTGGTGAAAACATAAAGTTATTGAGTGTTCTAAAAAATCCAATTACATATTATGTAAAAAAAAGAGTTCAAATTGAACAGAAAGCAATAAATCAGTTCTCATGATTATTAGCTATTTCTTTTAGGAAAAAATTGGACAAACAGCTTTAGGCTGTAGAGTGAATTGTGATTAATCAATTGAGGAAACTTTCCTCAACTCTTTCATTCCAAAAAAATAATGAAGCATTTAGACCATTTATCTTACCTGGCCCACCCATGAGAGCTCTCTATTTTATCTTTTTATTTTTTGCCTTTGGAGATATTACTGCTCAAACAGTCAGTGGATTAGTTCTTGAAAAGGATACTGGACTCCCGCTTCCCTTTGCCAATGTTTTTGTAAACAACACCACTCAGGGAATTGCTACCGACGCGGAAGGCAAGTTTAGTATATCCGGTGATTTTCCTTCGCAAATTGAATTGGTCGCCTCATTTGTAGGCTATGTGACCGAAGTCAAAATGATTTCTTTTGAAGGAAAAAGCGAGGTGAAAGTGACTTTTGAGCTATCATTCAACGAATCCAATCTCACTGAGATTGAACTTAAAGCCAAACGGGATAAGTCTTGGGAGAGGAACTTAAAAACCTTTGAAGAAGTGTTTCTGGCCCTTCCCGACGATCCATACAAATCACAGATTGAGATTTTGAATCCATGGGTAATTGACTTTGAAAAAGTCAAGGTTAAAAATGGAAAAAATTACCTGAAGGCCTCAGCCCAAGAACCTATACATATATTAAATGATGCGCTTGGTTACGATATAACCTATTATCTAGAGGATTTTCGGGTTTTGCGAGATGGTTCCAGATTTTATGGTCAGGTGTTTTATGAAGCTATGGAATCCAATAGTCTGGCGACAAGTTCCCGCTGGAAAGAGGCTCGACAAGCCAATTACTATGGTTCTTTAAAGCATCTGAATCAATCTATTTTGCTTAATACTCCTGACTCAAGTGATTTTGCCTTGTTTAAAACAAAACCTGCTCCGATTGATGGATTTCGGAGCAATGACTTTCTTCAAGAGTTGAATAAAACCATCATTCCAATCCGAAAAGACTCTATTTTACGAAGACCACTTGGTGACGGAACTTTTCGAATTTTCCTTCAAGGAAAATTGGAAGTGCATCATTTAAAGAAGGAATGGACCAATGATTATTACACGACAATTTATCATCCGATTAGTTGGGTCCAAGCTCCGGAGGGATTTTATGATGTCGATCGAAATGGAGTACTACTAAACCCCACCCAGCTAGTTCTTTCTGGCTACCTTGGGAGAAGGCGAGTTGCCAGAGCTTTACCACTTGATTTTGTCCCAACTACCGATTTTAAAATAGAAGAGCTAATAGCTGATGAGGTAATCATGAGCCGATCTAGCCAACTCAATCGGCTTCGGGAAAAAGTCTGGCTTACATTGAGCAAACCCTATTTCTACCCTGGAGAGACAGCATGGATCGGTGGACAAATGCTTTACCAAGATGCATTCCTGGCCGATTCGCTGAGTCGTGTAGTCCATGTGGATCTTATAACCGAAGACTCCGGAATCATCCAATCGGCCACCTTTCCAATCCAGCAGGGAAAAATCTCAGGAGCCCTAGTTTTGCCCAAGGAAATGAAACCGGGTGATTATGTGATTCGGGCTTATACCCATTGGAATCGAAATTTCCTGATGGATGATCAGTTTTTAGCTCCATTTGTGGTGATGGAGGAGGGTTATATACCTGAGATGGAGAAAGAAGCATTAGAAGTTTTTTCAGATGCGATAGTGGTAAAGGCAGATTACACCCTTAGTGATTCACTGAACTATCGGGTAATGGACTTACAGTTGGATTTTCTGGACGAATTCGAAAATCCTATTGACGGTAAGTTTGTGCTTTCTATTACTGATGCTGATCAAGTAGTAGAAATGAATCAGGGAATTCGCCTCGAGCATGCTATAGAATGGCTGGATGAAGGTTTGCCTGAAACTTTTCAGAGCAGTCTAAGCCATCCTGTGGAGTATGGAATATCCTTAAAAGGGAAATTTACGCCGGA
>NZ_VLOG01000032.1 GCF_007655305.1 Algoriphagus algorifonticola
AACCTTGATTATGCAATAGGATTTCGATTTGAGTCCAAAAGTGGTTAAATTTTGTTGGACAAGCTGTTTTTGAAGTATGAATAGTAGCACCAAAATGGTTAACCTTCCAATTGAATATTCCTCCAAGCCAGTTACCCCATTTGGAGGGATGAGTTTAATGAAACGATTTATTGATCAGGTAAGGATCCGGGAAAAGTTGGAAACGCTTAACCTTCCCCAACCGGGATCTAACCGGGGATATGATCCCAAGCAGATCGTGGAGAGCTTCTGGCTGGGCATCTGGACGGGGGCAAGCCGCTACATTCATTGTGATTGGCTACGATATGATCAGGTTCTCCACTCTATATTCGGCTGGGACACCATGCCTTCTCAGAGTACCTACAGTCGTTTTTTTGGCAAGTTTTCCCAGTCACTGAACACAGAGATTTTTCCTGAACTGCAGCATTGGTTTTTTGACCAGCTAAATATCGGAAGCCTCACCGTAGATTTTGACAGTACTGTCATCACTCGCTATGGGGATCAGCAGGGCAGTGCCAAAGGATACAATCCCAACAAACGGGGCCGGAATTCTCATCATCCGCTGATGGCTTTTGTGGAACAGACGCGTATGGTAGCCAATGCTTGGCTGCGTCCGGGAGATACCGCTGCCAGCAGCAGCTGCAAGGAGTTCATGGAGGAGACTTTCAATCAGGTACTCAAAGACCAGAAAATAGGTCTGGTGCGGGCAGACAGCGGATTTTACACCGAAGAACTGATGTCGTATCTGGAAGAGCAACAGCTGAACTACATCATGGCCGTGAGAATGTATCCCAACGTGAAAAGCGAAGTCTGGGCCATCAAAGACTGGATCAGATTGGCTAAAGGGATTGAACTAAGCGAAATGAAGTTTAGCCACGAAAACGGAAAACCCAGAAGGTATATCCTGGTCAAAAAGCAAATCGACATCAGGCCAAATGCCTCAGGCAAGATGCTCTTTGAGGATGAGCCAGGCTATCGCTACAGCTGCTATGTGACCAACATGGATCTTCCTCTGGATCAAATATGGAACATGTACAACAACAGAGCAGACTGTGAAAACAGAATCAAGGAACTCAAGTATGACTTTGGTCTGGAAAACTTCTGCCTACAGGACTTCTGGGCAACCGAAGCCTCCTTCAGATTCATCATGGTTGCCTACAACCTAATGAGTCTATTCCGTCATTTTGCTCTCAATCATCATAATCGGGCAACCTTGGGAACCCTCAGATCCTATTGCTTTGCATTAGGAGCATGGACAGCTTCTCACGCTAACAAAAAGGTCCTCAAGATCTCTTTGCCCACTAAACGAAGGCGGTGGATGGACGGAATTTTCTCCCAAATCTCAACTCTGAACAACCCCTTTAATTACTCTAATGCATAATTCGGGTTGAAATGTTTGACCCTCCCGATATCCCTGCGTTCATCGGGACAGGCTTTATCAGGGGTCGTGATTGGAAACACATCATAGGAAAATAAACGATCCTGTAAGGATCGAACCTTTCAATAACCCCCGGTGCAACCGGGGGTGGCAATGGATGGTCGTTATTGGTTTTGGCAACCCTGGAGGGGTTGAACTTGTGGAAAAGGGAATTTCAAGTTCCAAAGAATAGAAAAGCGTCGATGCTCCCGATAGTTATCATGGACTACGCTTAGCGCTCACGGAACCTAAAACTTGGAAAACAACAGGCTATTCAGAGGGAGTTTTAGAAGAAATATTTAAAACGTAATTTCCAAAATCAACCAAATCCTCTTTAGAACTTGAAAAGAGATACTTATTATGGTATGGAGTAAATAAAGTATTTAAATATTTTAAGTGTGCTTCATTAATTTCTAAAATTTCAATTGATTTTTCACCAACCATTCCTTTCTTGAAAAAATTATCTTTAGAATGATCAGAAAAAGTCAAACAAAATCTGTTGGAAATCGGAAAGAAAAATTTAAACCCTTTAGCAAACTTAGTGTTTTCAAAAATTCCCTTGTCTGAAATAGAAATACCTGGATTATCAGAAGTAAAAAATGAACTATTGCAATTTTTACAATCTAAGAGATACCATTTACAATCTAACATAGACTCTCTAAACTTCACAATGCTTGGAGATCTCGGATTACTTTTTTCAATTAATTGCTTTAGCTGCATATCTCTGATAAAAGTTTTGCTTTCTGACAACCTTTTACCAAATAATTCTATTGTTTCGCTGACAATCTCTTTAGGGATTTTTTTAAAACGATCTTCATTTAAGACCTTAATCAGCAAATCATTTTTAACATTATCTAGGTTTTTTTCTTTATTATATTCAGATACTTTCAAAAAGAATGGATTTCTGATCTTAATTTGCAAAATGAAATCAGAAAATTGGATACATTGATCAGAATTCAATTTTAAATTTTGAACCAAACTAGTAACATTTTTTCTGTAATTATTTTCAAGTTTTTTAAATGATAATGTTTCAATATGATATACATTATAATTACTTAAATCAAAAAAATTTACATTATTAATACTATAAAAATCAATTATGTAACAAACCTGGGAAGGATTTTTACATTTTACTGAAACTTTGTTTCTATCCAACAACAAAGGTAAATCTAAACAATATAGATCCTTGCCACCAGAATACTCCTTCAAATAACATTCAGGAACAAAGTGATGCTTTTTTGGGTCACTCACCCTTCACCCCCTTCCACAATCCTAATCTCCTCCTCGGTCAAGCCATACAACTCATACACCAAAGCGTCGATTTCGCGGTCGAGGCGGTCAATGTCGGCTTGGAGGGCGAGGGCCTTGGCTTTTTGTTCATTGAAGTAGGTCATCCACTCGGCTTCTTCGGATAAACTCAATTTCACCTTGGCTTTCTTTAACTCTCCCAAAAATCCCTTGAAATCTAAGGATGGCCAGTTTTGGAGTTTGGTGGATGGTTTTTCGATTGAGAATTTTGTTTGAGTAAGTTTTATCAAATTCTGTAAAATGGTAAATAGAATTGACTTTTTCTCGGTAATAGAAAATACAGACTCAGAAAATTTTTCTTGATATTTATTTGAAATTTTTGGCAAAGGAATCTCTCTTAAATCCTTTATTAACAACTTTGGGAATGCTCCTTTAATAGAATTTGGAGACGTGTTTAAATGGTAAAACGAACAAAGAGAACTATTTAAAATCGCCAATAAACTGGCAGAATTCATATCTACACTTGGCCTAATTCTGATACCATCAATAGAATTAGAAAACACAATGGGTTCATTAACCAAAGTAGCTTGGATTTTTCCTTCTGCAGTAACCTCTCTTACCAATATTCTAATTTCATTAGTTATAAACCAATCAGGTGATCTAGGAGCCGCTAACCAAGCACCATATTTTAAATAAGAACCATCCCAATCTAATCTATATCTAAAAATATTTTTTCCACCTACCAATTTTTGATAAGTATCATCTTTTCTTATTTCACTATGAAAAATCCGTTCAATTGAAAAACTTGGGTCTTGAGGTGGGGTTCCTTTCCCATTTTCATAAACCTTTACTCCCCAAATAACTTCAAAAAAATCATCAAGCTTGTGCTCGGTTGATCTCATTTTCTTTATCACATTACTCTTAAGAGGATTTGTATAAACTGAAAATCTGTAACCACTTTCGATGATATCATCTATAGCCATATCATAGGCATCTGATTCTGAATCATCCCATCTTTTCACTGAAAACTTATCCTTTCTTTTAGCATTGTTCAATAATAAAATTAGAGTCTCTACTGATGCGTCTTGAAATGCATTCTTTTCGCAAATAACAATTTCTTCAATAGCTATTTTTTCAGTAAGGAATTTTCTGAATTGTGAAGCATATACTGAATTGACCCAAATTGCTGGAATAATAAATCCTAAATTCCCATTATCCCTTAACAGGTTAACACCCTTTTCACCGAATAAGATATAGGTATCAAGTTGATATTCGGAAACTTCATAAGTATTTCTATAAAATGAATCTTCCAATGAATTAATAGTTGCCCCATAAGGCGGATTACCGACCACCACATCAAATCCTCCCTTGGTAAATACCTGTGGAAATTCCTGTTCCCAATTAAAAGCCAAGTCTCCTGCCACTTCGGGATCATCGATCAGGGAGTTGCCGACTTTGATATTGGAATTGAGGCTGCTGAGTTTGCGGCCTTTCTTGGCTGTACGTAGCCATAAGGAGAGGCGGGCGATCTCGACAGACTCTTCGTTGATATCTACTCCGAAGATGTTGTTTTCGAGGATATGGTTTTCCACATTGGGCAGGATGAGGGGCGAGTCGAATAGTTGGGCCTCGAGTTCGTCCACGTAGCGATGCTCGGCGATCAAGAATTCCAGAACTTGGTTAAGAAAGGCACCGGAACCGCAAGCCGGGTCACAGATGGTGAGTTGGAGAAGCCAAGACCTATAGGCATCGAGCTTTTCCTTTAACTTTTGAATGGTTTTCTTTTGTCTCCCTCTTTTACCCTCGGCAAAGTCCTCGTCAATGATTTCAAGTTCGGTTTTATTCTCCGTGCATAGTTTGCCCACGGTATTGTCCACGATGTACTTGGTGATGTATTTGGGCGTGTAGAAAACTCCGTCCCGCTTGCGCTTGGTCTTGGACTTTTCTACCGTTTCCCCGGCGAGTTGGGCACGGACATTTTCTATATCATTCAGGGAATGTTCGAAGATATGCCCGAGGATATTCGTGTCCACTTCCGTGTCGAAGTCGTACTCGGTGAGCTTGCGGACGTGCTTTTCAAGCACACTATCCGAGATTTTCAGTTCCTCCAGGACGGGATCGATGGCGAAGAGTCCCCCATTGTAAGCGTGGATTTCAGCTTTTCCGGGTTGGACTCTTCCGGTATTCAGGTAGCCGAAGTATTTTTTGAATCGCTCGTAGATGGGTCGGTACTCGTCCAGTTCCTTGAGCTTTTGCCATTGATTGACAATCTCCATGATGGAGTTGGGTGGAAGCAGCCCTTTGTCCTCAGCAAAGAAGATAAATAGAAAGCGATCGAGGAGTTTTTGGCTTTTCTTGTAGAGGAGTAGTTCATCTTGCTCTGGGTTTTGAGCCACGAGATCCTGCCAGAGTTCCTGCTTAAATGCGGAATAGTCCTTATAGAGCTGCTTGGTGATTTGCTCCTCGGCAAGAAGGGATTCCTCCTTGATCTTTTTGGGAAGTCCCTGCAGGAGATTGTCTTTTTGCAGCAGCAGCCAGAGCAGCTTAAACTGCTCATTGTCCATGCTCAGGATATTAAACTCCACATAATCCACGGCATTGTCTATGTAGAAGCGCAGCTTTTCAAAGTTGCTTGTAATTACATAGACGCAGTCAGGTTGGTTGTTTTTGTAATTAAAGGCCTGATCACGGATTTTGTCCAAATCCTTAGTGTCTGTCCCTTTGAGTTCGATCACGGCAAGGGCATTTCCATCTTTGAGAATGGCACCATCGGTCTTTTTGGAGTCCTTGATATTCTTGAGCTCGGTTGTCAGGTTGAAGTCCGGCTCAGGATTGATGGTATATCCGAGAATCTTAACAAACAATTCACGGAGGAATCCCTCCTGAAACTGCTCCTCTTTAGCAGCACGGATATTTTCACGGATTCTGGGATTGTTGAAATAGGTCAAGAAATCAGCCAAGGCTTCTTGAATGGGTTGGGATGCCTGTGCGGCAAGGTATTTTTTGAGAACCGAACTTTGGAATAGCGCCATTGAAAAAAGAAATCAAAAACTTCCCCTAAAGATATGGGAATTGGAGAAAAGAAAAAGTGAATCCATGGGATTGCCAATAATTGTCGGAGATTTTTTTTGTTAGGTTGCGGACTTGAAGAAAAAAAGTGCGCCAGATCCTATCCTTACGAAAATTTAATCTGATGGAAAAGCGTCTGGGCTATAGCTTTTATTTATCAGTTGAATGCTTATTCAAATGGGCCGAAGCGTCATTCCTTTTTAAAAAATTTTATCTGATTATCCGCAATGTTGCCAATTAACATTTTTTCTTTGCTTGACCGATTGGATACTTCGACTTCGCTCAGTACAGGCGACCGATGACCGATGACCCAGCCACGGCAGGCGAAGCTTCCGGATTCTGATCCTTTGGGCTAATATTAGGCCATATAAATCTTATTACTGGTAAGAAAGAGGATGTTCAAAAAATTTTAATAATGCATTCTTGGCTAAGCAATACTTAAAGAAGACGAATCATTAAGAATTGCCATAGACCTATTTATTCACTGCTTTCCCAGCCAAACCACTTTCTGTTCCGACTGATGAGTCTGATTTAAAATATCTCTATACAGATCTGGTCTTCGAGCCTGAAGATAGCGATGCCCGCCGGCCTGCGTAAGTTTTTCAGGGACAAGGGTCGCTATTTCGAAACTGTCTTCAAAACTTCTGCATTCCGACAAAACATCCCCAAAAGGATCCAAAATCATGGAGCAACCATTTTTCAACTGATCATCGTCCATCCCAATAGGATTGGAAAAAATCACATAAACCGCATTATCATAAGCCCTGGCTGGAAGCCATTTCATCAACCAAGCCCTCCCCTTCAGCCCATCAAATTCCATTCGCAATGAGGTTGGGTCGGCCTCACGATTTTCCCAAAGTTTAGGATTAACAAAACCTGCTCCCGGCCGAGTCGAAGGGGTACACATGGTTACATGGGGCATAAAAATGATATCTGCTCCCAGAAGTTTGGTGGCACGGACATTCTCTATGATATTATTGTCATAGCAGATCAAAATACCACATTTCCAACCCAACAAATCAAAGGTTACATAGCTATTTCCCGGACTTAAATCGGGATGAATAAACGGATGGAGCTTACGATATTTGGCGAGCAAGCTCTTTTGATTGACACAGACATAGGTATTATAAACCTGCCCATTTTTATCTTTTTCAAACAAGCCTGCAAGGATCACAATCCCATTTTTTTTTGAAATCTCTATCAAGCCCTGAATCGATTCTCCATCTGGAACAAATTCCGCTTCTTCCAGGAGTTGAGTTTTACTGAGCTTTCTCGCATAGGAATACCCGCTAATGCAACATTCATGAAATGTGATCACCTGAGCTCCATTTTGCGCAGCCTGAGAAGAAAGTTGATCGATTACACTTAGGTTATAGGCTTTGTCTCCGCTTCGATTTTCGAATTGGGCCGTAGCTATTTTAATAGGTTGCATGGGTTGATTTTTTTCTGAACCATCAAGCTAAAAAATAGAAATGAAGGTAAAAAAGGGAAAATGATGATTGGTCTTAATTGAGCCACTAATCCATAAAGGAAGGAAGGTGATTCACAAATTTTAAATCCTTTGAATTTTAATAAAAGCTTTTCGGGCATTCGTGTCTATTTTATTCTCCCACCCTTTTCAGTTCAATTTGAATGGGACCCCTAATCCATCAATGGTTAGATTTCTTTTGTTTTTTGGATTAATTTTAACCAAACCCAAATCCAATCTTAAATATGAAAAAAATCCTTTCTCTTTTCCTGATTTTAGGCTCAAGTTGTTGGGCTTGGGGCCAGGGAACTCAGCTTTTACGGGAACCTACTCTTTCCCAATCTGAAATCGTCTTTGTCTATGCCAATGACCTCTGGAAAGTAGGCAGGCAAGGGGGACAAGCTATGCGCCTCACCTCTAATGAGGGAGAAGAACGACTCCCCCACTTTTCCCCTGATGGAAAATACATTGCTTTCACAGGCGAATATGACGGGAACACAGATGTGTATTTGATACCTTCTTCTGGCGGTGAACCTCAAAGATTAACCTGGCATCCAGGAGATGATTTGGTAACGGGCTGGACACCCGATGGCAGCAAGGTCATATTTACTTCATCCCGCGAAGGTCACCCTACCCAGGAATCTAGATTTTATGAGGTTTCTGTTCAAGCTGGAATGCCTCAGCCCCTGGAAATTCCAAGAGCAGTTAATGGTGAAATTTCACCGGACGGGAAGCATATTGCTTATCAGCAAATTGCCTTTTGGGATCCGGAATGGAGAAATCACAGAGGAGGACAAGCCAAACCAATTTGGATTGTAGACAGAAATTCTTTGGAATTGACCATGACTCCTCAGTTGGATGGAGAGAGACATACAGACCCTGTCTGGCTTGGAAATAAGGTGTATTATATTTCAGAGAGGGATTACTTAGCAAATTTATGGTCTTTTGACCCAGCGACTGGGACGGAGCAACAAGAAACTTTCTTGAAAGACTTTGATATCAAAACCATAGATGCGGGACCGGATGCCATTGTTATTGAACAGGGAGGATATATTCATCTCTTCAATCCTCAGGATAAAAGTTTAAAACAAATTCCAATAGAGGTGAATGGGGACTTCCATTGGGCTAGAGAACGGTGGGTAGATGTCTCCGCCAATAGCCTTCAAAACCCATATCTCTCTCCCACCGGACAACGGGCAGCATTTGAGTTTAGAGGTGAAATCATCACCATCCCCAAAGAAAATGGTTCAGGAAGAAATATTACCAACTCTTCCTCTTCTGCAGAACGATCCCCAGCATGGTCCCCTAACGGACTTCAGATTGCCTATTTTTCGGATGCCTCCGGAGAGTACGAATTGGTGATTGCAGATCAAACAGGCAGTAAAATTTCCAAAAAAATCACAATCCCGGATCCCAGTTTCTTCTTCAAACCCGAGTGGGCTCCTGATGGCCGGCATTTGGCTTTTACGGATACGGACTATCAAATTTGGATAGTAAACATAGATTCAGGTAGTGCAAGGGTCGTGGAAACTGATCGTTTTGCACATCCCAACCGATCCATGAATCCAGTTTGGTCTCCTGACGGAAAATGGATTGCATACTCCAAACTGATGGAAAATCAATTTAAATCCATCTTTGTTTATAACGTAGACACGAATGAAAAAATCCAAATCAGCGATCAATTGGCTGATGCCATTACACCTGTATGGGATGAAAGCGGAAAATACCTTTATTTCCTTGCCTCCACAGATTATGGACTGAATTCTGGTTGGCTGGATATGAGTAGCTATGACAGACCTCTGACTAGAAGTCTTTACTTGGCCATTTTAGATGCAAGTGATAAATCCCCTCTATTGCCTGAAAGCGATGAAGAGAAAGCCAAGGAGGAGGAAAAGAAAGAGGATAAAGCTGCTGTGACAGTCAAAATTGATCCGGCCAATCTGGATCGTAGGATTGTTGCCGTGGATATTCCTGCTAGAAATTATACAGGATTGGCTCCAGCTCCCTCTGGATCGGTTTTTTACATGGAAAGTATCCCCAATGAAGGGACTGTCTTGAAAAAATATGATTTGAAAAAGAGAAAAGCTGAGGAGTTCTTAAGCCGGGTGAATGAAGTGGTCGTCTCAAAAGACCGAAAGTCTCTGCTCTACAGATCTGGTTCGACTTGGGGAATTCTAGAAACCAATGCTACTGGTAAAAAACCAGGAGACGGAGCTTTGAAGGCCATTTCCTCTATGAAAGTAAAAGTCGACCCTATGGCCGAATGGCAACAAATCTATCGGGAGGGCTGGAGATATCAGCGGGATTTCCTCTACGTGGACAATGTACATGGAGCGCCTTGGGATGAGATTTATGACTGGTACAAGCCCTGGGTTAATCATGTTAGGCATCGAACAGACATGAATTATATCATTGATATCATCGGCGGTGAAGTAGCAGTAGGGCACTCCTACACCAGAGGTGGAGACTTTCCTGAAATAGACAGAGTTCCTATAGGCTTATTGGGAGCTGATTACGAGCTGATCAATGGACATTACAAAATATCAAAGATATACAATGGCGAGAGCTGGAATCCTAGTCTCACAGCACCCTTGGCTCACCCTGGCAATGAAGCAAAAGTCGGAGATTACATAGTAGCTGTCAATGGAAAAGAGATTAAGCCAAATACGAATCTTTATTCCTATTTCGAAGGGACTGCCGGAAAATATACCACTATCCATCTCAACAGCAAACCCGGAATGGATGGAGCAAGAATGATCGCAACAGAACCTGTTGGCAATGAAGGCTCTCTTCGAATGATGGACTGGGTAGAAAGCAACAGAAGAAAGGTGGATGAATTATCCGGAGGAAAGCTGGCTTACGTGTATTTACCTAACACCGGTCAGCCAGGCTATACCTATTTTAATCGCTATTATTTTGCGCAGCAGGATAAAAAGGGCGCTGTTATCGATGAGCGGAACAATGGAGGAGGATCTGCCGCAGACTATATGGTGGATATCATGAGTCGGGAGCTCATGGGCTACTTTAATTCCCGAGTGAAAGGGAATACCCCATTTACTCAACCTATCTCTGGAATCTGGGGACCTAAAGTAATGCTCATAAACGGTCGCGCAGGGTCAGGAGGAGATCTCTTGCCTTACCTGTTTAATAAAATGGAAATTGGGCCACTGATTGGAACCAAGACCTGGGGAGGCCTGGTAGGAACTTGGGATACTCCTCCGTTTATTGATGGAGGTAGAATGGTGGCTCCTCGAGGGGGATTTTATGACGTAGATGGAGAATGGGCAGTGGAAGGCGTGGGAATTTCACCTGATATTCCTGTGGAGCAAACACCGAAAGAAGTTGCATCCGGAAAGGACCCACAATTAGAAAGAGCGGTGCAGGAAGCATTAAGCAGATTAGCTACAGAGGGTATAGAACTGAAGCCTGAGCCAGCTCCTCCGATCCGTTATTTTAGACCTAAAAAAGACAACTAAGTCATCAAAGCTCTTGGGAAACCAAGAGCTTTTTCATTTCAATTAGGAAAAAAGGCTCAAAATCGCCATTTTAAAGAATAAAAAAACGACTATGATTGACCAACTATTAAAAATGGCCGATGGCCCTTTACAAGAATTACTGTCCAACTCAGGAGTTAATGCCGGACCGGGTGCAGCAAGTGCAATTGAATCTACCCTTTCGAATATTCTTCAGAGTAAGGCTAAAGCTGGAGATTTGAATGCGGTTAAGGAAATGTTTTCAGGAAATGATACAGATCCAGAAAGTCCGGTTGTACAAAACCTTGCCGGGGATTTGTCCAGCGGTTTGATGAATAAATTAGGAATAGACAGCAAGCAAGCTATGAGCATTGCAATGACCGCTTTACCTTTTATCATGAACTTCTTTAATAAAAGAGTCAATGACGCTCCAATGGCGAATAATGATATCATGAATTCTGTAGCTAAGGCTCTTCAGGGAGGCCCTGGAGCCGGAGGAGCAGATATCTTAGGAACTTTGCTAGGAGGAGGAGGAAAAGGCGGAATGGATCTAGGGGGCCTGATGGGAATGGGTAAAGGGTTGTTTAAGTAGTTTTTAACTCCCCAGAATTCCGCGAGCATCGAAAGTGAAGTTGGAGAACCGAAAACGGGAGATAAAAGTGTCCGATGACCGATGACCGATGTTTGGTAGAATTTGACTTTTAAGCTGCTTTTATAACGTCTAAGTTGTTTTGTGGCATAAACTCAAATTAGACAATATTAATCACCAAAAAGTTTAAAAATGAAAATCAAATTAGTATTAACAGTTATCTGCTTTTCTTTATTTGCTTTCACAGCGCACTCACAAACACTGAAAGCCCCCAAAATGGACATGGCAGCCCAGGTTTTAAAGGTGTTGAATAACACCAAAGGATTAGGCTTAAATCAAGATCAGGAAAGCAAACTGATGGATAATAACAAGAGCTTTGTGGATCAACTGATGAGTATCAATAAAGGGGATGCTTCAGATGAGGATAAAAAAGCTGGCTTTTTGAACCTGAAGGAAAAAAGAAACAGTTTCCTAACCCAATTGCTAACTCAGGCTTTATTCCAAAAATACACCAACCAAGTAACCAAGGGCATTAATCCCTTAAAATCGAAATTGGGACTAGCAGCTCTTGCTTTCTGATATGATTTAACACAAATTCAAGCTCCAATTAATCTTGGAGCTTTTTTTATGCCTATGAAAAGACTATCCTATCTATTGCTTTTAATAACATGCATTGCTTGCGCCAAACCTAAGCAGGAAATTGAATTTTGGTTGACTGATCCCAATCAACCCATTTTGTTTGAAAAGCAGGATGTGTATTTCATTTCGGAGTCAGAGCAAAGCCTAGCAATAGATCCTGAAATCATTTATCAGGAGATGGATGGGTTTGGATTCACTTTATCTCAAGGTAGCGCTCAACACCTTTTGGGCATGAGTGACTCTGCTAGACTTGATTTGCTAAAAGAGCTTTTTGGGGACGATGAAAAATCTATCAGAATTTCCTATTTAAGACTATCTGTTGCAGCCTCTGATTTGAATGAATATCCTTTTTCCTACAATGACTTATCAGATTCTTTGGGTGTAGATCCTGAATTGGAGTTTTTTACCTTAGGTCCAGACACTTTGGATGTAATTCCAATCTTAAAAGAAATTATTTCCATCAACCCAAAAATACAATTGATGGCTTCTCCCTGGTCCCCTCCTTCCTGGATGAAAGATAACAGAGATACCAGAGGTGGATCATTACTGGAAGAATACGAAGCTAGCTATGCCCAATACTTGGTTAAATATATAAAGGCAATGAAAGCGCAAGGCATCACTATTCATGCCTTAACCATTCAAAATGAACCGCTACATCCTGGGAATAATCCATCCTTATTGATGTTGCCTGAACAGCAGGCTAGGTTTATTGGCCAACATTTGGGGCCTGCCTTTGAAGAGGCTGGAATCCAAACCAAAATCGTCATTTACGATCATAATGCCGATAGGCCAGACTATCCAATCACGGTTTTAGAGGATTCACTTGCGTATCCTTACATAGACGGTTCTGCCTTTCATCTATATGGAGGCAAAATCGAAGCTTTATCGGAAGTTCATCAGGCTTTTCCCGACAAAAACATCTACTTCACGGAGCAATGGATAGGTGCACCGGGAAATCTCCCAGGTGATCTGGCTTGGCACACCAAAAACCTGATTATAGGAGCGACAAGGAATTGGGCTAAAACTGTGTTGGAATGGAACCTTACCTCCAACCCGACTTTAACTCCACATACCGACAGAGGAGGTTGCGACAGGTGCTTGGGCGCAGTGACTATTGATGGTGAGGAAGTGACTAGAAATCCTGCATATTATATAATAGCGCATGCAAGCAAATTTGTTGATCCGGGTTCTGTAAGAATTGACAGCCCAGAGATCTCAAACCTACCAAACGTGGCTTTTTTAAGGCCGGATAGAAAACGTGTATTGATTGCCCTCAATGAAAGTTCTGAACTTCAAGCTTTTCAAATCAAGGAAGGAAGCAAAGTATTTGATGTTTCCTTACCAGCAGGCTCGGTGGGCACTTGGATTTGGGATTAGGTTTAAATGGTTTTCTGATTATCCGGAATCATATCAGTTGCTTTATTTTCCTTGATTAACTGGTTGGATATTTCGACTTCGCTCAGTACAGGCGACCGATGACCGAAAACCCAGCCACGGCGAAGCTTCCGGATCTTGATCCATTCAGCAGACAATAAGCCATATTTTTGTCAATACTGGTAAGAAAGCGGATATCCATAAAAGTTAATATTAATTTTTCGCTTTATTAAAATCCCCAATTTAATACACCAGCAATCTAACAAAGGAACCAATCCTATCTAGTTAGATTTTTATAGACGCATTTATAGGGGCCATTTTTTCACATTAAGATTTCTGTATTTATCAAATAAGAGGTTGAAGTTCCTAGCTATTTATGATTAGCTGAAAAAAATGACATTCAGTATTTTAAAAATAATTCAAGAATTTTATTTGGACATAAAGAATTTATAGCATATAATAATAGAAATAATAAGGATATGTAGAATATCATTTTGGTGTACATAAACTACATAAAATATTATTCTAAAACATATAACTCATTAAAGGTTATACGAAAAGCAAAAAATTGAATTACAAACAACATAAAAAATAGGATCATGAAAGCAAAATTGACATTGAGTATCCTGTTCTTGTTTCTAGGCCTTACTACCTTCAGTTATGCAACTGAAAAAAATGGTGAGGAAAACGAGAAAAATGCTGTATTGAGAGTGAACATTTCCGGCAAACTCAAACTTTGCAGTTTTGACGACAAGGGTTTTGCTTTCATAGACATTAAAGGTGGGAATCCACCATACAAGATCTCCTCAAGAAATAAAGTCTCAGATCATATTCTGAGTGACTTGAATCCTGGCACTTACACTGTTTTCATCGAGGACAAGGATGGAAACAAGGTAGAAGAAAGATTTGTGGTGCAACCACCTATGCCAATTTTCGCAGAAATATTAGAAATCAAAAATGCCAATATTGAATCCAACGAATTGGGTACTGCCAAATTAGGCATTAAAAATTTCGATAATTCAACATTGAAAATTGAGTGGAGTCATGGATTAAAGGATAAAGAGCTTGCCGAAAATCTAAAAGCTGGTTCTTATTTCGTGAAAGTTTCTGATGAATCAAGTTGCGAAACAACCATATACTTTGAAGTAAAGGAATCATCAAATTCTGATTATTCTTTTTCAATCCCTACTAAAAAGACATATATAAGTGAAATAGTCTCTAAAGACAGTCCTGTAAAATGGATGGGGAAAAAATTTTCCAAAGAAGAATTAAAAGCAATTGCGGATGAAATTACTTCTAATATGAATGACAAATAATTTGACTTTTATTCTAAGGTTTTAATGAGTTGATATTTTTTTTAAATCTTAAAGGCATGGATTAGGGGTCCATGCCTTTTCTTATATCCAAACATTAAACTACCGGTAACTTCCAGCCATTATGATAATTGGCTTTGATCAATTGATTTGCTTCTATATCGGTAAATAGATTTTTGGTAGCATCCCAATAAACCTTTTTACCAGTTTTGTAAGCAATATTTCCCATCTGCGCATTGATAGCAGCTACCGAACCTGTTTGTATAGCGCATTTCAAATTGCTGGGGTCATTGGCCATGACGGACTCCACAAAGTTGACCGCATGTAGATCCAATGCACTTGGGCCTGAGGGTCTGGTATGAGGAACTTCCTCCACTTTAGGTACTCTTTGTCCGTCGACATTCTCTGTTTCAGGGATTACTTTCCAACCTCCTCTATTCACCACCAAAGTCGCATTATTTCCTATAAAGGCGATTCCTTCTGTAGTTCCATAATTTCCTCCATCAATTCCTGTAGCATGCTCCCAAAGCATATTAAATCCATCATATTCATACACTGTCTGTAAGGTATCGGGGGTTTCCGAAGCATCATCAGGATAGGCAAATTTTCCACCTGAAGCCATCACAGATTTTGGAGCGCTGACTCCCATGGCGTAAAGGGCAATATCTATTTCATGTACACCCCAATCTGTCATCAATCCTCCTGCGTAATCCCAGAACCAACGAAAATTAAAATGAAATCGATTTGGGTTAAAAGGCCGCTTTGGAGCAGGACCTAACCACATATCATAATCAACTCCGGTAGGCGCAGGGCCATTGGGAAGTACGGGCACAGGTTTCATCCATCCTTGATAAGCCCAGCATTTTACCAATCGGATTTGGCCAAGTTTACCTGATTTGACATACTGAATAGCCTGGTCGTATTGAGAGCCGGAACGCTGCCATTGCCCTACTTGCACCACCTTCCCATACCTTTCCTGGGCTTTCACCATCAACCGACACTCCTCAATGGTATTCGCAATGGGCTTTTCTACATAAACATGCTTTCCGGCAGAAACGGCATCAACCATATTCAGGCAATGCCAATGATCTGGAGTACCAATAATCACCACATCTATATCTGGATCTTCCAGCATTTTCCGGTAATCCTTGTATTGCTTAGGTCTTGTACCACGTAGTTTGAAAACATCTTCCTTTCTCTGATCCAATACTGCTTGGTCTACATCTGCCAAAGCCACACAGTTGACATTTGGGATTTTGAGATGGGCATTCATATTGGACCACCCCATCCCTTTGCATCCAATCACCCCATAATTGAGCTGGTCTGAGGGTTTAATTTTTCGGGTAAAAGTTCCAAAATCCTCCGCAGTTAAAATACTGGGCATACTTAAACCAGCTCCCAGGAGCATGGTGTTTTGCAAAAATTTTCTTCTTGATGACATGATGTTTTAGGTTATTAAGGCTTAGAGTTAATAGTTATTGGGTGATTGCCTGGGAAATTTGAAGAGTATAAGATTTCATAATTAGCTGTCTCCAGATTTTTATTAAATATCTGATTATCTGCAATCATGCCAGTTGCCTTATTTTCTTTGCTTGACCGATTGGAAGACCGATGACCGAAGACCGAAGCTTCCGGATTCTGATCCTTTTAGCAGACAATTAGCCGTATTTTGTTGTTACTGGTAAGAAAGCGGATATCCATATTAAATAAACATGAACCATTAATCGGAGACTCCATTTTTGAAATTTCAAATTTTAGATTTCTCACTTCTACCTTCACAAAGGTCTTACCCAGATATTTCTAAATCTCACTGGATTCCCATGATCCTGCAACTTTATTGGTAATTTCTCCGCATGTGCCTTATAATTGGGTATTCCTATGTACTCAGTTGGACCTCTTAAAATCACATTGTTTTGCACGACCACACCATTGATCAAAACCGTCACGGTCGCAGGTGAAGTCAACATTCCATTTTGATCAAATCTTGGCGCTTTGAATATGATATCATAGTAATTCCATTCACCGGGAGCTCTTAATGGATTCACCAAGGGAGGATACTGCTTGTAAATACTTCCAGCTTGTCCATTAGTATAGGTTTTACTTTCATAGCTATCCAAAATCTGTACTTCATACATACCCATCAGGAAGAATCCAGAATTACCTCTACCCTGCCCTTCTCCTACAATCTCTGTAGGAGCTGACCATTCTACATGGTATTGAGCATCTCCAAATGGAAGCTTGGATTGAATATCACCTTTTCCTTTCACCACAACCAATTCGCCATTCTCTATTTTCCAATCAGCTGGACTTGAACCGTCTTTCGTTGAGACAAAATTATTGAGGCTTGTTCCGTCGAATAGAACTATGGCATCAGATGGCGGAAGATTATTCTGGCTTCCGGGAATAATTTTAGGTGGAACAGGGGTATAAAACTCAGTAGCCTGTGGCGGTAATTGGGGAGGAGTTGGATTTTGAGCAAAAGTGGTGACACTAAATCCACACAAAAACATGCAGACAAAAAGAAGTTTCAAAGAAGTCTTCATACAATAGATTATTTAGGGTAAAATTTTTATTCCATTAAATTAAGCCCAAATGAACGCAATCAAAAAACCATTGATGGATTTTTCATTGTCAGGCCAAATTCCTTTCCTAATTTTCAGAAAATTACCAAATATGAAAAGACTACTAACCGCACTAATTTTAAGTTTATTCACCTTTTTGCAAGCCAATGCACAAGTAGATTACTTCTTTCCAGGCGAAAGTTTTGATCCTGCTATCCCTTCCCCGGAAGAATTTCTCGGCTATCCTATCGGTGATTGGCACACCCGATACGATTTGATTGTCAAATACTATGAAAAGTTGGATGCAGTAAGTGATTTGGCTCAACTCCAAACCATAGGCTATACCCACGAACATAGACCGAAAATCATTTTAACCATCGCTTCGGCTAGCAATATGGCCAATTTGGAAGCGATTCGTCAAAAGCAACTGCAATTGGCTGATCCATCCAAACCGAAACCTGACGTGAGTTCGATGCCATCCATCATTCACCAAGGATATGGCGTACACGGTAATGAGCCTTCGTCTGCAGAGGCCGCGATGCTTACTGCTTATTGGCTTTTAGCTTCTCAATCAGACTTGGCAAAAAATCTGAGAGCAAATGCGGTGGTTCATTTCGATCCAACTGTGAACCCAGATGGTAGAGACAGGCATAGCTTATGGGCTAATTCCAATAAAGGCTTCCCTCCTGTTGCAGATCCTTTGGATAGAGAGCATAATGAAGCTTGGCCGGGAGGAAGAACCAATCATTACTGGTTTGACCTAAATAGAGACTGGTTGCCTTTAGCTCATCCTGAATCCCAAGTGAAAATCGCTTGGTACCATCAGTGGTATCCTAATGTCACCACAGATTTTCATGAAATGGGCACCAATAGCACCTACTTTTTTGAGCCTACCAAACCTTATGGATCAGAAAATCCGGTAGTTCCAAGAAAAAACTACGATGATATCAATCCGAGATTTGCCAAATACTTTGCCAAATACATGGATGAAATCGGAAGTCTTTATTGGACTAAAGAGGTTTTTGACAATAGTTACCCAGGTTATGGATCCACCTACCCTGATATTCACGGAGGATTAGGTTTGGTCTTTGAAACTGCCAGTAGCAGGGGACATTTGCAAGCTAGCCAGCGAGGTGATATCAGTTTTGCTTTTACGATTAGAAACCATGTGGTGAACTCGCTAGCTACCATGGAAGCGGCTTTGGACAACAGGGAATACATGCATAATTACCTGCGTGAATTTTTCGAGTCAGCAGTATCTGAAGGGTCCAAAGATCCGGCAAAAAACTATGTATTCGGAGACCCTTATGATGTAAGCAGAAATCAGTTGTTCATTCAATTCCTCAGAGATCACCAAATCAAGGTCTATGAAAACAGCAGTGATTTAACGGTTGGAGGACAAAGCTTCAAAAAAGGCAAATCCTGGGTGGTTCCTACCGCTCAACCTCAGTATAGAATGGTGAGAACCATGTTTGAATATGTAAAGGAATTTGCGGATTCAGTCTTTTATGATGCTTCTGCTTGGACTATGGCAGCTTCATATGGTGTTCCTTTTGCCTCCGCCCCTGGTGCAAAGGTTGGAACAGAAGTGCTGAAATCTTCTATGCCTTCTTATGAGTTTCCTGAAGGAAATGCCTACGCTTACCTCATAGACTGGTCTGATTATTTTGCTCCAAAAATGCTCCACGACTTACAGCAGGCAGGAATCCATGTCGAGGTTATTAATCGGGATTTTAGCTCCCAGACACAGGACGGGAAAGTAGATTTTGTCAGAGGTACTTTGATGATCCCTATGGGTTTCCAGAAACTTAAAAAGGAAGATATTCAAAAGCACCTGAAAGAACTTGCGGCAAAGAACTCTCAGAAGGTCTACAAAGTAACCACCGGGCTGAATGTGTCAGGTATTGATTTAGGTTCCAATCTGGTAGGTGCAGTTCAAGAGCCAAAAGTGATCATGATTGTTGGCCCTGGCATTTCATCCTACGAGGCAGGAGAGATTTGGCATTTGATGGACACTAAAGTAGGGATGCCTATTACCAAGATAAATTCGGATATGTTTAATCGAGTTAATCTTTTCGACTACAATACGCTGATCATGCCATCTGGATCCTATAGCTCCTTGTCTGAATCCTCAGTAAGTCATATCAAAGACTGGGTAAATAGAGGTGGAACTATCATTTCCATGAAAAGCGCGAGTCTTTGGTTAAACCAAAAAGAAATTACCAAAGAGTCTCTGGTAGATTTAGAGAAAAAAGCCGAACCAAAGGAGCTTCCTTTTGAGACAAGGAGAGATTTTGAAGGCGCTAAGGCAGTAGGAGGAAGTATTTATATGGCAAGACTGGACCTTACTCATCCTATTGCCTACGGATATAGAAATGAAACCATTCCGGTTTATAGAAACACCAACCTCTTTATCCAACCTAGTAAGGATAAATATCTGACTCCAATCAAGTATACAGCAAATCCTTATTTGGGAGGATATATTTCCAAGGATAATTTAGAAAAGCTTAAGCAAAGCGCGAGTGTACTGATCTCGCCTACTGGCGGAGGTAGAGTAATTCATTTCTTTGACAGCCCAAATTTCAGAGGAGCTTGGTATGGCACCAATAAATTATTTCTGAATGCCATTTTCTTCGGAAACCAAATGGATTAAACAAAAGCCGGAAGACCGATAACCGAAGTTGCTTTTTCGCAAACTTTGAACTCCATATAAGCCGTTAAATTCCCTTATTGGTGGAAAATAATCCCTTCTTAAAAGTCGCAGAATATATCATCTGCGACTTTTTTTAATTTATTATTTCCCTCAAGTCGCCACTTCCCGAAATAATTAATTTCCAAGACTCAACATCAAACTCCAAAATAGCCAAGTTGCCGGGTGATAGATTAATATATTCTGAGTCTGACAAGGAGGATAGCAAAAGGCTTATCACTGGATTATGGCCTACAATCAAACAGCTTGATACCTCATCGGGAGTGGAATCTATCATTTGGATCATGGTAGAGAGATCACCGCTATAAATATTAAGTTGAAGCTCTGAATTTTTGATTAATACGTATTTCCCTAACCATTCGGCGGTCTCTCTTGTACGTTGTGCCGGACTACAATACATCAAATCGATCTCATCGATGCTTTCTTGGAGTATGGCTCCAACTTTTTTTATGGTAGTTATTCCTCTGGGTGTAAGTGGCCTTTGGAAATCACTTCCTTCTACAAAACCTGCCTCTCCATGTCGGAGAAGAAATAACTTCTTCATAGTTGATTTTTGCTTACTCTATAATTTAGCGAATAATTGACAACCTATTCATACAAAGTAACGCTTTATAAAGGAGTAATATTTGCACGTGAAAACAATGCCGTCTATTTTTAGCTTTTCAAAACAAGCCTTCGGGTAAATGAAAACTGCTTTTTATGTCTAAAAACCTTGTAATCGTCGAATCACCTGCCAAAGCAAAAACCATTGAAGGTTACTTGGGCAAGGATTTCAAAGTGGCCTCTAGCTATGGCCACGTTAGAGATTTACCGAAAGGTGATAAAGCGATTGATATCAAAAACCGATTTAAACCGACCTATGAGGTCACTCCTGATAAAAAAGAGGTAATCAAAAACCTCAAAAACCTGGTAAAGGATTCTGAGACTGTTTACCTAGCAAGTGATGATGACCGGGAAGGAGAAGCTATTTCTTGGCATTTGAAGGAAGTCCTGAATCTAAAGGATGAAAATACCAAGAGAATCGTATTTCGTGAAATCACCAAAAATGCAATCACCAAAGCCATTCAAAACCCAAGAGGTATTGACTATGATTTAGTCAATGCGCAACAGGCAAGAAGAATTTTGGACAGATTAGTCGGATTTGAACTTTCCCCTATCCTTTGGAAAAAAATCAAAACCGGACTTTCGGCGGGAAGAGTTCAATCGGTGGCTGTAAGATTGATAGTGGAGAGAGAGCGGGAAATCGAAGCTCACAAAGCAAAGTCTTCCTTCCGTATTACAGCTCAATTTGAAGTAGAAGGAAAATCTTTTCAAGCCGAGCTTCCAAGGAAGTTCCCGACTAAAGAAGAGGCAGAAGAGTTTTTGAAAGCTTGCCTTGATGCTGAGTTCAGCATTGTTAATCTGGAAAAAAAACCAGCCAAAAAATCGCCGGCTCCACCATTTACTACTTCTACCCTTCAGCAGGAAGCCAGTAGAAAACTGTACTTCTCTGTAGCCCAAACTATGTCTGTGGCTCAAAAGCTATATGAAGCTGGTAAGATTACCTATATGCGTACTGACAGCGTCAACCTTTCTGAAGATGCTATGCAGTCAGCAAAAAGTGCCATTGAAGATTCTTACGGAAAGCCTTATCATCATTCCAGAAAGTATACTTCAAAATCTGAAGGCGCACAGGAAGCTCACGAAGCTATCCGACCAACGGATTTCTCCAAATCAAGCGTTTCCGGAGACAGAAATGAGCAGAGGTTGTACGAACTGATCTGGAAAAGAGCAATTGCATCTCAGATGTCTGATGCTGAATTGGAAAAAACGGTAGTCAATATTGGCATTTCCAACTCTGAATTGACTTTGACAGCCAATGGAGAGATCATCAAATTTGACGGGTTCCTTAAAGTTTATCTGGAAAGCACCGATGACGAGCCAGAAGAAGAGGAAAGCACCAACAAATCACTTTTGCCTCCACTGAAAGTAGGACAGAAACTGGATCTTCTGGAAATGAAAGGAAGAGAAAGCTTTACTCGCTCTGCCCCTAGATATACTGAAGCATCCTTAGTGAAAAAACTGGAGGAATTGGGAATAGGAAGACCATCCACCTATGCTCCTACAATTTCAACTATCCAAAAAAGGGATTATGTCCTCAAAGAATCTAGAGATGGAACCCCAAGGGAATATCAGGAAATGAAAATTTCCAAAGGGAAATTCAAGGAGGAAACTAAGACCGAAATCACAGGAGCTGAAAAGCAAAAGCTTTTCCCTACCAATATTGCAATGGTAGTAAACGACTTTTTGGTGGAGCATTTCCCTAATGTGATTGACTTCAATTTCACCGCCAAGGTGGAAAAAGAATTTGACGACATTGCTGCCGGAGGCCAAGATTGGCAGGATATGATTGATTCCTTCTATGGCAAATTCCATCATCGAGTTGAGGAGACAGAACAAGTTTCAAGACAGGATGTCAATACCAGTAGGTTCATAGGAAATCATCCCCAATCAGGAAAACCCATGACTGCTCGTTTGGGAAGATTTGGACCTTTGGTTCAGATTGGAGACAATGAAGATGAGGAGAAGCAATATGCCAGTTTGAAAAAAGGGCAATTCATTGAAAACATCAGTTTGGACGATGCTTTGGAACTCTTCAAGTTACCAAGAGATGTGGGCATGTTTGAAGATAAAAAAATTGTGGCTGCCATCGGGAGATTTGGTCCCTATGTAAGACATGATGGCTCTTTTGTTTCTTTGCAAAAGGAGCAGGACCCACTTAGTATCACAGAGGAGGAAGCAATTCAATTAATCAAGGATAAGCGTGAGGCAGATGCCAAAAAGCACATCAAGTCCTTCGATGAAAATCCTGAAATTCAGATCCTAAACGGAAGATGGGGTCCTTACATCAAGTTTGGCAAAAACAACTTCAAAATCCCTAAAGACAAAGAGGCGGAAGAGCTCACTTATGCTGAAACCATAGAAATCATAGAAAATCAGCCTGATACAAAGAAAAAAGGGCGTTTTTCGAAAAAGAAGTAAATTAAAAGCCGGCTTAAACCGGCTTTAATTTTTTAACTTAAATGATACATTACAAATCATTGAGTAATCAAAATCTTAATCCTTTATGGAAAAATTGGTAGTTCTTTCAGGTGCCGGAGTTTCCGCAGAAAGCGGAATTAAAACTTTTCGGGACAGTGGAGGGCTTTGGGAAGGACATGATGTAATGGAAGTGGCAAGTCCGGAGGGCTGGAGAAAAAACCAGGACTTGGTTCAAGACTTCTATAATCAGAGAAGAAAACAGATGCTTGAATGCCAGCCAAATCTAGCGCATCAAATATTGGTTGAGTTGGAGGATAATTTTGATGTGCAGATTATCACTCAGAATGTAGATGATCTACATGAAAGGGCCGGTTCCAAAAATGTACTCCATCTACATGGTGAGTTGAGATTGGCACAAAGCTCCTTAGACCCCAACTTGGTCTATGACCTGGATCACTGGGAAATCAAAAAAGGAGATAAATGCGAACGGGGAAGTCAACTGCGACCAAATGTAGTATGGTTTGGTGAACCTGTACCTAAAATGCTGGAGGCGATTGATATAGCCCAAAAGGCCGATATTTTTCTAATTATTGGTACATCTTTGCAGGTTTACCCTGCGGCGAGTATTGTGGATTATGCGCCTTCAAATATCCCGATTTACCTAATTGACCCTAATTCTAGCTTTTATAGCTTACCGAAAAATCTTACCCATTTTCAAAAATCAGCTACAGAAGGAATGAAGATCCTCAAAGAGGTTTTGCTTTGATCCTAATATTCACCTATACTCTTTGGGAAACTTAAGCTGTTAATTTTATTTGATTTTCGTTAGAGAAAATAAAATTTCAACAATTGATCTAAAAACCATAAATTGAAATTTAAATTACTGATTATCCGCAATCATGCCAGTTGCCATATTTTCTTTGTTTGACCGATTGGATACTTCGACTTCGCTCAGTACAGGCGACCGATGACCGAAGACCCAGCCACGGCAGGCAGGCGAAGCTTCCGGATTCTGATCCATTTACTTGACAAAAAGCCGTATCTGGTTGTTACTGGTAAGAAAGCGGATATATATATTTAAATTTTTCCTATGTCAACTCGCAAAAACTCCTGGCCACAGCTCGATTTTGAGTTATACAAAGACACATTATACCTACTTCACCATTGGACACAGATGGTGGGAAAAGTAAGGTTGAAAAAATCACCATGGCAAAATCATTCTTGGCATGTAGCCTTATATATCGATGCTCAGGGGTTCACTACTGGTCCAATCCCCTACGAAAATGGAATTTTTGAAATACGATTGGACTTCACCAGGCATGAGTTAAAAATAAAAACAAGCAATGGCAATCGAGATAGGTTTTCGCTAGGTGGTCAAACCGTCGCCAGCTTTTATGAGCAACTCCAAGAAAAATTGAAGTTCCTGGGCATTTCGGTTAAAATCCATTCAAAGCCCAATGAAATCCCTGAAGCCATTCCATTTGCAAAAAACAACAAGCGGCTGTCCTATCTCCCGAATGAAGCACAAAAGCTTTGGAAAAGTTTAATTCAGGTTCAAAATGTTTTTAGCGTTTTCAGAGCCAAATTCAGAGGAAAAAGCAGTCCGATTCATTTTTTCTGGGGATCCTTTGATTTAGCCTATACTAGATTTTCAGGATCTGCAGCTCCTGAATTTCAAGGAGAAATGCCCAATATGCCATTAGATGTAATGCAGGAAGCCTATTCCCACGAAGTTTTCAGTGTTGGATTCTGGCCAGGAAACGCTGACTTTCCTGAAGCTTGTTTTTACGCTTATTGCTATCCTAATCATGAGCATTTTAGGGCAATCTCAGTCCAGCCAGACACTGCATTTTGGCACGCTGACATGGGTGAGTTTATGCTACCCTATAAGGCAGTGCAAAGCTCTTCCAATCCCAGAGAAACCTTAATGAGTTTTCTACAAAGCACTTATCAAGGGGCAACTGAAGTTGGAAACTGGAACAGAAATGAGTTAGATTGTGATTTCAGTCATCTGGAAAAGAAAAATTCAGCAATCAACCTATGAACCAAAAAGTAGCTGTAATCGGTGTAGGTCCTTCTGGAATAACCGCTTTAAAAAACTTACTGGACCAAGGAATTGATGCGGTTGCTTTTGATAGAAACCAAGATGTGGGCGGAAACTGGATCTACTCAGAGGACGAATCTCATTCCAGTGTTTTTGAAACAACTCATATCATTTCCTCCAAAACTCTTTCCCAATACGAGGACTTTACTTTCGATGAATTTGATCCTGAAACTGCCGATTACCCTTCTCATGATGAATTGAGAAGATATTTTCAGGCTTATGCTACCAAATTCAATTTATATCCATTCATCCGCTTTGGTACTTTAGTCAAAAAATGTCAATGGATAGACCAAAAAACATGGGAAATAACTACTGAAAAAGATGGCAAGGAGACTGTGGAGATTTTCACCCATCTAGTTGTGGCCAATGGACACCATTGGAAGCCCAGATATCCTCAATATCCCGGAGAATTTTCGGGAGACTTCCTCCATTCCCATCAATTCAAAAAGGCAACTCCATTTAAAGACCAAAGGGTTTTGGTCATTGGGGGAGGCAATTCAGCATGCGATGTAGCGGTAGAAACCAGCAGAGTTTCCTCGAAAACAGCTATTAGCTGGAGAAGAGGATACAGAATTGTACCCAAATTCATTTTCGGGAAGCCATCCGATAAAGTAGCTGAGCAAAGTAAATGGATCCCTCCTAAGATCAGGATGTTCCTCAATTCTATTTTACTGAGAATCATTATCGGGAAAAATGAAGCTTATGGACTCAGACCTCCCACTGAAGCCTTCGGCGCTACTCATCCTACCATCAATGATGAGCTTCTGCATAAAATACGACATGGCAAGGTCAAACCTAGACTGGATATCAAGCGATTCGAAGGAAAAAAAGTCATTTTTGAAGATGGCAGAGAAGAAGAATTTGATACGATCATTGCTTGCACTGGGTATTGGTTGAGTCATCCCTTTTTTGAAAAAGACTTTGTAGACTATAGTAAAGGACCTGTTCCCCTCTATTTAAAAATGTTTCATCCCGAATTCCAAAATCTTTATTTCATTGGCATGTTTCAGCCTTTGGGCTGTATTTGGCCGGGAGCAGAATTACAAAGTAAGCTGATGGCTCAAGAATTAATTGGCAAGTGGAAAAGGCCTTCCAACTTAGGGGAGCTTTGTCAAAAAGAGGTAAAGAACCCACATTACAATCAAATAGAAACCCCAAGGCATACCATTACGGTGGACTACCACCAATTTGTGAAAGATCTAAAAAAGCAGTTGCCAAAAGAATACCTATCGAAAAAGCCTATTTTGAATAAAAAGGAAACTGTGAATAATGAAGTTGAATAATTCAATAGAATGAAAAAAACTATCCAGTTAATTCTTTGGGTTTTAATCGTAGGAGCAGTCCTTTTCTACGGATATGAATGGTGGAATAGTTTTCCAAAAGTTAGCTTCGCCCCGCATTTAGCCAGTCATTCAAAAAAGGAAAAGCTGGACTCTATCTTAATAGCCACACTCAATCAAAATCAACTCTCAGGTCTCGCAGTTTCGGTTGTTCGAAATTCGAAGGTGACTTACCAAAAAGCCATTGGCTTTAATGAACTGGAATCCAAAGATTCATTGAAGACAAACACCATCCTTCCAGTTGCATCTATCTCAAAGATCTTTACCAGTTTGGCTGTCGCCAGGCACTTCCAGAGCCTGGGCCTGAATGTAGCTGACCCTATTTCAATCCTGCAACACCCTTTAATTAGTCCTGAATCAGATTTGGGAAAAATATCCTTTGAAGAATTACTCCGGCATGAATCAGGATTAAAAGACAAAACAGTTTTTAACGAGTTTTTCAAGCAAAAGAAAGATCAAAGTCTTGATAACTATGTCTTGGATTTTTTAGAAGGTTCACCAAAACTTGGTCGAAAAAGAGAATATAATTATGCAGATATCAATTTTGATTTATTGGGATTCCTGCTTTCCTTCTCTTCAGGAGCGAGTTTCGATCAATTGGTTCAAGAATCTGTTTTCTGGCAATTGGGAATGAAATCCAGTTATTTTAATGAAAGTTTGATAATTGATGGGGGCTACAGAAAAACATCTGTTTGGAAAAGGCTAAAAGAATCTCCTATTGAATATCAATCACACCCCTCCCCTTCTTCCGGCCTCCAGAGCTCTGTAGAAGATCTTAACAATGCCTTACTGCAGCTAATACGTCTTCATTTAGGAAATATGCAGGAAGAGCTTCTTTGGCTCCAAACAGACCCTGAAAAAGCTCCTGCGGGATTTCAAAAGATTGAAATTAATAAGCAGCAGTTTATTGGTCATTTTGGAGGCCAAGCTGGATTTAGTGCTCTTTTACTTTTTGATCCCGAAGAAAAATTTGGATTAATAATTCTTTCGAATACTCGGGACCGAGACAATTTTAGAGTTAACCTGGCAAGTGAAATCCACTCCCTCATCCAACAAAACCCATGAAAATCTCTTTTCCACATCCATTAATCATTCTTTTGGCTTTCGTCCTATTGTCTTGGCTAGCGACCTTTTTGGTTTCGTCAGGAACTTATGATAGGCAAATCGATGAATATACTGGACGGGAAGTGGTGATTCAGGGAAGTTACGAAGCTATAGAAAAGCAAAATGTCTCCTACGATGAAATGGTCAAAGCTATCCCGGAGGGGATTATTTTGGGCGCCGATATTCTAGTCCTTATCCTGCTTATAGGCGGGGCCTTTTATGTTGTTGAAAAGACTGGAGCATTGCAAGAAGGGGTTGAAGCATTGATCTACAGTTTCCGCGGAAACACTTACTTATTATTGGTCATACTTTCCATCTGTTTTTCAATAGCCGGGGCAACCATTGCCATGCAGGAGGAAATAATTGCTATGGTTCCTCTCCTGATAGTATTGTCCAAAAAGCTCAATTATGATGTAAAATCCATAGTAGGTTTGACTTTGGGTTCTTCATTGGTTGGAGCGGCCTTATCCCCTATTAATCCATTCAATTCTTTGTTAGCTCAAAAATTAGCAGAAGTCGAAGTTTCTGAGGGCTTGGTTTATCGATTGGTGTTTTTCGCGATTGGGATAGGAGTTTGGACTTTTTTAATGATCAGAAATGGAAAAAATAAAAATTCAATTACTGAAAAAATAGAATTAAAGCCCTCTTCCATAGGATGGAGAAATGGATTGATTCTTTTTCTTTCATTAGGAGGAATCATATTTATGGGCTGGGGAATTACCCAAAAGGACTGGGGATACAATGAAATGTCTGCATTCTTTTTTGTGATTGGATTTGCCTGTGGACTGATCGGAAAATTAGGCATAAACGGAACGGCAAGAGTATATACAGCTGGTTTCGGAGAAATGATATTTGCAGGTGTGATTGTGGGCTTGGCAAGAAGTGTCTATTTGATTCTAGAGAAAGGAATGATCATCGATACGGTAATACACTCCATGTTTACTCCTTTGGAAGGGCTTCCAGATCAATTGGCAGTGATGGGTTTATTTATCAGTCAGCTTCTTATCCATATCCCAGTTCCAAGTACTTCTGGCCAAACTGTCCTTACCATTCCCTTGGCAAGCCCCCTAATGGATTTATTGGGAATTTCCAGGCAGCTTGCAGTATTTACCAGCCAATACGCAGTTAGCATGATGGATTTGCTTACCCCTACAAATGGTGGAATGATGGCGGTAATTGCAGCAGCAGGCATCAAATTCAATGACTGGATCAAGTTTATCATTAAGTCTTGGCTAGCAGTTATAGGAATTTGTTTGATATCTATTTTTATCGCCTTAATTTGGTTCGCATAACCTAAAAAAACCTATTTATGAACATCAACGACCACAATCCTTTACCTCCCTATCTTCCTTCAACTGACCGTTATGCTCAGATGAAATACCGAAGAACAGGAAAAAGCGGATTGCTTCTCCCAGAAATAAGCCTTGGTCTCTGGCATAATTTCGGCCATAATGCTGATTTTACTTTGGGAAGAAAAATATTGAGAAGAGCATTTGACTTGGGTATCTCACACTTCGACTTAGCGAACAACTACGGTCCTCCTTATGGATCCGCTGAGGAAAATTTTGGTAGAATCCTAAAAAAAGATTTTTTACCCTATCGGGACGAACTCATCATTTCTTCCAAAGCAGGATGGGATATGTGGCCCGGACCTTATGGAAATATGGGCTCCAAAAAGTATTTGGTAGCTAGCTGTGATCAAAGTCTCAAACGTATGGGACTAGATTATGTAGATATTTTTTATCACCATAGACCAGATCCGGAAACACCTTTGGAAGAAACTATGGGTGCCTTGGATCTATTGGTTAGACAAGGTAAAGCACTCTATGTAGGAATTTCCCAATATAGTGCTGAGGACACAGCCAGAGCTTATAAAATTCTGAAGGAACTCGGTACTCCTTTACTTATCCATCAGCCTAGGTATAGCATGATGGATAGATGGGTTGAAGATGGTTTATTAGACGTTTTGGGAGAAAATGGTATAGGAAGTATCGCGTTTTCACCTTTGGAACAAGGAATGTTGACGGATAAATATTTGAAAGGAATCCCTGAAGATTCAAGGGCAGCAAAAGACGGAAGATATCTTAAGCCAGAGCAAATTGGAGGAGAAAAGTTGGAGCAAATCCGTCAACTTAATGAAGTTGCGATCTCTAGAGGACAAACCTTGGCTCAAATGGCGATTGCTTGGCTTTTGAAGGACAGCCGAATTACCTCTGTTTTGGTGGGCGTTTCAAAACCTGAGCAATTAGATGACAATGTAAATGCAGTGAAAAACACTCAATTTTCGGAAGCAGAAGTTTCTAAAATCAAAGGAATCTTAGGTTCAAAATGAGTTCTGGTAAAGCAAGAAGTGCCCTGATATTGATCGTTATTGCTCAATTTCTGGGCACTTCTCTTTGGTTTGCAGCCAATGCTGCAATACCGGAAATCAGTCAAATTCTCGGTCAACCAGAATTGACTGCACCCATTACTATTGCGGTTCAATTCGGATTCATATCAGGTACCCTCCTATTCGCTATTTTTTCTATCCCAGACAGATTTTCTCCTCGATGGGTTTTCATGGTGAGTGCTATTTTAGCCTCCTTTTTCAATCTTTTCATCGTATTGATTCCTCTACAGTTGGGAGTCCTTCTCATTTGTAGATTTTTCGTAGGCTTTTTTCTGGCAGGAATTTACCCAGTTGGGATGAAGATAGCGGCAGATTACTTTGAAAAAGGTTTGGGTACTGCCTTGGGATTTTTGGTAGGAGCATTGGTATTGGGTACAGCTTTCCCGCATTTGATTCGAGGGTTAGAACTTCAGCTTTCTTGGGAAATCCTCTTCTGGACTACTTCTGCTTTGGCCATAATAGGAGGATTGATAGTTGGGATTTTTGTTCCAGATGGTCCATTCAGAAAACAAAATCTGAAATTTGAATGGAGCCTAATCCCTAACCTCTCTAAGATCCCTGCTTTAAAAAGTGCTGCATCAGGATATTTCGGCCACATGTGGGAGCTATACACTTTCTGGGCATTTATCCCAGGATTGATTGCTTGGTTCAGTATTCAGGATATTCAATCTTCTCAAAACGCTTATCTTTCATTTGCAGTCATCGCGGTAGGGGCCATTTCTTGTGCTGTGGGAGGACTGATTTCATCCAGAATAGGAAGCGAAAAAGTAGCATTAACCGCATTACTAGGTTCTGGCATTTGCTGTATATTGGTTTTGATTATCCCGACTGAACCCCATTATTTTTGGATCATTTTTCTGTTGATTTGGGGGATGCTAGTTACAGCTGATTCCCCTCAATTTTCCACATTGGTGGCTCAGGCTACTCCCGCTCAGTACAAAGGAACTGCCCTTACTTTGGTGAATTGTCTGGGCTTTGCATTGACAATTGTTTCTATTCAAGTGGGGCAACTACTGCTGAAATGGCTTTCGATTGAACAAATGATCAGTTTACTGAGCATAGGACCACTTTTCGGTCTTCTATTGTTCAAATTGTTTAAAAAGAAAAAGGAGGCTTTGTCTCGAAGCCTCCCTGCATAGTTACAAACCGGACTATTGATTAGCGAACTACATTTTCTAATGTTGCTAGGTAAACCCACTTTTGATCTCTTGAGTTCAAACCTTCATTGACAGCTTTTCTTTGCTCAGCGGTTTGCTCTAAATCCTCATAAGCTTGCGCATTGAAAAACTGCATATAATCCTTATACATATTCATGGTCAAATGCGTTGACTTTGCTTGAGACCCTTGTGGCAATGCTGTTCGGAGGAAGCTCCAGTGTCCCATCAAACCCTTTTCAATTTTATTCTGGTGTATGGGTTTAAACACTTCCATTTCAGCTTGCTCGTACTGATTGAACTTACCCTCCACAGCCTTCATCAAGTCAAAAGAGGCAAGTACACCAGGTTTCATTTGGAAGTTGTCTTCCGTACTAACAATTTCTCTCATATAAAGCCTCATGGGCATATCTCTCATCGAAAGTGCATTTTCAAATAACTTTAGCACTTGAGGTTCACTGAGATGAGGATAGGCGATTTTTGTATACTCTATCATTTTTTTATCCTCCAGACCATTCATCATTTTCACCGGATCATCAAAGTACGTAATCATGATGTATTGGAAATCACTATGGTCCGCTCCTGACTGCAATGCCCAGAAGTCCCATCCATTTATTTGATCATCATTGAGAGCCTGCCGGTAAACTTTTTCCATGAAATCTTTAAACTCGATGTAATCAAAGATTTGATCATTTTCAACCTTGATAAATTCGAATACCATATACTGAGTTTGCTGGGCCCTAAGACTTGAGAACCAAAGCAACCCACAAACCAAGAAAAATAACAGCTTTTTCATATTATACATAGTTTAGGGATTGATGTGCTTGTCTTATAATTTAAAAAATAATTCTGTTTATATGCAACTTATTAAAATGAAATTTTATTTATTGAATATTTTCAGGATAAAACTTATTTTTAACAAAGAGACACCGAAAATGTAATTTTCATAAAAGAGATCAACAAAAGTTGGTATTTTACTAAAAAAATGATGCGAAGATGACAGGAATTTCAAGAAGATCTTGGTTAAAAAAAGCCGGAATGGGCGGAAGCTTGGCCTTATTTGGAACGGGTATAAGCACACAGCTTAGTGCTGAGGAAGTAAAAAAGTTTAATCCCAGACCATTAGAAGGTCCAATTCGATTAGGTTCAAACGAAAATCCATACGGACCCTCTGAGAAAATGAGAAAGGCCATGATGGATAATTTTGACCTTGGCTGTAGGTATCCTTGGGCCTATAATGGGGATTTGGTGAAGATGATCGCTGATAAAGAAGGCGTTACTGAGGATCATATTGTCATGGTAGCAGGATCCACAGAAGGCCTCAAAGTGGCAGGAATCACATTCGGGCAAGGTGGTGAGATCATTTCATGCGCCCCTACATTTTTATCCATGATGAGCTATGCCGAATTGTGGGGAACGGATATCAACTGGGTTCCTTTGACCAAGGATTTGGACTTTGATCTGGATGAAATTGAGAAGCGGGTTTCTTATCAAACCAGACTGGTTTTCCTTTGTAACCCTAATAACCCAACTGGAAAACTATTACCTGCAGATCGTGTAAAGGATTTTTGTAATACAGTCAGCAAGAAAACAGTGGTCTTTAGTGATGAGGCCTATTATGATTACATCACAGAACCTAATTATCCATCTATGGTGGAATTAGTCAAAGAAGGAAAAGATGTCATTGTATCCAGAACTTTCTCCAAAGCCTATGGACTGGCAGGTATCCGTCTAGGATACATGGTAGCAAGGCCTGCAATTGCCGAAAAATTGAGAGATCGGGTGGTGGCCAATACCAATATTATGGCTATTGAGGCTGGAAAAGCGGCACTTTTGGATAAAGAATTTTATGACTTTTCAATTCGTAGTAATAAAGAAGTAAAAGCCTCCATTACCAAGACTTTGGATGAGTTGAAACTACCTTACCTGGATTCACATGCCAATTTTGTATTCTTCCAATCTGGAAGAGATATTGGGGAATTAAATAAAACCTTTGCGGACAGAGGAATCATCATTGGAAGACCCTTCCCGCCTTTGAACGATTGGTGCAGAATTTCCACGGGAACTCCGGAGGAAGTAGCCATCTTTAATCAAACCCTGAAAGAAGTATTAGGCTAATGCTTGAAAATGTAATTCTAGAAAATGAACAAATCCTGCTGAGACCCATGACTCGGCAGGATTTTCCTTTACTATTGGATTTAAGCAGAGAAAAATCACTTTGGGATTATTTTACTCATGATTTAAGTAGCCAGGAAGATTTTGAGGATTGGGCTGCTCCCACATTTTCTGGCGAAAGACTGCAGTTCACAATAATCGATAAAGAAAGTACACTACCTATTGGATCCAGCGCCTTTGGAAATTTCTCCCCTAGGGATAAAAGAATTGAAATTGGGTGGACCTGGCTGGGAAAGGACTATCATGGAAAAGGTTATAATAGGCAGATCAAATTCCTGATGTTCGAGTATGCTTTTGAAGTCCAAAAAATGCTAAGAGTAGAATTGAAAACCGATGTGTTGAATACTCCCGCAAGAAAGGCCATGCTTGCTATGGGGATCCATGAGGAAGGTATATTGAGAAGTCATACGCTCCTTTGCTCCGGAAGAAAAAGGGATACGATTTATTATAGTTTACTCGCAGATGAATGGGAATCCACGAAAAAGGCTTGGTATGAAAAAAGGCGCTGAAATTAGCGCCTTTCATTTATTATTTCAACCAATCAGGTTTGGTCGTAACAACCTCCGCCTGCAACTGATTTAGCAAATTATACAATCCGAAGTAGGTTCGATTGATGTACAAACCATGTCTGGAACCCCTCGCCTGCCTAGACTTTTTAAACATCTTATCATTCGAGATTTTATCTCCCAACATAAAAATTTGCTCAAAGAAGCCATCGTCAGCAAAGTCAAACTTTTCAACATGAAATGGCTTCCCCAGTAAGGAAATCATTTCTTTGAATACTCCTTTGAAGTAGACTTTTTCTTGCTCAGTATCTTTGTCGGAAATAAATTCCAAGTCATAGAAAATTTGATTCAGCTCTTCTTCTTTGATCAATAAATCCTTTTTGATCAAAGAGAAGTATCCATGGTAAAACTCTTCCGGGATCACTTTTACACATCCGAAATCTATAATCCCCAATACATCATTTTCCTGTACGATGAAATTACCCGGATGTGGATCTGCGTGTACCTGCATCAAGTTGTGAACTTGATGATGGTAAAAATCCCACAATGCCTGACCGATTTGATTTTTAGCCTCCTGACTAGGATTGGCCTCTAGCCATTCTTTGATATGCTTTCCCTGAATCCAATCCATGGTGATGATGCGATCAGCACTCAATTCATCATAATAGGTGGGGAAATTCAAGTTTGGAATATGCTCACAGGCTTTTGAAATTTCTCTGGATCGCTCTACTTCCAAAACGTAATCCGTCTCTTCCAACAGCCTCTCTTCTACTTCAGCCATGTAATGATCCAGTTCCTTCTCATTCATGTTAAGTAACCTCAAAGCAAAGGGACGAACGAGCTTCAAATCAGACCCGACTGAATCAGCTACCCCTGGATACTGGATTTTCACAGCGAGTAATTTATCTCCTTTGGTAGCTTGATGCACCTGACCGATGGAAGCAGCATTCACTGCGGATCTGGTAAAGGTGTCAAACAATTGATCAGGGGTTTTTCCCAGATGCTGTTGAAATGTCTTAACGACTAAAGGATAGGATAATGGTGGCGCAGAATATTGAGCCATGGTAAACTTATCCTGATACGCCCTTGGCAAAAGGTTTTTATCCATACTCATCATTTGAGCCACTTTCAAGGCAGAACCTTTCAATTGACTTAATGAATTATATATATCTTTCGCATTGCTCTGGTGTAAGGATTCCTTGTCCAAAGCCGGATTAACCATTTTTTTGGCATAATGCTTCACATAATTCCCTCCTACCTTCGCACCGGTAGAAATGAATTTAGCCGCTCTCTGCACTTTGGAAACTGGTATCGCTTCCTGCTCTTTCACATTTTCAGCCATGGTTTATTTGTTTTGGTATAAAAATTTGGCAAAGTCTAAGAAGCTATCTAGGGCACTTTTTCCCATCAGGTCAAAAGCCAAATTGACAGACTTCTCAATAGCGGCATCTGTTTTTTCGAATCTTGGAGAATTATCATCCAACCAATATTTCAAAACGAACAATACCTGAATCCACAAGGCCTCATCATAGCGATCTGAAATCACAGGGCGGTTGGCGATCTCCTGTGTTTCCTTTCCCTCCATGATTATATCGCTGGCAAAATCCTTAAATTTTTCTTTAAACTCCTTCAATTCTGAAGGAATTGGATTCATAGCTTTGCTTCTGTGCTCATACAGACTCAATAAATAGGATCTATTTTTCTTAAGCTCCTCAATCCAGGTGAAGAGAAAACCGAGAAATTTTTCTCTGGCTGAATATTCTCTATACACCTCTTGAGCCTCTAACTGGCTGATGGTATCCTCAAATATCTGAACCCAGATTGCTGATTTGATTGCATCAAAGGAGGTGAAATAAGTGTAGAAATCTGCCTCTTTCATCTTCAGTTCTTTTGCAAACTTAAAGATCGAATTAGGAGCAGTTCCATTTTCTAATACATGATTTACAAAACCTTCTAGAATTAGCTTTCTATAATCCTTCTTGTTGGTCTTTTTCACTGTTGCTGTTTCCATTTTTCAGGTGTAAGTACAAAGGGTAAACACGCAAAAGTGACTTTGGGTTTAAGATATTGGCATAAAAAAACCGGGAACAAGTCCCGGTCAAAATTCTTAGGAGAAAATTATCAGTCCCCCACTTTTTCTACCACCAGATTATGATTCGTATAAATACATACATCTGCAGCTATATGGAGACTTTCTCTCACCATTTCCTCAGCTGACAGATGGGTAGCAAATTTCTTCATTGCTCTTGCAGCTGACTGCGCAAACATGGATCCCGAACCAATAGTAGCTATTTCCATATCGGGCTCAATCACATCTCCTGTTCCAGAGATAATCAAGATATCCTCCTTATCAGCAACAATCATCATCGCTTCCAATTTGCTAAGCATTCTGTCTGTTCTCCATTCTTTGGCTAACTCAACGGCGGCTCTTTTCATATTATTGCCAAAAGCACCAAGCTTCTCTTCAAACTTCTCCAATAAGGTAAAGGCATCAGCTGTGGATCCAGCAAAACCTGTTACAATTTTCCCTCCTTGCAGTACTCTGATTTTCTTTACACTACTTTTGGCTACCGTATTTCCCAAAGTGGCCTGTCCATCTGCACCTATTACTGTTTCCCCATTGTGCCTGATAGCTACAACGGTGGTTGATTTGATTCTTTCCATGAATTAAAAGTTTTCTTGCTTATAAAGATGACTCTGCTGACTTCGAGTTTTCTTAAATCTCTCAGCGTCATCTCGAATGCCTTTCTCCAATAACCATACTAAAAGCAAAAAGTCCTGAAAACAGGACTTTTTGACAGATAATTTATATCAATATTCTGACCGGATCTTCCAAAAGGCCTTTTAGAGTCAATAAGAAGGCTGACCCAACTGCACCGTCAACTACTCTGTGGTCACAAGAAAGAGTCACTTTCATGATATTTCCGATTTTCATTTGACCGTCTTTCACAATTACCGTCTCTTTGATACCTCCTACAGCTAGGATACATGCATCAGGCGGGTTAATGATAGCAGTGAACTCATCAATGCCAAACATCCCTAAGTTGGAAATTGTGAATGTGTTACCCTCCCAATCTTTAGGCTGTAATTCTTTGTTTTTGGCTTTTCCACCCAAAGTTTTTGCCTCGTTGGAAATCTGAGATAATGACTTGCTGTCTGCAAAACGAATAACAGGAACCAAAAGTCCTTCCTCAACTGCTACCGCCATTCCAATATGGATGTGGTCATTGTATCGGATTTTATCACCCAACCAGCTTGAGTTCACTTTAGGATGTTGACGCAAGGCTGCTGCACTTGCTTTGATCACCATGTCATTGAAGGAAATTTTCACTGGAGAAACCTCATTCATACTCTTACGAGCTTCGATGGCTTTGTCCATATTGATTTCCATAGTCAAATAGAAATGTGGTGCAGAGTATTTGCTTTCTGCAAGTCTCTTTGCAATCACTTTTCTCATTTGAGAAACTTTCTCCTCTGTGAAGCTCTCCTGACCAACCGAAGGCATTACAGCAGATGCAGAAGCAGAAGCTGCCGGAGCTGCAGTAGGAACAAAATTTTCTACATCTCTTTTGATGATTCTTCCTCCATCACCGGAACCAGCTACCTGACGGATGTCAATTCCCTTTTCTTCGGCGATTTTCTTTGCCAATGGAGATGCTTTAACACGATCTCCATCAGAAGTTACTGGAGATGGACTTGCCACAGAGCTACTGCTAGATGACTTGGATTCTTCTGATTTTTTAGGTTCAGCAGCTTTCTTTTCTTCTTTATCCTCCTGCTTTTCCTCCTCAGGCTCATCTGATTGCTCCTGAGCTTTCAGCAGAGTTTCATAATCAGCATCTTTTGCACCAATTACAGCAATTACGCCGTCAACTGGTACACTGTCACCTTCTTCTACTCCTACATATAAAAGTGTGCCGTCTTCGTAAGACTCCAATTCCATGGTAGCCTTGTCCGTCTCCACCTCAGCGATGATTTCGCCAGATTTCACACTGTCTCCAACTTTCTTCAGCCATGCAGCGATAGTACCTTCCTGCATAGTATCAGACATTTTCGGCATGGTAATCACCGTAGCATCTATGTTGGATGTATCTATTTTCTCCGAAGACTTTTTAGGCTTGTCTTCAGATTTTTTCTCTTCAGTCTTTTTCTCTTCAGCTTTAGGAGCTTCTTCTTTCTTTTCATCAGAGCCTCCGTTATCCTTCAACAAGTGTTCGAAGTCTTCCCCCTTCTCCCCGATCACAGCGATGATGCCGTTTACAGGAACTGAATCTTTCTCTTTTACTCCGATATGTAAGAGCACACCTTCTTCATAGGATTCAAGCTCCATAGTTGCTTTGTCAGTTTCTACTTCCGCCAGAATATCTCCTGGTTTTACAGAATCTCCGACTTTTTTCAACCATGCAGCGATCACACCTTCTTCCATGGTGTCGCTCATTTTTGGCATTCTTATTACTTCGGCCATAGGTTATTGCGCGCTAGTTCGTTTTTAAAGTGTCCAAAAATAGTTTTTATAATGTCTTTATTCAAATTTAAAACTAGTATTTTCCCCTCTGATTGAAGCCATAGATAATACATTAAATTGTATGCCTCTGATTACCCATAGCAACTACAAAAGACCTAAGTGGCTGTTTAATGGCCACTTAGAAACTATTTACCCCGCCCTTTTTCGCAAAATAGAGCTCTTAAACGGACTAAGGGAAAGAATTAAAACAGCCGATGGAGATTTTCTGGATTTGGATTGGTACAAACAAAATTCCTCCCATTTAGTCATCATCAGTCATGGTTTGGAAGGAAACAGTTCCCGTCCCTATATGTTGGGTATGGCCAAAATATTTTTCAAAAATGGCTTTGATGTGCTCACTTGGAATTATAGGGGTTGCGGAGAAGAGCTGAATAAACAGGCAATATTTTATCATTCCGGAGCAACTTATGATTTGGATGAGGTAGTGAAGCACTCCATGCCGCAATATGATCAAATCAGTCTAATTGGTTTCAGCTTGGGAGGAAACCTTACTTTAAAGTATCTAGGAGAACAGAAAAGCAATAATCCAAAAATCAAGAATGGAGTGGCTGTTTCAGTTCCGCTTCACCTTTCATCAAGCAGCAAAAAGATATCTGAAGGCGAAAACATCCTTTACTCCAAAAGATTTCTCAAAACGCTGAGAGAAAAGGTTATGAAAAAGGCAGAAACACATCCTGAGGAAATTCCGATTCATTTTTTAAAAAACATCAAAACTCTCAGCGATTTTGATGATTATTTCACGGGACCTTTACATGGCTTCAGCGATGCAGAGGAATATTATGAGGTCAATTCATCGATCCATTTTTTGGACCAGATTGATGTTCCTACTTTGGTTTTGAATGCTAAAAATGATCCCTTCCTAAGCGAGCGTTGTTTTCCTGAAAAATTGGGAAAAAGTCTTCCAAAAGTTTATTTCGAATTCCCAAAACATGGGGGTCATGTGGGGTTTTCTTCAGGAAATAATTCAATTCCTTACTATTCTGAGCAAAGAGCATTTGAATTTATAGGGATGGATATCTAACTTCCAGCAAATTATGACAAATCATGTGTGGTAGATATTCTCTAAGCAAAAGCAAAATTGAATTGGAAGAAAGGTTTCAGGCAGAAATGCTTCCTGATTTCAACCCTAGGTATAATATTGCCCCAACTCAGCTTTTGCCAGTAATTACTTCCCAAAGTCCAAAGGGATTTTCATTTTTCTATTGGGGAATCACACCTGAATTTGGAAGAAATAAACCAGTCGCTCAAAAACTGATCAATGCAAAAGCAGAATCAGTGCATGAGAAAGTTTCTTTTAAAACCTCGTTTAAACAAAGGAGATGTCTGGTTCCTGCTGACGGCTTCTATGAATGGAAACAATTGGGAAAGAAAACCAAAATTCCCTATCGGTTTACAATGAGGGATGATGAGTTATTTGCGTTTGCTGGAATTTGGGAAGAGTATGAAAATATCAATGGAGAAAATCACCATACTTTTTTGATTTTGACAACCTCTCCCAATGAATTGGTTTCTGAAGTGCATGACAGAATGCCTGTCATTTTAAATCGGGAAGATGAAAAGAAATGGCTGGACTCTTATACCGAAGAAAAAGAGCTTCTTTCTATGCTGAAGCCATATCAGGCTGAAAAAATGCTCAGCTTTACTGTTTCCCCAATGGTTAATTCAGTGAAGAATGATAGTCCGGCTATCATCAAAAGAACTTCTCCTATGGATCAATTTGGGAATTATACTCTTTTCGGGTAAACAAATGAGGCTTTGATGGTTTTTGTTGTAAGTGCCTAAGTCACGATATTTAGGCCTCCTTTTCAAGTATTGACCCAAATTTGCCATAATCGAGTATGACCCAAAATAACCTCTACAGGCGTGATTATTCTTCATACGAGATCCATTCTGCCATTTGGCAGGTCGGCATGGCGATTGAAAAAAAAGAATAATCATATGAAATGCCCATGAGAATAAATCTCACACAACTTGTCCCGTCCGCCGCGGCGGATCGGGAGGGAGATGCCCCGATAAATCGGGGTAGGGCATTCCATCTGACCACTGAAAAACAAATTATAAACAGATGAAAAAATCCAGAATATTAGGTGTAGGCCATTTTGTACCTGAGCGTGTTGTAACCAACGAAGATCTTGCAGGTATGATGGACACCAACAATCAGTGGATTGTTGAAAGAACGGGAATTCACAGCAGACACTGGTTTACCCCAGGGGTGGACACCATCACCTCCATGTCCAAAGCTGCAACGATTAAGGCGCTTGAAAGAGCAAATGTAACTGCCGAGGAAATAGATTTTATCGTTTTTGCTACAATAACTCCCGACTATTTTATTCCAGGAAATGGCGTGTTGCTTCAACGAGAACTCAACTTTAGAGAAATCGGAGCGCTAGATATTAGAAATGCCTGTTCAGGATTTATTTATGCACTTTCCATCGCCGATCAGTTTATAAAAACCGGCATGTACAAAAAGGTTCTGGTAGTAGGCGCAGAAATCCAATCTTCTGCTTTGGATAAAAGTGATGAAGGAAGGTCAAGTTCAGTCATTTTTGCAGATGGTGCCGGTGCAGTAGTTTTAGGAGCCGTTGAATCTGATCAACCTGGAATTCTCTCAACCCATTTGCATTCAGAAGGTAAGTATGCAGAGGAGCTCTATTGTAAAGATCCTGGAAGCAGTAGAGAAGTTAGACTCTCCCCTGAAATGTTGGAGTCTGGCAGCACTTATCTTAGAATGAACGGAAATGCTGTATTCAAACATGCTGTTGTGCGTTTTATGGAAGTAATTCAAGAGGCCTTGAGTCACAATCAATTGGACAAATCAGCCATTGACCTCTTAGTGCCTCATCAGGCCAACTTGAGAATCAGCCAATACATTCAGCAAAAATTGGAAATGCCGGATGAGAAAGTTTTCAACAATATCATGCACATGGGCAATACTACAGCTGCAACTATACCAATTGCTTTAAGCGAAGCATGGGAACAAGGAAGAATCAAAGAGGGCGACTTGATTTGTTTGGCAGCATTTGGTTCAGGCTTTACTTGGGCTTCCGCTCTGCTACATTGGTAATGGATAAAAAATCAGATAAACTGGATTTGAATCTTTGGGCAGATGAACAGTTGATCCGAAGACAGAATCAGTTGAAATATCAGTTTTGGGAAGTATTTGGAGCTGTAGGAGATGAATTCCCTAAAAGTCATCTCAGTCTATACCACAGCAAAGTCAAAGGAAAAAAATTAGCCCAAGGTCAAGACCTAATGGGTCTGCCTTATCAGGTTTTGGATATATTTCGGGATTTCAATTTGGACGAAGGTCTAAATATCCGATTGCTCAACTGGTTTGGAAAGGGCGTATATCTTTTTGTTCTGTGTGGAAAATTTTCCCATAAAGACTGGAATCTAAAAGAGCTTGATTTTCAGAGATCTTGGACAAGCAGCCCTTGGGATTATTCTGAACTGTTACTAGAGGAGTTTTCGAAAAACGAAAACCTTAACTATATTCAATGGTTTAAAAGGCTACCTGTCTCTCCTATGCTCAGTCAAAATCAAAAAGAATGGTCAGAGGCAATAAGAAAAGTTCTAAACTCCCTTGAAGCATTTCTGGCAAAGAAGCAGAAATAGGTTATTTTTAAACAGGAATTCTATTTGTTCGTAGAATACTAAGAATCATTCAAATTAGTTCTCCCCGATATTTGGCTCAAGCCAGATTATGACAAATAATTTATGAGATATCTAATCATCCTCTTTCTTTTTATAAATTCTTCACTTTTTGCCCAAGAAACCGAATTAGTAAAAATTTTCAGTCCGGATTCCAGCATCATGGCCACAGGAGTGATAAAGCAGGGTAAAAAACAGGGTTTATGGAATTATTATAATCCAAAAAATAATACCCTTCTAACTAGGGGGAAATTTGAAAATGATCAACGTGAAGGCGTTTGGATTTCGTTTTTTCCCAATGGAAAAAAAATGTTGGAAGCAGAGTATAAAAACGGAGTTCTGTTTGGTCCTGCAGAAGTTTATGATAATGATGGGTTTCTCAAACGAAAGTTGATTTTTCAAGATAGCTTGCTGGTTGGAAAATATGTAGAGTACTATGGTAGTACAGGTCAACCGGATTTTGTGGATCCGAAAGCAATTTTCACAGAGGGTCAATATGAAAAAGGGCAAAAATCAGGACAATGGATTTATTATTATCCTTCAAGTGAGGTTTTAAGAAGAGAGTTTTATAAAAATGGAGTTTTAGACGGGCCATTTTTTGAGTATGACGTAGATGGAAAACTATTGGTAGAAGCCACCTATTCGGATGGCAAGTTCAATGGCAAATACACTGCTTTCTCCTCTTATAATTATGTACTGGAAACAGGAGATTATAAAAAGGGTAAAAAAATAGGCCCATGGGTGAGATATTTTCCTGATACTAAAACTATTGAAGCGGAAGAATTCTACGATGAAAATGGTAATAGAGTTGGAACCTGGAAATACTATTATCTCAATAAGCGGCTTGCAAGAATTGAGACTTATGAAAACGGTATTGCCATAGGAACATGGGAAGAATATTACCCAAATAAAAATGTTGCTAAGCGAAAAACCTATGAGCTGGGAGTTCCAGTAGGTAAATACGAAGAATTCTACGAGGATGGAAAAGTATCTGTTCAAGGCCAATATGCCAACGGAATGAAAACCGGTGTATGGAAAAGTTATTTTCCTGATGGAGTTTTGTTTTCTATTGGAGAATATAGAAATGATGTCAAAACAGGTCTTTGGAAATACTTCAACAAAATCAGCGTATTGATAGCCGAGGGTGAGTACGATTTGGGAATGGAAAACGGGCAATGGGTTTATTATTATGATGGCGGACAATTGAAGACAGTTGGTTCTTACAAGCTGGGTTTTGAGGATGGTATATGGGGATTATTTTATGACAATAAGCAATTGACCCAAGAGGAATTTTGGAAAGAGGGCCGTTTGTGGAATGTTTCGGAATACAAATCCTATGATGGTTCTAAATCCTATGATAAAGGAACATTAAAGGATGGAGACGGGACTAGAATTACCTACTATGTAAATGGCAAAAAAGAATCTGAGGGAGCTTATAAAGAGGGTAAGGCTGACGGTAGATGGATTTTCTTTCATGAGAATGGCAGAAAGGCTTCAGAAGGCGCAATGAAAGATGGTAAAAGAGAAGGTCCTTGGAGATATTATAATTCCGCAGGAAGGCTGGAAGATTTGATTAATTACAAAAATGATGAAATCGTAGAAGGAGACAATCGAACTCAAGATCCATCAGCTTCATTCATTCGGTTTTAAAACCTTTTAAATCCTCACGTGTTCTACCCCTAAAGACTAGATATGTTTGGATTATTCAAGAAAAAATCAGAAGCTGAAAAACTTCAGGATTTGTACAAAAAGAAACTGGAAGAAGCTCACAAGATCTCACACTCGAATAGGACCGCTGCAGACAAATTAATGGCTGAGGCAGAGGAAATAGCGAAAAAAATCGAAAACCTCACAAAAAATTAAACGCATATTCAAATATTTATAATGCATTTATTTGTATTTCAAGTATTTATGTGTAGATTGGATTGATTATTTAGGCTAGTCCGATAGAGCATTTTTTCAACTAGATTAGTTTATTTTAAGGGTGATTGAGCTACGGACGCATACTTAATAATTCTTTTTGAGGCTGTCTTTGTTCAAAGGCAGCCTCATCTTTTTTTATTCCAGTTCAAGGGAGCTAACCCAAAGCAGGGAATCTTTCTAAATCTTTTTGTCAAATATTAATCAATTAAAAATAAATTGATTTTGAAGCGTTAAAATTTGAATCATTTTCTAATTTTTTTAAAAAAGTATTTTTTGAAACCTAAAAATTCCCTTATTTCAGGTACAACTTGAATCTATGAACCTTATAAATCCAAATTCCCTCATCGAAAAGATGGAGGGAGTAGTCGAAATCAAGAGTTATCTCAATAAGATAAAGATCATTAAGAACCTATACCTCAAAGGAGCGAATACAGCCAGTGAAATTTGCAATGAGGTAGGGATCTCACTTCCTACGGTCAATTCTCTACTCACAGACTTGATGAGTTCTGGAGAAGTCATCAAGCATGGTCGAGCGGAATCTCAAGGAGGAAGAAAGCCTGATCTGTACAGATTAGCGGAAGACGCTTTCTATGTCCTTTCTGTAGATCTTTCAAAGTTTAATATGAACCTTGGGCTGTATTCCTGCAATCATACCTTAGCAGTAGCCAAAGAAAGCCACAAGATCGTGTTGGATAATGAAAAGGAAACTTTCGATAAAATCTGTGATATCATAGACCATTATCTAGCCAAAACGGGGATAGAATCAGATAAAATCATTGCTATCGGAATTTCTATGCCAGGCCTAGTGGATTCTATTGGTGGCATCAATTACACTTATTTCCGCTTTGGCAAAAAATCATTGTTAGAAAACTTTGAATCCAGATTCCGGAAAAAGATTTTTATGGAGAATGATGCCAGAGCGATGACGCTTGCTGAATTTAAATTCGGTTCCGATCACTCTCACAAAAATGTACTAGGACTCTTCGTGGGTTGGGGAATCGGTTTAGGAATCATTATAGATGGTAAAATCTATAGAGGTGCTTCTGGTTTTGCAGGGGAATTTTCCCACTCACCAATATTTGAATCAAGGGATATCACCTGTATTTGCGGAAAGAAAGGTTGCTTGGAAGCGGTTGCTTCAGGAACAGCCATTGTGAAAATGGCAGAAGAAGCAATCAAATTGGATAAAGATAGTATTCTAGCAAGGATGGTTAGAGACCATGAAGGAGAGTTGGAGCCGGGAATCGTGGTAGAAGCTGCATTGGCTGGAGATCAACGGGCCATCACTATTCTATCCGAGGCAGGATTGGATTTGGGAAGAGGAATATCCATGCTAATCCAGTTGCTCAACCCAGAATTGATCATCATTGGAGGATCAGTGGCAGAGGCCAATCAATATTTGATCACGCCAATTCAACAAGCGCTTAATATCTACAGCATGGCCAAATCCAGAGAAAAATCACAATTGGCTCTCTATCAATTGGGACAGGATGTGGGATTAATGGGAGGAGTAGCCGTGGTCAATGAACAGCTTTTTGAAGATGTTATTAGCAGGTTAGGATAATTAGTGTACCCATGAGCACCAGTAATACAAAGGCATTTACTAAAATCCTATTTTGGATGCTTATGGGGATTTGCTTCTTCTCTTTTTCAGTAATTGCTCAGGAAAATTTCGAGGCAAAATTTCAACTTCTCAAGGCCAGCAAATCCAAGGTCAATTTTAAAAACCAACTGACCGAGGATCAATACAATAATATACTCCGATATGAGTATTTCTACAATGGCGGCGGAGTAGCTATAGGCGACTTGGACAATGATGGGTTAGACGATATTTTCTTCACCGGAAATATGGTTTCCAATAGGCTATACAAAAATCTGGGAGGTCTTAAATTTGAAGATTTAACCAAATCGGCTGGAATAGGTGGGAAAAAAGCCTGGGCTACGGGAGTGAGTATGGCAGATGTCAATGCTGATGGTTTGCTGGATATTTATATCTCTTATTCAGGGAAAGGAGATGAACAAAGCCGCAAAAATGAACTTTGGATCAATCAGGGTGGATTTAAATTCGAAGAAAAAGCAGAGCAATTTGGTATAGCGGACCCCTCCAATTCCACTCAGGCATTGTTTTTCGATTTCGATAGAGACGGTGATTTGGACCTTTATCTACTTAATCATCATATCCAAGTCATCAATGAATTGGAGTTTGATGAGGTCAAGCAAATTAGACATCCTACTGCGGGCGACAAGCTGTATAGAAATGATAATGGTAAGTTCATAGACATCAGTCAGTCAGCTGGCATCAAAGGCTCGGCCTTAGGCTTTGGATTAGCAGTCATTGCCTCTGATATAAATGGGGATGGATGGACAGACATTCTAGTCACTAATGATTATATAGAGCCAGACTACCTTTATATCAATCAAAAGGATGGCACCTTCAAGGACGAACTGGCTTCCTTCTTTCAGCATATTTCGCACTTTTCCATGGGAGCTGATATAGCGGATATCAATAATGATGGGCTGAAAGATATTTACACCTTAGATATGCTACCGGAAGATAACCGAAGGCAAAAGCTTCTTTACGGTCCGGAGAATTACGAGCAATATGCATTGATGATCAAAAAAGGCTTTTATCATCAAAATATGAGAAATATGCTCCAACTTAATTTGGGCAATGGGAATTTTTCAGAAGTAGGTCAATTAGCAGAAATTTCTAATACCGACTGGTCTTGGTCAGCCTTGTTTTTTGATGCAACCAACAATGGCTTCAAAGACTTGATGGTTACCAATGGATATTTCAGAGATTACACCAATCGGGACTTTTTAAAATACAAAGGAGACTATTATTTCAAACAAGCTGTAGCAAACCAAAAGGCAGACACTCTGCACTTGGTGACTTCTATGAGCTCCACTCCTATCTCCAATTACTTCTTTCAAAATTTAGGTGACCTGAATTTCAAAAACAGATCAAAAGAGTGGGGATTTGATGAAAAAGGATTTTCCAGCGGAGCAGCTTATTCGGATTTGGACAATGATGGAGATTTAGATCTAATCGTCAGTAATCTGAATACAACGGCAGACATTTTTGAAAATACAGGAAAGAAAGGAAACTGGATTCAATTCCAGCTTCAAGGACCAGAATTAAATCCTTTCGGGCTAGGCTCCGAAATTAAAGTGTACAATAAAGGTGGTCAGCAAATACAAGAACTTCAGGTAGTCCGTGGATTTCAGTCTAGCAGTACATATAGAATTCATTTTGGATTAGGAGAATACACAAGTATTGATTCAGCCTTGATCTCATGGCCCGATGGAAAAGCTGAAACCGTCTACGACCTTAAAATCAATAGCCTGAATACCTTGAGCCACAGCAATGCTATTATCTCCACTCCAAAAGCTCTCGCTACACAAACTATTTTCACCCAAGTAGAGAAGCTACCGGATTTTAAGCCTAAATCTATAGGATTTAATGATTTTAAAAGACAGCCTTTGATGACTGTAATGCCAGGAGCCATCAGCCCAGTCTTAGCAAAAGGAGATGTAAACCAGGATGGAATTCCTGAAATTTTTATTGGAGGCACCAAAGGTCAGTCTGGAATGATTTTCAGCTTTGATGGAAGCAACTGGTCCGTTTATTCAGGATTTAGATCCTCCGATGAATACACCGATGCAGTTGCCATTTTTGAGGATTTCAATGCTGATGGTTGGTTGGATTTATTTATTGGAAGTGGAGGGTATCATGATTACCTGAGTAGTGACGAGGCTCTCCAAGACAGACTTTATCTTAATGATGGAACAGGTAAATTAAGCCTTCAGAAAAACTTTCCAGCCTATACCCTATCAACTGGTACAGCCCAAGCATTAGATATTAATCAAGATGGAGCCTTAGATCTATTTATAGGAGGAAAAGTGATTCCGGGAAGATACCCGGAGACTCCATTGAGCAAAATCCTAATAAATGATGGATCGGGGGTATTTTCAGATCAAACTGATCAATTTTTACCTCAAAACGGAAAATTGGGTTTGATTCATACCAGCCTTAACCTAGATCTTAATGAAGATGGGTTTCCTGACTTAGTGATTGCTGGGGAATTTATGCCTATCACCGTTTTGATTAATCAGCAAGGAAAAACCTTTAGCAATCAAACAGATCAATACTTTAAGGATAATAGATCAGGATGGTGGACCGCCCTTCATGCTTCAGATGTAGATGGTGATGGGGATTTGGATATCATCGCCGGGAATTTTGGAAACAACTCCCAATTTAAGGTCAGCGAAGAAAAAAAACTTCGGCTCTACGCTTCCGACTTTGATCAAAATGGATCCATAGATCCTATTTTGGAATGCTACATTGGTGAAGAGGCTTATCCGTTTGCAAGCCGGGATGAATTACTGGATCAAATGGTCTCCATGAGGAGCAAATTCACTAATTATGAAAGTTATGCTGATGCTAAGTTGCAAGATTTATTTTCGCAGAAAGACTTGGATGCCTCCCAAATTTTAGAAGCCAACAGTCTAAGTTCATTTGTATTTGAAAACACAGGAACTGGTTTCATTGCCAAAAAGCTCCCAAGTTTGGCTCAGGCTTTCCCCATTTTTCAAATTCAAACCGGGGATTTTGATCAAGACGGACATATTGATTTGTTATTAGGAGGAAATCAAAGACAAACCAGGATCCGGATAGGGAACATAGATGCAGGGCTTGGATTAGTGCTTAAAGGTGATGGGAAGGGAAATTTCCAAACTGCTTACCCATTTGAATCAGGTTTAGCTATCAAAGGTGATATCAAATCAGTTTTACCGATTGAAGTAGCAGGAAAAAACTTCTTGCTTTTTGGGATTCATGGACAAGCTTTAGAACTTTATCAATACCATGAGAAATAAAGCCCTTTACCTGGTTATTCTTCTATTAACAATTCGCTTGAATCAAGTAAATGCGCAATCCTTGAATTGGCCAAAGACCTATAAAGAGAAGCTATTTCATCTAACTGAAGTGATGGTCACGGACGTAGCAAGTCCTCCGGTAGCCGCTAGGATCTACGCCTATTCCACCCTAGCCACCTATTTGGCTATTAGAGAGCAGGGAAAGGAATTCAAAAACCCGGACTTGCTTGGACCATCTCGGCTAAATAGTCTCGAAGTAGAAAGAAATCCAGTCAGTTCACCCGAGTTTTCAGCAATTTATGCCATGCTTTTGGTAGGTGAAAGTATTATGCCTTCAGGTTATCTTATGAAAGAAAAGCAAGAGAAATGGGTGGCTTTTGCTCTAAAGAACAAGCTTTTCAAAAAGAAAGAACTGGAGGCGCACATCAATTTTGCTAAAACTGTTGCGAATTCGGTTCTAACCCAGGCCAAAGCAGATGGTTACCTTGAACTCCCCACACTAACTCGATACAGTCCCAAAGAAGGCGCTGGCAACTGGTACCCTACTCCACCGGCTTATATGGGTGCTGTTGAACCTGAATGGAGAACTATTAAAACTTTTTACATTCAGGATTTGAACCAGTTTTCTCCAAGGCCTATGGCAACTTATGATTTGAAGGAAGGCAGTTCCTTTCGTAACCAACTGATGGAGGTTTATCAAACCGTCAAAAGCTTGAATGAGGAACAAAAACTCATAGCCAATTTTTGGGATTGCAACCCATTTATGGTAGAATTTTCCGGACATATGGCGATGGGAGTAAAAAAAATCTCTCCAGGTGGGCACTGGATGGGAATCACAGGAATTGCGGCAGAAAAACAACAATTAAGCTTTGCAGAAACTGCTTACATTCATGCTTTGGTTGGAATGACTTTGCATGATGCCTTTATTTCATGTTGGAAAGCAAAATATGAAACAGACAGAATCCGTCCTGAAACAGTCATAAACAGAGAATTGGATCAAAGGTGGAAGCCATTGCTTCAAACCCCTCCTTTTCCTGAATACACCTCTGGTCACTCAGTAATCTCTCGAGCCTCAGCTGTAATTCTTACAGGGTATTTTGGGCATGATTTTGACTTTCTAGATACATCTGAGACTTACTTCGGCTTACCTGAAAGACAGTTTCAGTCCTTTTTACAAGCATCCGAAGAAGCGGCGATTTCCCGCCTTTACGGAGGAATTCATTTTAGAGATGCGATTGAAGAAGGAGTGGCTCAGGGAGAAAAAATTGGACAAAGCATCTGGAAAAAAATAAGTAACACTGAAGTTTTTATAAGTAAAAAAGAACAGCCTTGAAATCGACCCTAGCACTTCTATTATTCTCATGTTTACTCTGTTCTTCCTATCAAAAAGAAGAGGTTAAAGAGCCAATACAAAAACCAAATATCGTCTTAATTTTTGCAGATGATCTGGGCTACGGCGATTTGGGAAGCTATGGAGCAAGTGAATGGCAAACTCCTCATCTGGACCAATTGGCTGAAGATGGCAGCAAGTTCACCCAGTTTTATGTACCTCATGCAGTTTGCTCTGCTTCAAGAGCTGCTTTATTGACAGGAACATACGCCAATCGCCTTGAAATCTTCGGCGCTTTGGATCATACAGCTAGCCATGGATTGAATCCGGACGAAACTACGATAGCTGAGTTACTCAAAGAGCAAGGCTATACAACAGGCATGGTGGGCAAATGGCACTTAGGCCATCTAGCACCCTTTTTACCGGGCAAACAAGGCTTTGATAGCTATTTTGGATTGCCTTATTCTAATGATATGTGGCCTCATCATCCTGAGGCTAAAGACTATTATCCACCTTTACCATTGATTCAAGGTGACTCAACCCTTGAAGTTTTGGATGATCAAAGTTTGCTAACTACCCGGTATACCGATAAAGCGTTAGAATTTATCGAGAAAAATCAAGATCAGCCATTCTTCCTTTACTTAGCTCATTCTATGCCGCATGTTCCCCTTTTTGTATCTGAAAAATTCAAAGGGAAGTCTTCTCAGGGAATGTATGGTGATGTGATTATGGAAATTGATTGGTCAGTCGGCGAAATCCGTAAAAAGTTAAAAGAGTTGGACCTAGAAGAAAATACCTTAATCATATTTACTTCAGACAATGGTCCATGGCTTTCTTATGGAGCACATGCAGGATTGACGGGTGGATTAAGAGAGGGTAAAGGCACTTCCTGGGAAGGCGGAATCAGAGTTCCGGCTATTTTCACCTGGCCTGGAAAAATTAAACCGGGAACAGTACAAAGTCAGGCTGCCATGACTGTGGATATTTTACCAACTATTGCAGCAATAACCGGTACCGAATTACCTGAGCTTCCTGTTGATGGAAGGAATATATGGTCCATGATTCAGGGAGAACAGCAAGAGGACAAGCCTTATTTTGCCTACTATAACCGAAATGAGTTGCAGGCAGTGATTTATGGAAAATGGAAGCTTGTTTTTCCGCACCGCTATAGAACTCTGCCAGAAGGAACCATCTTGAGAAATGATGGAATCCCAGTTCAATACACGCATGTTAATTTGGAAAAAGCCGAACTTTATAATCTGGAAACAGATCCTGCTGAAAGTAAGGATATCTCTGAAGCTAACCCGGAAGTTCTGGCTAAGCTACAAGTCTATGCTGAAGAAGCCAGAAAAGATATGGGCGATGCACTAACCGGTTCTGAAGGTAGCGGTATGAGAAAACATGGGAAGCTTGAAATCCCTGAATAATTTTGGTTTATGAATTACGATTTACGAGGGGCCTTAATAACTCAATAACTAATAACCTTCAACAATCAATCTACAATAAAAGAGCAGAAATGCTTATGCTTACTGCCGCCGGCTTCTTTTTCCCGCTGATTAGCACGATAAATACACAGATCAACACAGATTTCTTTCATTCTTCTCTGTTTTCAGCCTTCTGACTTCTAATTTCAGCTTTTCCAAAACTGCCTACTGAACCTTGCCTCTTCCCCTCTTTGCGGGAGAATTTTTTATACCACAGAGAAACACAGAGAACTACTTGATTTCAAATCGCTTCTCCGAAGCTCTTTATCTCAAAATGTTCGTTTTAATCTACAATCATATTGCCTCTCTGAGGCTCCAATAATTGCTCTTGACAGCGCCACAGGCGCGCTATGATTGTAGAAGTTCAGATTGATAAAAAATCCCAGAGCACCAGCGGTGCGATTTGATTGAGTCTTGAAAATTTCGTTTTACGAATTACGATTTACATGAGGCCCTAATAACTCATTAACTAATAACTTTAGCATATTCTTTCAATACCAATTTCTTTAATTGATCAGTTACTCGATTAACCAGATACTCACCTTACGGAATCCACTTAATATCCTTGAAATTCGGCTTTCTTTTCTCCAAAAAGGCATTCCTACCCTCTTTCGCTTCTTCTGTCATATATGCCAAACGGGTAGCTTCACCGGCAAATACCTGTTGACCCACCATCCCGTCATCAGTCAGATTCATGGCAAACTTGAGCATCTTAATGGAAGTTGGAGACTTTTCTAAAATTTCCTGTGCCCATTGGTAAGCTGTTTCCTCTAGCTCTTCGTGAGGTATAACTGCATTTACCATCCCCATTTCATAAGCTTCTTGGGCAGAATAATTTCTACCTAGAAAAAATATTTCTCTCGCCTTTTTTTGACCCACCATTTTAGCCAAATAAGCTGAACCATAACCTCCATCGAAGCTGGTTACATCTGCATCAGTTTGCTTAAAAATTGCATTTTCCTTACTAGCCAAGGTCAAATCACAAACCACGTGTAAACTATGTCCTCCTCCTACAGCCCAGCCCGGAACGACTGCAATCACTACCTTTGGCATAAAACGAATCAAGCGTTGCACTTCCAGAATATTCAAACGGTGATATCCATCATCCCCCACATACCCTTGATGACCTCGAGCTTTTTGGTCCCCTCCTGAACAAAAGGCCCATTTTCCATCTTTGGAGGAAGGTCCTTCTCCGCTCAACAAAACCACACCGATAGAGGTATCTTCCTGAGCATCATAAAAAGCATCATAAAGTTCGGCTGTCGTTTTGGGCCTGAAGGCATTTCTAACTTCAGGTCTATTAAATGCTATTCTAGCAACCCCATTACACTTCTTGTAGGTGATATCTTCGTATTCTTTGGCAGTAATCCACTCCATGATTTCCGTTTTGGTTAAAAATCAGATTTTTTTGCAAGATAACAGCCTTCCACGGAATTTGTTGATCTTTCGAACCCGAAGTCTGCTTACAAGAGTTAAAACATTATGTTTCAATTAAAATATCATCACCTCACTTTTCAAAAACCTGAAGATTTTACTCAGATCCAATCAGACTTTCCTGATTTTTTAAAAGAGGCATTGGCTTTTTGCCAGGCTTGGAAAATTGGAGATGCAAAATTTATTCAACAAACCTCGGGTTCGACAGGTGTGCCTAAGACCATTTTACTAGAAAAGTTTCAAATGGAAGCCAGTGCTAAGGCAACTCAGGGATTTTTCAAGGTAGGTAAAGACACCAAACTACTTTGCTGCCTAAATCCTGCCTACATCGCGGGAAAAATGATGCTTGTTAGAGCAATGGTTTGGGATGCTCCCATCCAAATTGTAGCTGCAAGTTCAGATCCACTGGGTGAAATCAATTTGGATGAATTACCTGAATTTGTAGCAATGGTGCCACTACAGGTGGAAAATAGTATAGAGAAGCCTGAGAGCTTAGAAAAATTGCAGAAAATCAAACAAGTAATTATAGGTGGAGCTCCTCTTTCCCAAAAATTAAAATCTAAAATAGTCAAACATGGAATTGCTGCTTGGCAAACCATCGGTATGACAGAAACTGTTTCACATGTTGCATTAGCTCGAATAACTGACCAGCCAGAATTAATTTACAGCACCTTGCCGGGTGTAGAAATCGGAACAGATTCAAATGATGCACTTTGGATAAAATCCCCAATGAGCGGGCCTCAAAATATCCAAACAAACGACCAAATTGAGTTGCTTTCTCCTAATCAATTTATTTGGAAAGGCAGGTTGGACTTTGTGATCAATTCTGGAGGTGTAAAGATTCACCCTGAACAAATTGAAAATAAAATCGAGGATTCAATTCAAGCGATTTTTCCGGATACGCGTTTCCTTATCAGTTCAAAGAAGGATGAATCCTTGGGACAAAAAGTAATTCTGTTTCTGGAAAGGAAAGAAATTGAAGCGGATCAGGCAGAAAATTTAAAAAAGCAACTTGAACTTGTTTTATCCCGTTTTGAAAGGCCAAAGGAGATTATTTGCCTACTCAAATTTCCTGAGACTGCAAATGGCAAATTAGCCAGAAAAAGCCTGCTTGAATGATACAAATCCTATTGATAGTTTTTCATTTCTTATTTCAAGGACCAAATTTCAACCAAGATTTAGCAAGTATATCCTTGACGGTCTCGAATTGCAGATCAAACCAAGGCATGGTAAGAATATTGATTTTTGATCAGGAAAGTGGATTTCCTGACAATAGAAAAAAAGCGTTAAAGTCCATCTCACTACCTATAAAAAATCAGGAATCAAAAATTGCCATTTTAGACCTAAAACCAGGGAAATACTCCATTTCAACTTTCCATGATGAGGACGAAAATGGTGAGTTAAACAAAAATCCATTTGGCTATCCTTCCGAGAAATATGGATTTTCTAATAACCCGCGAGTAATTTTTACTCCACCATCATTTGAAAAATGCAGTTTTGAACTGAAAGCTAATCAAGTCAGAGAAATCAACATAAATCTCCGTTAGGTTATAGTCTTTAGCCAGCCTGTAATACTATTTCTTTCCTTTTTTGTAGGCAAGACTTCATGTGGGATTTCAGCACTTAAAAAAACCACCAACCTACCTGGCATTGGCAAATAATCTTCTATTCGCTCTGTACCATCGGGATTGGGAAGATACATGCGCAAAGCCCCTTCATCCGCCTCAGTCCATTGGTCATTTACATAAAGGATAACTGTGACCTCCCGATAAGGAACTTGTTGGAATTGATCCAGATGACGCTTGTAAAAAGAACCTATAGGATACCTCGCAAAATGGCCCTCAAATGACTTCAATCCTAGAAAACATCTCCTGTTCAAAATAGTCTTGATTTCTTCCACACGATTCCAATATTCTTGTTGAAGTGGGCTGAGGTTTTCTTCATCCATCCAAAGCACCTCGTCACTTCTGATTTCAGGTATCACTTGCTTTTTATCACCTGATCCCACTGCAGCTTTTCGAAACTTTCCTTTTTCGAGTAAATCAGTTTGTTCATCAAAAAGGGCTTTTCTAAAGATCTCATCCACGAAATTATCTATGACGACATAGGACTTGGTATAAATCTCCTCTGCTATCTTTTCCAATACATCTTCCATCAATCAGCTATTTGCTTGCAAAATAACTGCTTTATCAGTGGAAAAAATATACTTTTGCACAAACTTCAAGCTATGAGTTCCCCAAAATCAAACGTTACAGGATTAGTTTTCGAATATGATTCAGGAATCACCCCACCTCCCTATGCCCATGTATTTCACATGACTTTGGACTGGTCGGGCAAGGAACTTCAAGCTCAACTTCAATTACATTACACTGATAGAGAGGAGCTTTCGGAAGAAGAAATCTTAGATGAAGGCTTTACCCTCAACGATGATTATCAATATGATGGCCCTATTGATCAGGTTTGGGTCAAATCTCTTCAGGAACTGATCTCCACTTCTAGATGGACAGGCAAATCTCTGGATGAAGGAGGAATTAGAATTGGTTTAACAGAATCAGGTAAAGTAAAGGATTATAAAACTCCTGCCAATCAGGAAGAATGGCAATTAATGGCTCAGGATCTGATTCAAGCCATTTATGAAACCACCAAAAAAGAAGCTCCTCTTCAGGTTCATTATAGAATAGTCAACACTGAAAAAACTGTTGATTGCTCCGTATCGGTTCATTTTTCCAATAGAAAGGTGATTTTTGAGCAAAATGGTAAAAGCAGAACCATCAATTGGGAATACGCCATTCAATTGATGAAATTGGTTTTTACTCCGGATTATCATTATGATATGGCTAAGGAATCGCCAGGTACCAAGAGAGGTCATTACATTGATTGCGGTGATGGCTATTGGCATGAATTGGGCAAAGGAGTAGTCAACATAGATCCAGCTTTTGATGCAGTGGGGAAAATCCAGGAAGGATTTCAGAGCTTGATAGATGAATAATTAACCTTTCAGCTTTTTCAAATCCAATTGAATATCTTTAATCATCTCGCCCAAATCATCCAAACTTAAAGGCTTTTTCTTATCTCCCGGATTTGGGAAATCAGTACTGATAAAGGCCTTGGCTTCCCATGCCTCCAGTACATCTTCACCTTTTACCTCGAAGGGCTTATAATGTTCATTATCCGATACCAAAAAGAGCTTTCCATTTTCGGATAAATAGTTAAAAACTCTCTTGTAAACCACCCCCTCTGTTTGGGTAACGAGCACATAAGTTCTACCACTTTTGATAGAACTGAGATGATCCACATAGGCACCAATTACGATTGTGCCAGGTATCAGTGGAAGCATGGAATCTCCCGCCAACTCAAAGGCTCTGTAAGTTGCATTGCTTGATAAATTTGGAAGATGAAATTGCGGCAACTTCTCCATGTATTCCTGATCTGCAAAACCATTCAAGTAGCCGGCAGATGCCTTTTGACCCACTAGCATGATATTCTCTCTATCTTGATCGTCTACCGCGATAGTCAAAATGTTCAGATCTCGCTTTTGAATAGCTTTTCTTCCAAGCTTTTCAATATCATGATTGATCAACTCATCCATCCCAACTTCCAATAATTCACAGATCTTTTGAAGGGCAGCAAGTTTGGGCTCTGAACGCCCATCCTCGTATGCAGAAATCATAGTCCTTTGCACGTCCAACTGATCGGCTAGATCACTTTGGGTAATGCCTTTTTGCTTTCTCAAAAACCGGAGGTTGGATGCTAAAAAACTCATGCTGAAAATAAATAAAAGTTAGGATCTTCCTGCGCTGGAGCAACTGGGAATAAGGGATTGATATTCCGCTCAGCCATTCTTCTATTTTCCAACTTTCGCTGAATTTCCAAAATGATCTCACCTACCGGCTTCGGCTCTGTCATCAAAAGATACCCGTACCTTGAATCCTGATCATCTTCGACAACAAACTTTACCTGACAATTCCCTGATGCCAAATTTTTAGTGGTGATGTTGATTTTTTCTAGCTTTTCCATGATTGACCTGTTTTACGAGTACTAATATAAAATGTTACTTTTATAAACATCAACAGGTTTATAAAATTTACATAAATTTCTGACAGGCATTGTCATTTTTTACAAAAAAGGAAGCTAAATCATAAAATTATCAGGCACTTATAACATGATAAAGACTAATTTTTTACACGATCGGTATGCTTTCATTTTCCCATATGACCGCTCAGCGAAAAGTTCAAACAATTAGTTCTGACAGGACTTTCCTTTGTATTGAAAACTAAAACCAATCTTCGCTTCAAACCAGCGAATTACAGTAAACCTACCCATGAGAGTGAAATTTAGTATCCTGCTATTCTTTTTTGCAACTACCACATTAATTGCCCAAACCTACTCTATCAAAGGGCGAGTTCAGGAATCAGGCTCCAAAACAGCAATCCCCAATGCAACCATCTTACTTCTCCGTGTAAACGATTCCACCCAGGTGGATGGAATGATTTCAGATTTAGATGGAAATTTTGAAATCGACGATGTCCGCGAGGGGGAATACCTATTGAAAGTTCAATATTTAGGCTATCAAAACCTGTTTAGAAGTCTTCAAGTTGCACGAAATATTGACCTCGGTGTCATTTCAATCCAAGAAGAGGCAACTGCTTTGGAGGAGGTTACCATCTCTGCAAGAAGATCTACCAGTCAGCAAAAGTCAGATACGACCCTATATAATGCTGATGCCTTTAAGACTATGCGGGATGCCAGCGCTCAGACACTGATTGAAAAATTACCGGGAGTAACTTCCGCTGACGGAGCTTTGCAGGCTCAAGGTGAAAATATTGGGCAGATATTGGTGGATGGAAAGCCATTTTTCGGAACTGATGTACGAACAGCCTTACAAAATTTGCCTGCAGAGGTAATTCAAAGCATTGAGATTTTTGATCAGCTAAGCGAAAAAGCCAGATTGAGTGGTTTCGATGATGGTGAAAGGCTTAAAACGATCAACATCATCACTAAGCCTAATAGAAGAAAGGGGCAATTTGGACGTACTTCAGCAGGCTATGGAAGCGATGATCGCTATGTAGTGGGAGCAAGTATCAATGCTTTCAACGAGGATCAGCGCATTACTTTTACAGGACTTTCCAATAATATTAACCTGACTGATTACTCCTCCGACCCTAATGCTCAGGACAATGCGAGGCCTCAAAATGGGATCATTAATACAAATTTGGCTGGCTTAAACTATTCAGATCTTTGGGGTAAAAAAATAAAGGTCTCGGGAAGCTATGTATTCAGCAGCAGAGAAAATATCGGGCAGGAAATACGCTTCCGTGAGTTTATCACAAATAATGAAACGGATCAATTTTATGATGAAGTAAGCAATGATACCAGATTGAACAACCAGCATCAATTTGATATGCGCTTCGAATATAATATTGATGAGAAGAACAGGATCTTATATATCCCTAGATTTTCGGCAAGGTTCGAAACAGAAAACTCAGATTTCTTTGGGGAAACGACCAATGGAGTGGATTTGATCAACTCAGTAGAGAATACTCGAACAGCAAAAAACAAGGATTACGATCTATTCAATCGCTTTTTCTACAGTCACAAATTTGATAAGCCCGGAAGAACCATGACTGTTAGAGCTAGATTGGGAAATAATGCCAATGAGGATAGGGCCAACCGACTGGCTGAAAACCAGTTTTTCTCCCCTACTTTCCGAACTGAAACCATCAATCAGCAGATAAACAGAGACCGAACTGGGCTTTCCTGGGAGACAGGAATTTCCTTCACAGAAGCAGTGAGTGAAAGAAGCCAATTTGAATTGGAATATGAAATCGGAAACCGAATTAATGATTCAGACCAGTTGATTTTTGATGTGATCGATGAAACTCCAGGTGATCCTGAATTAAGATTGGATACTGCTTTGAGTAATACTTTTGAAAGCAAGTTCTTAACTCAGGAAGTAGAGTTAGGCTATCAATATTCAAAAGATGGCTTGAGATTTCAAGTGGAAGGACAATATCAAAATGCCAAACTGGACAATAGCCAGGGGTTTCCTTTGACTTTTGAATTGCAGCGGACTTTCCAAAGTTTCCAGCCAAGTGTCAGAATTGATTATAAATTTTCTGATAACACAAATATCGAGTTCGATTACGATACCAGAACCAATGAGCCAAACTTAAGGCAATTGCAACCTGTAGTCGACAACTCCAATCCATTGCAATTGTATGTAGGAAACCCGGATTTGGATCAATCCTACAGTAACCGATTGAGAGTTAGATTCAGAAGCAACAATCCTGAAACAGATAGAAACTGGTTTCTTTTTGCCCAGTCCTCTTTTGTAAAAAACACAATCAGCAACAGTTCCTTTATTGCACAAGAAGCAACCGAAATTGAAAATGGAATCATCTTGGAACAGGGCAGTCAGTTGTTTAGACCGGTAAACTTAGATGGTTATTGGGATTTTAGATCTTGGTTGAGTTATGGTATTCCTGCAGGATTTATCAAGTCCAATTTCAATATGAATTTCGGGGCGGCTTACACCAAAAGGCCCACATTAGTCAATCAGCAAAACGGTTTTAATAATTCCAGAAGACTCAGCACTGGATTCTCCATCAGCAGTAATATCAGCGATCAGATTGACTTTAACATCTGGACAAGATTTTCTTTCAATGATGTAGAAAATACACTCAATCCGAATTTGAATAACAAGTTTTTCAATCAGCGGGGAAGAATCAATTTCAACTGGATCATTTGGGAAGGTTTTGTGTATAGACTGGATTTGACCCATCAAGTGAATTCTGGCCTTTCCGAAGGCTTTGACACCAATTTCACTTTGGTTAATATGAGTTTGGGCAAGAAGATCTTCAATAATCAGCGAGGAGAAATCAGCTTGAATGTCTATGACCTATTCCGGCAGAACAACAACATTCGCAGAAATATCTCCGAGACCTTTATTGAAGATGTACAATCCAATGTCTTGCAACGCTATGTTATGCTGACTTTCAGTTATAATATCCGAAGATTTAGCAAAGGCATGGACATGGATGATTATAACGAGATGATCAATACCGGCGACGACGGAGGCCGAGTAAGGGGCGGTAGGTAAATGTCAAAATTTGATAGAAATACAGTTGAAATAAATAGAAACACACCTTCGGCGAAATATTACATTTAGATACCGCTTGGCGAGATATCCTCTCCTCCGTCGAGGAAGATATACCTTCGGCGAGATACGGGTCAAATCCCCCTTTGAAGTGTAAACTCAATTTAGGAGGAATGTTGAGTTAAAGGGGGTAAGGGGGATTTGCCTTAAGCTCAATCGTTCATGGTTCAGAGTTCATCTAGTCCCAGAAAAGATTTAAGAGATTAGCTCCCTTTTGATTTTTTTTTAATTTACCAGTGACGCGAGACGAAGGGTCTACTACTTCCAAAAGCTCTGAAGGAGGGAGTATTTCTTAGAAAACAATTCAAAAATCTGAAATTCAGAGAAACTCATTTTTAGGGTTTACGAATTAGGGGCTGCTTAGGGGAAATTATCTTTGTTTTACGTCCTTCAAACGTATGTGAGATAGGTCTATAGATTAAGCTCAATTTTATTGATCTTAAGTAGAATTTTCGATTCAACAACAATTATTCTGCTGTGAATTGCTTTCAAATCGACCGAAGGGAGATTCATGAGCACCATTGAATATAATTTCTTAG
>NZ_VLOG01000033.1:0-1532 GCF_007655305.1 Algoriphagus algorifonticola
TGCTTCCCGCACTGGCTTTGGTGCTGGGGGCAACTTTAGCCATGGCGATGAATTTCGCCCATAATCCGGAAGTTCGCTATGCAGAAGATCCAGCTCCAGGTACCGAAATCTGGTATGATCTTACTGACATCACTCCTGGTCCCAATACCTATGAGTGTAATCAGTCCGTTCAACAAACCTGTTCTTTTGAGGAACCTATGGTTACTTCTTCTCAGGTAGAACAAGGTGAGTTTATCAAAAACGGATCTCTTCCGTTGGCTCATCCTTAAAATTCAGGGAGGAACTTTCCAGTGGGGAGTTCCTCCCTCTTTTTATCTGGAATTTTGTTGCATAGGATTCAAGTTAATCTCTGCGGGAGGAATCAAAAAGGCATATCGGGGATCATTGGGAGGCAAAGTCTCTTTTCTTTGGTTAAATTTCCGTTCCAAAGTCACCCTGATATCGGAATAAAGATTGAATCTTTTTAAGTCCAACCAACGGTTTCCTCTAAAAACCAGCTCCTTTCTCCTTTCCTCGATTATTTTTTTGAGCAAGTTGCTTCCCGACACATCAGCGATCGGTTCAAAATCTTTATCAAAACGATGTTCCAATAAATAATTCAACTGTGAAAGGGCCTCAGACTGCTTTCCAATTCTAACCGCACTCTCTGCCAAATTCAGGACCACCTCATCTACTGCGATTCCACCAAAATGATAGAAATCCCCGGTATAGTTTCCTTTAAAATTAAACAGTCCCGAACCGGAAGACTGGCTAAAGAATAAAGTTTTCCTTAAATCCCCATTTTCATAAAGTTTGATCAGATCTGGATTCACATAACTACCCCCGTTGGTCGTATGGCGGGCGGTAAGATGTTTTTGATAAAAAATTACTTCCTTATTAAAGATTTCAAAAGAGTAAGGAAGAGAAGAACCTAAGTTCTTGAAATCCATCAGTGAATTATCAATGGTTAAAGCCGCTTTGGAATAGGTATAGGCATTTTCATAATCCAGCATACTCAAATAGACTCTTCCCAGAAATGCATTGTTGGCCCAAAGTGAGGGACGGGTAGGAATTTCAGCCTTAGCTGGTAAATAGGCTAAGCCATATTCCAAATCCCTGATGATCTGTTCAAAACATTCCCGCATTGTAGATCTTCTGTTTTTTACATTGATGTCAGAAGTCAAGCGGATGGGAATCCCCTGCTGTTCATTCTGGCTGGGGTCAAAAGGAGGAGCAAAATGCATCAATACCTCATAATGCCCCAAGGCCCGAAAGAATCTTGCAGCAGCTCCCAGTTCCTGAATCCGCTTTCGTTCAACTTCATTGGAAGGCTGATACTTTTCAAGCCCCTCCAGTACCAGATTGGCATAGAGTACCTTTCGGTAGGAAAAGGCAAATCCCGGCTCCCATTCATCAGGAAGAAAGGGTTCAGGTTCCCAGAAATAATGGGCTGATTGACTAAAACTGAGAAGATTTAATAAACCTTCGCTAAAGTAGATATCATCGGAGCTGAACAGTCCATTAATATGGTAGGTATTGAGCCCTCTTTGCTC
>NZ_VLOG01000033.1:1582-5256 GCF_007655305.1 Algoriphagus algorifonticola
TCATGAGTAAATATGTATTATGACCAAGTTTGAGAAAAAGCCCGGGGGTGGCTAAACCATAAACCGGGGAGATGAAAGAGAAAAGCTTTATCCATTTCCCTTTTACCCCAGGGCATGCTATCAGAAGGAGGCCCTCATCCCCACAGCAATAGATCTTAAATTTTGAACTGTTTGAAAATCAGGATCCGGAAGAACTTTGCTGGCTTTCCAAAGTATTCCAAGATTATTGATATAGAGATAAGTTTCCAGACCATTCAAGCCCAATAAAGAGGATTTTTGTGCATTCCAGGAATAAGCCAACCGGATATCCTGAAAGCGGATGTGATCTCCTTTTTCCACCAAAGCCCCACTGCTGAGATAAAATCCGTTCATCAAAGGGTTGACTGTTCCCGGGTCTGCAGGAACTTCTGTGGTACGCTCGTCCCCTGGCTGCCTCCATCTTCTCTCATAATCCGCGTGACCAAAGCCTCCCCGATTAATGTCTACGTAATCCACTCCTGCTCTTTTGACAAAGTAGCCCAAACGGTAGGTAATATTGGCCGATAGACTGAATCCTTTATAGCCCAGGGTATTTCTGAAAGAACCAAACTGGGTTGGCCTTCCAGCCCCGTGAAATTGGATATTTTCAGGGGTTGCTTCGGCATAAATAGCCGCATACTCCCGACTTGGCTCTCCGTCTAAAATTCCCAGGGGAGCTCCGTCATTGGGGTCCAAACCCGCAAATTCAAAACTGTAAATAGAAAACAATGGTCTTCCTACGGCTGGAGTAGGCAATGCGGGTGTATAATTGATCAGCTGATTGGCAGTCGGTAAATTATCCACCTCAATCACCTGATCTTTTAAAATGCTGTGAAAGAAATTGGTTTCCCATTGAAAGGCCCCCTTACTGTTGACTGTATTCAAAACCAGATCCCAGCCTTTGGTCAGGGTTGAAGCATAATTGAGAGTAGCCGAAGTAAACCCCGAGGAAATAAAAATGGGGATATTTCCCAAAAGGTCCAGTCCCTTTTTCTGGTAGTATTCTACCGATCCCGCAACCCTCGAAGCAAGGAATTCAAAATCCAATCCTGCATTGATAATTTTGATCCGCTCCCATCGAAGCTCAGGGTTGGGTGGTGTTTCCACTCCCAAAAATGGCCGGCGTGTAATCAGGTTTTGGGCGGCCACAAACCTTCTAGCAGTAGAAACTGCCGTTGCATTGGGATTGGTATTTCCGTTAAAACCATAACTGAGTCGAAGTTTGGCAAAATCCACCCATTGGCTTGATGCCATAAAATTTTCTTCCGATAGGATCCAGCCCATCCCTGCTGACCAAAGCGGAACCGACTTCTGATTGGTATTTACACCAAAAAGATTGGATGCATCCATTCGAAAACTGCCATTGATCAAATATTTATCCTTATAGGAATACCCCAAGTTGGCAAAACCTGACACAAAACGGTTGACCCTTCCTCCGAATTCCTCTGTAAATGGAATATTTCTGGAAAGGCTGGAGCCTTGGTTGACAAAACGTGTGAGGTAATCAACCGGAAGCGAGGAACCATTTTCTGCGAAATATCCATAAGAGGTATTGCCATACAATTCAGACTGAAAATCCTTCAGTTCTCCTCCTCCAAATACGTTCAGACGGTGATTCGTCCAGTTTTTTTGGTAATTGACCTGGGTCCGGAGGGTATGACTATAGGAATCCGAAATCCGCTGATCCAGGGTTCCGCCCAGCGGAATGGGCAATTCCAATTCCCCATTTCCCACCGGCTGGGCAAAAGAATTGATCAAATGGCGGGCTGCATAGGAATCGGGGGAATTATGGGTCGTGTTTTGATTCCTATTAGTCCAATATTGGTAATTGGTTGACCATTCCAGTCCTTTTGTTAGTTGATAATTTGCCGTGGCAAAGAGTCGGAGGTCTTGGGATCTGTTGACAGTGCTACTTTTTCCTATCTCTTCCATGGGGACATATGCCCAGGACAGTGGAAGTAAGTCTTTGACAGAATTTTTAAAACGAATGCTGTAATCTCTGTAAACTTCCTGTGGATTACCTTCACCGTCAAGCAGTCTTTCATATGGGTAGAGCCCTGCAACCTGAGGCATGCCATTATAGGAATCGCTTTGTACCCAATAGGCCCCGGTCTGAATCCTAAATTTATCTTTGGCCAGTTTCCAGCTTTGCTGGGTAGAAAGGGTCAATCTTGAAAAATCGGAGGCTATTTCCGAACTCAGGTTTTTGTCATACCCTATACTCACCTGATAATTGTGATTGGTTCCTCCCCCACTCACATTGAGTGCATGCTGTTGCTGGCTGGCAGGACGGGTCAGATATTGGTCGATGTCTCTTCTGATATCTGCATTGCGGAACTGCTCAAGGGCGGCATCTCGCTCCTGGGCTGAAATCTGTCCCTGCTCAAAGGCGTAAAGGGTTTCGGCTAGTGGAGGAATTACGGGATTTCTTCGGTTTCTGATCAGACTGCCAAATGCTCCGTTTTCATACAACTCGGATTGTTTGTCGATCAGGGAATTGATGGACATTTTAGGATCGTAGAAGGGATCGGCTCGCTGGAAGGTAGTCAGGTTGGAAGTGAAATTGACCTGTATGGGCTTATTGAACGAACCCTTTTTGGTGGTAATCACAATCACCCCATTCCCTGCTCTAGCTCCCCAAATCGAAGCAGCTGCTGCATCCTTCAAAACGGTAATACTGGCTACATCATTTGGATTGATACTGGAAAGGGGGCCGTCATAAGCCAGATTATCGACCACTATCAGGGGCTCAGCCGATGATATCAAGGTAGCCGTTCCCCGAATGGAAATACTTTCTCCCGATTCCCGGCCACTGATATCTCTGTTAAAGATCAAACCGGGAGTCAGGTCTTCCAATCGGTCGATCAGGTTGGTCGAGACTCTCCGGTCCACCAGATCCTGATCTAATCCCACAAATGAACCGGTAGATCGGGAAAGCGGGAGCTCCTGAAAGCCCGTGGAAACCACCGTGACTTCCTGCAGGTTTAAGTCCAAACTTTCCAGCAGGATATTCAAAGTTGTTTGGTTTTCCCCAAGGAGAATTTCTCGGCTCTGATAGCCGATGTAGCTGACTAATAGGATGGCTTCCCCATTAGGAATAGGGAGCGTAAATTTCCCCTCATCATCCGATACGGTCCCGACCGTAGTTCCTTTTAGAATCAGATTGACTCCCGGTAAAGGGGATAGATCCTTGGCATCCAGGGTGTTTCCCTGGATTTCTCGTTCTTTTTCCTGGGCCATGGCCCTGCCAAAAATCAGGAACAAAGCCACCAGGAGAGTCAGTGTGTGGGTAAGGTTAGATTTCATAAACTGGTATTGGTATTAGTGGATAATTCATCGTTAAATTTTTTCCGGAATTCCTGAAGGAGTTCTTCCTTCGTTTCCCCCAAGGGTTTGATGTCAAAAGAGAGAATCCTTGAATCTCTATCCAGCAACATTACCCGGGGAAAGGAGGTAATTTCATAGAGCTCCTTCCATCGTTCTTTGGAAATTCCCCTGAGATTGAAATTAGGGATGGAAGGATCCGAGTACTTGGAGATTCGTTCTTTCCACAGATCAGAATCCTCATCTACTGATATGGCTATCAGTTTGATCCCCTCAGCCTCTAGCTCCTGATAGAGTGGGAACAGGTAGTTTTTAAAGTAGCTGGCACTGTG
>NZ_VLOG01000033.1:5306-24522 GCF_007655305.1 Algoriphagus algorifonticola
CGGTATGGGAAGCGAGGTAATTGGACAGGTAAGCTGCCTGCAGGCGGTCTGCCAGTTCCCCGGAATGGTTTTCCTGTACCAGCTCGAGAAAGGATCTGTTTTCCCAAAGGGCATTCAGTATCAATCTTTCTAGTTCCAAATCCAGAAAAGCGGCAGAAATCAGCTTGGATTGGGAATCAAATTCCAGATTCCTTAGCTGGGTCAGCAGATCAGTCAAGCGCTGTCTATAGTGTTCTCGGTCCTTCGCACTGAATTTATGCTCCACATAGGGATAGTGGAATTTTCGGAAGGTGGACAGGATACTGTAGTAGAAGTTGCCATAAACTTCGGCACGGAGGAGGTCCCAGTTCTTAGGGCTCAGTTTGGGCTGATAGAAGTCCAATATTTCTAGTTTGGGTTTCAGGATGTCCACAGCTTGGTCGGCCTGCCCAATCAGGTAATGGAGGCTTTCTTTACCGGGTTTAAGGATCAGGAGTTCGGCACCGAATCTCCCCCTGAAATAGTCGATCTTCTCCTGGCTTCCGGTCCGAGTAAGCAAACTGCTGGTTTCCGGGATAATGAGTTGTCTGGGGGAATCAAATTCCCGCTGCTGGTCCAGGCGTTTCAGAGCAAATTGGGCTTCATAGAAGTCTTGGTTTTTGCCTGCAAATATTATGGCATTTCTACTGAGGTCCAGCTTCAGTTTGATGCTATCACCGGGTAAGACCAGATAGTCTTCCAGAAGCGGGCGGTTGCCCAAGAAAAGGGAAAGGTATCCAGGTCGGTCGGAAAGTAAAATCTGCGTTTCAAACTTTTTTGTTCTTGGATTCATCACCCCATCATAGAATTCGCCTTTCACCGGACTCAGCATAAGTTCCTCTTGGAGGAAAGTCGTTCTGGGAGAAATGTAGTAAGGGATAATCTTAAGGGAAAGTGGACTGAGCGAATCCGGATTGATGATTTCCCCATAGATGAGGGTGGTGTTCTCCTCCACCTTTTGGGCGGGAGTGCTGTACTCCTCCCGCCCTGATTGGAGGGAACTGGCATCAACAAGACCATTTCCCGGGGGTGAATCGGCAACTTTCCGCTGACTCAAAAGATTTCCTCCATATAGGAGCATATAGCCTAGGAAGAAGGTGTATAGAAGTTTGTTCATTGTTTTGGATTTTAGATGACCGATGAGGGATGCTGGAAGACGGGAGACGAAGACCAGAGACGTCACTGCGAGGAGCCCCATAGGGCGACGCGGCAGTCTCACAATTGGGTACGTCACTGCGAGCGGAGGAACGAAGCGAAGCAGTCTCACAATCCGGACACGTCACTCCCGAATTTCTTCGGGACAAGCTGTCCATACACTCTCCTTCGTCGAGTGTCTTTCCCCTCCCGCCCCAGCGGGCAGGCGCAATGACGAAGACAGACCTCTCCTATCCTGAGTCCAGATCATCATCCGGGTCAGTCGGTCTTGATTAGAAATTGATTAAATGTGATAAGCAAAAATCCTCTGCAGCGGAAGGCTTATCTAAATTTACCGTAATAGAAATCTTTTTCGTGGTCCGAAGAGCCAATATTAATTAGGCTCGATGGTTTTAGAAATATGCTTTCAGCGAAATACTCTTTGTGAAATACGCTCTCTTCGTTCGCGAAATAATAGCTTCAAAGTAGGAGTCTATTTCAGCCAGCTAGCTGGCTATATTTCTATGGTATTTCTACTGTATTTCCATGACAATTCCACGATATAACTATACCAATCACGGATAACGTCACTCCCTGATCATCGGTAGTAGTCCCCTTGGGTAATACAAGCCCCTTGGGAAGCAATCAGGGAGAAAAAATAGGTTCAAATAGGGTTCTTTGGTTTTAGGGGAAAAAGGCGATCAATCGCGGTGATGCCGAGCTCCTCTGGTAATAGATAATGTGTAATAGGAAGAGAACACAATGACCCGCTTACCAGAAGAGCATACTCTCCCAACCTGTGGATCCTACAGGCTACTGTCTGCAACAGAAAAGGAAGTAAATCAATCATGCTCGTTTTCAATAGACATGAAAAATGGTAAAACGAGTCCTATAGAAATGGACAGCAAACACTTACAAAAAAGTAAGGGCAAGCAAAACTCCAAACTCTATTGCCACATGGCTCTGACAAGCCACCCCTGCTTTCGCAAAGGTCCGAACAATAGAAATAAGGAGAGAGCCCGCCCTATGCACAAATATAAGGCTAAGGCCCGTCTCACTTACCCTCGTTCGGAAAATTGTCAGATTTTGTGACGAGGCTCGTAAAACAGTACCGTTAAATACTAAAGTTAATAAAAGGTTATTCCTTAATAATCAGATTTTAACATAATGCTAATCTAATAAATTATTTCATTTTACGCTACAGCGTAAAAGAAAAAATTTAAGATTTTTTTGATTGTGCCATGGGAAAGGTCAATAAGCAGATTGTAAAAGGCAAAATTTCAATTATATTCTTGTCCAGAATTGCTGATTTGAACGATAGGAAAAAGGAGCTTCAGAAAGCAGGTAACCCCAAACCTATTGGTCTCATTTATAACTTCTCAGAACTTGCTCTTGGAATAGAAATGAGAAATGCAACGATCACGGCAATAATGAGGTGTCAATCTCTTCCTCTTTTTACAACTATTCTAAAATGCCTTGACACCTTTGATCTAGACTTAAAAACTTTTGGGAAGCTTTACCTAGAAATTCCTGATAATAAAGCTTTAGCCCATTGTCAAAAAATGGAAAAATTATATCCAGGCAAAAAGACAAAATAACTTTTTACTATATTGTGTAGAACCCATTCTGCCATCAATTGGCAAACGATAGTGATTCTGAATAATGGCTTGTGATTACTGAGGAGAGGAAGAGGTGGTTTGAATTAGAATACTTTAGAAAAAAATTGAAGCTTTTTTTAAATGTAGAAATGATACATTTTTATTTAGAATTTAAACAACAAAGGTTATGAATGAGGGAATTTCAAAAATATATTCTTATAGAAGAAACTTCCTAGTTATAGGATTAACAGGGAGAACTGGTTCTGGATGCACTACAGCAACTGAGTTTTTTCTCAAGGACAAAAATGAAATAAATTTTGAAGACTTCAATCTTGGAGAATCCAACCCAAATGAGAATCGAAAAAAAAGAATAATTCTACATTTTGCACAAAATAACTGGAAACCATTCTATTCGATAAGAGCTAAGGATATAATAACTGCTTTTATTCTAGAAAATCCATTTGAAAGTTTCCTAGATTTTATCTTAGAAAACTTCTCAAGTATTGATGATTTTGAAAAAATCAAGGAACAATTTAAGTCTATCGAGGCTGAATACAACGAAATGCATCTCTTTCGTCAAAAAATACAGAAAAAGGAGAATGATAAAGAAAGTGAAACAGAACTTGAAAAAATTAAAGAGAAATATAATTTTCATTTTGAAAATCTACCAAAGTTTACAAACACATTAAAGAAAAAAATACAAGATATCCTTACAAATGAGTTTACGTCTCTTTTTCAAAAAATTGGGAACAATATAAGATCTACAGGAAATGCCTTTGGAAGTGGAAGTTTAGATATTAATAAATCGGATGCTTTAGTTGCCAAAATGAATAAATTAATCAAACTTCTTCGAAAAAAGTCTGAATTCGATGGGACTGGATGCTTAGTAGTGTTGGATGCACTCAGAAATCCTTTCGAAGTTTATTATTTACGGGAAAGATATAATTCCTTCTATTTATTTTCTATTAACACCAGTGACGATACCAGAAGAAAAAGGCTAAAATATCTAGGGTTGAAAAAGCCGGAAATTGATTCTCTAGACAATAAAGAATATCCTAAGAAGTTAACAGGGAATGATTTATATATTTCTCAGGATATTCAAAAATGTATTGAAATATCAGATATACATATAAATAACCCTGGAAGTTCAGTTGAAAACTTGCAATACCAGTTATTGCAATACTATTCTCTAATAATGAAACCAGGAATAATTACTCCTTCATCTTCGGAAAGAGTAATGCAACTTGCCTTTTCGGCAAAATCAAATTCAGGGTGCATTTCAAGACAAGTAGGAGCAGCGATAACAGACAAAAACTTTTCAATCAAAGCAATCGGCTGGAATAACACACCTCAATTTCAAGTTCCTTGTTTACTTAGAAATTCAAGAGATCTACTAGGTAAAAAAGATGAACATGCATTTAGTGAGTACGAAAGACAAAATGAAAATTTCAGGGATGTTGCAAATACAGCTTTATCAACTAATGAAGTAAATAACTTTCATAATTGTGGAAATAACATTTCATATTGTTTCAAGGATATTCAGAATAGTGTAGAAGGTGAAAAAAACCAAGTTCATACAAGATCCCTTCATGCTGAAGAAAATGCATTTTTACAACTTTCTAAATACGGAAATAGTGGCATTGAATCTGGAATATTATTTACAACAGCAAGCCCATGTGAGCTATGCTCTAAAAAAGCATATCAATTAGGAATTAGAAAAATATATTACATTGACCCATATCCGGGAATAGCAACAAGTCATATTCTCAATGGAGGAATAAATAATCCCGAGTTAATCCTTTTTTCAGGAGCAATAGGAGGATCATATTTCAAACTATATAATCCCCTACTGTCATACAAAGACGAAATAAAACAAGCCACTGGACTAGCCTATGAGAAAAAAGAAAAATCAGAAATAAAAGTTCTGAAAGCCAAAATTTCCAAATTGGAGTCTCAAATTGAACTTCTTAAAAAATAATGACTCCTCTCTACCTTGACTTGGCATCCACCACACCCCTCGACACAAGAGTATTTGAGGCTATGACCCCCTACTTTTTGGAGGATTATGGCAATGCGGCTAGTACCACACATACTTTCGGAGAAAGAGCTGCGAAAGCAGTAAATGAGTCCAGGAGGATTATTGCCCATGCTATAAATGCACAAGAAGAAGAAATACACTTTACCTCTGGTGCCACAGAATCCATTAATTTGGCACTAAAAGGAGCATTTTTTAACTATGGACATGAAAAACCCCATATTATCACAGTTCGGACCGAGCATAAAGCGGTACTAGATACTTGCGCTTACCTTGAGGAAATTGGAGGAGAAGTCACCTATCTTACAGTAAATTCTGAAGGCTTAATAAACTTGGATGAATTAAGGAACAACATTCGAAAAGACACGCTTTTGATAAGTGTTATGACTGCGAATAATGAAACTGGAGTCTTACAAGATATCAAAACTATTGGGGAAATTTGCAAATCCTCAGATGTATTATTCTTTACCGATGCAACCCAGGCCTATGGCAAAGTCCCAATAGACGTTTTAGAAGCTTCTATCGATATGCTCTGCTTTAGTGCCCACAAAATTTATGGTCCAAAGGGAATAGGAGGACTATTTGTCAGAAAAGGAATTAAACTGACTCCTCAAATTCACGGAGGCGGTCATGAGTTTGGGCTACGGTCAGGAACGCTTAATGTTCCAGGTATAGTAGGCTTAGCTAAGGCCACACAGCTTTGTTTAGAAGAAATGGAAGATACTTATTGGAAAGTAAAAAAAATAAGGGATGACTTTGAGTCCGAATTAGAAAAAACAGGGAAAATTAAAGTGAATGGGAGGAATGCTCCTAGACTTCCCCACTTCAGCAATTTCCAATTAAAAAATGAAGAAGCAGAATCCTTTATCCTAAGGAACAGAAATAAAATCGCTGTCGCCCAAGGATCAGCCTGTAATTCTGCATTAGTTCAGCCTTCACATGTTTTGAAGGCAATGGGCTTGGGAGATAGGGAAGCGGAGAATTCAATAAGGGTTAGTATAGGGGAAAAAAATATAAACGCTGAAATAAAACTATTCTTCTAAGAGCCAAACTTTTTCTAAATCTTTCATCCTACTGTTAATATAATTTATTTTTGGTCCCACTGAGAATCCAATAATATTTTCCATTAAAGTATCGATTTTCCTGCTTTTAATTTTCTTAAAATTATTATGCTTACGTATTTCAATCAAGAAATCAGAAATTCCTTCATTAATACTATTCAATTTATCAATTAGATTTACTAAAAATAATCTTTCAGATGAATTAAATCTGCCAGAAAAACTAGAGTTTAAAATTTTTAATTCCTGAATTAATAAAGAAACATCTTTAAAATATAGCTGTTTAATTGAATCACAATACTTTAGCACTTGATTCCTTGAAATATAACCTTTTAACCAAAAAAAGGTAACAATATCAATGCTATCTAAAAATTTCCCAAGCAGGTTTAAGCTGCTAAAATAATTAAAATCCTCTTTTGCCGGATGATCATCTGTAAGTATATGAGTATTTAATAGAAAATCAGAAATATCATCACCTCCAAACCTACTGAAATTTAAAGAATGAGAAACTGAATGAGACTCACCATTCGGTTTGTATTTGCCCAAATTCTTTCTTAAAGTAAAACCGTTAGCATCCTTGACATCTAATTTATCAACATATCTCGAAACTCTTGAGTCTAATATTTCATCCAAAATTTCTCTAGATTCATCCTCAATAATATTCACATATTTATTTTTTTCCAACTCCTCTAAAACAATTGGGGCAATAAAAACATTATCAAATTCCTTTTCTAAATAAACCAAAAATTCATCCGAATAATTTGCCTGCAGTAAATTCAAAATAGAGCAAGTATCTAGATATATTATCATCATTAAGATTCAAAAGATGGTATTTCATCCCGTATAGACTTTACAAAATCAACATCAATAGGTTTGCTATGTTCCATTAAAACAGCAAGTTCTAAAATTAGAGAAAGAACTTCATTTATTTTTCTAACAGAAAGAATTCCTATATTTTCCAATACATATTCAAACACGCCTTCATCCAAAAATGGTCCTAATTCATTAGACCCTTCAATCAATTGAGAAGCAATCAGCTCTTTAATATATTGAATAGCTTCCCCAATGTTTGGCTCTTGAAAATTAATTCGAATTTTCGCACGCGTTGATAAAGCCTCTCCAAGCATTATTGATAAATCCTCAACATTGAAAAATGTCTTTGGAGTAAAATTCAAAAATAATAAAAAATTATTAGGAGTTTTATCAAATAATTGACGTATGAAAGTAGTTATTCTATCTTGACTTTGTTTGTTTAATGTATCTATATCTTCAAACTCATCAATCCACAGAATAAATGCAGAATAAATATGCTTTTCATAAGTAATACAGTTCAGATATGTACTCAAAAAATTTACAACTTGTTCATCATCTCTCAATCCAAAAGGAAGTCCAAGTTTTTGAAGTGTACTTTTGGCATTATCACCAAATATATAAGCTTCAACTGTAGGGAAAAAATCTTCATCCGAACCATCCTCTTCAATCAAAAGCTTAAATAAATCTGACACAATAATATCATTAGAATTTATATCAATAATCTGCCCAATCTGTCCTGGATACTCAGTATTCAATCTATCTAGATCCTCCTTAATTTGCTTTAAACCTATTTGACCAAGGAAGCTCCTAAAAAAAGACTGGACTGGATCTTTACTAGTTCTCGGAAGATTTATCTTAATACACCTAGGTTCGATTGTATTTTTTTCTGTCGCAATTTGATTAACTCTATTCGTTTTTGTATAATAATTAGCAGCATGAGTCTTACCACTTCCGTATCTTCCCCAATTTAAAACAATCCTCGAAGGAGACGTTTTCATTGCAAAAACCAATCGACTTTCTATATCAGATTTCAATTTTGGAAAACCCGCCCACAACAATTCCGCTGGATTTAAAGACGGACCTGTTCTGAAAGGATTCTCTTTAAAAAAAAGGTCATTTAATTCCATTTGTTTTCATTTTTTATTAATGTATAACGCTCCATCAGACTCAGTTCTAAACCAATCCATTTTAACCATATCATTATTTCTCTCAAGCATTGCTCTTACTTCTTCAAACTCAACAATTTTTCTATATTCAAAATAAGATTTGAAAGAAACATAATCTATTGCTTGAGATGCCGCAATTCTATTTGGGGCATTGGTTTTAAAAATCAAAAATGATTCCCTAATCATAGGCTCGATTTCATAAAACCCACTAACTTTCTTATACCCACTAGAATGATACACACTATCAAATATTCCGAAAAAATGGTTATTAACAATTTTACGAGAATAAACCTCCCTATTTTCACCCACTTCAAGAGTAGAAGAAATAATTGACAAAAATCTTTCCCCATAAATAGAAAGACTATATTCTGTAATACTAGACTTTTTATCTTGAATCACTAAATTCAAATCCAGCAACCAATTGATTCGAGGCTCAACTATATGTTCCAAATAAACTTGAGGTTTCAACCAACTCCTAATTCTTTTTCTAATATCTGAAACTTTTCTAATAAAAGAAAAATCATTTGAACTATGCTGGAGTCTTTCCATTTCATCAAGTAAATACAATTGAAAAACCTCCTTAATTGTTTTTATAGAAACCTGACCAGTGATTTTAATTATATCTAATAAAACAATTATATATAATGAATCTGATAAAAATATTTGTCTAAGGAAAAATAACCTATCGATCTCATTTAAGAAAAAAAGGTTGCTATTAATACTTCTCAAATCACCAATATTTGACTGAAAAGCAAAATAAACCTTTGCCTGTTTTGTCAAAACATATGTATTATTAACACGAGTAACTAAATTCAACTCTTCTAAAAGATCAGTATATGGCTTTGCAGAAATACCAGATGAAGTCAATTTAATCAACCCTTTATTATTTCCAAAATCTGTAACGCCATATTCATCAAGATCATTTGAAAAATCACTGCTTGCTAGCTCAATTTTTTTATTCAAATAATTAATTGGAAAATAGTTAGACTCCTTAAAAAGAGATATAATCAGCTTTAAATAACCCAATCTCCTAGCTTTTGTATTAGTTTGCAAAATATTTAAAAAGTACTCTGGAGTCATAGAATTTAATTCAAAAATATAACTATCACTATCTATAGAATGGCAATTACTTAATGAAAGTGAAAAAGATTTAATATCAATTCTATTTATTAAACCTACAATGATTTCAAATCTAAATATTGGATCAAATTTAGATTTGAAATTATATTTTGGTATAAATCCAAAATATAAATAACAGACATTTAAGTATTGAAACATGCGTTCGACATTTAATGCATCATTTGAAACTTTGATTTTTAAATGCTTCACATCACTTAACCCAGAAAAAAAATTATTTTCAATGATCTTATTTTCAAAACCCATTTCAATAATGAATTCTTCATTTATATAACGAAGTTCTACTTCATAGTCATTTAATAATATGACTTTAAAATTATCCATTATTCTTCCTTAAATAAAACAGCTAGCACAGCCCACCCCTTCAGCAGCTAAAATATCATCTTGCCAGGATTTAGCGGACTTGCTTTGCTCTCGGTGGGTTCTTAAATAATGTTCTTTTTTGATGGAGATTACCCTCTCAGGATGAGCGAGTTCTTCCAAGGTCTCATCCTGCATCCAAGTATATCCATCTACTTCGTAGGTCATTGCTTTCTCGAAAAGTTGGGGATGTTGCTCTAGTAGCCAAACCCATTCGATCTTCTGTTGGTAGAAGCAGAAAAAACAACCTGATCTACTTCGGGCATATACACCCTTCTTTTGCTCCCCGTCTATCTCTACCTCGTAATCCAGCTTCTTATAATACCCTGGCGCACCTACTCCAGAATTCTCCAAGATTTGAAAAACGTCATCCAAGCGAATGATATCCTCATTTTCTATCAAGGGAAAAGAGTCCAGTTTGCCTACGGGATAGTCGGTGGTCTTTAAAAATTGGAAGACTACCTGATTAAACTCCTTCACCCCAATTCGAAGCAAGGCCTTTAACTTCTGCTTTTGGGTAAAATTCAATCCTATTTTTTTGGTTAAATAGGGACTTGCTGCCTTCAGTTCATTTTCACCTAATACCTCTCCATACAAAGACCAAACTTGCTCCATACTCTGATTAGAAAGCACTTTCTTAATCACATCCTCACTCCAGATATTTTCTCTGAATGGGAAAATTGATTGCACATTTGGTTTCTTGGAAATATAACCTTCCCTATCCTCATCCCCCCTGATTCCCACGTAGGAAATAGTAGGCTCCTCTCCTATATAGTCTTCAAAAGGTTCCAATTTCAGTTTTTTGGTACACCATCTGGCCATAGAGCTGGGAAGATAGCCTCCATAAAGTTCTAGAAAATGATCAAAGTTACTTTCTGCATTTGTATAATTTTCTTCAATCGGCTTGATCTCGATGATGTCTCTACCTAAAGCACTTTTCAATCGCTCTATCAGGGCATATGTCTCATCCAATTCCCTACCTGTATCACTTGTATAATATTCAATATCAAGTTTTGGATAAAGATCACGGAGATACAAAGCCAAAGCAGCAGAATCTTTGCCTCCTGATATTCCTAATACATGTCGAACTTTCGTCATTTATAAAAAATCTTTTAACAATCTAACTAAAGCTGCTTTATTAAGCAACTTTTCCTTTTTGTTTAATAAAGTATTCAGTTGCTCATAAAGTTCAATTACTTTTTCCTGGTTTTCCAGAGTCAATGAGACCTTCTCATGGAAAACTTTTCCTGTCTTATCTATCAAATCAAAAGTATAGGCTTCATTTTCCTCATGGCCCAAAAACTCATGAACCTCTAAAACTCGATCTAGATTGGAAAAAGCTTCCTTAAAGCTTTCCAATAAAATCATTTCCTCTTGGTCGTTCATCTTATCGATGGATTTTCCCAATAGTTGATCTGCGATAGACTTTAACCAACTGTCCCGGTCATCCAACTTCGACATCAAGCGGGTATGAAACACTTTAAATTTAGGTATCAACAAATGAGATTTTACTCCTTTGTATTTTTTTTGTAAAGTAGCCTTATATAAAAGGAATTCGGATTCTTTGATTGCTGTCACATTCAGCAAACTTCCCTCGATTCGGTTAAGAAGTTCATCATAGGCTGTACGCAACTCATAAATTGCAGCGTTTAGCTGATCAACAAATCCTTTTAATACCTCAGGGTTTTCCTCGAAATTTATTTTCCCATAGCCCAATGCCATCGGTATTGACTCAAACAGTGCAGAGGCAGGATCTTCAGATTTTCTAATCGCTTCCCGAAATCCTTTTGCATGTTCCGTTAATTTATTCGTTTGAAGGGTATACGCAGGCAAATTTCTATAAAACCGCACAAAGGAGCTGAATATCCTGATAAAGCTTGATCCCTGCCCTAAGCCTTCAGCTATGGCCGTGATTTCCCTATACTGCTGAAAAAGATCCAACTTTACCCCCTCAATTCGATAAGATTTGATGCTGTAATCAGTTGGTTTCTTATGAATCAAATCCAACACATCATTATCAATATAGGGAACATAGCCCCTGTCATTATGATATAGGGCGAAATCTTCTTTTTTGATAATCAGGAAAATTGGCACCCAAAACTCGACAAATCCCTTTTTTAGCTTAAGACTGCCAGATCTCAGTAGCTGATAGAATTCATCGAGATTCCGCTTTGAAAATTCGGTAGATGCCAGAAATTCCATGCTTTGGTTCCATAAAGGAGCAAAACTTAGATCTGTCGGTTCCCCCAACTCATATATCCCATCGGCTAGCTCTCTATGAATCCCAGTTTCTCTTAAAAGGGAAAGATAGATCGTCTTTTGAGGTGGGAATCTATCGGGATCATAACCTAACTCCTTTAAATGGGCACTTTCCAATAGATCAGAGAGCAAGGCCTTCCTCGCCGTCATAATCGGAGTACTAAGGTATTCCCTATTAGCCAGTTCATTTCTAAATCGAGGGGTCTCCCCAAATTTCTCCTCACAAATCTTGGAAAGCTTCTTGTTAAAATCTGTTTTGGATTTGATGAAAATCTCCTCCCTATTATAAACCCAATAAGAATCCGGAGAACTTGTAAATAAATAGCTATCAATCAATGAAATAATCTCATTTTCGAGATATTTCATTTCCTCAAAGAGCATATCTTTAGCCTTTTCATCATCTTTAGCTTCGTTTTCCAGCACCTTTTTGATTTTCTCAATTTCATAAAGAGGTCGCCTGATATTCTCCAAGGAATTGATAATAACAAAAAGTTGAGGATAGGCTAAATCCGAAGAAATTTTGAGTAAATCCTTTTTGATATCTTTATCATTAAATAGAATATTGATATATCCATCCAATTCACCTTCAGGTTCAGTAAAAGCAAACTCTTCTACAAATCGATACTGAAATAATCGAGGTGTACCATATTTGTACTGATAAGCCTTAGCCTGTACAATAGGTAGATTGACATACTGCTTCAGAAGTGCCGTCAGGGAAATATCTGTATTGAAATCCTTTCCTGCATTTTCTATCGCTTCTTCAATATTTAGGGTAGTTCCTGTCGAAAGCTTGAATTTATTGTAAGCATAGGAATATGTAATAATCCGATTGCTTTTTAGTGTTTGAAGGAGTTTTTTAGGATAGGAAATTCCCATGGTCAATTGGGCATACTCACAAATAGTGGATTCATCCCAAGTTCCAAATTCCCGCGCAAAGAGATTGACCAACAGAATTGTCTTTAGTAAATTTTCCATTTGCTCCAATTCCTCTTCATTTGAGACGAATAAACCTACCATTTCAAAAGCCAGAAAAACACTTTCCCAAGTCGTCTTATCTTGGTTAAATTTCCGATCCAAGAGGTAAGAGGATAAAGAAGCATAGAGGTAATCGTAAACTCTACCCAAATGAAAGCCTTGTCCGCTTTTCTCATCCCAACCTGCTAATCCGATCTTTTCTTTGGAAGACAAAAAGGTGAATAAGGAGCGCTCATTTTGGCCATATCTAGTTAAAGCATTGACCAAAACATAGGCAGACAAATAATCCAGTGGAAAAAGCTTTCTCGCCAGATCTCCATCCAAAATCCCAGTATTATTGATCAGGTTGGATTTTTGCAATAGACTCTTTAACTTTTTAAACTTCTCCTCATCTGTTACTTGATAGCCTAATTCCTGCTGCCTTTCTCCTGCTAGGAAAAGTAATTGTTCAACTGGCTCATTGAAGCTGATATCCAGTAGCCTACCACGTACCTTTTCCCATTCATTTCGCTCATTGGCCTTTAGGCCGTAGAAGTAAGAACCGAAATTTTGATGGAGTGCTGTAATCAGGATTAGATTTCTGTCCGGACTATTGGCAAACTCCGCTAGCTCTTGAATAAAGTATAATTCAACTCCAGGATCATTTGCCACCGCATATTCCAAGAACTTTCCAAATTCATCAACAACAAGAACAGTACATGAGTTTTTGTCTGAACTGTCCTCCAGATAATTTAAAATAGATTTTGTCGAAGTATTCTTGGCATGGATCTTCTCGGCAATGGCTTCTTTGAAAGACCTACTTTCACCAATGATATTGAGAAATTGAAAGTTCTTAATGCCTTGGAAGTGACCATTAACAGCTCCAAAAAAGGATTCATTTTTTCCTATAAGGTTTTGCTCCAAGGCCCAAAGAAAACTAGACTTACCAGTTCCATAAGAACCCACAATATTAAATGCTCGGTGTCCAGTCTGAAAGTTATTCACTATCCGCTCATAGACTTGCTTGGCATTGGGAGTAGGGATATAATGAATATTACGCTCTTTATCCCTGATTATATTGGTAGAAACTGAAAAATCAGCCATTGTAATACTTTGTTAATTCTTCCCATTTGTCCAAACCTGCATCGATTTGCACTTCTTTTCTTCCTGCATCCTCTTTAAAAACCACCTGCTGGGGATACAATTCACATAATTTGCCAACGTGCCGCTCTACACCCTCATTGGTACAGACCAATGCATCTCCCACCTCATCAATGATTTCATCCATGGAGATCGATTCCCTTTCTGGAAATGAGTCTAAGATGCAGTAAAGAAAAATAGGTGAAGGAATTTCTTTTTTCATATCCACCCTAAGCTGATAAGTGATTTCTTTCTCCGAGGCATCCACCTCAGAAATGAGATTCAACTCAATGAACATGGATGAAAGATCGTCCTCGACTCCCTTTCCCATTTTGTCCTCAACCAGATACATTTTAATAAATACCTTGATATCATTTTTCAATGTTTTATCGGCAACCTTTCCTTCCGATTTTCTCTTCAGGAATTGCTCCAGTTGGGTTTTAGTGAATTGATTTCTGCGTTGCTGTTTTCTGAATTCTTTGAAGAACAATTGGTAGATACTCGCCCTTCCTAAATTCACCAAATGGTACTGCCAAATCCAAAGACTTCCAGGGTTTTCCAAGAACTCGTCCCATCCCCCTTTGGTGAACATGCTATTTGCCAATTCCGAAACATACCCTTTCTCGTTTTTAACTCCAAACGCCTTAAGCCAAAAATGAATGGAAGCCACCATGTTTTTACCAACGCCCAATTTCAAAACCGCCTCTTCCGCACCAAACTCACCATTATCGTCCAGAAAATCAACACCTTTTTTGAGCCAAAAGCTTCGGCAGTGAAAGGTATCATGGCCTGTAAAAGTGATTTTTTCGGTGTGCATTGGTGAATTATAGTCAGCTGTAAGTGCTTACAAAATAAAGGAAAACGGATTAAAAATACCTGAAAACGATATTTATTAACCCAAAATATTCGAAAACGATATCAGAATTAGACCTATTAACAACTACCTTTTCTAAATCCCTTCAACTCCTTTTTCTCGCCACCATTCAACTTACTCAGATGGCATAAAATATCTTCAATATCATCACATGTGATTCTTGGATCCTGAAAAACTGCTGGCAACTCAGACCTTTCTAAAGTGTCTGATTTGATTTTCCTATCCAAAAGCTTTTCGACACCTATCCTTGTACCTCTGTGCAGGTAGATCATCTCGGGATAAATTTTAAGATATGCTCCAATTCTTGTTGCCGTATCGTAAAAAGTCAAAGGGCCAATATCTTTCACTTTACAACTTTTTACTACTTCCAGTAAATCATGAAAAGAGGTCACTTTACTTATTTTGGTTCTCTCCCCTACCAAAAGATTGACAAATTTTTCTAGTGTCAATTTACATCTCCTATATTGATGGGGATGCCTCTTTCCTAATTGGTTTTCAGCAATCTCAGCAAAAGCTATTGCCTCGCTTAAATCAACTTGATTGGAACAATGAATTATCCAACAATCAGATTTTCCCTCTTTGTTCTGAATATGTTGTCCGATCTGTCCTTTCAGGAAATCCATTTAGTCCTCCAAAGCTGCCAAAAGACTTTCCATTCCAAAATTCAAAAGAAAATCCGAATAGAAACTATCAAAAACTCCACTAACATAATCAGCTATAGTCATGTCTTCCATTTCGCCATCATTCGACCTTTGTAGATTATAGCCTTTATTTTTAGTAGTCATATAAAGAAATAAAGCATGGAAATAAACGGAAGCCAAATATTTCCTCTGTGCCACAGAAATTTGCTCTTCATTGGTCAGTTTCTTTCTGTGGTTTAGAAACACGGAGCTATCCAGATTAATAAAAATTTTCTCCAATTTATCCCCTTCTGCCAAGGGAAACATTACTGTCTTATGATCCATTTCAAAAGGCATATTATCCCATTCATTTTCGGAAACCTTTACGAGCTCTGGAAGTCCTAGGCTGTCCATATCGTCTTCTTGGACTTTTACCTTTTGTTTTGATGGAGTTTCAGGATCTACTATTTTTAAAAACACTACTTCGTCCTGAAAAGTCTCTCCTGGACCTTTGAGTGAGGCTTTCACTTCAATCTCATCACCTTGGCGCAATTCCGTATTGGGATTTATGGTGATTTTTATTGTACCTCTGTCTGGACTCGAAGTTACAACATTAATGAGATCTCCGGGATAAAAAGAACTTCCTGGTTTATCACCTCCGGAAGTTTCGTTTTGCTCCTTTCTTTTCACATTTAAAACGGACACCTGAAGTTCCCCTGGATCTTCCACTCGATCAAAATAATGGTCCTCGACATCGGTTTCAAATTTAAGTGTCTTTTCACCACCTATTGGAACACTAAATACTTGGCTTTCATCTTTTCTATTGTACAATCTAAAGAAACTAGGATATCGCTCGGGCTTAAATTCTTTTTCTAAGGCTTTCTGTCTTTGGGGAGCTTTTGAAGCTGGTTTTTGGGACTTATCCTTTTCCTCAATCTTGAGTGTATTCTGCAAAAGCTTAAAAAGGTCTCCATCTTTGGGAAGGTTTTTGGCAAATGATTTCACCATTTCTTGCGTATCCTCTGATTCCAAACCAATGGAATCCTTTCTGGCTTTATTAATTTCTACCAACTTAGAATTGGTCAGCTTCTTCCGAAGATATTCCCTTAATTTATTGGATTCATCTCCCTGCCTCAATCTGTCCCGAGATGCCATAAAAAGTTCTTTCCGGAATTCATAATTTAAATGGGTGCAGTCAATATTTATCAGCAAATAGTCTTTTAATAGATTAAACTTTAAGCCCTTGGTAATAAATTCCGTAGTGTAATGTCCATGGACCTGTCCATTCATTGAGAATAAAACAGACATTCCATTTTTAAAGAAATTTCTTCTTATATCGTCCTTTGTCTGTTTGACAGATCTATTTTCCCGTTTGGCCTTGAACACATAACAAGTCACTTTCATTTTGCCAAAAAGACTATCAGAATAATTTTCTGAAAACCAGTCTTCTACATAATTATCACCATCCTCTTCTAACCTTCTTTGTAGCCCGAACACCGTTGATTCAAGCACCTCATTATTTGGATACCTCTCTTTGTTATCTACTGTCAATAGCGGAAGTACTGGCTTAAACAAAAACTCATTCAAATTTTGACTTAGGTCTTGGGCGAAGCCAGAAACCCCCTTCATTTGATAGGAAAACATTTTAATAATTGTCCCCGTTTCAAACTGTCTCCCATGAAGTCTAAGATCAAATTTGTCAATCTGAAAGGAAGGAATTTTCCCATCGATAGTTAGGTATTCGTACCACGTGTTTTTCTTGGTGCTTTGTTCCACTTTAGAAAGTGGGTGTTCTCGTACTAGCGTAAATCCAAATTCACCTTTCTTATCAAATCGTCTAGACCCAATTAACTGAAAGCCCAATTTGCCACAAAAGACAATTGCACCGCTGCCTCCCATGTTATATTTACCTTGTACAAATTGAATTTCATTCTTATTGCCTCTCATCAAGGACAAGAATGTATCTTCGAATTTTTCAGGATTCTGGCCTTCCCCATTATCATAAATAATGACAGCACTTTCCTTGGTTGGCCCATCTGCCAAAATTTGAATTTCTTCGGATTGACTTCTCCGAAAAGTCCTTAAATCCCAATTCTTGGCTTCCTTTCCATAAAATTTATCAATTGCATCATCCATGGATTTCGGAGCAACTTTATCCTTTGGATCGAGATTTAATTCAAGGCACTTTTTCATCAAAATAGCATCAATAGAATTTGTAACCTTTTCGACCAAAGCAGCGATCGGATTGGATTGTTGGTTCTCTATTATGCTGAAATTTGATTCAGTTCCCCCAATTGGTTTCCAATTTTCATTTTTGAAAAATTGAGGATTGTCTTTGATGTATCTTTCAACATCCTGCTCCGTTTTGCACTCATATAGTTTTTCAAAAATTAATTTGGTCATATCAAGGAATTGGCTACTGTAAAGGAAACACAACAATAAAAGAAATTACAGGTTTTAAAAAAATACCCTATGCAGGGTATTTTTCATCCAAATTCTCAATTAAAACCTACAAAGGCTTTAAATAACTCTTTTTCAAAAGTGGAATTATCCAAGTATTTGACTACTGATCTTTCCACTTGACGCGGACTTGGTGTGGAAAAAAGAATTTGAGCCGAACAATCGCCGAATAGGCAGAAGGGACGATCTCACTTTCTTCCCGGGTAGTCTCCAATATTTCACGGATTTATTTTAAGGAAATAAGCTTCCCATGGTGCTTTGCAATTATCCGTAAGCAAGTGGGGCCACAATCTTTAGAATCTGGTTGTTTGTAGTGGGGAATAACAGTAGTCTATTTTAATTTGACAATATTCACAACAGGGTTCATTTCCTGAGTTTGGCTGTCACTATACTTATCATAATGGATAAAATAGAATAATTCATTTTCTAAATCCAGCGGTCGAATTACTATATCATCATTACCTGAGAAAGAGAATCCTCCAGGTATATTTTTAGACAAGCCATTATTCAAATTAATATAAGCTACTCTTCTAAGTTCATCCTGGAATTCTATAATAATATGCTCATTCGATTTAATAATATTATAGATATTTAATGATTTAATTCCATTATTATCAATAGAGACATTATGATTAAAATTAAATTTTAAAATTGGAGAAAAATTATCCCCGATTTTTTCGTAAAGTGTATCTCTGACTAATAGGTCAGGCGTAAGTACTGGCTTATAGAAATACAAACCAGATTTATCTCTCGATATCCAATTCTTATACCTATAACCTGATATAATTTTTGAATCTAAGACAACCTTTCTAAAACTTATTGAATCAACGATTTCAAGGTTTTCATCAATTTTTAAAATGAAAGTCTCTGTTTGAAATTTCTTATCAACTTGCCGTAAAAAATCATCCGTTATGGCATACAGTTGATTTTTATCAAAAAACAAATGATAAATACCACCAGAAAATTTGGTCTCTTTGATAAACTTGAATTCTGAAGAAAACTCAAGTAATCTATAACCTGTTGATACATATATTTTACCAGAATCTCTATCCTCACAAATTGAATAAATTACACCTAATTCACCAGGTCCATCACCAATTGGTGCTAATCTGGATTTAAACTTACCATCTAGATCAAAAATTGAGATTTTCTTTAAATCGTCCAAAATAAATAAGTGATCATTTATGATTTTAACTTCATCTATTCTACCTAAATATGAATCACTACTTGTCTCAAGTTGAATAGACGTTATCTTAGAAGAAATTTCTTGAATTTTAACTCTGTCGTTTCTTTGAGGAATATTTATTACTTCTACTTGATTTTTAGAATCTTCTTTTGAACACCCAAAAATTAAAATCAATAAGCCGAAAGTTACAATTATACTAAGTATATTTTTGCAATATCTTTGCAAAAAATTTGAAATCATTTCTAAATTTAAACTGCTTTTTTTACACCTAGAAATCATTATGTTTTCCATTTAAAATTTCAATTTTCTTTGAAAAATATTCGGCCCCATTAATATTTAAATAGGGCCGAAATTTTATTGTTCTGCTGCAATACAATGCGATCCTTCAGCACAGCCTGTTTCAG
>NZ_VLOG01000034.1 GCF_007655305.1 Algoriphagus algorifonticola
GCCGTGTTCAATTCATAAATGCAACACCTAATTTTTGTTTGAGTTTTTGTAATGGACTAAGGTAATCAAACTTTCTAACGGGTCTGTTATTGATTTTTAATTCTATGGATTGAATTTGTTCCACCGAGTACTGATTCAGGTCTGTTCCTTTGGGTAAAAAAGCCCTGATCAATCCAATTCTGTTTTCCACCGTTCCTTTATCCTGAGACGTATAGGGCCTTGTAAAAAAGGTTGGCAGGTTGAATTTATCCCTGATTCGATGGTGGTTTGCGAAGGCTTTGTCATTATCGAACGTGATTGACTTAAAAAATGAGGCGCCAATCCGTTCGATTCTTCTGGTTATTTTCTGTTCAATGACATCGGCGTTCTTACCCTCTAACTTTTCCAACGTGGTGATTAAAGTAGCCCGGTCTACCAGTACCAGAAGTGCCGATTGATGGTTTTTACCCATCATCAGATCCACTTCAATATCACCGATCCGCTGCCTCTGCTCCACTACGGGAGGCCTTTTTTCAATGGAAACTCTTTCTTTGATCAGTCCTCTGGAATCCCTGTAATTACCTCTTTTACGTTTTCTTTTACCGTGTCTGAGATGTTTGTATAATCCTCTATCCTTCCTGAACTGCCAATGGTTACTTTTTTTTGCCAGCCAGATCCATTGGTAGAGGGTCTCATGGGACACTCCCGGTTGGCCATTGACTCTCCACCTGGCGGCAATCAGTTCCGGACTCAGTTTTTCATCTTCCAGCCAGATTCTGCTCTGCTCCTTCATTACCTCGGTAAACCGTCTGTGTTTGGGTTTGTATTTATGGCGTTCTTGAGCCCGGTTCATTGCTATGCGTGCTGAGTAATTTCCTGCACTACGTCCCCGTTTCCCAGTGTTTCTTTTCAGTTCCCTACTGATGGTACTTTTGTGTACGCCGACCCGACAGGCTATTGCAGTTTGACTGAATCCCTCTTTGTTTAAAACCTCGATTTGATATCTTTGCTCTAGGCTGAGCTGATTGAATTTTTGCATGTCAACACTAATTTAATTATTCAGCCTAAGGAAGGAAGCCTAGGCTTCCTTCCTTAAACTATTAGTGTTGCAATTATTACTTGAATCTGGGTATTTATTGTCTTCTTCTTCATTTGATTAAAGTTTTATCTAACGAAATTTACGAAGATTTAATGATCCAACCTGATGATTTTCAGGAGATAAAACATGAAAAAAGTCATCTTGCAATCTTTCGCCGAAATATCGAATTTCATGTTAGAAAGTTGAAATAAATTTTTGAGCCATGAAAACAGGAGTTTTTATACTGGCATTGATACATGGAATAATTCATCTCTTGGGATTCTTCAAAGCATTTAAGCTTGCCGAAATTTCTCAATTGACCAAACCCATTTCCCAACCAATCGGACTTCTGTGGCTGATCTCCTTTTTCCTCTTTTTATTGTTTGCCTCCGCCTTCTTTTCCTCAAAGCCTTGGGCTGGACATGTAGGAATAGCTGCTGTAATTCTTTCTCAAGTTCTCATCTTCATTTTCTGGAAAGACGCCAAATTCGGAAGTCTTCCCAACTTGATCCTACTATTTTTCGCCATTCAATCTTTAGCTGATAATAACTGGAGAAGTATGATGGAAAAAGAAGTAAATACCCTAAATGAAGAAATCAATATCCCTAGCCAAAGACCCCTGGAGGAATTACCCCCGGCAGTTCAAAAATGGCTAAAAACCACAGGATTGAAAGAAAATCAGATAATCACTCAGGCAAGGATCAACCAGACTGCTAAGATGAAAATGGATCCCGATCAGGAAAACTGGAGGGAAGCCAATGCCTCACAATCCACTAGCATTGACCCGCCTTCTTTTCACTGGGAGGTATTCATGAAGTTATTTCCAGGTTTATTCATCTCCGGAAGGGATAAATTTGAAAATGGCCAAGGAGAAATGCTGATCAAACTAAATAGAATATTTCCAATTGTCAATGCGAAGGGCCCCAAGATTGATGAGGGAAGTTTGCAGCGCTATTTAGGCGAGATGGTATGGATCCCGAGTTTAGCGAGGCATCCTTCAGTAGAATGGAAGGAGTTGGACGAAAGTACAGCTCAGGCTACATTAACTATAGGTGGAACAAGTGGCTCAGGAATTTTTCACTTTGATAAAAATGGGGATTTTATCCGCTTCGAGGCAGACCGGTATTTCAAAAATGAGCCTGATTCCCAGAGATTCCCTTGGATTTTGGAAGTGGAAAAATACAGGGAGTTTCAAGAAATCAGAATTCCCAGCAAGATGAATGCAACTTGGAGATTAAAGGAAAAGGAATGGACTTGGCTTGAACTTCAGATAGACTCCGTGACCTATACTTTTGATAAACCAAGCCCAATCGATCAATAAATTTAATTAAAGAATTTTAAAACTTGAGTCGTTTCGAATTGCAACAACTTTGGAACTTCAATTAGTTGATTTCGAACATAATCATTGTAAGAATACGTTGATTCCACTGAAAGAATACTTTCAAGCTTCAATAGATTCAAGTCGCTCATTACTGGATATTGGGTCTTCAATTCTTCGGGTACTCTTAAGGTAAATTCTTCTTGATTCCCAAACACAAACCAACTTAGCACTTCACTAGGAAAGTTGGGATCATTCGATTTTCTAAAAGTTATGATCGAATAATCGGTTCCCGTAGGACTAGTAAACCTAAAATCATTGACGCCATTTTTGGAAACCGAAATATCCTTTCCAAATGGTAAATTGATTTTTGAAGGGATAGAACCTACTTTAAAGAAAGAAATACTCCTGGAATTATCATTAGCCGTAAAAAGTGTCGTATAAACTTTAAATTCATTTAAATACCCCAAGGCTACATTTGATGAATTACCAGTAAATCCATAAGAAGAAGTTCCAATTAGATACCCATTGACATATCTGTTTTGATTTTCCTCCATAGCAGTAATTGTATAGCTGAAAAATCCGGATGGCTTTGGAACAGTTATAGTTTTATCAAAATTTTTCATAGAGGAAAAATCCACCTGCTTCTGACCATCCTTACTTACATTCGATATAAAATCATATCGTGCTTGACCTTCCTGCCCAACGCCTGACACAAAAATTCTTTCATTTTCACCACGAAAAAGCATAGCAATATCAATCTGATTACCATTGATATTCGTAGAAAGAGGGATTTTGCCATTTTTCGAACTGGCAAAACCGCCTTTTGGAACATTAGAAAAATTGAGCGTAATTCTATGAAAGCCATTGAAAGGCTCGTCAGGCCCTGAGAATGTTCCTAATGGCAATCCAATCGTATATGTTTTTCCGGTACTTACTGACAAATAGGTAAAGGCAGATGTATTAACCTGACTTATAAAAGGAGAAGATTCTCTTAAGATATAAGTCAAATGGTAGATTCTGTCAGTTAAATTTTCGAATTTTTCGAGCTTCCCATTTTCAAGTTTTCTGATGTCCAAAATTTCACCTTCCTTACTTTGAAGAATAGCCCATACTTCTCGGTTCTCATTGATATATTGATCAAAAACTTTTAATTCAATGAGAGTTGGATCACCTAAATTTGCTGGATTTTCATTCTCTTGGCAGGAAATCAGGTAAAGTGTAAATAGAAGAAATAAGAATACTTTTTTCATTTGAAATTATTTGAAATTTTTTCAAAACTAAAGATAAAAGTCGAAATGAACTAAGCCTGATTTAGATTTAATTTTAAAAAATCAGTTGAAAAAGATGGGCTTTGCATTTAAATGGGCTTCTTCTTTTAATCTTGAAAAAAAGACTCTCATTTTCAAATTGAAAAAATGAAATTTTTGGAGATTGAAGAAAATTCAGCGAAAATACCAAAGCATAAAACTTCAGCCAGCCATGAGAACACTCGTCCTTTCATTAATCTTTTTATCAACAGTTTTTTTTTGTCAGGCACAAAAACTCCGCCTATCCGTGGCAGGGCTCAACCACGGGCATGTGGGTTGGGTACTATCATCCATGAATCGAGGGGATTATGAAATTGTTGGGATAAGCGAGTCCAACAGGGAGTTGGCGGAGAAGTACTCCAAGCAATATGGCTTTTCGATGAGTTTGGTGTATGATGATTTGAATGAAATGCTGGAAAAAAGCCAACCTGAAGCAGTGGCGGCTTTTGGGGATACTTTTTCCCATTTAGCCATTGTAAAAGCGGCTGCACCGAAAGGAATTCATGTGATGGTTGAAAAGCCACTCGCCGTCAGTAAAGAGCATGCCTTAGAAATGGAGAAACTGGCTAATCAATATGGCATTCATATATTGACCAATTATGAAACGAGTTGGTATCCCAGCAATCATGAAGCTAAAAGACTATTGGAATTGGGTGAAATAGGCGACATCAAAAAAGTGATTGTCAGAGATGGCCATCGTGGGCCAAAAAAAATTGGCGTAGGGCAGGAGTTTCTGGAATGGCTAACAGATCCAAAATTAAATGGTGGAGGTGCCTTGATGGATTTTGGGTGTTATGGTGCCAATTTAATGACTTGGTTAATGAATGGGGAAAGACCCATTTCAGTTACGGCAATCACTCAGCAACTGCAGCCTGAAAATAACCCCAAAGTGGAAGATGATGCCACAATCATCGTAAATTATCCAACAGCTCAAGTGATCATTCAAGCTTCTTGGAATTGGCCAATAGGAAGAAAAGACATGGAAATTTACGGGGAAACTGGGGCTATTTTCGCAGATAATCGACATCAACTTCGAATTAGATTGGCAGAAGGCTATGATGGTTTTGATGAACACACATTACAACTACCGGAATTACCAGCTCCCTACCCAGATCCATTTTTACTATTGAAAGCCGTAATCAGGGATGAAATTCAACTTCCTCCTTTTGATCTGTACTCTTTGGAGAATAACATGATCGTCATGGATATTTTGCAAGCCGCAAAAGAAAGCGCTGAAATAGGGAAGACTGTTTATTTTCAATAATTTGGGTAAATTAAGATAACTAACCTATCTAATTTATGAAACTCGGAGCTTTTTCTATCAGTCTTTCAGTCAAAGATCTTCAAGCCTCAAAAGCCTTTTATGAAAAACTCGGCTTTTCAGTTTTCGGGGGATCAGAGGAGATGAACTATCTCATCATGAAAAATGAACAAACGCTAATTGGGCTTTTTCATGAGATGTTTGAGAAAAACATCCTCACTTTCAACCCAGGTTGGGACCAGGATGCAAAACTTGTCCCCGGCTATGATGATGTTCGAAAAATTCAATCTGAGCTAAAATCCCAAGGAATCACCTTAGCACAAGAGGCTGACCCCAATGGTGAAGGCCCAGGTAGTATTTTATTTTTTGATCCGGATGGAAACGGAATCTTGATTGATCAACATATCTAGAAAAGCATGAAAAGAAGAAGTATTGTTTTTTTGACCCTCTTTTTTTTCGCCTTTTTTGAGATATCTCTCGCGAATTCCTTCAATGACAGCATTTTTTCAGCACCATTTCACATGGATGCCAGACTTTTAGTCTTTAAAGGAAAAATGAATGGCAGAGAGGTAAACTTTGCATTTGACACTGGAGCTGCACGGGGTCTAGCTGGAAGTAACATTCAGGAGAAGGGGGCTATTTCCAAAAAAGGAAAAAAACTCACCATGCAGGATGCGAATAAAAACAAAAAAAAGGTTAGAACGGCCATCACTGAAATAGTAGAACTGGGCCCTCTTGAAATTCGAAATGTGAGTAGTCTTTTAGTTGATATGCCTTATTTGGTTTGCCACGACTACTACCTTTTGGGTTCGAACTTGATTAGACAATTAAACTGGCAAATAGATTTCGAAAACAAGATGATTTATGCATCCAAGTCGCCCTTTCCGGTCGATGAGAGCTGGCAAAGCTTTGATGTAATTTATAGGAATAACAGGCCCTACCTTGATTTCAGTTTTGATAGTCTTGAATATCAAAACATCCTCGTTGACTTTGGTTTCGCAGGCACTGTGGATCTTGATAACAAAAAAAGTATTGTTCAGGACTTTTTGAAACAAAAGAACATCGAGGCTAAAGATAATCCTAGTATCAGCATGAGTATTGGTGCGATCAGCCAACAAATTGCACCTGCATTTACCATAATCATAGATAGTTTAAAGATAGGTAATCATGTGTATACCCAAATTCCCCTGAATTTTGAATATCCAACTACAGAAAAAATAGGTGTTTCATTTTTCTCAACATTAACTTCCCAAACCGTCATCAACAATTCAGAATCTACTTATTACCTAAAATTAAAAAATGAAACTCCTTCATTTCGAGACCCTAATCATCTTAGTTTCAGTTTTGAAAAAGGAAAATTTCTTATTTCCGGAAAGTCTATTGGGCTAAGTCCAGAAGATGCCTTGGTAGAAATCGGGGAAGAGGTAGCATTGGTCAATGGAATTTCGTCCATGGATTTTGAAGATAATTGTCAGTTCATCAGATGGTATTATGGTCTCAATTTTGACCAAGTCACCATCACCAAACTGAACGGTCAAGAAGTAATTTTTACCAGGATTCCATTAAACTAATGAAAGCAGCTGTCAGATATGAATACTGTTCGCCTTCCGAGTTGGAAATCGCAGAACTCCCCGAACCCGAACCTCAACCAAAGGAAATCCAAGTGAAGGTGATGACTTGTACAGTAAACCGAACAGATATGGCGGTTTTAACGGGTTGGCCCTGGATCATGAGGCTTTTTGTCGGCTATCCTAAACCCAAGCGAGCTACCCCAGGGACTGACTTTGTGGGTGAAATCACCCAGATAGGGTCCGAAGTAAAAGAATACGCTGTTGGAGATAGAGTTTGGGGTTTTATAGACAATGGCTGTGGAAGTCATGGAGAATACTTTTGTACTTCTTCCTTCGAAAACCTACGAAAAGTATCCAAAAACATAGATCCAATTCAAGCAGGTGCCTCCATTGAAGGTGTACACTATGCATATAACTTTCTCAATAAAATTAATTTGAAAGAAGGTGATCAGGTTTTGGTAATTGGTGGGACCGGTGCAATAGGATCAGCTGCCATTCAAATTTTAAAGTCCCGAAATATCCATGTAACTGCAGTAAGCCTAGGAAATGTCGAAAAAGTGGCTCAATTAGGAGCCGATCAAGTGATTGATGGATTACTAGATGACTTTACAGGAATCAAGCAACAATTCGATGCCGTACTCGATGCCGTAGGAAAAAGCCGTTTTAAAATTTGTAAGCCCTTACTTAAAAAAAATGGCACTTACCTTTCTTCTGAATTGGGACACAATTGGGAGAACCCATTTTTATCTTTGTCAACCTCATTTTTTTCCAGCAAAAAAGTCAAATTCCCCATCCCCCTCAACGTGAATAAAAGCTTAATTCAAATTGAAGAGCTTTTACTTGAAGACAAATTCAAGCCTTTGATTGATCGAGTAGTCAGTCTCGAACAACTTCCAGAAGCCTATACTTATGTGGGTTCCGGGAAAAAGTTAGGGAACGTGATTCTTTCCTATTTGAATAAGGATTTTGGTCTCCAATAACCTTCCTAATCATTGATATTTATCAGTTTGTTTACTGACACTCGTCATGAGTGTTTTGAAGAAATTATTGGAGATTTAAGTGTTAAATAAATGATCCACCAGTAAACAACAGAAACCATGGGCGCACTAACTAAAGACAGAGGTTTTTGGCCAAAAATGGTTCAAGACTTCTTCGGGGCTGAAGACCCCTTCCATATGAACAATAAGTTTTGGTTTACAGATAAATCTGTGGAGGTTCCATCTGCTAACGTCATCGAAAGTGAAAAGGAATTTAAGCTAGAGTTGTCAGCACCTGGATTTGATAAAAAGGACTTCAAAATCGAAGTCGAAGAGGGAATTCTTAACATATCAGCCGAAAAAGAGATGAAAATGGAGGAAGAAAAAGAGAACTATCGTAAGAGAGAATTCTCCTACTCCAGCATCCATAGGGCCTTTGCCCTTCCGGAAAATGTCAAAGATGAACAAATCGATGCCAAGTACGAAAAGGGGATTTTGAAAATAGTCCTACCCAAAGTAAAATCAGTTGAAAATAAACCCAAAAAAGCGATCGAAGTCGGCTAAACAGGCTTCAGATTACATCAGGATTATTTTTTAGTAATTGGTTTGAATTGGGACCCCGGCCTTCTGGTCGGGGTTTTATTTTTTATGTCAATGGTATTGCCTATCTGCCTAGAAATTGAAAAATTACAGAAAGCCCCATATTTCATGAAAGCACTATCTCTATTTACCCTCGTAATTTTTATTTTCTCCTGTAGTTCCGAGGAGAACGTTTCCCTCACTCAGCTTCAGGACAAGGTTGAAGTCATCCGGGATAAAAATGGGATCAATCACATCTTTGCTCAAAATGAAGCAGATCTATTCTTCATGCAAGGCTATTTAGCGGCCAAAGACCGATTGTTTCAATTTGAAATATGGAAAAGGCAGGCCACAGGTTCTCTTGCTGAAATTTTGGGAGAAAGAGAGTTGGAGCGCGATAGAGGAGTTCGCCTTTTTAAATTCAGAGGAGATAAAGAAACAGAACTCCGGCATTACCATCCCCGCGGAGTGGAGATTGTCGATGCCTTCGTCGCAGGAATCAACGCTTATATTGATGAAGCCAACTCCAATCCTGAACTTCTCCCAATAGAATTTCAAATGCTGGGAATTCAACCCCAGCCTTGGACTTGGGAAGTTGTGATTTCCAGACATCAGGGATTGTTGGAAAATGTCAGCGATGAACTCAACATCAGTCGGGTGGTAAGTTTGATTGGTTCAGATGAAGCAAAGAAACTCTATTACTTTCATCCCAATGAACCTAATCTGGAAATTGACCCCGGAATACCCGAAGAATTGTTGTTTAAGGATATTCTAGCGCCTTATAAGGCATTCAGAACCCGTGTGGAATTTCTGCCAGAGGATATTTCTCCCGAATATCGAGGAGAGCAAAAGGAAGTAAAAGAAGCTTTAGCTGCTCTTCAGGAGGAACTCAAAACCACTTTGGAAGCAGATGCCTTTGCTCAAGGTTCCAATAATTGGGTTTTAAGTGGTAAAAAAACAGCAAGTGGCTTCCCCTACATGGCAAATGACCCTCACCGCTTACAGGCAGCCCCATCTTTGAGATATTGGGTTCACCTAAGTGCTCCAGGATGGAATGTAGTAGGTGGTGGTGAACCTGTAATTCCCGGGGTTTCAATAGGTCATAATGAACATGGAGCTTGGGGTCTGACAATTTTTTCCACAGACAATGAAGATCTCAGGATATATGACATCAACCCTAAAAATCCGCTTCAGTATAGATTTAAGGGAGAATGGTTAACCATGTCTCAAATACAGGACACGATTTTGGTGAAAGGTCAATCTCCTCAAATAGTTACTCATCATTACACGATTCATGGCCCGGTCACTTTTATCGATGAGGATTTGAATAAAGCGGTAGCAGTTCAATGCGCATGGTTGGAACCCGGTTCGGCTCCCTATTTAGCAAGCCTAAAAATGGATCAATCTCAAAATTGGGATGAGTTTAGAGACGCCTGTACATACAATAATATTCCTGCAGAGAATATGGTTTGGGCCGATAAGGAAGGAAATATAGGTTGGCAAGCTACAGGAATAGCCCCTGTCCGTAGAGGGTTCTCCGGTTTAGTGGCTACTATGGGAGATGGCAGATATGAATGGGATGGGTATTTACCTATTGCTGACCGTCCTCATGACTATAATCCAGAGTCAGGTTTCATCGCCACAGCAAACCAGAATGTGGCCCCTGAAAATTACCCCTTTCCAGAAGCTTTGGGCTTTGAATGGGCTGACAATTTTAGAGGAGAAAGAATCAAGGAAGTTTTGTCCCAAGACAAAAAATTCACTTTGGTAGAAATAGGAGCTCTGCAAAATGATTATCTCTCCCTTCCTGCGAGACAATTGCTGCCTTATCTAACAGATCTTTATTTTGAAAATGAAAAAGTCGATTCCTTGCGCAAAGCATTGCTTAGCTGGGACTTTAATTTAAATCCAGAATCAATAGAGGCGGGAATTTATGTAATGTGGGAAAGAATCTTGAGGAAAAAGGCCTTGGAGCTCGCTGCCCCGGATGAAGTTCGTGACTTAATTGGTAGTATTCCAATGACTCGCGTGATTCAATGGGTTGAGAATCCTGAAATACTATTTTCAACTCAAGCCAAATCCCAGAGGGATCAGTGGCTCACCAACTCATTCGAGGAAGCGATCGACGCATTGGAGAAAAAACTAGGAGCCAATCCTTCCAACTGGCAATATGGCCAAAAGGACTACAAGCACGCCCTGATTCATCATCCTTTAGGAAGAGTGGTAAATCAGGAATGGCAATCCAAATTAAATGTCGGCCCTCTTCCCCGTGGAGGCTACAGCTATACACCTGGTGCCAATGCCTATGGAGATAACAATACTTCAGGAGCATCTTTCAGAATTTTGGTAGATACTGAAAACTGGGAAAGAACCCTAGGAATTAATACCCCAGGACAGTCTGGAGATCCAGAAAGCTCATTTTATAAAAACTTGTTTTCTATTTGGGCAAAAGATGAATTCGTTAGTGTTCCTTTTATGAAAAAATCTGTTGAAAGTTCTGCTCATTCTAAACGGATTTTCGAACCAAAAAAAGAGTGATCAATTTGATGATTGATCACTCTTGAATTCTAAAAAGAAGAAATTAAATCCCTTCCTGCTCTATTAAATAAACTAAAGCTGTCATCGCGGCAGCACCAAGCTCCAATTCCCGCTGATCCACTACCTCAAATACATCAGCGGCAGTATGATGGTAATTGAAATACCTCTGAGAATCAGGATGCAGACCGATTAAAATGGGGCCTTGATCTCTCAAAGGACCTATATCCGCTCCTCCACCTGGCACATCAAACTTCCAGATATTGTAAGGAGTAAATAAGTCCCTCCATGAAGCCAACTTGGATCGCTGAGCCTCTGTTCCGCTGGATGAGAAACCTAAAGGAATAAACCCTCCCGCATCAGATTCAATGGCAGCTATATGCTTTTCACCTTTGGCTTTGGCTACTTTAGCGTACTCCTGACCACCTCTCAAACCGTTTTCCTCATTCATCCACATCACAGCCCTGAGAGTCCTCTTTGGCTTCCATCCCATTTCTTTGTAAATCCTCAAAACTTCTATGGCTTGCATGCATCCAGCACCATCATCATGAGCTCCTTCTCCAACATCCCAAGAATCCAAATGGCCTCCTACAGCAATGATTTCTTCAGGCTTTTCAGAACCCCTGATTTCCCCAATGACATTGTAGGAAAGAACTTCTTCTTTCATCATTGAATTATTCTGAAGGTAGACTTTCAAATCTTTCTGGCCCTTCAGTAAACTACTCAATAGCTCAGCGTCTTTAGTACTAATAGCCAGAGCTGGGATTTCTGGATAATCTGGATTATATCGTTGATTTCCAGTGTGCGGAAAATCATCCACTCGATTGGTCAAAGATCTTACCAAAACTGCTACAGCTCCATATTTTGCCGCCTCAGCTGCACCCGAGCCTCTTTGTCCATTTGCTCCACCATAAGCCTGAAAAGTATTGATTAAAGTGGGATCCATGGGCTGATTGAAAAACACAATTTTCCCTTTTACCTGATCTCCCAATTTTCGAAGCCCTTCTATTCCGTAAACCTCCACTACTTCCCCTACCAGACCATTGGGTCCAGTTCCTCTGCTATTTCCCAAAGCCAACACATTCAAATCTACAGCCCCTAATTTGGAGGAGTTCAAAACTTTCGCATGCTCTTTTCCACCCCTCACCCAATGAGGAACCATCACGGGCTGCAGGTAAACGGTATCAAACCCATACGACTCCATCAATTGCTTGGTATACTCTACGGCTGCAGCAGCTTGAGGTGAACCTGAAATTCTATTCCCTATTTCTTTACAGAGGTACCTTAAATTTTCATAAGTCTCTCCTTCAGTCAATTCATAGTTGAAGATTTTTTGAATGTTTTCAGAATGATTCTGAGCTTTTAGAATTAGTGGGCAAAGAAAAAGAAGAAATAGTATTTTTTTCATGGTATATCAATTTTGCCTAAAACTGAAAAATCTAATGCAATTTGAAAAGCTATCCACATAATTCTCCATGAATCTTTCAAATTAAAATTTGGAAAGCATTACTAACTTCCAATAAATATTTCAAAATACTGATTCTCATCACAGTAATATACCGAATGCACAATTTCTATTTTTTCAAAATGAGATAATAGAGATACTTACACTTAAATTGCCCAACAACTCTCAACCTGAATTCAAAACCTTATGAATTTCAATCACATCAAAAACCTGAGTTTATCACTCTTATTGATTTCACTTATTTTCTCCTGTGGACCCAAAGAAGATCCCAGCATCAAGCCGGATGACAATCGTTTTACCAAGGTTGTTTTGACGGAAGGCATGGACGAGCCTATGGAAATAACATTCCTACCCAGTAATCGAGTCCTTTTTGTTGAAAGAAAAGGTGGGGTCAAAATTTTTGATGAGAACACCAAGGAAGTAACTCTGGTAGCGACTATACCGGTAAATACAAAATACACCAACAAAGAAGGACGCGTAAGGGAAGCTGAAGAAGGATTAATGGGCGTAATCGCACATCCTGACTATGCTCAAAACAATTGGATTTACATGTACTATGCAGATCCAGATGAACCCAAACACGTATTGGCAAGATGGGAGCTGAAAGGAAATGAACTGGTAGAATCCAGTAAAAAGATTGTTCTCGAAGTCCCAACCCAAAGAGAAGAATGCTGTCATACCGGTGGAGGGATGGTTTTTGATGAAGAAGGAAATCTGTTTCTTACCGTAGGAAACAATACAGTCAACCCTAGAGAAGGATCTTCCAATTTGGATGAGCGCCCTGGTATGGAGAGCTCCGATGATCAGCGTGCACCTGGAAACACCAATGATCTTAGAGGAAAGATTTTGAGAATTCATCCTGAGGACGATGGAAGCTACACTATTCCAGAAGGAAACTTATTTCCTCCGGGAACAGAAAAAACCAGACCTGAAATCTATACCATGGGACATAGAAACCCATGGAGACCTACTTTGGATAGTAAAACAGGATACCTCTATTGGGGTGAAGTCGGCCCGGATGCATCAGTGGATTCCATTTGGGGCCCCAAAGGATATGATGAGTTCAATCTGGCCAAAGGTCCTGGATTTTTTGGTTGGCCCTATTTTATTGGAAATAACTTCCCCTACAACCGCCACGATCATGAAGCCGGTACTTATGGTGCTCCCTATGACGTGAATAAACCTGTCAATGAATCAGTGAATAATACTGGATTGAGAGAATTACCAACTCCTGTAATTCCTGCCATGATTTACTACCCATATGGCGTTTCAGAAGAATTCCCTATGCTAGGGAGCTCAGGCAGATCTGCCACAGGGGGGCCAGTATTTAGAAAGGCTGATTTTGCAAGTAATGCTCCATTTGTATTCCCTGCCTATTATGAAGGAAAGTGGTTGATCGTGGACTTTATGAGAGGCTGGATCATGGCTGTGACCATGGATGAAAATGGCGATTACCAAAGCATGGAGCGCTTTTTACCGAATGAAAATTTCAGCTCTGCAATCGATATGGACTTTGGTCCGGATGGTGCATTGTATGTCTTGGAATATGGTAGTGCCTGGTTTAGAGGAAATGCGAATTCCCGTCTTATAAAAATTGAATACAATGCAGGGAATAGAAAACCAAACGTCACTGCTTCTGCAGACCGTCTCGCTGGCGCTGTTCCTCTGACTGTTAATTTCAGCTCAGAAGGAACCAATGATTATGATGATTACGACTTAAATCAGTTGGCTTACCAATGGACTATCAGTTCTGAGGGCAAAGTTCTGGAAAGTTTTAACAGACCTAACCCTTCATTTACTTTCGATCAAGCTGGAGTTTATGAAATCGAATTAGTGGTAACAGACACTAAAGGAGCCCAAAACAGTCAAAAACTGGAGGTTGTGGCAGGAAATGATATTCCGGAAGTGAAAATTTCCATGAATGGCATCAACCAATCCTTCTGGTTTGGAGAAAAAGAATTAGACTACCAAGTAAGTGTAAAAGACTTGGAAGATGGAGATACTCAATCAGGAGAAATTAAAGAAGCCGAAGTGGCCATTACTTTTGATTATGTACCAGAAGGCTTTGATCCAATTGAAATAGCTTCTAAACAAAGTGGTGCTGAAACATTGGCTTCATTGACTATTGGAAAAAACCTCATTGAAGGAAGCGATTGTAAATCCTGTCATCAATACAAGGAGACTTCCATAGGTCCTAGCTATGAAGCTGTGGCTGCCAAGTATCCTAATTCTCCTGAAAACACAAATTATTTGGTAGGTAAAATTATCAATGGTGGAGCTGGAGTATGGGGAGAACATGCCATGAGCGCACATCCGCAATTGAGTGAGGCAGATGCCAAGAGAATGGTGGATTTCATCCTAAGTATGGATGATGCGCAAGCTACGGTGGCTTCCCTTCCTTTAAATGGAAAAGTACAACCCATGATCCCTGAGGGCGATAATGGACAAGGAGGATTCTTACTGAGAGCAGCCTATACAGATAAAGGATCTTCCAAAGCACCTCCGTTATCTTCGGTTGACTATGTGGCTTTGCGAAACCCTTACCTTGACCCTCAATTATCGGTAGAAAGAAAGGGCGTTCAACTATTGACTACGCCAAGAGTAAGCTTCTTGATGGCTGGGGATAATTCTTCTTTTGCCTTGGATAATATTGATCTCACAGGTATCACCCAAATCGATCTTCATGTCAGTGTGAGTACCAGAAATGGAGCAGCTGGCGGAATAGTAGAAGTCAGACTCGGCTCAGCAAACGGAGAACTTCTGGGCACTTCCAATAAAGTTGGAGTCAAAGAAATGGGATTCCGTCCACCGGAAGGAGTTGATCCTATCCTTTGGAGAAGGGAAAATGCTAATCGTGCCCAGGTGAGCATTAAACCAACGTCAGGTAAACAAAAGCTTTATTTCGTCTTCAAAAACCCTGAGGTGAAAGGAGACGAAATTTTGATGGGAATTAATGAAATCCAGTTCATCAAATAAGGCTGCAAGTCCAAAAAAATAAAAAATCAGACAATTTTCTGAATTCATTAAACCAACAAGAGAAAAAAGAGTCTAACAAGAATCAAATCCTAAAAACCACAATTCATGAAAAGTATCATTGCCATCATTTTAAGCTTAGCAGTATTTTTCCCAACAGAAAAAAATACTGCCCCTGCAACTGTCAACAAATCTGAGAGTTCAGTCATGTGGAAAGCTGCCAAGGTAACCGGAGAACATTGGGGCTATGTTCCGATAGCGGATGCAACCTTAGACTATTCCAACGGAAAAATCACAGGAGGATCCTTTGAAATGGATATGGTCAACTTAACTGTTGAAGACCTTACCGATCCAAAATCCAAAGGTAATCTGACCAATCACCTAAAATCAGATGATTTTTTCTCAGTGGAGAAGTTCAATACTGCCTCTTTTAAAATCACTGATGCAAAAAGTAGTAATGGGAAAGATTACGTGATTTCAGGAAATTTGACCATCAAGGGTATCTCACAACCCATCAGTTTCCCTGCGAAAGTCTCTACTTCAGGAAATAAACTAACAGCTGAAGGCGATATCACTTTTGACAGAACAAAATTTGACATCAAATTCAGATCAGGAAATTACTTTGAAAATCTGGCTGACAAGTTGATTTATGACGATGTCAACCTAAAAGTAAAACTAGTAGCTAGTATCTGATTACCACAATTGAATTAAAGCAAAAGGCCTGAGTTTTCTCGGGCCTTTTTTCGTTGAACCTGAATCAACATGCGCTTCGAAGACAAATAGAATCCCTGCCAAATTTTTGCTTAAATTGATACAAACAATAATCCCTGCATCATGAAAAACTTACTCTTTACTTTCGCCTTATTACTTCCTATTCTTTCATTTTCACAAAATCAAACCAAACCCTTCCTTAGCTTGGAAGATGCATTGAAAATCACAGAAGCCGCCCAGGCAAAAGCCCAAATTGAAGGTTGGAATGTAGTGATAGTCATATTAGATGATGGAGGCAACTTGATTTCTCTGAGGCGTATGGATGGGGTGCAAGTCGGCAGTATTGAAGTTGCTCAGGCGAAAGCCAAAAGCGCCGTGTATTTCAAGCGCCCAACCAAGGTTTTTGAAGACTTGATGAAGGCAGAGGGCGGAAGCAGAATAGCTACCTTACCCAATGCAGTGGGCATTGAAGGAGGATTACCAATTTTTAAAGATGGCTTTTGCATAGGCTCCATAGGAATATCAGGAGTCACCTCTGCCCAAGATGGCATCATCGCAGCAGCCGGATTAGCTTCTATTGGGCAATAGCTATTTAAATATCAAACTTCACAGTAATAAGCGCATACCTAGGTTGAACCAGATACGAAAAGGTACTGATCAGATTTTCTGAAAAGCTATCTCTTCTAATTGATCGGGTGTCCAAAATATTCCAAACTGAGAGCTTCAATTCCCAAGGACTTTTAGGACCCTGATAACTTAGAAAAGCATTGAGAAAATCAAAATCGCTCTGAGTTTGCGAAACCTTGTTCAAATACGTGTTATAAGTATAATCCGCATTCAATTTCAAGCCCTTATAAATATCAAGGTCTATTTTCACTTTAGGACTATGGGTGATAAATGTGTTCTCTATTGGTCCGGAATTGTAAACGTTAGAGGTAAAAGAATAAGCCAAATCTACCTCCAAAACCTTGAAAAAAGTACTGGTCAATCGCGTATCATAAGTCTGAGAAAACTGCTGGTTCCTAACAGGAGAATCATTCAGCAATAAATTCGTGCTGAAAGAATTCCATTTTCCACCTACCTCAAATTTGAGTTTGTTCAAAGATTTATCGACCCTGATATCTCCATTCAGGCTTTCATTGACAGGAGTCGCATTGACTAAACTCAGTAACCTATTGATTCCTGCAAAGTCGGTATTGGTGATGATATCATCCCTTTTCCGGATATAATTCAGGTTGCCAAAAACACTCAACCCACTGAAAAAATCATAATGGGAATAATTCAGATTATGAGTTGTAAATAGGCCATTTTCCAAAATTCGGTTTCCCTGAAAAAGTGCATTATAATCCTGAAGCACAAAGCCTCTAGCTAATTTCTGGATATCCATAAAATTCGCCTCAGTCAGATATCTGTAGGTTAAGGATTTATTGGAACGAATATTCCATTTGGCATACAGTGAAGGAAGCAGTAATAGCTTATTGAAATTTTGTTCATTATCTAACTGCAAATCTCTCCAAGCATACTGGTGTAGATTAAGCGTGGGACTTATAACCCATTTATTCCATTTAGTTTTCCAAGTCATCCCTACATACCCGTCCTGAAGTCCAAACTCATTTTCATTTTCAAAATCAGAAAAAGTCTCCTCGGAGCCAACCTGCTCCAATTGGCCAATCAGATTTTGAGAGAAATTCTGATAGCCTAAAGTCCAGTTCAAATGATTGGTTGGATTCAGGATATAATAGTAATTGAAAGCAGCCTCCCAAGTGTTCGTGGTAATCTCCTGAGACTGAAGCAACCTATAAGTTTCTGCATCTGCAATTGGATATAAGCCCAGCAGAGGTTTGAGATTGGTATTCAAATCAAAAAGTGGATCAGAAAACTTACTTTCCCAATTGAGTTCAGTTGAAAACACATGACGTTCACTGGGAGCGTGATACCACTCTAACTTTTGCTGCAAAGCATAGGGTGTTCGGGTATTACGCGAGTCAATTCTTTGATTGATTTCTCCAAAATTTGAATTCAAGTCATTTGAGTTGCTTATTTCGGAGAGTTTTCCGAATAAACTGTACTTCAGATAAGTTTCCTCTTTCGGAGTGTAGGTCAATGCATACTTAGCCAATCCGGATTTGTTTTCAACAAAGCTCGAAGAGTTTAATTGCTCTTGGGTATCCTCGCCTGAATTTAGGTAGGTTCTCAGTGAATTGCTTCCCAGTTGATTGGCTGAAGTCGATGCTATCAAAAACCCCGAATGCCTCCATTTTTTGCTTGGGGAATAGTTTAGATTCAATGCTCCTAGCGTACTTTGTAAGTCAAAAGCATTGGTTCTATTTGCTAAAGGAATCCCCAAATCTTCTGAATTTAGCTGAACTCTTGAACCAGATCTGGAACTCAAACCAGAAATTCCTCCACTAAACCTGAAATAATCCTGCAATGTGAAAGTCTGCTCTCCCACATTATTACTTCCTCCTATCAAATTCACATTTAATTTCGGAGCATAATAAAAAGCATTTACATGTCCTAGATATCTTTCCTCCGGTCCCGCTCCTCCGGTCAAGTCTCCGAAAACAAGGTTTTTCTTTCCCTCTTTCAATTGAATATTCAAAGCCAATGTTTCATTGGTATCCAAGCCTCTGATAGGTGATACTTCATTGAAATTTTTCAGCACCTGAACTCGATCGACTGCATTAGCCGGCAGATTTTTAGTGGCTAATTTGGTGTCCCCGTCAAAAAAAGTCTTCCCATCCACCAAGACCTTGTCAACTTTTTTGCCTTGCACCTTTACCTCCCCGTTTTCATCCACTTGAAAACCCGGAAGTTTTTCCAATACATGTTCTAACTTTCGTTCCGTACCTGTGGTGAAAGCATCTGTTTTATAGGTTAAGGTATCCCCTTTCATAGTCACTGGAAGCTCAGACACCACCTCCACTAAACCCAACTCTGTATCAGCTTGCTGAAGTGTCACATTGAGTGATTTTCCCGGATCCCATTCACTGATGTTTGATTCAAATTGAACGTAACCTACAAAAGAGACTCTCAAGAGATAGCTAGGACCTTCGGCAAGCGTAATTTTGAACCTTCCTTCAGCATTGGTAATTCCAAAGCCGCCGATTTTTTGAGTGCTCTGATTAATAGCCACTACATTCGCATAAGGGATGGGGCGATTCAGCGAGTCCAGTACTTGCCCAATAAGGGGTTTGCTTTGACCATATGCTGAGAGTGCCAGTCCAATGAAAAAGGCAAAAAGAAGTAATCTTTTAGAAAAAAGCATTTTAGTTAAGTATGATGTATAAAATCAGAAAGCTGGATGAGTTTAGTTAGAAGATAGTCTAAAGTATCACATCTTATTTCTAGCGTTTAGTCTCTCGCGTCTAGAATCTTGCTTCTCAAATCAATTCCCAATTCGAATCGTAAACTGATTCCCATCTCCGGGCTTACCTTGATAGCGGTTCATCATTTGCTTCATGCTTTCCTCCTGCATAGCTCTAAACTCTTCTCTAGTGACTTCTTTTCCTTTTTTTGGGATCTGAATTTCGACTGGTTCTTTGGAGGGATTCAATTCAATTTTTTCACAAATAAGCGTTCTCCCCTCACTCTGTAATTCCAAAATAAGTCCAGGCAGACCAAAATAATTTTCAGGACCATGTGGAACGGGGATTTCCGGAGTAAACCAAGCAACTACCTGAATCGTGTCTTTCACAGATTCCATTTCAGTCATTCCAGTGGAAAATCTCTGTGAGTCAATGATTCGAGCATAAATTGCTTTTTGAGCTTGGTAATTCCCTATTTTTTTGGATTCTCCGGTCAACTCCCATTCTACAGGTTCAAGATTATCTTTGATCAATAAATCTTTCCCCATCATTTCCTGCTCTTGAATGTAAGTTTGCTCTGCCAGGTTTTTATAAAGTAGACGATCCTGACTTCCGGTATTGATCATAATTTGCATTCCACCGGAAGACGCAGTAGCTGGTCCGCCTCCCAAACTTTCTACTTGCTTCCAGTTTGATTCGGATGGAGTAAAAGACAATACATAGTCTCTTTCCATTTGTTTCTTCAATTGAGCTTGGATCTCTGCTATTTGCTCAGGGTTTATTTTAGTGGAATCCATGGATAGCTTTATCTGGGAACTGGATTTGTAAAAAGCCCTTCCTGTTAAGCCTTGGGCCAGCACTAAGTTTCCCAGTAAAAAGAAAGAAAAGAAGGCCGTGAATAGTAATGATTTGGTTTTCATAGTTCTTTTTGTTTTGCTCACAAATCAATAAATACTCTCAAAAACATTGAGTTAAGCACTGTTAACGAGTGTTAACAGTCATTTTTTAACTTTAATAATGCTTCTATTTTAGCACTGTGAAATCGAATAAAACTAAATTTCCACAATGGATTGATTTTCAAAATGCGAGATTCCATCTGGCGTTTGAACAACAAATTTCTAACAGATGAAAAAGTTACAATTCAAGCGCATAGGTTTTTTAATAGTCTTCACCTTACTGGTCAGCATTGGCATTCAGGTTTGGAGAAACTACAACCAGTTTCTGCTGATTCAAGAGCAGCTAGTGTCTGAAATCCAGCAAAGTTTGGACAATGCTGTGGAGAACTACTATGCTGACTTGGCGAAAACAGATGTCATTACCTTGACAGATATGAGATCTGAGGGTAAAAGCGATACAGATTCTGGAAACGTCAAGCAACAGATACAACATTTGAGAATCAAGAAACTGGACACTTTGGGGAGCTTTTTAGATCGAGTCGGCCAGAGTAAAGAACTTTTTCAGGCTCTTGAGAATGTTGAGAAAGGAGGATTGGACTCATTCCTATGGAAGTCTTCCGACCAAAAAGACAGCTTGAATAATATTGTTTTACTAGACTCTGGTCGAAGTATGGGCATGGATAAAAAGAACGAGCTCAGGATTTTCATGGGAAAAAGTAATGCAGACAGTATCAACCGCTTGGAATTTCTGACTAGTAAAATCATCATTTCCATTACTAGAGATAGCTTAGATTTTGAAAAAATCAATGCCTATTTATTTGAAGAGTTGGACAGAAAAGGTATTGATATCAATTATCGATTAATTCATTTGACTGGAAATGAAAAAGAAGACAGCCTGCTTGTCTCTAACACTCCGACCATGCCTTTCAAGACGGTTTCAAGATCCACATTCCTTCCTCCGGGACAAAGTTTGGAGATGTATTTTGAAAATACGGCACTGACTGTTCTAAAAAGGGGAATGCTCGAAGTATTGACTTCCTTGCTATTTCTGGGAATCATTGGCTTTGCCTTATATTATCTATACCAAACCATCAAAAACCAGAAAGAAATAGCAGAAATCAAGCAAGATCTGATTAGTAATATCACCCACGAATTCAAAACACCTATTGCCACTACCCTTTCTGCCATTGAAGGGATTGAACAGTTTAATCCGGCCAATGACCCTGAAAAGAACAGACGCTATTTGGGAATATCCAAGTCGCAAATGCACAAGCTCAATCAGATGGTCGAAAAATTATTAGAAACAGCCACCTTAGATACTGATCAGCTGATTGTCAAAAAAGAGGCAATCGACCCAGAGCCTTTATTGAGGCAATTGATCCAAAAATTTCAGACAATAGCTCCTGAAAAGAAAATTGACTTGATTTTGCCCGTACAGCTTAAACCAATTTGGGCGGATGCTTTTCACTTCGAAAATGTAATTTCCAACCTTTTGGATAACGCTGTGAAATATGGAGGGAATGAGATTCTATTAGGAATTGATCAAAATGGCATGCATAAGATTCGAATTCACGACAATGGAGGAAACATTGCAGCAGATCAAAAAAACCGGATTTTTGAACAATTTTACAGGATACCGAAAGGAGATGTTCATGATGTGAAAGGTTTCGGGATAGGACTATATTATGTTCAGAAGATCCTAGAGAAGCATGAAGGAAAAATAGAGCTCTTGACAGGAAAAAACTCCACTACATTTATCACCTATTGGCCATGAGTAGAATTCAAGTATTATTAGCTGAAGATGAGCTGGCTTTAGGCATGATTATACAGGAAAGTCTGGAGAGTCGTGACTTCAAGGTAAGACTCTGCGAGGACGGACAAAAGGCTTGGGAAAGTTACCAATCCTCAAGGCCTGACATTATGATATTGGATGTGATGATGCCTAAAAAGGATGGGTTTTCTTTAGCGGAAGAAATCCGAAAAATTGATCCCTATACCCCGATTATTTTTTTGACCTCTAAAAGTCAGACTGAAGATGTGGTCAAAGGCTTTGGCTTAGGAGCCAATGACTATGTACGTAAACCATTTAGCATGGAGGAATTAATCGTTCGTATCAAGGCTCATCTTGACAGACTAAGAACCCGAAAAAATCAGAATGATTGGCTCCCAATTGGTCAATATGAATTTCACCCAACCAAGCAAATTCTCCGAATTAAGGGTTCAGAATGTCCTTTAACCGCCAGAGAAAGTCAACTTTTGCAAATGCTGTTGGAAAATGCCAATGACATTACCGACCGAACACTTATTCTGAATCAAATTTGGGGTTCAGACGATTTTTTTAATGCCCGCAGCATGGACGTATTTATCACCAAGCTCCGAAAAAAATTACAAGCCGATCCGGAAATTCAAATTTTGAATATACGGGGGTACGGGTTTAAGTTGGTGTGTTAAGTATTTCAACTTTTCGAAATTTGAAGCTTTGGAAAGGTTTCTAAAAAAAACTATTCCTTAAAATTCACTAGAAACCTATATTTCAAAACATTAAGACAGTTCTTTTTTTGGCTTAAGCTTTTCAAATTTCCTAGTAATCTCCTCACCATAAATGGGTTGTACAATCTGATTTCCTTTAAAGAATGGTTTGGCCGCATAGAGACCCAATGAAGAAATAGCCGTCCGAATTCGTTCCAATTCTATTTCATTCTTGGTCACAATCCTTACTTCGTAGCCCTGTTTATATTTTTGAGACCCAAGTTTCTCAACTTTTGAACTATCTTTTATCCTGAGATAGCCATTTCTCAGAAATGCCTCTTTTAAAATTTTAAAAGCCAAGTGTTTGGATAATTTTTTCATCACTTTGATGCTAATGCTTACAGTTTTCGCTAAACTAAAAACAGGTATTAAATAGAGTAAACGGAAGATTTGAGTAACTTTTCACTGTCCCCAGCATGTATATCAAAGCAACAAGCTTCGCAAATGCGGCAGAATGATTTGGAATTTCAGATATTGAATATCCCTAAGAGAAGGGATTGATATTAAGCTAGTTGCAGATTATTTTGATTTAACAACAGGAATTTGATTGAATTAATAATTATCAGGCATATTTGTTATTACCTTAAACTAACTGTAATTTAAGAGAAATATATTAAATGTATATCCGCTTTCTTGCCAACAAAAAGAAATTACTGCCAAATCTAAGCCCAAATGAATCCAAAAGCTTCGCTTGCCTGCCGTGGCTGGGTCATCCGTCGCCCATGCTGAGTGAAGTCAAGCCTCCAATAAGTCAAACAAAGAAAATACGGCAATTAGCATGATTGCGGATAATCAGACAATATATTAATCTTTCCATTTACCATTTCTTTTGCGTCACGTAAAACCTAGTAAAGAAAATTTTTTTTTTAAATTTCTTTCACTAATAACAGAGGATAACAATTTGAGTGAATTGAAGTAGAGAAGCAAATTCCATCCTTTTCTGAGTAAAAATATGCTTGAATTCAATTTTGTCTTTTAAATATTATTTTTCTGTATAATTCTTAAACCTATGGAAAATTCATATTTCGAGGACAATCAGGACTTAGAGTTTCAAAAACAGTTGTTGGAAGAATTAACCCAATCTGGCACTTGGGAGCTAAATACCAAACAAAACAAATTGTCTTGGTCCCAAGGTGTATTTAAGATGCTGGGATATCAACCGAATGAGTTTGAGTTAACTTTCGAAAAAGGTCTTTCTGTAATTCACCCTGAAGATAGAAAGAGGGCTATTGACCATTTGGATGATGTACTTCATAGCTCCAAAGAATATAATATCAAGAAAAGGCTTCTAAAGAAAGATGGAACCCCTATCTGGGTAATCTCGAGAGCAAAATGGATTAAAAATAATTCAACTGGTGAAACAATTCTTTGTGGAGCCTTTAGAAATATCACAGAAATTTTATCAACCAAGAGGGAATTGGAAGCTGCAGTTGAAACCAATCAATCTCTGTTTGAAAATTTAGATGGTATTTTTTGGGAAGCAGACGCGCAAACTTTTGAATTTACTTTTATTAGCTCCCAGGTAGAGAAAATCACTGGATTTACAAGAGAGGAATGGCTGAATGACCCTGAATTTTGGCAAAAGCACATCGTCTCAGATGATCGTGAAGAAGCAATTAACTTTTGTCACATTCAAACTCAAAAGCAAAAAGACCATTCTTTCGATTACAGATTTGTTAAAAAAAATGGAAAAATCATCTGGCTGAATGACCGGGTCAAAGTTGTCATTGAAAATGGAAAACCAGTAAAACTCCAGGGGATGATGGTTGATATTACCCGTGAGAAAAATATCACTAAGGCTTTACAGGAGGAAATAGCTCTCAACCAATCTTTTCTACACAAATTACCAGGGATCTTTTTTCTCTTTGACTTAAAAGGGAAAATTATTTTATGGAATCATAATATCGAGTTAATCTCCGGTTATTCAGATCTGGAAATAAGAGAAATGAAAACGGATGATTTTTTCATAAAGGAGGATCAGAAGCGGATTTTAGAGGAAATTAAAAAGGTAGCTGAGGAAGATAGAAACGAAGTCCTCATGGAGATTCAAACCAAAGATGGTAGAAAAATTCCGGTTCATTTTTCTGCATCTCTCATTCCATATCAAGGAAAATCATGCATTTTGGGTATAGGACAGGATATCCGAGAACTGGTAGAGTCCAAAAGGTTGATAGAAGAAAATATCGAGCGGTACGAATTGGTAACCAAAGCTACCAACGAAGCAATTTGGGATTATGATTTCAGGGAAGAAAGCTTACACTGTGGTGATGGCTTTTTCAAGCTGTTTGGATATGTTCCTTCTGAAATGTCACTCAAAAAATTCATTCAACTCATTCATCCTAATGATCAGGAAAGAGTATCCCGAAAAATCCAGGAATACCTGACTCCTGATCCTACCAAAGCCAATTGGCTGGATGAATTCAGGTTTAAGAAAAAGAATGACATCTACACTTATGTAGTCAGTAAGGCAATTTTCCTTAGAAACAAAGAAGGATACATTACCAGGGTAGTAGGCTCCATCCAAGACATTTCCCATCAAAAGGAATACGAGCGATCCCTTAAAAGTTTGAATGAAAAATTGGAGCTTCATATCCGGGAATTAGCGTTCTCCAATCAGGAGCTTCAGCGTTTTGCCTTTATTGCATCTCATGATTTGCAAGAGCCCCTGAGAATGATCTCTAGTTTCATGGGCTTACTGGAAAAAAGATATGGGGATAAATTAGACGAAAAGGCCTTAAAATACATTTCATTTGCTACAGAAGGAGCAAAGCAAATGCAGCGGATTATTTTGGATTTGTTGGAACATTCAAGGGTAGGCAGCCCTGACGAATCAAAGATGAATCTTTCTATAGAAAAACTTGTCAAAGAAATTCAGCTTTACCTCAAAAAAATCATCCAGACTAAAGCGGCAAAAATCACATACGATCAGCTTCCTACAATCCAAACTTTCAAAACCCCTCTTTTTCAGATTTTGATGAATTTGATATCAAATTCAATTAAATATGCTCATCCTGAAAGAACCCCAATAATTCATATTGATTGTAAGGAATTAAAAACCCATTGGCAGTTTTCGGTTTCAGATAATGGCATAGGAATATCTCCTGAGTATTATGAAAAGATATTTATCATTTTCGAAAGACTTCACACAAAAGATAAATTTGAAGGAACCGGAATAGGATTGGCTATTGTCAAAAAAGCTGTAGAATATTTGGGAGGTGAGATTAAAGTCAAATCAGAGATAAATGTAGGGTCTACCTTCACATTCACATTCAAAAAATAAGGGGCAAAATTCTTATTGCCCCTTTTGTCCTCCTTAGCGAGAACAGATTAAATTTCTTCTGATTCATTTTTCTTTTCAATAGGCATTCTTGCCTTCGTATCAATTAACCATTGATCAAGCTTTGCCTGAAGTTCATTTGCTATTTCCGACTCTTCATTGAAAAGATTATTTTTTTCCTCTCGATCATTAGCCAAATTAAATAACTCATCCATACCGGTTTCATAATAATGGATCAATTTCCAATCTCCGGAGCGAATTATGGAATAAGGAATGACAGTAGTCTCCCGATAATGAGGAAAATGCCAAAACAAATCTCTTTCTGCCAGTTCCCCTTTCTCTGTAAGAAGCCCTTTTAAGCTTTTTCCCTCCAATTCTGAATCAGATGATTTAAGACCTACAAATTCCAAAATTGTTGGAATCCAGTCCATCGTTATGATCGGGACTTCAATTTCCTTACCCTGAGGGATAATTCCCGGAAGGCTGACAATGGTCGGAACTCTAATTCCGCCTTCATATGGAAAACCTTTTTGAGACCTAAGACCCAAATTTACTGTAACAGGCTTATCCGGATTTCCTATCAAACCTCCATTGTCCGAGGTAAAAATCAATAGCGTATTTTCTCTCAGTCCTTTCTCGTTTAAGTACTCCATCAACTTCCCGATATTGAAATCGAGATTTTCGATCAAGGCTGCATACTCTGGATTATTTTGAACTCCCTTTTCTTTTTCTTCATACTTAGACACCAAATCAGGAGGCCCCATGATCGGTGTATGAACTGCATAAGGAGCCCAATGCACAAAGAAAGGGCCTTCCGTATTCTCAATAAATTGGACCAATTCATCGCTTTCCCGGTCCGTCAAAAACTCCCCTTTTTCTCGAGGAGGTAGATTTTTCATTTCATAAAACTCTCTCGGCTGCGCAGCTTGATAAGGGTCAAAATAACTCGGTGGCTGCCCTAGATCATTACCTCCTATATTCACATCAAATCCTTGATCCTCGGGATGAAATCCTTCCTCTCCTAAATGCCACTTTCCCAAGTGTAGTGTATGATATCCTAGTTTTTTCATTCGTTCGGCGATAGTCTCCTCCTCTAATGGGAGGTAACCCTGAATCTTGGGAGTTTCCAAAGGTCTTCCCTCAAATTCTTCGTATTCTCCAAGTTCACCGGAAGTAGAATAGCCTTGGAATTTCGCCCGAATCCAATCTGTAATCCCTAATCTTGCTGGATATTTCCCGGTTAAAAGTGCGGCTCTGGTAGGTGAACAAATCGCAGCTGCTGCATAGGAATTCGTAAATAGAGTCCCCTCCTGAGCAAGTCGGTTTAAATTGGGTGTTTCATAAAAGTCAGAACCAAATGGCTGAATATCTGCCCAGCCTAAATCATCCACATGGATTAAAATAATATTCAGTGGTTCTTCCTTGGGCTTAGCGCATGAAATCAAAAGAATCAAAAGAAGAAAAGTCCAAACCCATTTACCATCCATACAATTAAAATACCGTTTTACCATTTATCATCCTTTATATAATCATTTTATAAGAAATCCCTAACCTTTTGGTTTGACCAGCGTAGAAACGAACAGAGCTTTTATTGCTTAATTCGGTTAATTACACTCAAAGTCAGGGGATATGCAGGTGGGCTAAACTGGCCCAACCTGCCCTCTGCACCAATTTCAATAAGTAAGTCCTCTCAAATACTGAATACTTTTTGGCAGGTTTTGGAGTTCTTTTTCGCTTTCATCCTCAATGAACATGTGCTTGATCCCAATCTTATTAGATTCTCTTAGAATACCTGGAATATCCAACTCACCGGTACCTAAAGGGACATCATTTTCAGGGCCCGTCAAACCAGTCATATCTTTGGGAGCTCCTTTTCGGAAGTCTTTTAAGTGCAGAGAAACCCATCGGTCTCCATATTTTTTCAAAAGAGCAACAGGATCTCCTCCACCGAAATGCGTCCACATCACATCCATTTGAAGAGAGACATATGCTGGATTAGTATTTTCAACCAAATAATCGAAAAGAGTTCCTTTTCCATAAGGCTGAAATTCATAACCATGTACATGATATTTAAATGTGATCCCATTCTCTTTAAGCACTTTCCCCCCTTCATTAAAAGCTTTGATGGCTCTGTCAGCATCTTCTTTGGAAAAAGCTCCTCTTTTATGGGGAATCCATGCACACATTACATATTTGGCACCTAATTCCTTTGCCTTATCTGCGACTGCTTGAGGGTCCGACTCCAAAGCTTCAAAGCCAATTCCAGTAGAAGGAATGCTAATTCCTCTATCGGCCAACATCTTCTTGAAATCTGCAAGATCGACCCCTTGAGGAGCTCCGCCTTCATACTCTTTAAATCCCATACTCTGAATGATATCCAAAGTCTCGGGCACACCGTTTTTCCATTGGTTCCGAAAAGTATAAGAAGCTATACCCAAGGGAACTTGAAACAGGGGATCACCTTTCTTTTGAGCAGATACCTTCGTAGGAATTAAATTCCAAGCCATAGCAAGGAACAACAAGCTTATAATATTTTTCATCTGTTTATAATTTGTTTTTTAGAGGTCAGATGGAATGCCCAGGATAATCATCCCTCTGTATGAGATTTTTCTTCATGGGCATTTCATAGGACTTAGGTTGAGATTTTGGGTTATTTTGAGGCTTTCAGAGCTAATACTCAATCGTGAAATGATTCTATGCTCAATTCAAGATTTGAATTTTCTACGGATTACAAATTCATTTTTTTCAACTCATCCACAGCATAGTTAGCCGCTCTGGCAGTTAAAGTCATAAACATCAATGTAGGATTCTGAGTACTGGTGCTGGTCATGCAGGCACCATCTGTCACAAAGACATTTGGGCAGGCATGCAACTGATTATGTTTGTTCAGTAAGGAGGTCTTAGGATCTTTCCCCATTCTAACTCCTCCCATTTCGTGGATATCTGATCCTGGAGGTGCCTGGGAGTCAGAAACGGCAATATTGGTAAAGCCCATACGCTCAAACATCTCTGTTTGCTGTTCTAAGAAATCCTGTGTCATTTTATCATCATTTTCGGTCCACTCCACAGACATGACAATTTTAGGAATTCCATACTTATCAGTTTCGGTATCGCTTAAGCGCATATGATTGCTTTCTACAGGAATCATTTCCCCCTGCATCCATGCTGCCATGGTCCAAAGTCCATGTTCTTGGTTCAATAGATTATCTCTTAACTGATGACCGATCACATCTGTATCGGAAGTCATAGCTCTACCCCCTGCCATTCCAATAGCATATCCTCTCAAAAAGTCCGTATCCTGCTTAAATACATTTCTGAATCTGGGAACATAGGCATGACCTGGGTGTTTGCCTTCGGTGGCTTTATCTTGAAATCCTTCGAAAGTGGCAAAGCCTTTCCCCCTATAATTATGACATGCCATGAATTTGCCTAGCAAACCATTGTCATTTCCCAGTCCATTAGGAAAGCGATTGGATTTGGAATTTAGTAGAATGGCATTGGAGTTAATGGTCGACGCATTGACAAAGATAATTTTGGAGTAAAACTCCATGGCCTCCTTTGTCTCCCGGTCAATTATTCTTACACCGATAGCTTTGCCCTTCTCTTCATCATAAAGAATCGATTCCACCACGGCATCAGGCCGAATAGTGAGGTTACCTGTTTTTTCTGCCCAAGGCAAGGTGGATGCATTCGCAGAGAAATATCCTCCATAGACACAGCCTCTATTACACATATTTTGATGCTGGCACTTATTCCTTCCCTGCTGTTTATGAATCTCCTGAGGATCGGTCAAATGCGCACATCTACCCTGAATCAAATGACGGTTACCATAGATACTTTTCAACTGCTCAGCGTAGTACTTCTCTATGCAACTCAGTTCAAACCCAGGCTGTACAATTTGATCTGGCAATTCCGGCAAGCCATCGCGACTCCCTGCAAAACCAACAAACTTTTCTACATAGCTATACCATGGCTCTAAATCTTGATATCTAATAGGCCAATCAACAGCATAACCATCTCTTGCTGGACCTTCCAAATCATAGTCAGACCATCGCTGAGTCCCTCTAGCCCAAAGCAGGGACTTTCCTCCCACATGATATCCTCTAAACCAACGAAAGGGCTTCTCCTCTATATAAGGCTGTTCGTCCTCGGCCAAAGCCCAATGCATGGTCTCTTCCCTTCCCCAGCGGGCAGCTCCTACTCCTGATCTTTTTTCTATGGGAACAGTTCCTCTAAACTCAAATTCCCAGGGGGCTTTGGAGGCTGTAGGATAATCTTCTATATGGCGAACCATTCTTCCCCGCTCTAGCACTAGGGTTTTGAGTCCTTTCTCGCAGAGTTCTTTGGCCGCCCATCCTCCACTTGCTCCGGAACCGATGACGATTGCATCATAGGAGTTTTGCTGCTTGGCTTTTAGGTTTAGGTTTGACATGTTAATTGAGTTGGATATTATTTGGCTGAAAAAACCAATTAGTACTGAAATCTACCAGGCAATAGCGTATAAAAGGTAGTAAATTGCTTTAAATAAAATAAAAAGAAAGAAGATTATCTCACCTAGAGCGGCAAGCCAATTTTCCTTTGATAAATGGAATGGGAGACCTAAGCCAAAAGCTTTCATTAATGCTTCCTTTATGCACTTAAATAGAACTTTTTAAAAAATGGATGCAAATAAAAAGAACTCTCAAGAGGATTAAAAACAAAAACGGGAAGCAATTTTTCAATTACCTCCCGTTTCATAACTCAGAAATCGTAATCCCTGAACTATGCCAAGCTACAGTTACTAACTATCACCAGTTGCCCGGTTCAAAATTCTAAGATTGAATCATCTTCGAAAAGATTTGTCCCATTTGAATACTTCTGTAATGCACTTCTGCAGTAACCTGTCTCAGAGTCTCCCTCGCAGGAGAAACCATTCATGCCAAAAGCTTCGAAGAACTATTGAGGCTCTTCATCCTGGGCCGATCTGTTTTTGCACTTCTGCGGTTTTCCGTTTCAAACAACTGCATTTAAGCAGCTATTCCTTTGTGCACGACTGCTTTATTCCGAAGAACTCAGCTTGCTGATTCACCAAGTTCACATTTCTGGAGTTGCCTCTTTCAACCGATCACTTGCGCGCTCGATCCTTTATGCAATGGTTAGTCTTAAAGTTCAGAAACTTCGTAGACTTCAACATATCGTTTTTGGCACTTCTGCGGTTTTCCGTCTCAGACTTTCACCCGTTGGTGATTGCCCCTTCGCGCCCGATCTCAAAATTTCAAACTAGAATCCGGGGTCGTATCCCCGATTATTTATCTCTTACTTGGTTTATTAAAATTGGCTGAAAATCAGAGGAATTCCTATTATTTACCGGATTATTTTCCCACAATTTATCCCCATATTTATTAAGGCAAATAATCGGTTTATCAACATAAATTTGAAACTTATGCACATTTTTATAAATTTCATCCTTTTTATTAGCGCTATTTGCCAAATATTATTTTACACAATAATAAACCGGGCTAAACTCAGTTTATTCCCCTCCTATTTTCTTACAAAAGGCCATGCAATTCAGAGTCGATTTTGACCGATGATAGAACAAAATCATCTGTTTCTAGTGATTTTGATTAGGGAAGATTAACTTTCAATATGGCACAAACAAAACCTCATGTAGGACTTTTTATTCCTTGCTATGTGGATCAATTTTACCCTCAGGTAGGTAAGGCAACGCTTGAAATTTTAGAAAAGCTTAACTGTAACGTATCCTATCCACTTAACCAAACATGCTGCGGACAGCCTTTGGCTAATTCAGGATATGAAAGGGATACCAAAGATGCCTGCCAGCATTTTCTCAGCTCTTTTCTTCAGTTTGATTTTATTGTCTCTCCCTCTGGAAGCTGCGTTCACCATGTCAAGGAACGATATCCCAAAATATTGCATGACCCAGAACTTCAATCTCTGCTGGATTCAAAAATATTTGAACTCACTGAATTTCTCCATGATATCCTTAGTCTAGAGATCCAGGGTACTTTCAGTCATAAGGTTGGTTACCATGCATCCTGTCATGCTTTAAGAGGTTTGGGACTCTCAAAATCCAGTGAGGTCAATACAGCACCTTTCGATAAAGTGAAAAGCCTCTTTGAAAAAGTGGAAGGGCTAGAGTGGTCCCAACTTCAAAGAAGTGATGAATGCTGTGGCTTTGGCGGAACCTTTTCTGTAAAAGAAGAAGCAATCTCGCTTTCTATGGGTAAAGATAGACTGACCGATCATCATGAAGCAGGTACCGAAATTCTCACAGCCACCGACATGTCCTGCCTGATGCATTTACAAGCCATAGAGGATAAAAATCAAAGCTCTCTTCCTGTTATGCACTTGGCTGAAATAATCAACCAAATAATCTCATGAGCCATTCAATAGCATCGACTGATTTCCTCAAAAATGAGGAGCATGCCAAATGGCATGATGAGACCTTGTGGATGATCCGGGAAAAAAGGGACTTGGCCAGTCAAAAAGTGCCGGAATGGGAAAATCTAAGAACACTAGCTTCTTCTATCAAAGAACATGTGCTTTCGAATTTGGACCATCTTCTTCTGGAGTTTGAAGCCAATGCCACGAAAAATGGAATTCAAGTTCATTGGGCAAAAGATGCCCAAGAGCATAATCAATTCGTCTTAGATATTTTAAAAAAGCAGTCTTGCGCTCAGGTGGTAAAGAGCAAATCAATTCTCACTGAGGAGTGCCATCTCAACCCATTTCTGGAGAAAAATGGGATTGAGGTAATCGACACCGATCTAGGGGAAAGGATTGTGCAGTTTCTTCATCAACCACCCAGTCATATTGTATTGCCGGCCATCCATTTAAAGAAAAGAGATATTTCCGAACTCTTTCACCAAAAACTCCAAACTGAAAAGGGAAACGAAGATCCATATTATTTAACCCAAGCTGCAAGAAATCATTTAAGAGAGAAATTTCTAAAGGCCAAAGTTGCTATCACTGGAGTCAATTTTGGGATAGCAGAAACAGGCGAATTTGTCGTTTGCACCAACGAAGGAAATGCTGACATGGGGGTACATTTGGCAGACGTTCACATTGCCTGTATGGGTATTGAAAAATTAATTCCCCGGAGAAATGATTTAGGAGTGTTTTTGAGATTGCTGGCTCGATCTGCCACGGGACAAGCCATCACCAATTATACTTCTCACTTCAGAGGCCCAGAAAAGGGAAAGCAAATTCATTTAATCTTGGTGGACAATGGCAGAACAGAACAATTAGGGAGAGAAAAATTCAGAAACTCCCTGAAATGCATTCGTTGCGGAGCTTGCATGAATACCTGCCCAATTTATAGAAGAAGCGGAGGTTTCAGCTATCAAAGTACTGTTCCAGGCCCAATAGGCTCCATACTTTCTCCTGGATTGGATTTGAAAAAATACAGCTCGCTTCCTTTTGCCTCAACGCTTTGTGGCAGTTGTACGGATGTATGCCCGGTAAAAATCAATATTCACGAACAACTCTATGAATGGAGACAAGAAATCACCAAGGCCAATCCAAATTATGCGGAAAGCTTAAGCATGAAATTAGCCAGTGGTATTTTCAAAAGCCCACTAGCCTACAGGATATCGGGATTTCTGATGCGTAAACTCATTATTAACTTACCCGACTCCTTATTATATAATCCCTGGAATGTTTGGGGAAAAGGAAGAAAGCTACCAAAAGCTCCTCAGGAATCTTTTAGAAATTGGTATTTAAATCACAGGAAGGATGAGCAGTAAACAAGAAATTCTCGAAAAAATCCGGCATCTCAGGCTGGACCAAACCGAACTTCCTACAATTCCTGAATTTAAAAATTCCTTAAACACTGAAGAGGAATTTAAAGCATCAATTGAAGCAAATAAAGGGGAGGTTATTTCTCAGGAAAAACTTATGTCGTGGATTTCTGAATCCGGTTTTCAGAATACTTTGAGTTTCTCACAACTCATAAATGTAAACACTTCTTATACTAAGATTGAAGATGCTCACGAGCTAGACCAACTTCAAGTTGCAATAATCGACGGTCAATTTGGCGTAGGGGAAAATGGAGCAATCTGGATCACTAATGATCAAGTTCCATTTCGAGCCATTCCATTTATTACAGAGCATTTGGTAATTGTGATTCCAAAAAATGAAATTGTACCTACCATGCATCAGGCCTACATTAAAACCTCAAATCAAACCTACAGCTTTGGTTTATTTATAGCAGGACCTTCGAAAACAGCGGATATAGAACAATCACTCGTAATAGGAGCTCACGGCGCGAAAAGCCTGAGAGTTGTATTAGTTTAAACCAAATTCCTTTCCAGAAAAAAGATATTTCTGGAAGCTCCATCTGCTTCAAATCCCAACTTCATTTCTAGCTTGTCAGCAATTTTTTTACACAATGGAAGACCTAATCCTGTTCCTTTTTCGCGATTAGTTCCATAGGATGTTTTTACCTTGAATTCGAAAAGTTCATCCCGAAGTTTTTCCGGAATGACAGGGCCTTCATTTTGAACCTCCCACCTCAACATGTTAGGGGCCACTTTCAAAGAAAGTTCGATGGTGGAATCAGATTGGGAGAATTTTAAAGCATTATCCAAAAGATTTTTTAAAATGATTTTAATCTCATTTTCTTCTAAATCAAATTCCTCAGTTTCGCCGTCTATCTTAAGCGAAATACGTTGATTCTTTCTCTGAGCTTGTATCAACATAGTATCTCTGATTTCTTCCATCAAATCCTTGGGATCTACCTTCTTAAGGTCGAAATTTCGATCATCTAATTCAGTCATAACCCAAGACAAGGTATTATTAAGAACCTTGTTGAGATGAAAGCTTTGATTTTTTAGCTCTGAAAAAATTTGCTTCATATCGTCATCATCAAATTCACCCCGGTCAACCATTTCCATGGTTGAACTCAAAGTTGCAATGGGGTTTTTCAAATCATGAGACAATAGAGCTATCAGTTGATTTTTTTTCTGATTGACATCTGATAGCTTTTCCAGATTTATTTCATTCTCTTCCCGAAGCTGATTTAAAAAGATATTTTGTCTCTGAAAATTCTTGATAAATACCATCACCCCAGCATATACAAATAGCCCGCACCAAATTAAAGTGATCCAATGATCCCAAAATCGGTTTTCCAAACTTGTATATACCCTAGGGACGGAATAGTACCCATAAACCTCCAAATAAAACAACAGGCCAAATGTGAGAGTGACCAAAAATAACCAAAGGGCCTTCCAAGTTCCTTTTATCAAAATTGCTATGGCAACGATAAAAATAAAAAAGGTATAAAGCGTCGGACCATCAAATCCATCATTTTCAAAATAATTGAATATGATTACCATTACCCCTGCTCCTATCATCAAGTTTAGGATTAGCTGGTACTTCCCAAACTTCTTCATATACCAATAGCCTATAAAGAAGGGGATCGCCAAGATTAACTTGAGGCTAATTATAAAGGCACTCAATCCAACAAAATAATCAGAAATGCCCAAAAAAATCATTAGTATGCCAGCAAAGGCAGCAAAAACTAAAGCTATTTTATTTTGGAGTTCTTCTAGATTTCCAGATTTATCCAGGTACTCTAACACACTCATATCAAAATCTCGTCGACAGCATTAAAAAAGCAAATAAAACTAAAAATAAAAAAAGAATTCGCAATACCGTACAATAACTTGTATTTAAAATGCTAAAAATTGATAATGAAGCAAAAAAGTTAAATCACGCTCTTGAATGAATCGCCACCCTATTTCCTTCTGTATCTAAAAACACTCCCATATAGCCTACGTCCTCCGAAATCATGCGTTTGTCAATTTGTATTTTTCCTCCTGCAGCCTCTACTTTTCCCAATTCTATCTGACAATCTTCCGATGAAAAATAGATCAAAGCCCCTGCATGCCCACTAGTCTCATAAAAATGCTCATGATATACTAAGCTTCCTCCTGCTCCTTTTCCCGTTTCATCCCAAGGAAACCAGGCCATTTGAAAATCTCCCATGATTTGCTTGTTTAGCTTGCAGTCAAATACAGACTCGTAAAATTTGATGGCTCGATCCATATCATTGACCGGAATCTCAAACCATCCTACAGTGACAGTCTTCATAGTTTTGGGGTTATAATTTTATAAATTGTTTCACTACTCTTTCTATACTCTCGTAAGTTTAATGGGATAGGTCTTTCCAGCATTCCATTGACACACATAGATATTTTCATCCTGATCAATACAGACATCATGGCAATGTTTGAAAATTGGATCTGATTGAACCATCAGTTGAAGTTCCCCATTTCGGTACTCTGGAGCTGTTCCGCCGGGATTTGATACTACTTGATTATCCTTATCCAGAATTGTCACAAATCCTGAATTATCCATTTGCTCTAAGTATTTCAGCCTCGACCAACAGACACCTGCATACAGATTTTCACCATGAATTACAGGGCGGCATACGAAAGCACCTGGTAAAAAGATGGTTTCTAAATATTCCCCATCCATGGTAAATCTCTTAAAAGAATTATGTCCTCTTGAGGTACAGATCAGGGAAGGTTCCTTGCCTCCACGCTTATCTACCGCTACCCCATGAGCGGTCTTAAACTGCGCATCTCCATGTCCATCCCCTCCAAATTTTCGAATGAAATTTCCCGCTTTATCATATTGTAAAAAGTATTGAGAACCATAGCCATCGGCAATGTATAAATCTCCATTGGGAGCGACCGCTGTCTCTGTAGGTGTCCATCTCATTTTTTCATCATAAATACCCTCTTTAGCGGGCATAGGGATTTCTGAAACCACCACACCACTCAGAGTAGTTTTGACAACTCTCCCACCATTATCAACGACCCATAAATACTCGGTGTCTCCCTCATCTACCAAAGTCAATCCATGAGCTGCATTCAAACCCAGAGTCCAGGTTTCCAACAGTTTTCCATCTTGATCATAAATGATTACATTATTTTTAGGCTCATCTGTCAAAAGAATCATCCTGCCTTTTCTGTCCATGACCATCTCATGACAGTTGACCACGGGAACTTTAGTAGGGTCTAAATTACCCCATTTCATATCTACTTTGTAGGTGAAATCTCCATGACCTAAGATTTGATCTTGTGCTGCAAATAATGAAAAGTCAGGTTTAAGGCTCATAGCTAAAGTGATCAGGGAGGAATTTTGGATAAATCTTCTTCTGGAATTCATAGGTGCTGATTTACTTCAAGTTAGGAAAATGCAGGGAAGATGAAAAATCAACATTCAGAGAATCAGATTATCAATAGTTTGGCGCCGAAAAATTAAATAAATTTAGATATCCCAAACATGATCAAACCATGAAAAGGCTCATTTTAAGTTTTATTCTCGCTTTTTTTTCATTTCAAATGAATGCACAGGAAATTGCATTACAACTCTATTCCCTCAGAAATCAAATTCCTCAAGACCCGGAAAAGTATCATCAAATGATTGCTGACTGGGGAATCTCTGCACTAGAAGGATTAGGCAGGCATGAAATGTCCGAATTTGAATACTTGAAACTATTAGAAGAAAATGAGCTGGACATAGTTGGAGTTGGGGCTGATTTCAATCAGCTGGCAAGAGATCTAAATCCCATCATTGCACAAGCCAAGCTTTATGGTGCTAAGTATGTGACCTGCTACTGGATTCCTCATGAAGAAGGTCCCATTTCTCTGGATGAAATCAAATTGGCCACTGCGTTATTTAACCAAGTAGGTTTAGAGTTGAAAGAACAAGGACTGACTTTTCTCTATCATCCCCACGGATACGAATTCGCCAAAGCTGGAAATGGAGTGGTAATGGATTACATGTGGAAAAATGCTGAAAATTTCGCTTTCAACATGGATGTGTTTTGGGTGAAAATGGGTGGTGGAGATCCGCTGAAAATTATGAAAAAATACAAGGGAAAATTCCCTCTCCTTCACTTGAAGGATCGAAAAACAGGTACTCCAGGATCTATGGACGGACATGGAGATGTGGAAACCAATGTTGTCTTAGGCACTGGAGATATTGACATTGCAGGCATCATCAAAGAAGCCAAAAAGCAAGGCACAAAGTATTTGGTCATTGAAGATGAGAGTAGCAGATCAGTAGAACAAATCCCTCAATCTGTAACATTCATCAAGAAGCAACTCGAAAAGTAATTTACTTATACTCCGAATAATCTTGGCAACCACAGTGAAATCTCAGGAAACAGCATAATCAAAATCAGGGCTAAAATCATTGCAAAAAAGAATGGCAATAAGGGCTTTAGAACTTTCTGAATGCTCGTTTGGGCAACTCCCACTCCTATGAATAATATGGAGCCTACAGGTGGAGTGCATAAACCTATGCAAAGATTCAATACCATCATTATCCCAAAATGAACTGGATCTACTCCCAATGCAGTGACAACAGGTAAGAATATCGGAGTGAAGATCAATACAGCTGGAGTCATGTCCATAAATACACCTATAAATAGCAAGATCAGATTAATCATGATCAAAATCACGAAGATATTATCGCTTAAAGAAAGGAGCGAATTCGAGATATTTTGAGGAATTTCTTCCGCAGACATTACCCAAGACATAGCCATAGAAGTTGCAATCAACAGCATTACAACGGCAGTAGTTTCGGCTGATTTCAGCAATACAGAAGGCAACTCTTTTACTTTTAGCTCTCTGTAAATCAAAGAAAGTCCTAAAGCATATAAAACTGCGATTGCGGATGCCTCTGTAGCAGTAAATACTCCCGCGATAATCCCTCCTATGACTACAATCAATAGAAATAAACTAGGGATTGCACGCCAGAAAGTTTTGAATAACAAAGCCATACTAGACCGCTCACCTGAGGGCAGCTTTTTGATTTTCACCATAACAGCTGCTGTGATCATTAGCAATAGCCCCACCAATAAACCCGGTAAATATCCGGCCACAAAAAGAGCCGCTACTGAAACACCTCCCGAAGCCAAAGAATATACAATTAAGACATTAGAAGGCGGAATAATCAGACCTGTGGTGGAAGAGGTGATATTTACAGCAGCCCCCAGCTCTTTGGGATATCCCTCCTTTTCCATTCTTTTCCCTAAAATCCCTCCCATAGAAGATGCAGCTGCCACTGCTGAACCCGCGATAGCTCCCATCAGCATTGCTGCTATGACATTCACATGAAGTAGACCTCCCGGTAGCCGACCAGTCAGTGCTTTGGCAAACTCAATCAGCCTATTGGCAATACCTCCTCGGTTCATTAATTCACCTGCCAAAATGAAAAAAGGAATAGCTAAAAGGGAAAAACTATCCAAACCAGTTCCCATACGCTGGGCAATAGTGGTCCAGGCAGGAACTGTCGCCACAGTCACCATCAATGTCAATAAACTGGATAATCCCAAACTCCAGGCAACAGGTACACCTAAACCTAAAAAGACCAGAAAAGAAACCACCAATACTAAAATGCTTAAAGTTTCCATATTAGGCGGTTTTAAGATTTGATGACAACTTCATGATACTTTCCGCTTGATAAAAAATCACCAAAAGACCGCTGAGAGGAATTATGATGTAGACATAGGCCAAGGGTAATTCCAAGGCAGCGGAGGTTTGATCTAAAGTAAAGGTAATGTAAACCAAATTGGTCCCTCCGATCACCATTGCTACTATTGCAAAAAGCATGACGCAAGCATGGATGATTATTTTTACAAAGAGTTGATTTTTAGAACTCAGTTTTGCCTGAATCAAATCAATCGCCAAATGTTCATCTTTTCCGGCCACATAAGCTGCCCCAAGCATCCCCACCCATATCAACATATATCTGGCTAGTTCATCCGTAAAGGCACTTGGGTTTTGAAAAATATAGCGTGATGCTACCTGCCATGAAACATTAATAACCATCAAAGCCATCAGAATAACCAAGATAATGGCTACAAATCGATCTATTTTATTTTTTATAGAAGTTAGGGACATCAATTTTGGGTTTATTGAATTGCTCGAATTGCCTGAACCAACTGGTAAATGTCCGGAGACTGAACTTTCAAGTCTTCATACATGGAGGAAACAGCCTCCCTGAAAGGCCCTTTATCCGGATAAGAAATCTGAACTCCGGCCTTTTTTAATTCATTCAAAGACTCCTCGGTGGCCTCTGCCCAGATTTTATATTGAAGTTCGGCCGACTCATCCGCAGCCTCCTGAAGCCATTGCTGCTCTTGCTCTGTCAGACTATTCCAAACCTTGGTACTGACAATGACTACATCTGGCAAAGCAGTATGCTCATCTATGCTGTAGAATTTACAGACCTCGTAATGCTTGGAAGTGTACAAACTAGGCGGATTATTTTCAGCCCCATCCACGATCCCCTGCTGCAAAGCCGTGTATAATTCTCCATACGCTACAGGAGTTGGAGAGCCTCCCATACTTTTTACCATATTGGAAGCAACTGCGCTTTCCATTACTCGAACCTTCAATCCACTCAGGTCTTCAGGACTTTCTACTGGCTTTTCTTTGGTATAAAAACTTCTTTTCCCCGCATCATAATAACACAGGCCCCGAAGCCAAAACTCTTCCGGGTCTTGCAGTAATTGCTTTCCGATTTCTCCTTTCAATACTTTATTCAAATGCTCATCATCTCTAAAAAGATAAGGCATCCCCAAAACTTTCATGGTAGGAGCAAATCCTTCTAAAGCAGCTGACGAAACTTTGGTCATCCCTAAACTTCCAATTTGCAAAAGCTCGACTAATTCCCGCTCGGTACCCAATTGTTGATTAGGATATACTTTGACGATAATTTGTCCATTGGATTTTTCCTCCAGTCTTTGAGCTAAAAAAAGCATCGCTTCATGCACAGGATGGGATGGGACCAAAGCATGTCCCATCTTAATGATTTTTTTACTCTGAGGCCCTTGACAGGAAAGAGTAAAAAGACAGATACAAATAAGTAAGAAAAAGTAGCTTGGTTTTTTGGGGTATTGCATAGCATCAGCTTCTTATCTAACAAGTATAAGTTTTTCCAAGGTCAAATACTCAAAGAATTACGGAATCGATTTTGGTAAAATCCAAAACTCCTAACCTGACATTGCTTAAATTAGGTTTTCTATCAAAAGAATTAGGCCTACATGAATCCAAAAACCCTTCAAATCAACCCCAATGATAATGTTTTAGTAGCCTTGCAAGATCTTTCAGCAGGGGAATCGGTTTTTATGGGAGATTTTGAATTGACTGTCAAAGAGGATATTCCAGCCAAACATAAATTGACAATTCAGCCTTTTGAAAAAAATCAGGAAGTAATCATGTATGGGCTATTGGTAGGAAAAGCTACACGGGCAATTCCCGCCGGAGGTCTTTTGAGCACCGAAAACATCAAACATCAAGCTGCAGATTTTGAAATCAACCCTTCAGCATATGAATGGAAAAAACCCGATATCAGCCGTTTTGAAAATCGGCTATTCATGGGCTATCACCGTTCAGGCGGTCAGGTCGGCACTAGAAATTATTGGCTGGTAATCCCTCTGGTTTTTTGTGAAAATAGAAATGTAGAAACTATCCGAGAAGCCTTTGCTGAAGAATTGGGATTTGCGAAAAGTAATCCTTACAAGCAATTGGTTAGGGCAATGGCTGATTCTTTCAAAAAAGGAAATATAGAGGAATTGGATAGATTACAAGCGGGTTCCGTTTCTGAAAAACGGGCGCCCAAACTGTTTGAAAATATAGATGGAATTAAATTTTTGACTCATCAGGGTGGATGTGGAGGAACCCGTCAGGATTCTGAATCTCTCTGTGCATTATTAGCAGGATATATCAATAACCCCAATGTGGCAGGTGCTACCGTATTGAGTTTGGGTTGCCAAAACGCCCAAGTGGAAATACTTCAACAAAAACTAGCTACCATTAACCCATCATTTGATAAGGCGGTTTTGGTTTTCGAGCAACAAAAATCTGGTACTGAGCAAGAGCTCTTAACAGAAGCCATCAAAGAAACTTTCAAGGCTTTGGTCAAAGCTAATCAAGCAGAAAGAAAACCTGCCCCTCTGAGCAGGCTTACCATGGGATTAGAATGCGGAGGTTCAGACGGATTTTCCGGCATCTCAGCCAATCCAGCAGTAGGATATGCTTCAGATCTGTTGGTTGCTTTAGGAGGAAAAACTATGCTCGCAGAGTTTCCTGAACTTTGTGGCGTAGAGCAGGAATTGATTAATCGCTGTGTGAGTGAGGAAAAGGCAAAAAAGTTTTCCCTCCTGATGAAAGCCTATGCTTCCAGAGCTGAAGCAGTAGGCTCGGGTTTTGATATGAACCCCTCACCGGGAAATATCAAGGACGGATTGATCACCGATGCAATCAAATCTGCCGGAGCTGCAAAAAAAGGCGGAACTTCCCCTGTCACGGACGTATTGGATTATGGAGAATATGCGAGAAAAGCCGGACTCAACTTGCTTTGTACTCCGGGAAATGACGTGGAATCCACGACTGCCTTGGCTGGAGCTGGGAGCAATGTAATTTTATTTACGACGGGGCTGGGAACGCCCACTGGCAACCCAATTTGTCCTGTTTTAAAAATATCCAGCAATCATCAGCTAGCCAAGCGGATGCCAGACATAATTGACATCAATACCGGTTTTATTATTTCCGGAGAAAAAAGCATACAAGAGATGGGAGAAGAGATTTTAGAAAAAGTAATTGAGGTGGCGAGTGGAAAAATAGATTCGAAAGCCATGCTCTTGGAGCAGGATGATTTTATTCCTTGGAAAAGAGGAGTTTCTCTTTAATCGCTTTTAGGATTAGCATAAAGTCATGAAGCCACTCAATCGAAGCCAAATAACAACTCAGTCATTCCCAATTAAAATTCTCCAATTTGGAAATGGAAACTTTATCCGGGGTTTTCTGGATTGGATGGTTCAAAAAACGATAGATCAGGGATACTTCAAGGGAGGGATTCATATTGTGCAAATCCATTCCCCCGCAGTTGACCAAAGAATGCTAGAGCAGAACTGCTTATTTCATGTTGCAGAAATGGGGATTTATGAGCAGAAAAAAATACAACAATACAGCCTCATTTCCTGTGTCCAAAACTACTCTTCCATTATTGATTCTTATGATGCCTTTTTGCAGCTAGCTGAAAATCTAGATTTAGAATTCATTTTTTCAAACACCACAGAAGCAGGAATCGAGTTTGATCCCAATGATTCTGATTTTACATCCATTCCAAATACATTCCCAGGCAAACTCACCGCCTTATTATATAGAAGATTTCAGGTATTTGAAAAAACAGATAAGCCTCTTGGAATTATCCCGCTGGAATTACTTGAAAATAATGGGGATTTATTAAAATCCTGTGTCCTTAAATATGCTAAACTGTGGGGATTGTCGGACGCTTTTACCCAATGGCTGGATTCTTATTGTATTTTCTGTAATACTTTGGTAGATAGAATAGTACCTGGATATCCTAAGAATAAAGCTATTGAAATTCAGCAGAAAATTGGCTTTGAGGATCAGTTGCTCGTTCAGGCAGAACCCTATTATTTTCTAGCCATCGAGGGAGCAGAGAAATTAAAAAATCAACTCGGCTGGGAGAAGGCTGGTTTGAATGTAAAATTCGTCAAAGACATCTCCCCTTATCGATTAAGAAAAGTCAGAATACTCAATGGAGCTCATACCGCTATAGTTCCTTTTGCTTATTTATCGGGCTGTAGAACCGTCAGAGAATCGATAAACGATGAGCGAATAGGTCAGTGGATCAGAGAACTGATTTTCCAGGAAATTGTCCCTAGTATGGACTTGGAAGAATCTGAGTTAAAAACATATGCTAAAGCAATTTTAGAGCGATTTGAGAATCCATTTTTAGATCATCAGCTCGAAAGCATTGCATTAAACAGCATTTCAAAATTTCGTATAAGGGTTCTTACCAGTATTTTAGAATACCATAATAAATTCCAAAAATGGCCCGAGCAGCTGCTTTTTGCTTTTGCAGCATTAATCCTTTTCTATAAAGGAGATAATCAGGGAAAAACCCTTCCGCTTAAGGATAATCCGGGAATTCTTGAGTTCTTCGTAAGGTCTTGGAATTTGGAAAATAGATCCGAATCCATTCATACCATTCTTCAAAACCAAAATCTATGGAGACAGGATTTATCTTTACTTCCTGGTTTGGCAGAAACCCTATTACAAGCCCTTAAGAAGCTAGAATCAGAGTTAAACAGCTCTGAGGGTTAGAGGATCTTGCTGCAGTAACATCACCAAAACCTGATACAATTCAGGCTTTCTGGACTTAAATTCGTCAGGCCTTTCAAAGAAATTTTCCAAGGCAACTGCAAAGAACTCGTGATGATCTACGGCTCCCCTTTCTCTAAAAAAGTCATCTTCACCTCTTTTCAATAATTCTTTTTCCTCAGACGCCAGCTCCGAATACTCTTGCCAAAGTTTGGGATTAAAAAAATTACTCTCCCCATTGTACTGGATTTGATTTTCCAATTTTAAAGCATGAGCGATTTCATGAATTCCCAGATTTACGCCATCATGGTCCAATGCAAGCCCTCTTACAAAACATTCCCAGGAGAGCACAATAATTCCATGTCTTGGATTGACCTCTCCCCTGTGATAAGTTTTTGAAATATTGGAAAAATAGGTATTGGGATAAATCAGAATCTTGTTGAAATGCTTGAGCCAAACATTTCTGTAGCCAAAAGTCACTTGCACAATAGTAGCTCCGATAAGGACTTTCATCTCAGCGCTCACTCTATCTAAGCCTCCTCTGGCGAAAAACCTTTTCTGGGTTAAAATCAGTTGTAATTTATGCCTAAACTCTTTTTGATGAGCCGGTTTTAGATTGGAATAATAGGGGAAATATTTATCAAGAGTCTCCTTGTCCTCTTGGCTCAGACGATAATGAAAAGTAAGGATCCAAACCTGCCTGAGGACTTCCGAAATAAAAATAAAAAAGCGTGGACCTAACATGATAAAAAAAGGCAACCAGTTTCCCGGTTGCCATTATATAGATTGTATTATCTAGCGTAATTCACTGCTCTCATTTCCCTGATCACAGTAATCTTTATCTGTCCGGGATACTGCATCTCTTTCTCTATTTTTTGGGAAATATCGAAAGATAGCTGACCCGCAGTTTGATCATCTACATTATCTGCATCGACCAAAACCCTCAATTCTCTACCTGCCTGCATGGCAAAGCATTTATTTACACCATTGAAACTCAAAGCTAATTCTTCCAATTCCTTCAGTCTCTTGATATAACTATCCATGATCTCTCTTCTGGCTCCAGGTCTGGAACCTGAGATCGCATCACAAGCCTGAATAATCGGTGAAATCATGGAAGTCATTTCAACTTCATCGTGGTGAGCTCCGATTGCATTACAAACTTCCGGATGTTCTTTGTAGCGCTTGGCCAACTCCATTCCCAAAACAGCATGAGGCAACTCCTGTTCTTCCGGCCATACTTTTCCAATATCATGGAGCAAACCAGCCCTCTTGGCAAGCTTGGCATTCAAGCCCAATTCAGCAGCCATAATCGAAGACAAATTCGCCACTTCTCTGGAGTGCTGTAATAAATTCTGACCATAAGAAGAACGGAATCTCATTCTTCCCACCATCCTAATCAACTCTGGATGCAAACCGTGAATTCCCAAATCTATACAGGTTCTTTCCCCGATCTCAACGATTTCCTCATCGATGTTTTTCTCTGTTTTGGCCACTACTTCTTCGATTCGGGCGGGGTGAATACGTCCATCCTGCACCAATCTATGTAAAGAAAGTCTTGCTATCTCTCTTCTAACCGGATCAAATCCGGAAATAATGATGGCCTCTGGAGTATCATCTACTACTATTTCTACTCCTGTGGCAGATTCTAATGCTCGGATATTTCGACCTTCTCTACCGATGATTTTACCTTTGATATCATCGCTCTCTATGTTGAAAACAGACACACAGTTTTCCACAGCATGCTCGGTAGCAGTTCGCTGAATAGTATCCAATACAATCTTTTTAGCCTGCTTGGTTGCCGATAATTTGGCTTCATCCAAAATATCTTTGATTTGAGAGGAAGCTTTGGTCTGAGCTTCTTCAGTCAGCATTTTCACCAACTGCTCTCTTGCCTCTTCCCTTGTTAATCCTGCGATTTTCTCCAAGTCGGCAATTCGCTGATTCGTAATTCGATCAAGGTCCTCCTTTTTCACTTGCACCGCATGAAGCTGTGCATTGAGGTTTTCTTTTTTGGAGTCCAATTCAGCTTCTTTTCGCTTCAATTGCTCCAACTCCTTTGCCAAATGCTGCTCTCTTTGCTTGACCTTGTTTTCGTTGGTGATGATGATGCTCTTTTTATTGGACATCTCCTCATCAAACTCAGACTTCAATTTGAGATAATGCTCTTTGGCTTCAAGCATCTTATCTTTTTTCAGAGATTCTGCAGAAATTTCTGCTTCACGCAACATGGATTTGACTTTGTCTTTAGTCTCCTCCTCTAATTGTTTGTGTTTATTTTTGATAAATACTCCCGCTAGCGCGGCTCCTGCTCCCAGACCTACCAGGCCGGCCAGGATGATATATAAAACTTCTCCCATAGGTATTTTGGATATATAAATTGAACCTGCGGGTAATCCTAAAAAACTCGGAAAATCAGTGGAAATTCAACAACTATACAACTTTAGAAAGCAGGGAATTGATGTTTGCTATACTGCTACGGATATGTTCACTGTCCTCTGCATTGACCTCGTTGGTTTCTAAAGATTCCACCATACAGTCAAAGGCCACCATGGCCAAGAGGTCTTGATTATCATCCAAACCAAATTCTGCTTTATATTTTCTCAATTTTTCATTAATCAACTTGCCGGCATGTCGGATTTTTGCTTCATCCTCAACCTTCACTCTCATGGGATATTCTCTATCCCCGATTTTAATACGTATGGCAAGTGTCTCCATATCACTCGGATAAGTAGGTGATCAACTGATCGATCTCTTGTATATAATTATTGATTAAGTCACTCATTTCGGCCGAATCCTCGGGATTCACCGGTCGGTTGTCCACAATGTTACTAATTTTAATTTTATTTTTAAAATGATCGATTTCCTGCACTTTTTCTTCCAAAGTAGCGGATACTTCCGCTAATTTTTGTTTCAACTGTGCATTTTCTTCCGAAAGCAGTTGCAATCGCTGCCCCGCTTGATGGGCCAGTTTTTCCAGTTTTTGCAGTTCCTCGTGAATCATTTTGTCAGCTTCGTATTACAGCTCCCACCTCATTTTGAAAGGCTTGAATCAATTTACTCATTGTTTTATCAATAACCTTATCCGTTAGTGTATTTTCCTGATCCTGCAGGTAAAAACTCAATGCATAAGCCTTTTTACCAGACTCAATCTTATCCCCCTGGTAGACATCAAAAACGCCAATTCGCTGCAATAATTTTCCTCCCGCCTTTAAAGCTACAGATTTTACCTGATCATAATTCACGGTTTTATCGATCACCAAAGATAAATCTCTCCTTACTTCTGGGAATTTGGAGATTTCCTGATATCGCTTCAGACCACTTGCTTTCTTACAGATCAAGTCCCAATTCAATTCGGCAAACCAGACCTCCTGTCTTACCTCGGCTAATTTGAGCATTTTTTCATCTACCAGGCCGATTATACCCAACTCTTTTTGACCCAACATCAGGCGAAGCCCATAAGTGAAGGGCTGAGACTCGATCATGGAAACATCACCGACCTGGATTCCTAGTTTCTCCAAAATTCGCTCAACGGTGCTGTAAACATCCGCAAAACCAAAAGGCTTGGCCTCTTCCAGCCAACTTTCAGCAGATTTGTTTCCGGTATGGAAAATTGCCAATCGCTTGCCTTCCTCGTAGCCAGTTTCACCTTTTTGATAAACAGTGCCAAATTCAAAAATCTTGATATCTGTCTGCCTCCTATTAATGTTATGGGATAATACTTCCAAACCACTAAAAAGCAGGGTTTGGCGCATGACACCTAAGTCCTCACTCAGCTTATTATAGATTTCCACATTTTGGGAAGCATCCAAGAATCCAGACTTCTCGGCATAAGAAGGCTTGGTCAAACTATTAGTAATAATCTCAAAATATCCTTGACCCGAAAGAATTTCAGATAACCGGTATTGCAGCTTATTTAGATCTTTAGCAGGATGCTCAGCCAAATAATCTGTTCGTAAATTTTCTGAAAGCGCTACTTGCTGGAAACCATAGATTCGCAAAATCTCCTCAATGATATCTGCCTCACGGGTAACATCCACGCGATACGGCTTCACAATGGCCTTGAATCCCTGCTCAGTTTCATTTTCTACTTGGATTTCCAAAGACTCCAAAATAGACTTCACCTCAGTTGGAGCTATTTTTTTACCAATCAGACGATTGATATGACCATATTCTACGTCTATTTCAAAATCTGCAACTGGCTGTGGATAGATATCTATGATGTCAGAAGCTACTTTTCCTCCTGCGATTTCCTGCAATAATTTAACCGCCTGCTTCAATGCATAAACCGGCATATTGGGATCAGTTCCTCTTTCAAAGCGGAAAGAAGCATCCGTTTTTAAGCCATGATATTGAGCTCCCTTTCGGATCACATCCGGTGAAAAATAAGCGGATTCCAAGAAAATGGAAGTCGTATTTTCTGTTACGCCTGAACCAATTCCTCCAAAAATTCCAGCAATACACATCCCCCCTTTTGAATCACAAATCATCAATTCCTCTCCGGAAAGTTTACGCTCTTTTTCATCCAAAGTCACAAATTTGCTATCCTTAGGAAGCTTTTTGACAATCACTTTCCCCTCAGAAATCTGAGCTGCATCAAAGGCATGAAGGGGCTGTCCCAAATCATGAAGGATGTAATTGGTGATATCGACCACATTATTAATGGGTTCCAAATCCAAAGAACGCAAGAAATCCTGTAGCCATTGAGGAGAAGGACCTACTTTCAAATCTGTGATGGTAACACCGGCATAGCGCGGACAATTTGTTGAATTTTCTACGTTGACAGAAATTTTTGGTCCTTCAGCCTCCTTTTTGATTTCAGGGCTGGAGTCAATGCATAATTCTTTGCCTAAAAGCGCTTTCAGATCTCTGGCAACTCCCAGGTGAGAGGCCGCATCGGCTCTATTGGGTGTAAGCCCTATTTCAAGAATATGGTCATGGGTGACAGGGATGATTTGAGATGCAGGTGTACCGTTGGGCAAGTCCGTATCTAAGACCATAATCCCTGCATGGCTACTTCCTATTCCCAATTCATCTTCAGCGCAAATCATTCCTTCTGAAGCCTGACCTCTGATTTTAGCCTTTTTGATGGTGAATGCATCACCTTCAGTTGGGTAAAGTGTGGCGCCTACAGTGGCAACCAACACTTTCTGTCCAGCTGCTACATTGGGAGCTCCACAAACGATCTGCGAGGGTTCATTCGCTCCGATATCCACAGTGGTCAAACTCAGTTTATCAGCATCTGGATGCTTGATACAAGTCAGTACCTCTCCAATCACAATCCCTTCAAGACCACCGGGGATGGATACAAACTCTTCGATCCCTTCTACTTCCAATCCGGACTGGGTTAAAAGTGCTGCAATTTCCTCCGGTGATTGGGTTAAAGCAATGTATTTTTTTAATCGATTGATTGAAATTCTCATGGATTTATGGGCTTCGGTAAAACCAAATTTACCAGATAAACAAAAGGGGTTAAAAATAACCCCTTCAAAATTATACACAAAAGTAAAAAATCATTGCAAATATGTCCTCCTAGTCAAATTGGATTTAGTAAGAAGGGAAATCAAAAACGTAGATATTTTGCGTAATTAAACCTTGTGTGTAAATTTTATCTGCTTCTTTATCAATAAAAAAAGTAAAAGGATGAAAATCATCATCAGGGCTGCCCGTATCAAATCTAAACATACGGTGCAAAACCAAGTCATCCTCAACAAAACTAAATTCAAGTAAGTGCCTAGTATTTGATCTATCCAACCCTATTCTATCTGTGAAAGAAACATATAAGTGCTTTCCTGTATATTGAGCATCAATTAAAATATGCTTTATTTCTTTTTCTCCTCTTTTATACCCCGGTTTTTTAAAGTCGTTTTCTAAGGAATCTAATGCTCGTTTGATCGGTTCAAATAAGTCCAACCTATGCCTCTTTATTAAGTTTCCATCATTAGAGACTATATCCAAATACGGAAGATTAATTCCTAAAAGAATTAAATTTCCATTTTCAAATGGTTGGATAAGTCTTGATTGCCTATTAAAATCATTTTCAAATTGAGGCATCTTGGCTCCAATTTTACCTAGTGGTTCTCCCGCTAAATTTATTTTCAATACCGAATTAGAATCACTTTTGTATCCTCGTAATGGAAAGTAAATGATATTACTACCATCATAGAAAAATCTCCAAATCCCAACGGGTTCAGGTATTTTGATTTGGTCTATGTATTCACCAGTAAGCGGATGAAATATACTTAACCTGTTATTCCCTCTATCTTCAACCATTATTCCGTGTTTGGTGGATTGGACTTGAACAGGATTCATTAAGCTTCCTGGTCCATCACCACGATCCTCAACTATCTCTAAAAGATTGAATTCCTTGTCTAACAGGAATAAAGAAGCAGGATTTTGGTTTACAACATATATTCTATCAGAATTTGCATTAATAGAAACCCTTGTGAAAAATACTCCATCCCCAAAATCATCTAGAACTTTCTGAGGACTTAAGACAACTAATTCTGGTTCTGCATTTTTAATGAATTCTTTTTCAAATCCACAACTACATAAAATAAAAAAAAAAGAATAAATAAATCTCATCAGAATAAAGTTAAGAAAAAGACTGGAAGGTCCCCAGTCTTTTTAATTAATCAGTTCTATTAACAGTCAGAAGAAGAGAAGGTGCCATCCGTATTTGTACAATACACATAACCAATTCCAGCATGACAAGTTGAATTACCTTCACAAGTAATCCTTGAACCATCTGCACATGCAAATTCTGCATCACAGGGCAATGCTTGAATGCTAAATAAAAATAGCAATCCAAAAGTAAGACTTAATAGCTTTTTCATAGAAAATTTTAATTTGAATGAATAAAATATTTAAAGTTCTGTTCAAGAAAAAAAAAAAATGAAAAACCAAATTAAATTTGTAATTTTTATTTAATCCTTATAGTTTTTCTCGCCTGCTTGGATGGAAATATTCAAAATATTTTCCTTGGGAGGCAAAGGGCAGGCATAATCCGGATTATATGCGCAATAAGGATTATAAGCTAGGTTGAAATCAATGGTAATGGAGTTTTTCCCATCTTGACGGGCATTGATATAGCGACCTCCACCGTAGGTTTCTCTTCCACTGGTTTCATCCGCAAAGGCCAAAAAGAAATTACGCATATCAGATTCACTGACGGACTGCAGGAGTAAAAGCCGATTGGTTTTTCCTCCCAACTCAAATTCTGCATAGGAATGTTCTATATAACGCTCCACCGAACCATCTGTCATCGGAACTTCCCTTACTTTTCTGTTTTCCACAGGAATTAGCCTTGCTTTGACCTTATAATTAGGGTCAATCGGATAAAAGTTCAATTCCTTAAAATCACTCTTATGCTCCTCTGTCAAAGGGGATTCCACATTGAATCGGATAAACTTGTACTGACGTTCTCTTTCCGTTTCAATTTTTTCCCGATAGGCTTCCGGGCTCTCTGCACTGGTTAACATGTAGGCTACAGCAGCAATTACTACCAAGGATACTAAGATGAGAAGTATGTGATTTGTCTTCATGGATCTATTTCGATTTTCCTGCACTCCCTTTTACCAACAGCAGTACAATTCAAATGTTGCTCAAAATTACAATCTATCCTGAAACCTTTTCAGGATTTGACCAAATCTCTGTAAGATCTCTACTAGACTACAAATTGGAGTGTCTCACTTCTTGCCTCTCGTCTCTTAATTCTTTACCCTAAAGAATCCCTTCATCCGCAAAACTGAAATAACCTGAATCAGTAAAAATCAAATGATCCAATACGGGCAAATCCATATCTCTTCCTATTCTCACCAATCGGTCTGTCAGTCTTTTGTCTTGCTCCGATGGAGTAAGGCTACCTGAGGGATGATTGTGAACCAAAATTACCGATTGAGCGAGATGCTCCAAAGCCACCTTGAAAATGATTTTTGCGTCAACGACCGTACCCGCTGTACCTCCTGAGGAAATCAGATGTTTTTTGATCACTTGATTAGAGCGGGAAAGGAGAACCAAATAAAAATGCTCTACGTGCTCATCCAATAAATCTGGTTTCATAAGCTCATAGATATCGCGGGAACTACCAATTTTAACTTTCCGCTGTGGCTCGTTTTCTTTTCTTCTTCTACCTAGCTCCATGGCGCTGACTATACTGATAGCCTTGGCCTCTCCTATGCCTTTGAATTTTTTAAGATCCTGAATACTCAGCCTAGCTAATGACGCCAAGTCATGGTTGACCGAAGCCAAAATATGCCTGGATAAGTCGACAGCACTGACTGAAGGCGTACCTGAACCAATCAAAATAGCAATGAGCTCGGCATCAGTTAAAGCGGATTTTCCTTTCAGTAGAAGTTTTTCTCTAGGCCTATCTTCTTCTGCCAACTGAGAAATCTTGAGGGATGTATAATTCTCCATACCTGATCAATTAAAAAGTTTGAAAACTAAATCTATTGATTTTCAGGCATAAAAAAAACCCCGACAAGCAGGGTTTTCAGAGATTTTTTATCAGGTATTAACCAAGAGCATTCACGAACTTAGCCAATCTTGATTTTTTGTTGTTTGCGTTGTTTTTGTGAATCACATTTTTCTTAGCCAATTTATCCAACATAGAAGAGACTTTCTGGTACAACTCCATTGCTTCTACCTTATCAGTAGCAGCCTTCAGTCTTTTGATGAAAGTTCTGGTGGTCTTGGCCTGATATCTGTTTCTCAAACGCTTCGCTTCGTTGGCACGAATTCTCTTAAGAGCTGATTTGTGATTTGCCATATCTTGATTTAAATAAAGTTCTTTTACGTTCCCCTATACCGAATTGGAGTGCAAAGTTATTGTAAATAATTAATTCTGCCAAAGGAAATTCAAACAATCCTTTGCTAGCATGGTTTTTCCAGAATTGAAAATTCTACAATAAACCTGCTTCGAAGTGCAAATATACTGCATTTTTTAACTTTTGCTCCTAGAAAATTCTGATTAATTTTAGGTATGAAGATTTTTATCCTTTCCATTTTTTATGGGACATTTTTCATACTTAGCCCAAATTACTGGGGCTTTTATGCACACAGCCTGATCAACAGAATGGCGGTATATTCTTTACCTCCTGAGATGATGGTTTTGTATAAGCCTCATATTCAGTTCATCACGGAGAAAGCAGTCAATCCTGACCGCAGAAGGTACGCTGTAAAAGGTGAGGCGGAAAAGCACTACATAGATTTGGACCATTACGGAGATTCTGCACTTTTTATTTTGCCAATTTATTGGAATGAGGCAGTTGAAAAATTTGGGGAAGATAGTTTGCGCGCCAATGGCATAGGACCTTGGGCAGCCTATTTTACTTTTTTAAATCTGACTAAGGCATTTTCTGAAAGGAATCATTCAGCCATTCTCAGAATCTCTGCCGATCTGGGACATTATATAGGGGATCTGCATGTACCGCTTCACACGACAAAAAATTACAATGGGCAATTAACCGGGCAAGAAGGCATTCATGGCTTTTGGGAGAGTCGGATTCCTGAATTACAGGCAACTGATTACAGTCTTTGGGTGGGTAAGGCAGATTATATAGCCAAACCACAGCATGCTATTTGGGAAATCGTAGCCCAAACACACAGCCAGGTTGATTCAGTCTTACTTTTTGAAAAAGAGCTAAGCCGGGAGTTCCCTTCGGATAGGAAGTACAGTTTTGAGGAGCGGAATAATCTGACCGTACGGGTTTATTCTAAAGAATTTTCTGAAGCCTATGCTGAAAAACTAGACGGGATGGTACAGAGGCAGATGAAAAAAAGCATTAAAGCCATCGCTGATTTTTGGTATACCGCCTGGATCAATGCCGGGCAACCAGACCTGAAGAGCTTACCAGCTGTAGAGGTGGAGGAGGAAGAAATCAATCCAGATCTGAAATTGAGGGTTAGAGAGCATTGAAATCAGAAGGATAAAGTATGAAAGCTGAAACTTTTTCAAAAAAACACCATGGACAGGGAACTTAAAGAAAGAACAAAAAAATTTGCCTTAGAAATAATCAAACTTGTTTCAGAATTGCCAAAAAATACCGCAGGCTTCGAATTAGGTAAACAATTGATTAAGTCTGGAACCTCAGTAGGAGCCAATTATCGATCTTCACAATGAGGCAGATCTAGAGCTGAGTTTATCTCAAAACTATCCGTAGTTCAAGAAGAGGCAGACGAAACTGTATTTTGGCTTGAATTAATTATGGATAGCGAGCTACTAGGTTCAGAAAGAATTCTCCCTTTACTCAAAGAGTCAAATGAACTCACTGCCATTTTCACATCTATGGTGATCAATGCCAAAAGAAATTCTTGATGAACCCTGATTTCAGATTCATCACTTAAGACATGGGACTTTTTTTTCAGCTTTTTGATTTCAGACTTCAGACTTATTTTAGCTTTTTGACTTCAAATAACGCCGAATCGCTTTCCCCAATCGCTCAAAAGTATCTCTAAAGGTTTCTTCTTTTTCTTCCAATAGCGTTACGCGGAAGCCCCGCAGATCAGAACAAAATGAGGAAATTGGAACCACACAGATTCTTTCGGAACCAAGCAAGTAGTAAACAAAGCGCTTATCTAAGGGCATTTGCTCATCTGCAACCCATGCTTCCACCAATGTTTTCACCCTACCGTCCTCAATTTCTAAGGACTGATCAGATTTTAGAACTCCTTCTTCAAAAACAATAGTATTGTAAAATGCTCCCTGAGTAGGGTTGAATTTAATTCCAGGTATATCGCCAAGAATCTCTGCCATCCAATCACTTCTTTTACCGATAGCTTCATTGGCTTTCTCCCTGTACGCTTTGTATTCAGGATGACTCATGATCTTAGGAATTGCCAGTTGGGGTAGGATGGTAGAACATACCTCAATCATCTTGGCATTTTCCAATGTTTGACAAAGTTTGGAGAACTCCTTGGATGCTTCGCGATTGTAAAATTCCATCCAACCACAGCGAGCTCCCGGCCAAGGAAACTCCTTGGATATGCCTTTCAAAGAAATTGCCGGCCTATCCCCGATTACTTCTGCCAGAGCTACTGCCTTAACTCCATTGTAGGTGATGTTTTGATAAATCTCATCAGCTATTAATAAAAGATTAAACTCTTTAGCAATTTTCACAAAACCTTCCAATACCTCTTTGGGATAGACCATACCGGTAGGATTGTCCGGATTGATGATCAAAATTCCGACAATGGAGGGATTGTACTTGACCTTCATGTACAAATCATCCATATCCGGAAGCCATTGATTATCCGGGTCCAGTTTATAAGTGATAGGAGCTGTATTGGCATGGGCTGCCTCCGCTGAGCTATGAGTTGAGTAGGCGGGAGATGGGCCGATTATCCTTGCTGTAGGGATCAGAAATTGGTATAGTTTTGCAATTGCATCTCCAAGTCCATTGAAAAAAAGGATATCATCAGCACTCAATTTAACACCTCCCTGATGGTTGGTCAAGTTTGCCAAAAACGCTCTAGTCTCAGGCATTCCTTTGGAATCAGCATATCCATAGGTTTTATTTTCTTTGAGTAAGTCTGAAATGATTTCCTTCATCCAAGTAGGCACCTGATTACTTTTTTGGATAGGATCACCGATATTTTCCCAAGTGATGGGAAATCCCAAGGATTCAATTTGCCGTGCTTTCTTTACTATTCCACGGATTTCATAATTCAATTCCTCAGCTCCCGGGCGGAGCAGCAACTGTCTCATAGGTCAATAGGCTAGTGGAAAATTCCTCCACAAAGTAAATCATATTCAATGCTTTTAGCAGAAAAGAGAATTGGTTTTTCTTTTTAAAACCCTTAATTCCTTTCAAAAATTGACAATTTAAAGACCGGAGAATGATTGATGAGTTTTAAAAACAGAATTTTCTTTGGCATCAAATAATTTTCACATATATTTATAAATACTTCATATGCAGTAAAATGTATTTGGATTATTAGTTATTGAAAAATGATCGCCCTGACCATTTAATCAAACACTAACCAAATATCATTTGAAACGATGAAACAATTTTACCTATCAAGACTAATTGGGCTAATCTGCCTTCTAGTCTTTCCCCTCACTACCTTTGGGCAAACCAGAGGAAGCACTTCTTCGGTGCAACAAAATCTCCGCTTTCAGGAAGACTTTAATAATATAAATCTAGACCCTAATCCGAATGTAGGAGGTGGAACCCGTGTAAATTTCAGTCATCAGTTTTCTAATAATTCAGGATCAAGCTTAGGAGCATCTATAGCAAAAGATATCCTGGCACAAAACGGAATCAATATTCCGGGTTGGTTAACGGAGCTTGCTGACTTGGGAGGTTCGGGTTTCTTTTGTTCCAGTATTTCGCCAACATTTTCTGCCAATGCATCTGTAGACGCCGGCGGATATTACCAAGTGCATTCTGTTGGTTCATCTAACATTAACTTAGACTACCCCGTGGAAGTCTTTATTGAATATCCAGAAGCTAATACCTTTGCTTGCGGAGAAACAGTTAGAATCAATACTTCCTATCAGATACTAGACCCAGGAAATGGAAATAAACTACGGGTAAGTCCTCCTTTTATCAATCAAGAAATAGGACCTTTGATTGATGACCTAAGCTTAAGCGCTTCTATTGGAATAGATGCTGAGGTCGGTTTTGGAGTTACCATTTATTATCCATGTTTAAGCGGAATTTGCTCTGAAGAGATCTGTTCGGACAAATTATATTTTAATGAAGGTAAAGAGTTTAAGCTCAGCCAATCTTTACCAAGCCTCCCTGCTTTAATCAATATCTGTGATAAAGCATTTGGTCCAAATGCAACTCAGGCTGATATTTTAGCATGTAGATGGTCGAGCTTGAGTCCTTTATTCAATATCGGTCAAAGTGCCTTAGACGCATATAACCGACAACAAGGAACCACTTATTCTTTAGCAACTTTCCCTGATCAAAACACTGTATTAATAGGTCCTCCAGATCTTCCACCCAATGGTCCGACTATTCCGGAATTTGAAGCTTCATTCAGAAATACAGCAAGTACTGAATTAAATTCATTTTCTTTAAATGGAGGCACAAAACTGAAAGTTTCAGGCAGTAAAAACTCTGTGACTCAAATGAATTATGATCTAGTTTCTCTACTAGACTATGCGGGGTGGACAACCTCCTTTAGCTTGGGCAATAATTTAGGAAGTATAGACGCTGGTGATGTTGCCCCTACGCTCACGATGGATCAAGAAATGGATTTCGAATATGATCCAAAAGTAAATTTAGCCATCAGTTTAGGGAGAGAGATGAATTATACTGTCTTTAATAATGATGGAAGTTTCTCCCATTCAGATTTTGGATCAACCGTTTCTCTATTCGCTGGACAATACATAGAAGCCCAGTTTCCTCAAGAATTAAGTTCTCCAGTCCCTATTAATGGACAGTCTTTTATTAATGGGGATTTCAAAAGCTTATCCAAGCAGGAAATTTTTGAAAGCACTAAAATCACCTTTGGGGAATTAAAAATCGGAAATGCAGTAGATATTACTCTGATTAACGAAGAAACTACTAGAGAAAAAATTGGAACCAATACCATCATCGACCATACCTTCAACCTTCAAGGAACACAAATTCTTGACCTTCCTGGCTTTTTGCTTGATCCCGAAAATCCGGTCATAGAAGTCAAAGATGTAATTACAAAAGATATCCTGAACATAGGGGGTGGTCAACGACAGGTGGTTTATGAAATAGAGCTCAGCAATGAAGGTGATGTTTTACTCAGCGAAGTTCAGTCCACTTTTGACCTAGCAAAAAGCTTTCAGGATGCTTCAAATTTCTTTGTCAATTGTATCAGCAGTAATGGCCTGATCGTCAATTCAGAATTTGATGGGGAAGTTGATAAAAACCTTTTAGCCAACGGGAATCAAATTGGTGTAGGTGAATCTTTTACCATAGAAGTATTGGTAATTATCACCCCTGAAATTGCCTCAATTTCTGAATCTGGCTGCTTTGAGACAGTGGAGTATGACGTATTTGCGAAAGCGACCGGGGTAAGTCCAATTGGTACTTTTGTAGAAAACAATTTCAACCAATGTACTCAGGAGATAACAGGCCAAAACATTATTAACACCGTTGACTTGGGTGCGGAAGTCATAGCTGAATTAAGTGATTTCAGTATTTACGGGTTCGAAGAGGTATACTTTAGCAAAAACTTCACTGAGTCTCAAGGTTCGGTTGGGTCTGCTGGTGATATGATTTTCGAAAATGTATCCTTACAAGGTGGAGCTCCTGTGACCATTGTTGGCGATATCTATGTGGCCGATGAGTTGATCTTGAGGGGAGAATCGCGGGTTGTGTTTGATTACATGCAACTTGGAAAAGAAGTAGACAGCCAGAAAAAATCAGGGCTTTTGCCACTGGGTTCAATTAGCCGAGAATCTGACTGTGTAGTTTCTTTCGAACAGCCGATTATAGAAGTACCGGACAACAATTCCAAAGAGAAAATTCAGTTGAAAAAAGGAAAAACCATGGATCTCGTTCCTGGTATTTACCGCTCCATAGACATGCTGGAAGGCACTACCCTCAATTTAGTAAGTGGAGTGTATACCTTTGACAGCTGGAAAATTTCAGGCAAAAATGCCCTTGTCAACTTCGATGTGAGCGATGGGCCTATTCTTATCCAAGTGAATAAATGGCTGCCTCATGCAGATCAGCAATATCTTGCAGGATCTGACGGCGCGCAAAGCATGGTCAGCATTCACTATTCAGGAAAAGAGCCTGTCAGATTTAAAAACACCTTCTTCCAAGGAAATATTCTAGCACCTTTTGCTTCGGTAGATTTCGCAGAAAATTCGGTTTTGGAAGGAACGCTTTATGCCAATAAGGTGCAGTTTACAGACGGGTCTACTTTCAAAGGTCCAAAATATCTGATACCTCTGAATGCCAGCCCTGAATGCCAGCCTTTGGATGAGGCAGCAAGAAAACTGGAGGAAGAAGTTCAGGAAGTAGCTACAGAACTTGATAGAAGGCCTGAGCAGATCAGAATGTATCCTAACCCGACTTCCAACATCTTGACCATAGATGGTATTCACCCGGAAATCCTTCCGGCGCAAGTATATATTTATGACAGCAATTTCAGATTGGTGAAATCCCTGCTGGCGACCAGCACGGATGTTCAATTCGCCATGCTGGACTTGGCGAATGGATTATACTTTATCCGAGTCGGGAATCTAGGAACACTCCATAGAATTATTAAAAACTAAAACCTGATTAAACCTTTAAAGCAATAAAGCCGGGCATGTGTCCGGCTTTATTTTTTACCTATAAATAAATAGCATTCATAAACTTTCAGCATCTTATAGGATTAATGATCTTTATATTATTATCCGACTTCAACCTTTTATTGCCCAACTTGCCACATTGCAGTACGTTCAGGTAAATTCAGAGTGAATCATATCACTTATTAAAAACGATCCATCAAATTATCTTCCTGTGCTTTCAATCATTATCCGAATCTCTCTTTTCATCCTATTTATTGGCCTGATTGACTGGTATTCTTTCCAAGCCTTTAAGACGCTGTTCCCTTCTCAAACTTGGGTAAAAATAGGGTATTGGGCTTTTTCAATCTTCATTTATCTATTTGTCATCTATAGTTTTCTGACATTCGAAAGAGGTGCGCTCAGCCCTGCTTTTGGAAAAATGATTTCACTCCTATTTCTGTCTTTGATTCCAAAGCTGATTATTATCGCCTTTCTCTTTGGGGAAGATATACTTCGGTTTATTACTGGTGGATATTATTCCTTGGCTGAAAACAGGGAAGGTGGTTTTTTACCTGATCGAAGAAAATTCATCAGCCAAGCAGCCTTAGCAATTGCCGCTATTCCTTTTTTAGGGATTCTCCATGGAGTGCTGATTGGAAAATACCGCTATCGGGTGATGAAGCACACCCTAGAATTTGATGACCTACCGGAAGAGTTTGATGGGTTTACCCTCACTCAGATTTCAGATATTCATTCGGGCAGCTTTGACAACAAAAAGAAACTGGAATACGGGATCGACTTGATCAATCAGCAGAACTCAGATGTGATTCTGTTTACCGGGGATTTGGTCAATAATCAGGCATCTGAAATGGAGCCTTGGATCGAGACATTCAAAAAGCTGAAGGCTCCTATGGGTAAATATTCTATCCTAGGCAATCATGACTATGGTGATTACATGTCATGGCCAAATCGAGAAACCAAGGTGCAGAATATGCAGCGACTTTTCCAAGTTCATGAAGAATTGGGCTTCAAATTACTTCGAAATGAAAGTCTTCCTATCAAAAGAGGTAATGCAAGCATCGATTTGATCGGGGTAGAAAACTGGGGTAAAGGCTTTGCACAATATGGCGACCTCAACAAAGCTACTGGCAGTCTTAATGAGAAAAGCTTCAAAATCCTGATGAGTCATGATCCCTCCCATTTTGATGAACAAGTGAAAAGTTTCTCTCAGTTTATTCATTTGACACTGAGTGGGCATACGCATGGGATGCAGTTTGGAATAGAGATTCCTGGATTTATCAAATGGAGTCCTGCTTCCCTCCGCTATCCCAAATGGGCTGGATTATACGAGGAAATGGGACGCTACTTGCATGTGAACCGTGGCTTTGGATTCCTGGCTTTTCCGGGGCGGGTAGGTATTTGGCCGGAGATTACGGTGTTGGAGTTGAGGAGGAAAATGGGCTAATCCAAAGTTTTAAAAAGCCAAAAAGCAAAAAGCTTGTATTGATAATAAATAATAGCTTGTGTTTTCAATACAAGCTTTTAAAACTAATTGAAAACCAGATATTTAACTAGCTGGTTTTCTTTCTATTCCGAATCCCCTCCACAAAAAATACAATCGCACCTAAGGCAATTCCTACTCCTAAAAGCCAATTGGGTAATGGAAACAAGTCCAAATACTTTACAACTAACAAAAGTCCAAGGCAAAGGAAAATGAAAGCATGCAGGTATTTGAATGTTTTTTGACTCATTTTCTTTTCAAAAGATATCGGGTATGCCCATTGGGATAGCCAAAAATCAGTGTATCGCCTGAAAAGCCATAGCGAATAGTCTGACTCCCTACACTGGTGTTCATTTCCAATATTTGGTTATCGATGGTTTTCCATTGGAAAGTTGGAATGGCCGAATAGTCAATAGGAGCATTTATCCCAAATCTTTTGGCATCGTCTCTAAAGAACTGCGGATCAATGATCCATTTTCCATCCTTTGTAAAGGTTTCGACATAACTCTTTCCATAAAACTCATCCTTGATGATTTTTCCATTCACATCTTTGGAGAAAAGCATCGTCCATTTCCCAACCAGTCGTGGGTCTCGTTCGACTTTTTGAATAAAGGCTGTAGAAATGACCAATAGTATTACCAATAAAAATCTCACTTTCATAATGCTTCGGTTATTTCTTTTCTTTTAATCCTGCTTTCAGCATCATTCCCTGCGAAATAACCAGAAAAACCATGGCAATCGCAGTAAAATTAGGGACAGTATCTGCTTCATTAAGCCAAAAACCACTATGCCATAAGGAAAGGCACCCAATGACCAAAGCAATCAGAATCATGGCTATGTGAAATCTAAATCTTCGTTGACTCATCGGTTAAAATCATTTCATTCAATTTGTGAAATCAGCTCTCAAAAATCAATTAATTTGATAATTATATTAAAAAAACCTGATCACCCACAATCATGCCAGCTGCCTTATTTTCTTTGTTTGACTGGTTGGATGACCGATGACCGGTACTTCCTGATTCTGATCCTTTCAGCAGACAATAAGCCGTCTTTTTGTCAATACTGGTAAGAAAGCGGACATGCATATAAAAAAATTCTCTATTCAATCAAGCGACATCTTACTTAGTTAGCCTTTGCCTAAAAAACCATTTAACATCTAGTCAAATTCTCTTACTTGTATCTAAAAGGAAAAAAACAGAACACATTCAATGTAGTATCAATTCGACAATTTTTGTTTATTTTTGTCGAATCTATCCTTCATAAAAGTGGAAAAACTCTTTTATTTTAATGAGATTCTAAAAAAGCAGGTCCAAACTGACTTTCTCAGGAGCCTATTTCATCTAATCAATTGGAATCAGAGAATGATTGCAATTACAGGTGCAAGAGGGGTAGGAAAAACTACCCTAATGCTTCAACATCAAGTTTTGGGTCTTGAAAAAGAATCTAGATCTCTTTATGTCTCCCTAGATCACCCTTATTTTTTTGATCATTCACTTCTTAGCTTGGCAGAGCAATTTTACAAAGAAGGTGGACGATTTCTATTTATCGATGAGGTGCACAAATTCCCAAATTGGTCCAGAGAGTTGAAAATGATTTATGACCTTTTCCCTACTCTAAAAACGGTCTTTTCAGCTTCCTCAGCTTTGGAGATTTTCAAAGGCGAGTCCGATCTAAGCAGGAGAGTAATGATCTACCACCTGCATGGCTTGTCATTTAGAGAATATCTTTCCTACCAACTCAAAATAACATTTGAAGCTTATACACTGCAGGAAATTATTCAAAATCATGAGACTATAGTTCGAAGCTTGATGTCTGAGCTGGAAGAAAGGGTGCTTCGATTGTTTAAGGAATATTTAGAATGGGGTTATTACCCATTTGCTTTGGAGCTAAACAAAAAGGAATCACAAATCAGAATCAATCAGGTAATTAATGTGATTCTCGATACTGATATGGCGTACGCGGAGGGCTATACAGCTGCTACAGCCCACAAGCTTAAGAAATTACTGGCAGTCCTAGCAGAAACAGTCCCATTTCAGCCCAACGTATCCGAACTAGCAAGAAAATTAGGGATCGCAAGAGATACTATTTATCAATATCTCAAACTATTGGAAAGAGGCCTTTTAATCTCACCTCTCTACGCTCAGGGAAAAGGTATTTCCTTATTTCAAAAACCAGAAAAATTATTTTTGGAAAACACCAATTTGGCTTTTGCTCTTCAAAACTATCCGGACCTCGGAAATCTCCGAGAAACATTTTTCTTTAATCAACTTCGAAATGCTGGAAAAGAGGTGCTATATCCAAAGTCGGGTGATTTTTTGATTGATGGTCAGCTTTTTGAAATCGGAGGAAAATCAAAAAACAAAAAGCAAATCGCCCAAGAAGCTTCAGCCTTCGTGGTAGCGGATGATATTTTAATCGGCTACCAAAATAAAATTCCTCTTTGGCTTTTTGGCTTCTTGTATTAAAACCTTGAAGATGAAAACAAAACCCCTCGAAGATTTCTCCTCGAGGGGCATTGTTTCAGCTTTCTGATTTTAGCCTTCTGACTTCCAAGCTTACTTCAGATTCTTATATCGAATTCGTTTCGGTGTCACATCTCCCAGCCTTTTCTTCTTATTCTCTTCATAATCGGAGAAGTTTCCTTCAAACCAATATACTTGAGAATCTCCTTCAAATGCCAAGATATGCGTACAGATTCTATCAAGGAACCAACGGTCGTGGGAAATGATAACCGCACAGCCACCGAAGTTTTCCAAAGCTTCTTCCAAAGCCCGAAGCGTATTCACGTCCAAGTCGTTGGTAGGCTCATCTAATAGCAACAGGTTACCTCCTTCTTTCAAAGTCAAAGCTAAATGAACTCTGTTTCTCTCCCCGCCTGACAATACTCCTACTTTTTTCTCCTGATCCGATCCCGCAAAGTTGAACTTAGAAACATAAGCCCTGGAATTCACTTCCTTATTCCCCAATTTCATCAGTTCATTTCCTTCCGAAATCGTCTGGTAAACAGTTTTATTGGCATCCAATGAATCATGCTCTTGGTCCACATAGGCCAATTTCACCGTTTCTCCTACCTCAAAATTCCCGGCATCCGGTTTTTCCTGCCCAGTAATCAGTTTAAACAAGGTGGATTTACCAGCACCATTAGGACCAATGATTCCAACAATACCCCCCTGAGGCAATGCGAAGCTGAGGTTTTCAAATAATAATTTATCACCATAGGCTTTTGAAACATTATTAGCCTCAATCACCTTGGCACCCAACCTTGGCCCTGGCGGAATAAATAATTCCAGCTTGGCTTCTTTCTCCTTCGCCTCCTCTCCAACAAGCTTATCGTAGGCATTCAAACGTGCCTTTCCTTTAGACTGCCTAGCTTTGGGAGACATACGGATCCATTCCAATTCTCGCTCCAAGGTTTTTTGACGTTTGGATTCATTCTTTTCTTCCTGCTTCAATCGTTGTTGCTTTTGATCCAGCCAGGAAGAATAGTTTCCTTTCCAAGGAATTCCCTCTCCTCTATCCAGTTCCAAAATCCAACCTGCCACATTATCCAAGAAATAACGGTCGTGAGTTACGGCGATGACAGTTCCTTTGTAGTTTTTCAAATGTTGCTCCAACCAATGCACAGATTCTGCATCCAGGTGGTTGGTAGGTTCATCAAGTAGTAATACATCTGGCTCCTGAAGCAGCAACCTACAAAGTGCCACTCGCCTTTTTTCTCCACCGGAAAGGTTGGCCACGTTAGCATCACTAGGAGGCAGTCTAAGAGCATCCATGGCCTTATCCAGCATCACGTCCAGTTCCCATGCATTGGCGGCGTCTAGCTTCTCCTGAACCTCTCCCTGACGGGTAATCAATTTATCCATCGCATCCGGATCTTCCATTAGAGCAGGATCCATGAATTTTTCATTGATTTCTTCAAACTCCTTGAGCAAATTGACCGTGTCAGCAACCGCTTCTTCTACGATTTCCTTAACGGTTTTACTTGGGTCCAATTTGGGTTCCTGCTCCAGCATCCCAACGGTATATCCTGGGGAAAAAACCACTTCCCCAATGTAGTCTTTATCAATTCCGGCGATAATCCGCAATAGGGAAGATTTACCGGAACCGTTCAAACCAAGGACACCGATTTTGGCTCCGTAAAAAAATGAGAGATAAATATCTTTGAGTACTTTTTTCTGTGGCGGATAGACTTTGGAGACTCCAGCCATAGAAAAGATGATTTTTTCTGCGCTCATGCTTTGAATTTTTCTTGAGAAATTGCGTTAAAAGGCAAAGATGCAAAAAAAGCCCTTTCTTAGGATAAGTGCTTTTGAATTAATTAATTTGCGGAAAATTGAAAACGACCACCTAACCTACTGTAGAACAATGGAACATCCGTATGGATACATTAAGGACAATAAAGTTTATTTGAAGGGATTTCTTGGAAAAGCAGATAGGGAGATCGGTGAAGTAAAAGAAGATGAAGCCTCTACCCTCGCTTATTTCGAGGATCGATTTGAGCAAATCAAAGAAAAGGTAGAAAAACTAAAGTCCGATATTCAGGAAAACCAGAATAAGGGATCTTTTTTGATGAAACTGATTCACCTGAGAGATTCATTGTATGAATCAGATGCCTTGGGTGATTTTATCCCTTTAATCGAAGAACTCAATCAGCAGGAAGAATACCTGAATGAAATCATACAGGCTAATCGGGCTAAAAACCTGGAAGTAAAAAAAGCCTTGATTCTGGAAGCAGAGTCTATGAAGGACGATACTGACTGGAAAGCTACCACTGAGTTTTATAAAGAATTGAAAATGCGCTGGATCAAGACCGGTCCAGTGGAAAAGGAGATTCAGGAAGAGATTGAAACTCAATTCAATGATGCTGTACAGCATTTCTTTGAAAACAGAAGGCATTTCTTTGAAGGAATGGCCCTGCAGGCAGAGGAAAACATCAAAGTCTATGAAGCCTTGGTTGTTCAGGCAAGAGAAGCACATGATCTTCCCGACGCCAAAATGGCTTTTGAAATCAGCAAGAAAATTCAGAAAGAATGGAAATCGGCCGGAAAGGTACCTGCAGAAAAAAGGCAGCCTTTGTGGGATGAGTTTTCTCGCTTGAACAACAGAATTTTCTCCAGATATAAGCGTACACTTAATCCTGGTCCGCAGATGCATCCTCGGGAGGTAATGAAAAAAGTTGAGACCTTAACTGAGGAGATCAAGAAGCTGGCAGGTCAACCTACCACTCCAGAATTGATCAATCAGGCTAAGGAGATTCAGCAGGAATGGAGAAAACTTCCTCCTAGAAAACCTAAAGATGCCAACTTGCTGGCAAGATCTTTTCAGTTCTTTTCGGATATAGTCTTTGAAAAAGCATTTCTGGAAAAGCTGGTCCATGGAAAATACCCAGATTTTGATAATAAATCTGCTCAGGAACAAAATCAGATCAAAACTGCTTTACTGAAAGACTTACTTCATAGAGATCAAACGGAATACAATACAGCTCAGGGAAATACGGATAATTTCCAGGTGAGAAGCAGTGATTTCGAGATTATGATGAAGAAGAAACTGTCAGGATTAAAGAGAAAAGTTGACGTAAAAAATTATATTTTGAAACAACTTTCTTACAAATAATCAGTACACGATTACATATTAGAAAAAAAAGATAATTTTGCAACCTTAAAATCCGGAACACCTTTAAAATAAACACTATGTACTGGACACTTGAATTAGCATCCTACCTTGAGGACGCTCCCTGGCCAGCAACCAAGGATGAGTTGATTGATTACGCCATCCGATCTGGTGCGCCACTAGAAGTAGTGGAAAACCTCCAAGAACTGGAGGACGACGGAGAGCCTTATGAAACTATCGAAGAAATTTGGCCGGATTACCCGACCAAAGATGATTTCTTCTTCAACGAGGACGAATATTAATACCAAAGCCCCGGATTTTTTCGGGGCTTTTTTCTGAATTTTACTGTAAATAAGGTTTGGACTCAGCAATCTTGTGGGCTTATAAACCTAAAACTTGCCTCAACCTGGCATAACCGGACTTACTGACCGGAAGCTTTTCTCCGTTTTTCAAATAAACCAGGTAGCTGTCCCGCTCATAGGGTTCAATTCGGGTAATGGAATTCAAATTGAGCATAAAAGACCGATGAATTCTCGCAAACCTATCCGGATCCAAAGCATCCTCGAGGGACTTCATCGTCATTTTCTTCAAATACTTCCCTGAGTCTGTGTGAATGGCGATGTAATCATCCTGAGCCTCGAAATACTGGACTTCAGCAACTGGAATGATCTTAATTTCATTCTTTACTCGAACGACTAAACGATTGCTTTTCTCAGCCATTTCTGAAATCCCTTCGTTGTTGGTAGGCTCACCTCCATTTCGGCTTTCCAGAAATTTATTTATTGCCTGCTCAAACCTGCTTTGTGAAAAGGGTTTGAGCAAATAATCGACCGCTTTAGCATCAAATGCCTTCAATGCATACTGATCAAAGGCTGTGGTAAAGATCACTGCAGGTGGCTCATCCAAGAGTTCCAATAATTCAAAGCCCGTGATTTTTGGCATTTGAACATCTAAAAAAATTAAATCAGGTTCATGCTTTTGAATAGCTTTCATGGCCTGAAAGCCATCTTGACAAATCTCCAGAATTTCGAATTGAGGGTATTTTTGCAGGTATTCCTCTACCACCGAAGCAGCCAAGGGTTCATCATCTATGATTAAAGTACGGATCATTTCAGCTGTGGTATTTTGAGTTGAATTGAAAACAGGGAGTTTTCACTGGACTTTTCTAGAAGATCATTTCTTCCAAATAAAAGATAGAGTCTGCGCTCCACCGAACTCAGACCAAAGCCGGTTCCTCCGGGTGAAGGAGATTCCGGATCAAAGGGGTTTTCAATTTTTAAAATCAAATAATTCTGTTCCTTAAAGGCTTTCAAGCTTATCATCACCTCTCCCGTCACACCATACAGCCCATGCTTGATGGAGTTTTCCAATAATGGCTGAATGAGTAATTGAGGGATTTTCATTTCCAATATTTCATCCGGAATATCCATTTCTACCTGAAGTCTATGTCCAAACCTCACTTTTTCAATTTCTAGATAGAGTTTGAGAAATGAAAGCTCTTCTTCCAAACTAAGCCAAGCCTTTAAGTCCTTGCGAATAGTTCCACGCAAAAAATCAGAAAGTTGCAAAACCATTTGTCTTGCCTTTTGAGGCTGAGAGACAACCAGTGCATTGATGGAATTTAGACTGTTGAATAGAAAATGAGGTTGTAACTGCTGTCGTAACTGGGACAATTCAGCCTCTCGGGATAATTCCATCATGTGAATTTCCCGCTTTTGTGAATCCTCCTGCTGCTCTAATCTTGCGACTACAATTGCCAGCAAAGTCACCATCACTTCAGCCAAAGCTAAGATGGCCCATCTGAGATAAAAATGTTGCTGGAGAAATGAATCGTAAACTTCTTCATCTTGGAAAAACCACTGCAGTCCAAAGCGATGAATTACAGCACCGATTAAACTGAGGAAGAGAGGTAGGATCAACAGTAAGATCACATTTCTCCCTTTTGGAGAATAAAAGCTAAAAACTCGATCCAATATCAAAACCGCACCAATGAATAGGCCGGTATACACTGCGGCATCGGTCAATGCTATTTTGAAGGAAACTTGATAATGAAGGAGAATGAGGATACAGGCAAGGAGCCAGATTACTCCGGCTCCTTGAATGACCCAATTGGCTTTGGAAGGGGAAGAAAATGCTTTGGAAAACAAAATCTTAAAGTTTTGAAGGAAGTTCGTTAAAATGATTTGATTTCCAAACCTCCAAATAGAATGGTTCCACGCAAAACCAGCACCTTATCAGGATCTACTTCCGATTGTCTGTAGATACGCTTATCCTCTACCCCTGCGGCTATGTTGGTTACTTCAGTTCGCACATCCCAATGAGGCGGAACAATCAGCTTCATGCCTCCAAAAATTACATCTACCTGCATGGTTACCACACCATTTAGATCTGCTTGGCTAAGATTTAAATCTATGCCTCCAAAAGCTGCTGTCAACTTACCTCCTTGGAAGTTTTTGGAAAGCACTCTCTTATTCACCCCGCTGAAAATCGCATCGATATTGACGCGGTCAGAGTAGGAAATTCCTGAAACTCCGCCCATTCCAGTTGCAGAAGTCCCATAGTCATCCTTGTCAGACTCTACCTGAGCATCTTCCACATCCGAAGAAGAAAAAGAACTTCCAGAACTGGACTTGAATGATTTATTTCGGATTTGCTCCTGTACATTATCCAAGATCCTTTTCTCCTTCTGCTTTTGAGTAATCAAATACAGACCAAGTAGAATTAAGGCTACCGGGAAAATGTAATTTTCAATTCCGAAATCAAATCCAAACTCTCTTTCGAGTAAGAAATAGAGACCAAAACCGAGCATAATTGAGCCAAAGAACGACTCGAATTTATGCTTGATTAAAACGACCGTACCAATTACAATCAGAATCATAGGCCAGGATAGTAACCATCCCGGGTAAAAAATACCAAGCTTCCTTAATAGGAGTAATAAGCCTATACCGAGGATTACAAATCCGAAAACCAATCCTCCATCGTTGCTGGACTTAGGGTTAGAATATTTTGCCATTGTTTTTTTGTTTTAAAATGATACTCAAAACTATCCTGAGAGTGCAATATGCCCAATCTCAATTAGGTAAGACCTGCAAAAAGTCGGTGAACGCATACAAAAAGTCGGTAAAAATGCTTGGGGATTTGGCTTGTCGGTAGAAAAATCCAGATACTAGTATGGATTAGAATTGGGTAGAAATATTTTGACTTAAATCCCCCTTGCCCCATTTGAAAGGGGATTGGCTTCCGCTAGATCAAAGGTTTATTCTACTATTTGAAGGGTTTCTGATACCATAAAGCAATGGGGTTTCTAATCCCCTACTTTTTACTGGCTAAAAATTCCGCATAATCCATATCCTCCGGGGTGGTGATTTTGATATTCTCAGGATTGCCGGGAATTAAATTCACCTGCCAACCGTGATGCTCATAAACTGTAGCATCATCCGTAAATTGTGGAAGTTCTGTGGTCTCGAAAGCTTTGCGGATTTTTTCCAGCTGAAAAGTTTGAGGAGTCTGTACCAAACGAAAATACTGCCTCTCCTGATAGAATGATTTTCCATCATCAGTTAACTTTCTGATAGAGTCTTTTAGGGAAACCACGGCTATGGCACTTCCTTTTTGAGCAGCCTCCTGAAAGCTATCTTGGATCACAGATTCATTAACGAAAGGTCTGACTCCATCATGAATGGCAACCAGCCCTGATTTAAAAGAAACTGCCTTTAATCCATTTTTTACAGATTGGAATCTGGAGTTCCCCCCTGCTACTATATGATGTGTAATTGAAAAATGATGCTTTTCTACCAATTCTTGCCATAGCTCGAAATCCATTTCAGGCAGGACTAAGATCAACTCTATCTCTGGTTCGGCTTTTGAAAAAACTTCCAGCGTATGCATCAAAATAGGTTTCCCCGCAATTGATAAATATTGTTTGGAAACAGGACCTCCCATCCGGGTTCCTTTCCCGCCGGCAACCAAAATAGCAGCTTTCTTCATATTCTAATTTTGGGCAAATGTAGGCAGTAAGATGCTTTGCAAGTTTAACCTTAGATTATCAAAAAATGAAAATACAAAAAAGAGGCTGTCTCAAAAGTGCAATATGTCACATTGAGCGAAGTCGAAATGTAGGCCAAAACGAAAGAAATGGCCTTCGACTCCCTGCCTACCGTCAGGCAGGCGCTCAGGCTGACACTAGGGCTATTAATGAGACAGCCTCTTACTATTTTAAAGGATCAACATCGCATCCCCGTAAGAGAAGAAGCGGTATTTCTCTTTGATTGCTTCTTTGTATGCTTTCATGATCAAATCGTATCCACCAAATGCAGAAGCTGTCATTAACAGCGTTGACTCTGGCAAATGGAAATTGGTGATTAATGAATTGGCGATTTTAAACTCGTAAGGAGGGATGATAAACTTGTCAGTCCAGCCACTTGAAGCTTTCAACCTGCCATTGGCAGTCACAGAAGATTCTATGGTTTTCAAAGAAGTAGTTCCTACTGCAACGACACGCTTTTTATTATCCAAAGCCTCATTGACTAATGCCACGGTTTTCTCTGGAATATCATAATTCTCAGAGTCCATTTTATGCTTAGTCAAATCCTCCACATCTACTTGACGGAAGGTACCTAAGCCAACATGCAAAGTAATTGGGCTTACTTCTACTCCCTGCAATTCCAGCCTTTTCAACAAATGTGGAGTAAAGTGCAATCCAGCTGTTGGTGCGGCAACCGCTCCTACATTTTTTGCAAAAACAGTCTGATATCTATCTCGATCTTCAGGCTCGATTTTTCGGTCAATAATCTCCTTCAAAAGAGGAGTTTCTCCCAAGGTATCAATCGTCTTGTGAAATTCTTCTTCTGTACCATCAAACAAGAATCGGATAGTACGTCCTCTTGATGTGGTATTGTCGATTACCTCGGCCACTAGGTCGGAATCTCCGAAATACAATTTATTTCCTACACGGATTTTTCTGGCAGGGTCTACCAAAACATCCCAAAGTCTTAACTCAGGATTTAATTCTCTGAGCAAAAAAACCTCGATTTCTGCCCCCGTTTTTTCTTTATTTCCATAAAGTCTTGCCGGGAAAACCTTGGTATCATTGGTCACAAATACATCTCCTTCACCGAAGTACTCGATGATATCTTTGAATGATCTGTGCTCAATTTCTCCTGTTTTCCGGTGAACCACCATTAACCGGGATTCATCTCGGTTATCTGTCGGATAAAGGGCGATAAGTTTCTTTGGTACGTCAAATTTGAAATCTGATAATTTCATAGAGAAGCTTTAGATGTAAGAGCTTGATTATTTTGATTTAGAATTACTCTAAAAAATGCAAAGATAATAACATAATAGGCAAAATCCGCTAACTTGACGAATTGTTTTAATCAAAACCCAAAAGCATGCTCTTTTTCCAACTCACCTGGGAAAGTTTCCGCTTCGCAATCAGTGCGCTCAAATCCAATTTGACTCGTACCATATTATCCCTCCTAGGGGTTACAGTGGGGATTTTCGCCATCATCGCAGTATTCACTTTGGTGGATTCTTTGGAAAACAACATCAAATCTTCCTTTTCATTTCTTGGTACCAATGTAATGCGAGTGGATAGATTCCCTTTTGCATCTGGTCCTCAGGATTATCCTTGGTGGAAATATTTCAGACGCCCAAGCGCCACTGTTGCTGAGTATAGATTTCTGGAACAACGCCTAAGTTCAGCTGAAGCAGTAACCATTTCAGCTTCTGCCACCACCACTGTTCAAGCCGGAAGCAATGCCTTTCAGGGAACTCAGCTCACTGGAGTAGCCTATACCTATCAGGACGTCTATGAAATTGCTTTGGAAGAAGGTCGCTACTTTTCAGAAATGGAAATTAATGCCTCGCGAAACTTGGCAATCATCGGAAAAACCATTGCCAACACACTTTATCCCAATCAATCTGCCATTGGCAAGGAGATCAAGATGAAAGGAATGAAATTCATCGTGGTGGGAATATTTGAGGAAGAGGGAGAAGGCTTATTTGATTTACCATCTAAAGATGAGGCTGCTTTGATCCCTTATGGAGCTTTTACCAAACTTTTCTACACCGGGAGAAATGGAATTGAGCCTACCATTGCAGCAAAAGGCAGAGAAGAAGACATTGGCCTAGTTGCTCTGGAAAATGAAATGACCGGACTCCTTCGTGCCAAAAGAGGCCTCAAACCAGTTGAGGAAAATAATTTTGCTCTCAACAAAACGGAATTTATTCAAAATGCCATTGGGTCAATTTTCGATGTAATTTCAGCCGCAGGCTGGGTCATCGGTGGATTTTCTATTCTGGTTGGTGGATTTGGTATCGCCAATATTATGTTTGTATCTGTCCGGGAGAGAACCAATATCATCGGTATTCAAAAGTCTTTGGGAGCAAAAAATTATTTCATTCTTTTTCAGTTTCTATTTGAAGCTGTTTGCCTCAGCTTAATCGGAGGAGGCACAGGGATTATCCTAGTTTATTTCCTCAGCTTTGTACAATTAGGGAGTTTGGACTTAGTCCTTTCATTCTCCAATATTATTCTAGGACTAGGCGTTTCCTCAGTGATTGGTATCGTGTCAGGGATTGTTCCCGCAACACTCGCTGCAAGATTGGATCCTGTAGAAGCAATTCGATCCAACTAAACATAAAAAAAGGAGAGCTTAAATGGCTCTCCTTTCTTGTTTTGAAAGTATCCTCTTTCTCTCCATAATTATTCTATGCGGCACATATGACTACCAAAGGTTGAATTGATTCAAGCTTCGGTCTTATTGCTTAATAACCTTAAGATAAACTCTCCTTTCCGATCATAATATTTTCACCTATCTAATATGTATATCCTCTTTCTCGGCAGGAAGAGAAAATACGACTTAGAATCAGCCAGATGGATCAGAATCTGCAAGCTTCGGTCTTCGGTCATCAGTCTTCCACTTCGATAAGCATGGGAAATATGGCAATTGGCATAATTGCGAGTAATCAGATTATTTAATTTCTATTCCTCCATATCCGCAACCGGCTCAGTTGGCAAAAGCCCTGAAGCTGATTTGATTTTTCCTTCCAGCTCTTCCATCAACTCCGGATTGTCAAGCAATAGATTTTTAACTGCATCCCTACCTTGGCCCAATTTCTCTCCATTATAGGAGAACCAAGATCCAGCCTTTTTGATGATGTCAAACTCTACCCCCAAATCAATGATCTCTCCAACTTTGGATATACCCTGACCATACATGATGTCAAACTCCACCACTTTGAAAGGAGGCGCCACTTTGTTTTTCACCACTTTTACTCGGGTTCTGTTACCCAAAATATTATCAGCACTTTCTTTGATCTGGCCGATTCTTCTGATATCCAATCGAACTGAAGCATAGAATTTCAAAGCATTACCACCTGTAGTAGTCTCCGGGTTTCCGAACATGACCCCGATCTTCTCTCTCAACTGGTTGATAAAAATACATGCACAGCCAGTCTTGTTAATAGCTCCGGTCAGTTTTCTCAAGGCTTGAGACATCAAACGAGCTTGCAAACCCATTTTACTCTCTCCCATTTCGCCTTCGAGTTCCCCCTTAGGCACCAATGCTGCCACTGAGTCAATGACAATGATGTCAATGGCTCCGGATCGAATCAAGTGTTCCGCAATTTCCAATGCCTGCTCTCCATTGTCTGGCTGAGATATCAATAAATTTTCGGTATCAATTCCCAACTTTTCTGCATAGCTCTTATCAAAAGCATGTTCAGCATCGATAAAAGCGGCCAAACCGCCTGCCTTTTGAGCCTCTGCAATACAATGCATGGTCAATGTCGTCTTACCGGATGATTCAGGTCCATAAATCTCAATCACTCTACCTCTAGGAATACCTCCTACACCCAAAGCCATATCCAAGCCCAATGATCCGGTGGAGATTGCCGGCACGTCCTGCACCTTATTATCACTCAGCTTCATCACTGCCCCTTTTCCATAGGTTTTTTCGAGCTTATCGATGGTGAGTTGAAGTGCTTTTAATTTTTCTGCGTTATTACTCATGTGTTTATTAGTATAGAATCAAAGTATGAAGTTAAAGATTGCTAAGTCCTCCGCCAAAAACTGTCGATCTCTTAAAATCTCTGACAAATTCGTAATTTTAAGTCCCAAACGGCACGCTTTTTCGTATATAATCTGAAATTACACTGTTTTTGTCAGGTATTGTCAAAAAATTTATGCTCAACCCAAAATTCATCTACTTCTCTTTCCTCTTTTTCTTCGTTCATCCGGTTTTTTCACAAAATTCCGCAACGGACCCATACACCTTTGGTGAGGAGTTGAATTTCGAAGTGAGCTATGGATGGTTCAACCTGGCAGATGCAAAAATGGAAATAGCCAGAAAGCCTCATTTACAGGATAGCAAGCCTCATTACAAAATTGATGTGTATGGCAAAACGAAAGGAGCCGCAACTATTTTCGGAAAAGTAAATGACAATTGGGGAACATTGATAGATATGGACTCCAAACTCCCATCTCTATCCTATAGACATATTGAAGAGGGCAAATACAGGAAGCATGAAAAAGTAACTTTTGATCAAAAAAATCAAACAGCCTTCATGCAACTCTATGACCGGGAAAATAAGTCTTTGAAGGAAGAAAGAGAGTTTAAGTTACCCGGACAGGTACAGGACTTGGTCAGTGGGTTTTATTATTTGAGAACCTTAAACCTCAAAAATCTGAAGCCGGGAGACCAATTGGTCATTCGTGGATTCTTTGATAAAGAAATATATAACATAAAATTAATTTACGAGGGAACTGAAAAACTCGAAACAGAAATCGGCACCAAGGATACTTACATTTTTTCTCCCCAGCTACCTAAAAACAACCTTTTTCGAGGTGAGTATCCGGTAAAGGTGTGGGTGACACAGGATCAAAATAAAATCCCTGTTAAAATCAAGGCCAACTTATTCCTCGGCTCCATCAATTTGGACATCAAATCTGCCAAAGGATTACGCTATAATTAACCCCAAGACTTAATATTTACTTAACATTTGGATAGGAATTTGGCCAATTCTGGCTTAAAAACACCCCGTAGTTTTCCTATCCCTGAATAAAATTGGCAGCAATCTCCAAATATTCTTTAATTTGAAAGAATTAACAGAAACAATCCATGGGCGACAAACAGAAAATCAAAGTCCTGGTCGTAGATGACGAGCCAGATATAGTTGAGATTCTAAAGTACAACCTACAAAAAGAAGGCTATGAGGTAGCAACTGCCGAAGATGGGATCAAGGCAGTGAAAACTGCTTCGAAGTTCAAACCCGATGTGATACTTTTAGATATCATGATGCCTCATCAGGATGGGGTGGAAACCTGCCGTCAAATCAGGGAAATCCCAGAGCTGAAAAATACTTTTGTCATTTTCCTGACCGCCAGAATGGAAGAATATTCAGAAGTGGCAGCCTTTGATGTAGGGGCAGATGATTATATCACCAAGCCTATTAAGCCTAGGGCTTTGATGAGTAGAATTGCCGCTCTTTTTAGAAGAGAATCGAAAAAGGATCAGGATCTGGCTCAGATAAAAATCAGGGATTTATTGATCGATCGGGGTAGCTATACCATTGAAAAATCCGGCAAAACCATCACACTCCCCAAGAAGGAATTTGAATTATTGTATTTCCTAGCCAAAAACCCTAATATGGTATTCAGTAGAGATGAGTTGCTTCAGAATATCTGGGGATCTGATGTATTTGTACTTGCCAGAACGGTGGATGTCCATATACGGAAGGTTCGGGAAAAAATCGGAGATGACTACATCACTACTGTAAAAGGTGTAGGATATAAATTCGATTTGGGTTCCTAATTCATGCTTGCAAGCTCCCGAGGTATTTCTTTGATCTTAGCTGTGGCCATTTCGGTCATGGTGTCAGCATTTTTATCTCTATTACAAGATTCCACTCCTGTATTGATATTAGTGGCTTTCGGGCTTTCTTTCTCTGCTTCTTATTTATTGATCAATATTACCTTGGAGTTTCTGGTTTTTCGTGAGATCGGAAATATTTACTCCCTCTTGGAAAAAATCCAGAAAAAGGACCTTTCCGAAATCTCTGATAAAAGCTCCAAGTCTTCTATTTCTCCTTTAAGAAAAATCAATAATGTCATCAACTCCTACGCGATAGCCAGACAAAAAGAGATTGATGCCTTGCAAAAAAATGCAGAGTTCAGGAGGGAGTTTATAGCCGACATTTCCCACGAGCTGAAAACTCCAATTTTTGCAACACAAGGCTATATCCACACGCTATTGGACGGAGCAATTGATGATAAGCAAGTTCGGATGAAATTCCTCAAGCGGGCAGCCAAAAGTCTGGATTCTCTGGATAATCTGGTGCAGGATTTATTAACCCTGAATCAAATGGAAAGCGGAGTAATCAAGTTTGTTTACACAGACTTTAATTTGAAAGAATTGATTGATGAAGTAATTGAGGAATTGGAGCATAAAGCATCCAAAAGAAAGGTCAATATCTCCTTTAAATACGACTCTGATAAAAGCTATGTGACCCATGCTGATAGGCAGAAAATCTATAGAGTTTGTCAAAACCTGATTTTCAATGCCGTCAAATACAATCATGATGAAGGTGAGGTCAAAATATCTCTGAAAACTCAGAAAAGTCACATTCAAGTAGATATTAAAGACGATGGACAGGGAATCCCTCCAGAAGACTTGAAGCGGATTTTTGAAAGGTTTTACCGGGTAGAAAAAAGCCGAAACAAAAAAGAAGGCGGAACAGGCTTGGGATTAGCAATCGTGAAGCACATTCTGGAAGGTCATAAAAGTAAGATCTCTGTAAGTTCGACCGTGGGTAAAGGATCAATTTTTAGTTTTTCTTTGCCACTGGTGAAGGAGAAGGAATTGGAAAAAAACATAGAAGTTGACTAATAGTTCAACCTCGATTTTCCCCTTTGATATCAATGTGTTCTCAATACATGAAACTAGCCATAAATATCAATCTTACTTTTATTTCATTGTCCAACGGATTAATTATTTAAATTTAGTAAATTAGTTCTTGCGTTTTAACCTTTAGAACTGATGAAACATCTTACCCAACTAGTATTAATTATTTTTGCTTTAGGTACTTTTTCCTGCGATAAGCATATGGATCCTTGTTGCCCTATTGGCAATAATGCGATTAACCTTAAAGTCCAAGACAGGGAAGGCAATGACCTTTTGGATCAAAAACGAGCTGAGTCCTTCAGGGAAAATGTCATCAAAATCTTTTATGAGCGAGCGGGAGAGCTGGAAGAGTATTTTAATGGAGGGCACTCCAACATGAGAAGGAATTTTTGGATTATTTCTCCGCATGTGGATGAAAAATACCATCAAATGAGATTAATCATTGATTCCGAAGTGACAGTGATTCAATGGAATGAAAACGAGGCAGACACGCTTTACTCAGAAATTGTATACGATAAAGAATTCAACCAGAAACACATTCAAAAAGTCTTTCATAAAGGTGAGTTAAAATACAGTAATGATCCTTCACATATCAAAGCTGGTTTTATAATCACCAAAGGGCGCTAATCATCCTTGAATAGAAAGCAGAATTCCTTCCCCTCGGAAGGATTTTTTTTGAGCGATCATTTCCCTACCTTTGCAGCCTCTTTGAAGAGGCACAGGCGAATCCATGAAAAAAATAGATTTTCAAAAACTCATTCTGTTTGAAAACGAGGATTACCTGGTAATCAACAAGCCGCCTTACCTGTCGAGCTTAGACGATAGACATGAGGCGCAGAACATCCTGGACCTTGCCAAGATGCACACAGCAGATGCCCAGCTGTGCCATCGTTTGGACAAGGAGACATCCGGATGTCTGGTGATTGCCAAGAATCCAGAGGCCTACAGGCACACGGCCATCCAGTTTGAAAATAGAAAAGTGGACAAAATCTATCATGCTGTGGTAGAAGGCATCCGGGAATACGAACACCTGACAGTGGATCGTAACCTACTTGCTTCCGCCAAAGGTGTAGCCAAAGTCAGCAAGGAAGGCAAGCCTGCTCAGACGGTCTTTCATACGATACAGACCTACAGGGCACATTCATTGATCGAATGCAAACCCATTACGGGTAGATTGCACCAGATCCGTGTACACTTGGCCTACCTACAATCTCCGATTTGCGGAGATGAGCTGTACGGAGGTAAGCATTTATACCTTTCTTCGCTCAAGCGCCGCTTCAATTTGAAAAAAGAGACAGAAGAATTACCCATCATGCAGCGGGTTTCTTTGCATGCTTTTTCGATCGGGTTTGAAGGATTGGACGGAAAAAGAATCACCGTCAATGCTCCTTATCCCAAAGATTTTCAGGTTTTGGTCCATCAGTTGGAAAAAACAGCCTGATTATCAGTCTGAAAAAGCAATAAAAAATTCGGTGTTTTTATGCTAAACCTGTGAAAATCAGGATTAGCCTTGGAAATATTTTGCATGGAAAATAAAATACTTCTATCTTTGTGTCCCTTTTTGGGGGTCGAATATATTTAACAAGCTAAAAATTAAACAGTTACACAGTGGATACTTTAAGCTATAAGACCGTATCGGCTAACAACTCGACTGTAGAAAAGCAATGGGTGATTGTGGATGCCCAAGCAGCAGTATTGGGTAGATTAGCCAGTGAGGTAGCGAAAATCTTAAGAGGAAAAACGAAGCCTAGCTTCACTCCTCATGTGGATTGCGGTGACAATGTCATTGTAATCAACGCAGACAAAGTCAGATTGACTGGTGACAAGTGGGATGCCAAAGTATATGTGCGTCACACAGGTTACCCAGGTGGTCAGCGAATCTCTACACCTAGAATGTTGAAAGAAAAATCTTCAGCGATTTTGGTAGAGAAAGCTGTCAGAGGCATGTTGCCAAAAAACAGATTAGGTAGGAAATTGTACGGAAATCTGTACGTGTATGAAGGATCTGAGCATCCACATGCAGCGCAGCAGCCAAAAACCATCACTCTTTAATCGACTAATTCATGGAAATGATCAACAAAATCGGTAGAAGAAAGACCTCTGTAGCCAGAATTTACATGGCTCCGGGAAAAGGCAACATCACCGTAAACAATCAGACACTAGAAGTTTACTTCCCATTTGATTTGCACCAGATTGTGGTAAAGCAGCCTCTTGCCTTGGTAGGAGAAGACGGAAACTACGACATCCAAATCAATGTAGACGGAGGTGGTATCAAAGGGCAGGCTGAGGCAGCTAGAATGGCTATCTCCAGAGCTTTGTGCGAATTCAACGAAGAGCACAGAGGTCCATTGAAAAAAGAAGGATTCTTGACTCGTGACCCTAGAATGGTCGAGCGTAAGAAGCCAGGACGTAGAAAAGCAAGAAGAAGATTCCAGTTCTCCAAGCGTTAATCGGATCTTTTCTTCAATCAATAGAAAACAATTTTATTCATGTCAAAAATCGAATACAAAGACTTACTGGATGCTGGTGTTCACTTCGGACACTTGACGAGAAAGTGGGATCCCAGAATGGCTCCATATATTTTCATGGAGAAGAACGGAATCCATATTATCGACCTTAACAAAACGCTTGCTTGCCTCGATGAAGCATCCGCAGCAATCAAGCAAATCGTACGCTCAGGCAAAAAAGTAATGTTTGTCGCTACTAAGAAGCAAGCTAAAGACTTGGTAGCAGATGAAGCTCGTCGTCTTAACATGCCCTACGTAACCGAAAGATGGTTGGGTGGTATGTTGACTAACTTTGCCACGATCCGCAAATCCTTGAAGAAAATGTCTGGCCTTGAGAAAATGATGAAGGAAGACTCTTTCAAGAACATGGCAAAGAAAGAAAGGCTGATGGTGTCTCGTCAGAAGGAGAAAATGGAAACTGTATTGGGCGGTATCGCTGACCTAAGCAGACTTCCTGCGGCTCTTTTCATCGTAGATATCAAAAGAGAACACATTGCGATTGCTGAAGCACAAAAGCTTGGTATCCCTGTTTTTGCATTGGTAGATACAAACTCCAACCCAAATGAGGTGGATTTCCCTATCCCTGCCAATGATGATGCATTCAAGTCAGTAAACTTATTGGTTAAAGCTTTCGGAGCAGCTATCGAAGAAGGTCTTTCTGAGCGTAAGAAAGACAAAGAAGATGCTAAACTTTCTGAAGAGGAAGAAGCAAAAAGAGCTGTTGACGCTGAAACCAAAGAGTAAAAACTCACTTGATTTGATATACTAACAAAAATTGAACATCAGGCCTCGGTCGGTGTTCAATTTTTTGTTTCTACTCGGCCTTTGACTAGCTTTTGGAAGCAAGGCCCAAATTCCCCAACCCTATTTAGGGGTTGAAACCAAGAATAAAAATCGTTTAATCATACAAACAGATCACACAATGGCAATTACTGCACAAGAAGTAAACAAACTGAGACAAATGACCGGTGCCGGTATGATGGACTGCAAAAAAGCTTTGACAGAAGCAGAAGGCGACTTCGATAAAGCTGTAGACATCCTCAGAAAAAAAGGACAAAAAGTATCCGCTTCCAGAGCTGACAGAGAAACCAAAGAAGGCGTAGTAGTAACTAACGTATCTGACAATGGAGCTACAGGCACTATCCTTTCTTTGACTTGCGAAACTGACTTCGTTGCTAAAAATGAAGAATTCGGTGCATTCGCAACTACTCTTTTGACCTTAGCAGTAGAAAAGGGAGCCTCTTCTATCGAAGAAATCCTTGCTCTTCCATTTGAAAAAATCACGGTTGCTGAGAAAATCGTAGAAATGACCGGTAAAATCGGTGAAAAAATCGAAATCTCTCATTACGAAGTAGTGAAAGCTGAAGCAGTAGTTCCTTACATTCACTCCAACGGTAAATTGGGTGTAATGGTAGGATTGACCAACACTTCAGGTTCCGATGTAGAAGAAGCAGGTAAAGATGTAGCAATGCAAATTGCTGCGATGAACCCTGTAGCCGTTGACAAAGATGGTGTAGACTCATCTACTGTAGAGCGTGAAATCGAAGTAGGTAAAGAGCAAGCAAGAGCAGAAGGCAAGCCAGAAGAAATGCTAGAAAAAATTGCGATGGGTAAATTGAATAAGTTCTATAAAGAGAACACCTTGTTGAGCCAGCAGTTTGTGAAAGACAGCAGCTTGACTATCGCTCAGTACCTGAACAATGTAAGCAAAGGCATGACTGTTTCTGCTTTCAAAAGAATCTCTATCGGGTAATTCAAATATAGCCCATTGAACATAAAAAAAGCTGACTTGAATAAGGTCAGCTTTTTTTGTTTGACTTGTTTTGTCCTACTATCAAATTACTTCAGCTTGAAACCTAGCCTATAATTTACCATTAGGTAATAGGGCCAATACCCAGAAAAGGACGACATACTTACCCCTAAAGTATTTCTCCTGTTTTCATTTTTCCCTTGCCAATCAAACACAACCTGAGTGACATATCCTAGACGGGCAAACCTCTCCACATTCATAATTCCTTCCATTTCTCCACGCTCATTTCGAAACCAGCCCCCAAATGAAGCATCACCTCCATATTGAAATGAGGGACCAAATCCCAAGCCGACTCTAAAGTCTTTTGCTGTTCGAATCACATCGTAGTTCAATCTCACATCGGTGAAAAGACTGGAGGAAAATGCATTAATATTTTGACCATCCAATTGAGGTTCCCAAAATTTCCCACTTCCATCAAACTCACCGATCACGGCAAAATAGGTCAAGGAGGGATTGATAGAAAATCTTTCTGAAGTATAAACACTCAACTCATTCATAAAATTGATGGCCCATTTACCTTGATTCCCTTCTATGGAAGGCCCGGCTCCTACTCGATAAATCAACTTCTTATCTTTCCCTTCCTGACCAAATGAATTAAAGGTTAGAATAGTCATTACTAAGACTGTGAAAAATTTTTTCTTAAACATGAATATGTGATTTAAATCTTTAGTAAAGGTGATAAATCAGAGATTCTTTTCAAATATTATTTCATACTTTTTCTAGGTTTTAGAAATTTTAAATTTTTTATCATTATTTATTTATATTTATTATCAATTTTTTTACATATAGTGAGATTAAAAATCATCTAATTTTTATGATTCTTAAGGTAGCAAAATGGTGATTCTGATGCTTTAGGCAGAAAGTATATTGGAAGCACATACTCAAAAAACAGGATCCACTGCTCTCTCCTCAGGAATTATAAGTGAGACTTAATTCAAGACCGAAACCTAGCTTTGCACTATTCAATTCGTAGCTAAAACCATGAAATCGATGTAAATCTATGTGGCTTATGTGGTTAATTAATTTTCCCGCAGATCAGCGCAGATTAGATTCGCAGATTAACGCAGATTATTTTAAAAGTAAACAAATGTGCTTCTCAGGAGGAATAACCGGAATCTATTCTAAAAATTAAGCCCACCAGTGCACTACTCAACTTATTACCTAAACCATAAAAAACTATGTGATCTTTGTGGCCTATGTGGTTCA
>NZ_VLOG01000035.1 GCF_007655305.1 Algoriphagus algorifonticola
CCTATCAGTTCTGAAAATGGCTAAATAGGCCACTTTCTGGTTTTTCTCTTTCAGAAAAAAAAGCCCGTAGAATCTACGAGCTCTTTTGAAGGCATAGCCTGATTAAAACTTAACACTGAGGTAAAGTTCCCCACTTTTGGTACCAAAAAAAATACCCTCTACAGGGTATTTTTGGGGTATAAACAATCTTTAGGTCCGAAAAAATATAGTTTTATAAAGTTTTTGAGTAAAAACATCGAAAATCTTTCATCTTTTTTCAACCTATTTTCAGACTTAGCGTAATAGCCTTCAATCAAGATCACTGCTTAAAAAAAAGTAGAGTGAATTCACCTTATAAAGTAATGAAGCCTATGGGAAATACATTTACTAATCCCACTTGAATTTGCGGCATTTTACCGCTAACAGAGGTTTAATAAAATTTGACAAAAGCATTCTTCCTTTTGGAATAAGCATTGCAAGTTAATCATCTGTTTTTATTTACTTTGTCCTGTAATTCGAATCGAAAGGACGAAAACCAAAGAATTATCCAAAACCAAATAAATCTTAATCCAATCCCTAAAATGAAAGAAAAGTTTATCTCATTTTCGCTCAATCGCTCCTTAATGTTCGCATTGGTTGCGTTGCTTGCTGTGGGTGCTTGTAAGTCCAAAAAGAAAGCAGTACAGCCAGAACCAACTCCAGCTCCTGTAGAGCGCGTACAAGAAACCCCTCCTCCTGCACCAGCTCAGCCTTCTGCCGAAGAAGTTGCTGCCCAAAAACTGGAAAGTGCTTTCAACTCTGTAGCAGGAGCATCTAACGCATCTATGGCTAACCAGTCCATCGAACAGACCTTGGCGATGTTCTCTAATCAGCAAACACCGGTTTTGATCGTAATTCACGAAGAAAACGGAATCAAAGATTATGATGAACCTACTACTATCCGTAAGTATCTTGAGTACTTAAAGGATACTAAAAAGAATCTGAACTACATCTCTGATATCCGTTTGGATGCCAATGGTAAAGTTTCAGAACTTGAACTGAGAAGAAAATAACCATCCTAAGAAAATCAATCAGCATGAAATCAAGCATGAATTTGTCTCTTATCTATAAGAACAGAGCTTGTATGGTTTCTTGTGGCCATTTAGAAAAAATGATATACCAATGAAAAATAAATTAATACTCTTTCTTGGCCTTTTCCTTGCGAGCTCTGTAGTAGCTCTAGCTCAGTCAGAAGATATTAGCCCTTCTAGAAAGCAGGCTATTGATTCTTTGGCTTTGGAGAAAGTAAAAGACCTTAGTAAATACATCGCCATCATCGGAAGCAAAGAAACTCAGTTTTCTGAAGCAAACCGTGTAATGGACAGAGCTGAAGAATTATTCGCTCCAGGAGCTGAAATGGGTGTTTCCAGCATCAACTCCAACGAAATCGCTTACTATAAAGTAAGAAGATACTTCGAGCGTTTGATGGCCTTGAACTATGACCGTGTAAATATCACTTGGTACGATATCCAGTACATCTCCGACTTGGAAAGACAGCCTGATGGCCGTTATGTAGGTGTGATTACCATCTTCCAAAGATTCGAAGGTACTTCTATCGAAACAGGAATGAATTACAAAGACACCACAAAAAAGGACATCACTATTTACGTTGAGAAAAAACAGACTCAAATCGCTGGTAGAACCATCGAGTTCTGGGACGTAATGCTGGGTGATGTGAGAGTGACAGAAACCTCCGCATGAGATTTACCTTAATTACCCTTGCGATTCTCCTCGCAAACATTTCGATTGTTTCCGCCCAGGGCATTGGCTCTGGCGGAACAATCAAAGATGACGGCCGATTCGCCGCTTCTACCAAACAACTCAATCAATTTTTCAGAAGGTTCAATGCTGAAGAATCACCGGACGGAAATACCCGATTTTATCCCGGAGATTCTCTTTATCACAATAGCCCCTTAAGGCAAGGATTTATTCAGATTTTATTTGACAATCAGACCAGCTCTGTGTCGAAAGAACTGAAAACACAATTTATCAATACCGTTCTATCTGATGGATATCCCCAGTATCTGAATTTTCACAGAACAGGATGGTTTTCAGAAGTACAGGCTGAATTTATCTTCAAAGGAAAGCGCGAAAAAGTAACCTTGATTTTGAAATTACAGCCGGAAGGATTGGGCTACGAATGGGTCATTGATGCTGTAAGTTTCCCCCCTTTCAAAAACCTATTTAACAAGCCCGTTGGAGATGAGAAAGATTTTCTACATCCTCTTTCTCATGAATTGGGCTTTATGAATCTCAGAAGAGCCTTTCAGGATTCCAAAATGCCTGAAGCTTTTACCGGCAAATCATTTCATCCGGATTATTTAACCCTGTTCCTGTATGAAATGAAGCAAAATAATCTTCGTTTCTCAACCGTTAATGAGGTGAAGTTTCACTTCTTTCAAATTGAAGGTTGGTATTTCGAAGTATCTCAATTTAACCGACCTGGCTTCAACACCGGTTGGTTGATCTCCAATCTCGTCAAATTAAATCCTGGAGATAAAGAGACGATTCAACAGTATATCTATGATCAGAAGTAATAGTATCATCTTTCTTCTTATTTTTTTGTTTGGAGCTCAGCAGAGTTTTTCCCAGACAGTAAAAGGCTATTCCAAACAGGAATTGGACGATTTTTCTTCCAAAGTGGAGGATCAGGTTCGATTCTTGGAATATCTTCTGAATACTATTGGCTCATCCGAAACTTCGGCTCGGGACAAAGATGTAATTATCCGGGAGAGTTATTTAAAGATCTTTAGAGATGGGATTGTACAAGTAGAAGATGACTTGCTTCAAGACCGAATGGTAGTGACCAATAAAGATGTCACTGCCTATATGAAAGATATTGAGTTCTTTTTCAAGGATGTGAATTTCAAATTTAAAATCCGTGAGGTTAAACCATCCCAGAAAGAGAATGGTCAGGTGTTTTTTGTGGTTTCTCTGGATAGAACGATCACGGCGACTTCCAAGGATGGAAAGAAGATTGCCAATACTAAGCCCCGCTTTGTAGAGGTCAATCTAGACAACAAAAGCCAAGAGCTTAAAATCGTCAGTATGTATACCACCAAACTCAGCAGAGATCAAGAGCTGAATGAATGGTGGCAAAGCTTAAACCCAGCCTGGAAATCATATTTCAGAGGAAGATTCAAAATTGGAGCTTTTGACTCAATAGGCTTGGATCATTTGTATAAATTCGTTTCCATCGATTCCTTGGATATTTCAGGGACAGACTCATTGCTTAACTTGAGACCTTTAGAAGCATTGAGAGACTTGAAATATGTTGATCTAAGTAATACCAAAATCAGAGCTTTAGGTCCAATCTCCAATGTGACATTTTTGGAATACCTCAATGTATCCAATACTCCGACCTCAGATATTCAGTTTATCAAATATTCAGATAGGCTCAAGCATCTGGATATTTCTAATACCAGAATTCAAAATATCAGTGATCTGAAAAATTTGAAATCCCTGAAGAGTTTGAAGCTGGAAAAGACCCCGATCTTGAGCTTTGCGGTACTCAATGAGTTTGATAGCCTCCGATCCCTAGATTTGACTGAAAGTGGCTTCAACAACACTGAAAACATCAAGGCACTCAATAAATTAGAGCATTTGAATCTCAGTAAAAATTATTTGGTGAATTTTGCTCAATTGGCAGAATTGAAATCTCTGAAAACGCTGAATCTTGCTGGAACCAATATTCAGGATTTGACACCTTTGATCAATTTGGATCAACTAGAATTGGTGGACCTGACCGGAACTGAAATAGCAGACATTTCTGTGCTGAATGGCAAGTCTAATTTGGAAAAAGTTTTAGCAGACGAGACCAGACTTTCTGTAATTTCTGCTGATAATTTTATCAGAAACAACCCTAATGTATTGTTAATCCACCATGTGAAGGATTTGGAATCTTGGTGGGCTGGTTTATCAGATGCATGGAAAGCAAGACTAAAACAGGCAAATCCAAGAATTCAATCAGACCAGCCTAATGTAGAGATTTTAACTACTACCATTGGATTGGAAGAGTTGGATTTGTCCAGTGCAGGTATTGAAAGCTTGCTGCCTGTGACTCGCTTTGTCAAATTGAGAAAAATCGATTTTTCCGATAATCCTATTTCTGACCTTCTTCCTTTGAGTGAGGTAAATACTTTGGAAGAGATTAAGGGTCAAAATACCTTGGTTAAAGATTTGAGTCCAATTAGGAACAATACAAAGATCAAAAGACTGGATTTCAGCGAAAGTCCTATAGAAAGTATTTTGCCTATAGTGGGACTTCCGGAAATTTCTTATTTGAATGTCAATAGGTCAGCCATATTTGCTGAGGAGGTTCCTGAGGTATTGTTGAAAAAACCGGATTTGACGCTGATTTATAGGGTGCAGTTCCTGGAAAATTGGTGGTCCGAATTACCGCAGCTTTGGAAAGATATCTTTAGAAGAGAGTTTGGAATGCCTGAAAATCCAAGTGTTGAGCAATTACATAATTTGACTGCCAAATCCTATTTGCAATTAGACAGAACGGGGATAGAGGATATCAGGCCTTTGACGGCATTTGTAAACCTTAGATCGCTCAGTATTTTCGATGCGCCACTGTCAACCATTGCTCCGATTTCTGAGATGACGCTCTTGACAAACTTGAAAATTTCCCAGGCTCCTGTAGTAGATTTTCTTCCTATTTCGAGCTTGTTTGAATTGGAGAGTTTGGATATTTCCAATACAGGAATAGAGGATTTAGAACCACTTGGAGCTTTAAGTAATTTAAAAAAGCTAAATCTTTCTGGAACAAATTTGAAAGTATTGAGAGGGCTCGAACCTTTGATCAATTTGCAGGAATTAGATGTGGCAAGTACCAATTTACGTTCCTTAAGGCCAATAGAAGGATTGAGCAATTTGAAAAAGTTAAGTTGCTTCAATACCAGGCTTAACAGTAGGGCAGTGGATCGCTTCAAAGAAAAAGTCCCTGATTGTGAGGTCAGGTTTTATTAAATGGACATGAACCCTCCAAAGGTTTTCTAATTTGAAAAAATCACTGGAAAAATACCTCCTTCATTTTTCTAACTATCCTTTGGAGGGTTTTTAGAAAAATCCCCCTTGCCCCCTTTAAAAAGGGGGAATTGATCCTGCTCGGATTTAAGGCATTAAATTCAAAAATTTAATCTCATCAAAAGCCTGAAAGGCTTGAACTCTTCAATAGCCACGCCTGAGGCGCGCAGGCCCGAGTGCAACTCGGGGTATAGATGCGATCAATTATTTACCCAGCGCTGGCCCTTAATCTCAAATTGGAAACGGTAGTTCAATGCCAGCAAGACGGAGAGGAAACCTTAAATCAACCCTCCATAATATTTTTTGAATTGAGGAGATGGTATAAATAATATCCATTCCCACTTTATGGCAAAACCTTGGAGGGTTTGTCCGGATTACAAATCCTACGATAAGAGCTCGAGATTACAAATCTCGAGCAGCTTAGGAGATAGACCTCCAGTCGTACCCATGGCAAAAGCTCCAAAGGAGCGGACGATTAAATAGCCGTGGGTTTTAACCCACGGATCTTGGTACACCGATCCCTTCCCCAGCGCTGGCCCTTAATCTCAAATTGGAAACGGTAGTTCAATGCCAGCAAGACGGAGAGGAAACCTTAAATCAACCCTCCATAAGATTTCTTGAGTTGTGGTGTTGATATAAATATCCATTCCCACTTTATGGCAAAACCTTGGAGGGTTTGTCCGGATGACAAATCCAATGATAGGAACAGCTTAAAAAAAGAAAATCCCTCCCACTTTTTGGAAAGGATTTTCGATTATTTGCCTCTCTTACGAAAGGGATTAAGGGAATAAAAAGTTTGAAAAAAAGTCCCTTAATAATTTTCTAGAAAAAACTAGGAGAAAAGCTGCTTAATCACCCTATTCCAAAGGTAGAGTTTGTCTTTCAAAAATAAATACCCTGTACAGGGTATTTTTTATGCTTTAGAGCTAAAAGTTTTCCACATTTTTATACATTTCAAATAATTTGTATAATAATATCAATTGTCAAAATTATTCATTTTGAAACAATAGACTCAATCATACATGCTTTTAGGTCCTTGGTATTTTTGGTTTTCTGATATCAAATCTTTAAAAAAATAGGTTTCGCAACTGATTCCTAAGGGGTTAAAATCGATAACTCTCGACTAACTCCTTTAATCTCCAAGGCTAAACATCAAGAAAAATGTCAGAAGAAAATTTCCTTTCCATTTAGCCTAGCTACCATACTTTTGCAGACTGCTACTTTCTTTGAAAGTATCTAACCTTTAAAATCTTTCTTTCCAGATTTGTTTTTCCGTTTCAATATTCCATTTTGCTTTCGATGCTCACTCAATCCTTTAGATTCAGTAATATAAATACCTTACTCTATGCGAAAGCTATTCTTCTTTCATTGACCCTGATCGGAGCTGCTTTCATTGGATTTGATATTTCTGATGAAGGTTTGTATGCCTTCCTTGCGGATCCTTTGCAACCAAACCCTCAGGCGGTATTTAATTATGATTTATTTTTCAAACTGATATTCAGCTTAACTGAATTCAAATTTTCACTTATTCAGTTAAGACTTCTCCGTTTGCTTTGCTACCTGATCGCAGCTTGGAGTTTGGCTGTATTTTTTAAAAATTACTTTGCCCATAAAAAAGTCAGCTGGCAAATTTTCTCCTTCATCTTTATAGGAATTTGTCTTGGGTATGCCTTTCTCCCGCAGACACTTTCCTACAACTCTTTGAATGTTACTCTTACAAGTGTCTGGCTGGCAATTTTGTCCAAACCTCATCAAAAACCTTATAAATACCTTTTGATTGGCATTTCTCTGGCATTGATTTTCTATGTCAAATTTCCCACGGCCATCCTTTTATTTGGTATCACCTACATCACATTATTTTACCAAGAATCATTGTCTTGGAAATGGTTGCTGATCCTGTTGCCTCTTCTTGTATTTGAACTTCTATTCTTGTCCCTTTTTCAGGAAAATGCTGTTTTAAGATTGTCTGATACACTTGGAAATCAATTAGAAAGGCCTCATTATAATTTGCTTGATTTAATAAAGTCCCCACTTGTTGGGGTCTTTTGGCTAGGTATCAGCTCCATCGGTTTTTTCCTTGTGAAACTCTTGAATAATAAATCGAAGTTGAAGCCATTTCTAGTGATTTTATCCTGCTTGACTTTCCTATTGGTAGCTTACCAAACTCACATCACACAGGAATGGAATCATCTATTTTTATTGATCCTTTTCTTATTTGTCATTCATAGGCTGTATACTGGCTTTGGGAAAATTTCTTCAGCTCAGTTACCTTGTATTCTCATATTATCCCTTCTTCCATTCATACTTCATTTCGGAAGTAATGTATACTGGTTGAGAATAGGCATTCACTACGCAGTTTTTTGGTTGCTTCTGATAGTGATTTTATCCAAGAGAAGAAATCAAATGTTAGTGGGATTGAGTATCCTTTCCTTCATTTGGATAATTAATGGCCTGGTATTTCAACCTTTTGAGCAATCCCCTCTCTTTGACTCCAAAAGCTATTGGAAAATCCCCGGCAACTCCGGATTGTTTTTGGATAGCTCATTAGTTGAAATTTTGGAGAAATTGCGGGTGGAGTTGGATGGAGAAGATAGTGTACAGGCCTTCTTCCGAAATCCAGGATTAGCATACTTATTGGGGAAAAATACCCCAGGTCAGGCCATGGTTTGGGATCCGAGTCAATTGAACACGCTAATTAATTTTGAAAAGGGATATCCTGTGATTTTTTGTCATTCTGAACTATCTGGCCATATTCCAGACTTACAAAATATGGAAAAAACCTACATAGGCTCTTACCAATCAAGACCTATTTACATATTTCAAAAGCAATCCCAAAACTGATTCCTTAACTTGCATTAATAAATTTCGACCATCTTGCCATTATTAGGAGATTATTACTAATACTAAGCCATATTCTTTTTATCAGTATCATCAAAAATACTGCTTATTATCTGCTAAAAGGATCAGAATCCGGAAGCTTCGCCTGCCGTGGCTGGGTCTTCGGTCACCGGTCTTCCAACCGGTCAAGCAAAGAAATAAGGCAACTGGCATGATTGCAGATAACCAGATTTAATAATAACCAAAACCATGAAAAAAAGCTATTGGAGTATTCTGGGCGCACTAGCCTTAATCATGATAGCTTTTTTGCCTTGGAGGTTTCAGGTAAATGACGATGAACTGATGATGTGGCTGGTTTCTGGAGCCTATACAGGTAAACCAGAAACTTATGCGGTTTTTATCCATCCCATTTTAAGCTTTGCATTAGCCAAACTCTATTCCCTTTGCCCTCAGATTCCTTGGTATCCAGTCTTTTGGTTTGCCTTGGCCTATTTTGCCTATTTCACTCTTTTACAGGTGATAGAGCGTGAGTTTGTTGCCAAGAGAATGAAAATAGTTTTCTTCCTATTTGCCTTCGCTATTCTAATTCATTTCAGCTTTTTTCTTCAGTTTTCTATCATTGCATCTCTTTGCGTTTGTGCTGGACTGGCAAATAGGATTTCAAAGAAAAAGCTACACGACCATTCTGGTAATTATTGGATGCTCTCAGACATTTTAATTATTGTAGGATTTCTTATCAGGCCTGAAGTCGCAATTTTACTTTTGGCAGCCTCTTTTCTTTATTTCCTCATTTTGTCACATCAAAAAGCATGGATGCTGGCTACACTTTACCCGTTGATTTTTGTTCTGTTATTTCAGGGAATAACTTTTCTTTGGCCAAAGTCTGAACCACTCCAAGACTTTATTGAACACAACCAGCTTCGCTCCCAGGTTTTTGATCATCCATTCTTGCAATTGGAAAAGGATAGGTTTATCAACTCCGAACCAGAACTCTATTATTTTTCTAACGGCCTAATTGATTTTTCAGAAAATCAGTTGACGCAGGAAAAACTAATTGAGTGGAAGCAAATGTTGGATGATTTAAGGTGGGAAGCCCTTTCTTTTTCTTTCTATCAAAAATCAGTTGAAACTTTTATCCAAAACGAACGCTTCGTCTTAGCCTTGATGGGGATCTTTCTGCTTTTCACCCTATTCACTAATTTAAAAAAGGGGCTAAAACTTTTCTTGGTGATCTTGTTGGGATTGATAGTTTTAGCGCCGTTCTATTTGATAAAAATTCAGATATATATTCTCCTGTTTCTTTTATTCTTCACCTTGATGCTGCTCGATAGGGAAGATGGTGTATTTCAGAAATGGCCTTTTCTGATTTTCCAATCTATCCTGTCCATAGTCATTATTTTTCATTGCTATTCTTTCAGCCTAAGTCATCATAATATTTCCTCCGGAACTGAGCTTCAAGAGAAATTGAATGAATTGAAGAGGAATGGCTTCGACGAAATTATAATTGCCGGAGAGAATAAATACTACCTGGAACTGATTTTTGAATCTCCATTGCCTTTTAAAATCATGGGTTGGGCTAGCTTATATGAGCACTTTTTTCTCAATACAGAAAATTCAGACAGAGCCTATTTGATAGATGTGAATACATATGAAAGTAATCTTGGCTATTTCAAGAATTGCAACTATCAGGTGGAGGAATTCAATCATTTCATCATTATTAAATGCCCGAAATGAGACTTTGGTTGAAAAAAAATCTTTGGGTATTCGATATCCTGATGATGGGGTTAATACTGGCCACTTTGACCTTTATGATCAAATTTGTGCCCTATGGAGTTGATATTAAGATCCATAATTTCTTCCTGATCGAGTATCTGGAAAACGGCTATTTTCCAATCCCTCCAGGTTATTATTTTCTACTCTATCTATTAGATCTTTTGATCAGCTATAAATTTCAGTTTTTGGTAAGTTCCATTCTGTTAATGACAGGATTTTTATGGTGGAAATTTAGAATTACAGTCAAATGGATTTTTGAATCTTCATCTCTAGGCATTCAGACATCTTATCTTCTTGCCTTTTTGTTTTTCTTTTTAGGCCCCATTGTGATCCCTTCCATTGATAGAGAATACTGGTATTTAGGAAAATTCAGTCAAATCATCTGGCACAATTCAACCATCATTGCAGCTTTCCCCTTTTGCTTACTTTTAGTTAAGCAAACTCTATCTTGGTGGGAAAATTACAGCAATCGGGCATTTCTTAACATATGCCTCTTAGTAGTAACTATTTTATTGATCAAGCCCAGTTTTCTATTTTGTTATTTACCAGTCTTCCTTTGCTACACGTTTTACTTGCTTCGACGTCCATCCCAGCCATTCATCTTAGCCGTCTGCTTAAGTGTTTTTTCATTGCTTCTTATCTGGATAGAAAAAATATTGATCTTTCAGTGGGATCCTATGGTGGTCAATTACTATTCACAAGAGGATATTCCTAGGGTGGTTTTGGAACCCTTCAAAATTTGGTTTCATTATAGCAATGAACCCTTTTATGATCTTTTAAGCAGTATCCCTCTTACTTTATGCTTTTTGATTTTTTGGAGGAGAAAAGCATTTGAAAATAGGTTTTTCAGTTTTTCATTTTGGACTTTACTCCTAGCGATTTTGATTTATTTCCTCTTAGCTGAAACCGGTTATAGAGAGTATCATGGAAATTTTTATTGGCAAATACCAGTTGCGCTATACCTCCATAATTTAAGTATGTTGCTCATCGTGCTAAAAGAGCATCAGGAAAAGAATGAAAAATCCCCTTTCCGCATCAAAATATTTGCTTCGATTTTCAGTATCCAAGTTGTATTTGGCTTCGCTTATTGGCTGCGGATATTTTTTGAACGCATCATCAGCTGACCTTCTTGGATTTCCAAAAAATGACTAGCTTTTTTTAGCTCCATTTCATAATAAGGGAGAATGTAGCGGATCACTTCCCCTTTTTGATTGGCTACCGGTAATTGCTCCAAAGCAAACCCTGTGAGAGCCAAGGTATCGATTTGAACGAGTGGCTGTTCAAGCGTTTTAATATGGCTTACTAGATCCCTAGGAATATCCTGTGTTTGATGATTTTTTCTGAGATAAATTAGCTCGTATTGAAAAGGAATTAGGAAAAGGAAAGCTAAACCATTGATTATAAGCAATGCTTTATAATAGTACTGGGAAGGAAATACGGAGATCATTCTCAGATTCAAAAAAACAGTCAGAGGGAGCATCATTCTCCATTCTGTCCATTTGTAAAATTTATAAAAAACCAAGGTGAATAGGAATGTAACTGCAAGCATCACTATCCCCGAAAAAACCAATTTATCTTTAGCAAATAGAAAAAAACCTAGTATGAAGGAGGCAAAGAGCCAGATTTTCCAAATAGCATAAAAAGTGCCTTCTGAATAAGTAAAAAGAAAATAAATATTCCGTTTGATGTTGAAAAATATGGTCTCCAATAAAATGCTCCATTTTCCTTCTCCAAACCAATATTGGATCTCTGAGAAAACATTGACCACTCCTTCATGAAAATTGGTTTGTAAAAGCCAAGTTAAACTAGGAATACTGAAAATCAGCAGTAATACTAAGGACCTCCTGCCATTCCACAGAAAAGGAAACAGCCCAATGAGCGCAAAGAGCCAGGTACTTCTAAATAGTCCTAGCAACAGGATAAAACTCACTAAAACCCATAAATCTCTTTCTTTATGGGATTGATGATAGTTTTCGTAGAGATAATAAAGAATAATTGCTCCGCCTAAATGAATCAACTCCGGTAAAAGGCTGACAGCGTAAAACAGGGTAAAGGGAGAACTTAGAATAAGTATTATCTGAAAAAGTCTAGTTGTTAGCTTTTGGTTAGAAAGAATCAAAAGAAATAAACTCAATAAAAGAATAGCCAGATTTACTTTTGAAATAAGGAGGTAATCATATCCGAAAACTTTCCCTACACCACCGTAAAGCAGGGGATATGCCGGCCCATGCGCATCAAATTCGCCTATCTTTGAACCTTTACCACTGTAGGTAAAGGAAGCTTTTAAACTTCCCGTTACAGTGTAGGACTCTGCATTTTTCATATAAAAAAACTCATCTCCATAATAGGGCTTGTTTTCCAAACCCATCAAGGAAAAAAAATAAGCATAAACTAAAATCAGCCCTCCAATAGCCAGATAAAGCAACTTTACATAATTCTTATTCCAATGGAGCATTTTTTTATACTTAAGATTTTTCCAAATTAAGTTACTTTTTGAAGATTCAATAGGCAGTTTTTCAAAACACTTGGAAAATTAAGGCATTCCCATAAATTTGTTAGTGAGTAATTTTTTTACTCAGTTTAACTCAAATTTTCATCGGGTTGAAAACTCCGCCGTTGATCTGCCCTCCATTTGGAAATCCTGAAAAACGGGACTGAAAGGGCGAAGCTTTCTAAAGTTTAAAATTTAGAGTTTAAAGTGGGTTAAGCCGTTGATGTTGAAAAAAAACTCCATTTTGGCTTAAACCTTTTCGACTTACTTTCTGTAAAAGCAGTTTGAGAACTAATGTTCTTTTTTAAGTTTTTCTAGCTAAATAATTTTTACATGAAAAAAAATATTCAAGACAGGACTTTCGATTTTGCAGTAATTATCCTAGATGCATATTTCATATTAAGAGAAAAAGGACATTATAAGCTCTCTGAACAATTAGTAAAATCAGGAACCTCAATAGGAGCAAATGTCGAAGAGGCTCAAGCAGCGCATTCTAAAGCAGATTTTATCAATAAACTTACAATTGCTAATAAAGAGGCAAGAGAGACTAGGTATTGGATTAGATTATTTAATAGGAAGGAACTTCTGTTAGATTTTCCTTCTTATGAATACATATCAAAGGAAATAGAAGAGATTATTTTGATTTTAAACTCAATAATTAAAAAATCCAGATCTAATTTATCCTGAGTACGAATAGGGTTTTTCCACGCATTCCAACTTTAAACTCTTCACTTTAACCTTTAAACTTATTTTTGTTAGAATCCCTGGTTACTTCCAAAACAAGAATTAAGCTCCTGCTCAAATTCTTTTCCCACCAAAATTCAGGATACTTGCGCTCTCTGGCCAAGGATTTTGATGAATCCACCAATTCTGTCAGGGTAGAGCTCAACCGCCTGACAGAGGCAGGGCTTTTAGTTGCTGAAGAGGAAGGAAAGACCAAAGTATACAAGGCAAATAAGCAGCACCCATTTTTCGCTGAGATCAAAAACATGGTTTCCAAATTCTTAGGCTTGGATGACCTCATGGAACGGATAGTCAAAAGAATGGGTGAGGTTGAAAAAGCCTATATCATTGGAGATTATGCTCATGGCATAGACTCAGGAACTGTCAATATGATTCTGATAGGAAAGAATCTGGACCAGAACTATTTGAATTTCATCAAAAACAAAACCTACGAAAAAGTCCAAAGAAAAGTCGAGGTATCTATTCTCGATGAAGACCCAGGTAATATTGCCGGAATACTAGTGTACGGAGCCTAAAAAAAACTTTAAACTCTTCACTTTAAACTTTAAAAACTCTTCACTTTAAACTTTAAACTCCAAGCCTTGTCCTCACCTAATCCTCATTACAAAGTAATCGAACCCTCCTCCGGCTGGAAGATGGTGGATTTCAAAGAATTGTGGAGATACAAAGATCTCTTGTATTTCCTTACATTGAGAGGAATCAAAGCCCGATATGCACAGTCTATTCTTGGGGTTTCCTGGGCGATCATTCAACCCTTATTCACGACGCTGGTTTTTACCTTGGTTTTTGGCAACCTGGCCAATGTAGATTCCGATGGGATGCCCTACATATTGTTTTCATACTTGGCTCTTTGGCCTTGGAATTATTTTTCAGGAACGCTTACCGAATCAGCCAACTCTTTGATTCAAAATGCCAATATGATTACTAAGGTTTATTTCCCCAGAATGGTATTGCCTTTGTCTGCTTTATTGTCTAAGCTTCTTGATTTTTTGATTGCCTTTGTAGTAGTCATTGGCTTTTTGATTTATTTCAGGCAAGTTCCTGGTTGGGGAGTGTTATGGTTGCCATTATTGATAGTCCAGCTCCTGTTTTGCAGTTTGGGAATAGGGATGTTTCTTTCTGCTTTAGCTGTAAAATACAGAGATGTGAAGCATGCGCTGACTTTTTTGGTACAGCTCCTCCTGTATGCCGCTCCAGTAGTATATAGTACTACCGCAGTTCCGGAAGAATATAGAAGTTACTACGTATTAAATCCTATGGTAGGAGTAATAGAGGGTTTTCGGGCAGCTTTTCTAAACCGTCCCATGCCCTGGGAATGGATCTGGCCGGGAAGTTTGGTAGCTATCGTATTCTTTGTATTTGGAATGTTTTATTTTAGAAGGATGGAGAGGATTTTTGCGGATGTGGCTTGATTCAGTTGGCAGTGAGCGGTTGGTAGTAAGCAGTTACGTCACTGCGAATGAAGCGAAGCAGTCTCATAATTTCTCGCGGCGACACAG
>NZ_VLOG01000036.1 GCF_007655305.1 Algoriphagus algorifonticola
TAACGGTCTCGGCTATGAGTAGTTGCGTGGGTTAGCACTTAACTTTGCAGGTACACACCAAGTTGGAAATTCCGCAGGAATTTCCAAAGTAGGCGAGAACAAGCAATTACTTATAGCCATTGTTGTGCAACGTTTTTTTAATATTTATTTTTCAATTCTCTACATTTTTCGCAATAAACAACATCTACATCTTTGGGATAGCTAAATCTTTCCAAATCTCTGGGCGCATTAATATTTGCCATTGGAAAAAGCTTTTTTTCTTTTTCATATGATGTCTTTGGGGTTATATCATTCCCATCAACGATTTTCACAGTATCTTTTTTTAATTCAAAGTCGTGAATTGGACAATGATTAAATATTTCGTAGACGTTTTTATATTCTATTTCTTCAATATTATATTCTTGCGAAAATTTATTTAGTAATTCTTCTTGCCAAAAAAACAGTTTTTCTCTCAAAGGAAATGCTTCGTAAAGAGTCAAAATGAAATGAGTGTATTTATCATTTCCGACAAATTTTTTAAACTCTGTTCTAATTTGTTCATTTGTCAATTTTTGAGTTTTCTTTTTGGTTAAAGAATTGTTCATTCTCTCTATTCGCTTTTCAGCTTCCTCAATTGAAATTCCATTCTCCCAATCCGAAATCAATTTATGGTCGTTTTCGTGAGGAATAATCTCTGGTCTTATTCCACCTTTTCTTGTGTTCACATTTACGTGCAGTCCCAAAGTGCTTTCTTCATAATCAGGAATGTCATTACTAATCATTCCGAAATAAGTTTTTTCTTCAGCATTATTCTTAAAGTCAGCCTCATATTCGTTAAAACTCTTTTCGCTTAAAGAAACCCAAACTCCGTAATCTAAATTTTCACAGGCATTATTAATTTGAATTGTCAATACAGTTCTTATAAATCTGTCAGTTTGGTCTTCGTGATTTATTACGCAAAAATCACTTGAAATTTCAGCAATTTCTTTTTTGTCTTTTTCGTTTAGAGTTTCATAGTAGAAAGGTGTAATAAATCCAAGTGCTGGCAATTCATCGTGTATTTCTCCACAAGTCGAACATCTAAATTCGGTAGACTTTTGTTTCTTCTTAAAAAGGTCAAAAATTCCCATATTTCAATTCAGTTCGATTGTTTTGCAAATGTTGCACAACGTTTTCGCGCTTGGCGCAGTGGCGGATTTCGGAGCACAAAACTATCAATACACCACAAAAGTTGATGCGAGGTAGAATGTTCAATTAACTACGTCACCCGCCATTGAGCCAAACGCCTGTTGGCGGTAGTTATTTTTTGAATTCGTTCATTTTGATGAATTGCGTCAATTGATAAAATTTAAAATGTCCATATGACTTAAAAATATCAGGGTTAGCATTGTTTAATTCTATCATTTTATACAAAGTAGAATATAAAACAGGTTCTAATTTATCTGTCGTTTCAATAAAATTTTGTCTGTAATTTAGTTGTCCCTCGCTTTCTATTCTATTGAGTTCGTAATACATTGCAGAAATATCGTCTATTTCCATTTCAGGTGTCGCTTCTACTATTTCTCGTTCTATGTCGCCAAGATGAGACGTAATGCCTGATTTTTTTATTAGAAGATTCATACTCGCTTTATTGGAAATGTCTTTGATATATTCATTCAAGTCCAATTCGTATGAAACTGTGAATTGATTATATTTTGTTTCTAAGTAAGTGTATATATCTTCAACACTTTTTCCTTTCAATTCGTCAAATGAAACACCGATAGATTCAGCAATGATACTTAGAAATTTTATTCGAGTGTTTCTTATATTTAATTTTGGTTTTTCTTGTTTTAAAACAGTTTGATAATAAACCTTTTGAATATCTTCTCCCTTAAAGTCCTGATTGAGTATTACATAAAATTGAAATGTGCTAAACAAATCAATGTAGCATACTAATTTCTTATTTTTTGAAAAATTGTCTGTATAAAGAATCAACGTATGTGTCGGAAAATTGTCTTCTACCACAACTCTGAATGGCTCAATTGTAACGTCCAATGCAGAGTAAGGATAAAAGGGAACTACATTAGAAGTGAAAATGATTTTTTGATTATCTATGTCAAGAGTGCAAGGTAATTGCGTTCTGTCAATTCCATTTGCAACAGCAAATCCCGTTGCTATTTTATTTAAACCAAGTTTGATTTTAGAGTTAAAATTTTCTATGCCTTCTGAAAAGAAAATTCCTAATTCGCCCGTATTGGAAATATCATCAATTATTTCAATAGAAATTTTACTAATGTCTATCCCTTTTGCTGTTAATTCTTGTTTTACTTTATTTTGGTAATGTTTTGCTGTTTTTTGTGAGCAATAAATAAGAACTTTATTTTCAGTAGCAACAAAGTCATAGTCTGGTTTTATAGGAACAACTTTGCCTTCTTTAATATGAACCTCAATTTTAGTTTTGTCTTGTTTAAAAATATAACCTTTTAAAGTTCTATTGAAATTATTATTTCCGTGGTCTTTTGAAGCTAGTATGTGTTTTAATTGTTCTGTAATTCCGTGAAAAATTTTATTAAAATCTGCATCAATTTCAGCGGATAATTTTCCGCCACATTTTTCACAAAGTATTTCAGAGTCTGTTAGTCGTCCATAAATTGCATTTTGAATAATGTGTTCTTCGTGCTTAATAGCTAAGTTTTCATACTTGTCTTTATTTAAAGTATAATCAACAGGTCGGTCAACCATTGTTTGTCCACATAAGTAACATTTGCTCATTTAGTGTCGTTTTTATAATTACCGCCAACGGGATTCAGCTTGGAGACGGCGGGCATTCGGAGCCGTTCCCTTCCAGCCTACTCCTAACTTCTTAAAGATACTAAACTTTCTATTTACTCGGAACCGCCCGCTGTCTTCCAAGGTGATGTTACCACTTGGCTTTCTTTTGTTCTAGAGCTCTATACCATAATATTTTGCAAACTTTTTTATAAAGTCTATATAAGATTGATATATAAATGGCTTTGAAGTGTATACTTTGCTTGTTCCATTAGGATAATTTATCGTTTGTGTTGTTTCTTGTGGATTCAAAGCATTTTCATACTCAACCTTTATTTATTTGGTAGCAACCTCTTTTTGATTTGTTATCATCAATAATATAAACTTCCCTATTGGTGAAATCATGTAAATCCGGTCACTTTCATTTTTTTCTACAAGCTCTACAAGTTTTTCAATGGAATTATACTTTTCAAAGTGAGGAATTAAAAAGCATTCAATGTGGTTTGCAACTTGTTCTCTTATTACCTCAAAACTCTCTTTATTATTTAATTCGTACCAATGGTCTTTACGTTTAGTAAGATTTCCGATTCTTCCTTGAATAAAACAATCATCAACCTGAGGCGACAAAATTGAATCCTCCTTTTCAGTTAAAATTCTGTTGATTTTTCCATTGTAAAAACCCAAATTAAAAGTAAAGCTTATGCTTTCATCATAGGAATTCCACTTGCTTTTCTGAATATTCAAACATTGGAAAATATCAGTCACACTTCTCTGAAAATGAAGTCCTTTTTTTTTGAACCCCAAACCTTTCAATGCAGGTGTAATGGTCAATTTAAGTATAGCATCAAACTGTTGTTTTAAGTTAGCTTCTTGCATTGCTGTTTTTTTAAGCTTGGTGGTAACGGTCAGGGCTAAGAGCAGGCGGGCATTAAAACCCGATTCACTGTCTGCCACGAGCAATGTTTATTAGAGGTAATCACTTTCAATTTAGCTCTTCCCGCACGCTTGCTCTTAGGTGATGTTACCGCTAGTGTTTCTCTTTCCATTCAATTTTGGTCATTTTATTGCCTTTTACTAATATCATAGAAATTTCTCTCTCTAAACCTGATCCATAATGGTCTAAATTAATAAGCACTTCTCCCGACTTGTAATTTTTTGTGATGGGGTCATGGGTATATAAATCTGAATTGAATAAAGGGTGAACTATTAAAATTTCAGTCCCATTAATCTCTGCCAAAAAAGTCATTTCTTGCCAATGAATTATGAAATGCTCTTTTCCTGAAAGTGGGAAAGTTGAGAAAATTTGAATCCCAAAAAAATCAAAAATCTCTTTGGCAACATTTGTTGTATCTGAGTTTCCTATAGCATTTATGCTTCGTTTGTCTCCTTTAAAGTCTTTAAGCTTTGGAAGTTTTGTTGGTTCTACTATTTGCTTTATGTCAGCAAATCCAAAACCATGTCCTAAATGAGAAAGTACTTTGAATCCATTTTTATCTCGAGTGACTGTGTTTGCACATGTAGCTGATGTATAATAGGTTTCCTTAGTTGGTCTATGATAAAAGTATAATGTTCCACCCCATTCGCCATTACAGTCACTAAATACGATAAACTCACTGTCATAATATAAATGACTTTTGAATTTTTCAGGATTTGGAATTCTGTTGGCTTTCTTCCACTTATTGCCTGAATATACATTCCAAAACCCGAACTTTGTTTGCGCATGGAGATTGTTATCAATAATTGAGTGTCTTTTAAATTTTTTCTTATTTAATGACTTTTCTAATTCAGTGTTTCTTGAAAAGTCTTCAAGCCTGTAACAGATAAAGTTTCCTGGTTTAAATAGAGAAATTAAATGGTCATCGTAAATGACTGAATATGAAAGCGGAAAGTGGTCATCAGAACTTGGATTCAAAAGTATTTTACTTTCAAGTCTAAGGTCTAAGGCATTTTCAGCAAGTCGGATGCTAAAATCTTTTCCTGTATAAATTTCTGGTATTCTTAGTGAGTCTTCATAAAAAGGTCCGACTCTTGTCCCAAAAGATGCAATGAGTGTGTCAAATTTACTATCAAAACGCTGAGAATAGCTATTTGAAAAAATGAGGCTTAATATAATAATGCTTATGATTTGCTTCATAGTTTGTTTCTCAACATTAGCGGTAACGGTCTCGGCTATGAGTAGTTGCGTGGGTTAGCACTTAACTTTGCAGGTACACACCAAGTTGGAAATTCCGCAGGAATTTCCAAAGTAGGCGAGAACAAGCAATTACTTATAGCCATTGTTGTGCAACGTTTTTTTAATATTTATTTTTCAATTCTCTACATTTTTCGCAATAAACAACATCTACATCTTTGGGATAGCTAAATCTTTCCAAATCTCTGGGCGCATTAATATTTGCCATTGGAAAAAGCTTTTTTTCTTTTTCATATGATGTCTTTGGGGTTATATCATTCCCATCAACGATTTTCACAGTATCTTTTTTTAATTCAAAGTCGTGAATTGGACAATGATTAAATATTTCGTAGACGTTTTTATATTCTATTTCTTCAATATTATATTCTTGCGAAAATTTATTTAGTAATTCTTCTTGCCAAAAAAACAGTTTTTCTCTCAAAGGAAATGCTTCGTAAAGAGTCAAAATGAAATGAGTGTATTTATCATTTCCGACAAATTTTTTAAACTCTGTTCTAATTTGTTCATTTGTCAATTTTTGAGTTTTCTTTTTGGTTAAAGAATTGTTCATTCTCTCTATTCGCTTTTCAGCTTCCTCAATTGAAATTCCATTCTCCCAATCCGAAATCAATTTATGGTCGTTTTCGTGAGGAATAATCTCTGGTCTTATTCCACCTTTTCTTGTGTTCACATTTACGTGCAGTCCCAAAGTGCTTTCTTCATAATCAGGAATGTCATTACTAATCATTCCGAAATAAGTTTTTTCTTCAGCATTATTCTTAAAGTCAGCCTCATATTCGTTAAAACTCTTTTCGCTTAAAGAAACCCAAACTCCGTAATCTAAATTTTCACAGGCATTATTAATTTGAATTGTCAATACAGTTCTTATAAATCTGTCAGTTTGGTCTTCGTGATTTATTACGCAAAAATCACTTGAAATTTCAGCAATTTCTTTTTTGTCTTTTTCGTTTAGAGTTTCATAGTAGAAAGGTGTAATAAATCCAAGTGCTGGCAATTCATCGTGTATTTCTCCACAAGTCGAACATCTAAATTCGGTAGACTTTTGTTTCTTCTTAAAAAGGTCAAAAATTCCCATATTTCAATTCAGTTCGATTGTTTTGCAAATGTTGCACAACGTTTT
>NZ_VLOG01000037.1 GCF_007655305.1 Algoriphagus algorifonticola
TGAAGTAGGCGTAACGGTATAAGTTGCAGTCTGTGTTGAATTGGTAGGGTTATTCAGGGTACCGGAAATGCTGTTAGCTCCACTACCTGCAGCTCCACCGGTGATTCCCCCTGTTACGGATGGAGCCGACCAGGAATAGGTGGTTCCTGCCGGAACGACTCCATTGGTACCGTTGGCAGGGGTTAAGGAGAAAGAGTCCCCGCTACAAACAGTTGCTGTCATATTTGTGACAGCAATATTTGGAGTAACGGTTCCGTTAAATGTAAAGTCTAGAATAGAAAAAGTACGAGAAGAATTATTAGCACCCCAAGCATATAGTCTAAAAGTGATTGGAGTTGAAATGTTTTGAAAGGCTGCACCACTTAAATTGATGGTTGTTCCATCCCAAGTAGGAGTTCCTATAGGGGTGGTAAATCCATCTAAGCTAGACCGAAATTCAAAGTTATTTATAGAATTATGACCTCTAGTCGCAGTGTAAATAAAACTAGTTAAATTAACTAGTCTACAAGAATTAGGTGAAATTGTCCACTCAAAATAATTGTTCAAATTCAAAACTCCAGTATCCCAGCCAGACGCCATATATTCATCAATCGCGTTTTGTCCAGTTATTCCGGTCCCGCGACCAATACCAGAAACTGTAATTCCTGAATTAACAGTTTGTCCAGCTGTATATGGATTACTAGTATTGGGATTTGTACCTGTAATTGGGTTTGTAAAAATACTTTGCCCATACGCATCCAACCCGACAAAAATCAGAATAGCTAAAAATAAAGATGTAAGTAGATTTCTTCTCATACTCATCTCCAGATTAAAATGTTTTTTAAATCAATAAAAATGCATTTCAAATATACTGGTTTTTTTCTTATTTTCAAGAATGGAAATAAAAGTTCATTAAAATAAATTGTTGATAATCAGTTATTAGTATATCTCATCCCTGAGTAGAATGAGAAAGCTCCAGATGTTAGAAAATTTCTAGTGCATATTTGAGTAGATAAAATACATTTTTAGGCAGGTGAACAAATTATATTCTTTTTTATAGGGTAAAACTTCTTAAAAATATATTTTTTAACTAATTAAACAAAATAAAATATGTTTTTTTCAAACCTTTTAAGTAGTGTTTCTGATTTCTCGTTTTTTCATTAAAAAAATATTCGACTATGGACTCAAAAAAGCCGGATAGAGTTTGAAAATGACTGTGTCGAAATTTAGTACTGCATTGAGTAGGTGAGGTAAAGTAAATTCAAATTTCGCTCTTCAACTAATTGGAGAAGTGCACACAAGGAATTAGAAGGGTTAAATTAAAGCAATTCAAGAGAGTACTTAGCGAAATCAAAGTATCTAACTTCTTGGTAATAATAGCTTTGGTTGTTGTTTTTACGGATTTTCGGTGAAAAGGACATTACTTCCTCAACACCTTAAACTGCTGATTTTTATCAGCCCAGCTTAAATCAATTAAATAAAGCCCTGCTGGCTGATCGTTAAAATAGCTTTTAACTACCTCCTGCACCTCTAAGATATTTTTTAAAAATAAAGAGGTTCCAAATCCTTTGGAGTTGCTGATCCTTAGGATGATTTGTTCCTCCTTCCAACCTTGTGGCTCTCTCCATTCAATGTTAACCTCTTCCTGTATCAGAGAAGGATTAGGATACAGAACCCAAGGATTTTTTCCAGGAATTGCATCTATTTGTACAGCCTTTACAGGGCTATAACTGAAGGATCCATCGAAATCAATTTGCTTAAGTCTATAAAAAATATTTCCGGCGGATACTGGAAGATTCCAGTCTACGAATTCATATTTTACTTCTCCATCTGAATATCCTTGACCTGAAACAGATCCAACAGATGACCATTCTTGGATGGAATTAAATGATCTTTCAATTTCGAAGTGAGAGTTTTCCCACTCTTTCTGGGTTGACCAGCTCAATTTTGCAAATCGCTCATTATTGTTAATTGATAAGTCAAATTTTGCAAACTCTACAGGCAGTACCCTACTTCCTAAAATTTCACAGATATTTTTTGTGTTACTAGTCCATCTAATATTCCCAGATTGGAAACCGGAAGGAGGTGTTGTTCCATCACAAAGCTCATTCCCCGTCCAACCATTAATATCTAATCCTAATGAGCCGATCTGAATATCAGCGTTTCTAAAATCCAATATTGAGGTGTTATCAGCAAGAGTTATCAACACATTATTGAAACTTATATCATCCCTATTTCCAGGGCTAGGATTAGTGAAATTACTGTCAAAAATGATACGCGCACCCGGTTCGAGACAAATAGCGACATTCTCAAGCTCTGTGTAGTAAGCGAGGTTTAATGTTGCTGATGATTTTACCGTGATGCATCCATTTTCGATTCTAAAGGCAACGCTTTGATTATTGTTGGACCTTCCAAGTTCTAACGTAACTCCAGCTTCTAAAATCAAACCAGCCAATTGCTCGCTAGAACCACCTCCTACTTGCCACAAATAAGAGCCCGCATTTGGAAACCTTGCTATATTATTGCTACCGGGGACTCCTGAAGGATTCCAACTTGCAGTATTATAGGCATTGTTACCATTATTTACATTTCCATTTACAGGCAGCCTAGTATAACTTTTGACGCTAATTGAACCTGAGTTGGGGCATGACGCACATTGACCCATGGCTATTTGGTTAACAAATACCATTAGTATCAATACCAGACCGATATTAATGCAATAATTACCTTTCAAAGTGTCAAGTGTTAGGGTGTGTTGAGTGATTAGGACAAAATAACTGCCAAAATTGTTTTGTCAATTTGATAAAAAGCAAAAAAATGATATTCAACTTCAAATAATATGGTTTGGATACAGTTTTTTAAATGATGCAAAATAAAAAACCATCCCTCAATCAATAAGGGATGGTTTCGAATTTTTCCAGATTTTGGAATCTTAATCTTTTATTTGGAATGATTAGCCATTCATACTGATCAAAAACTCAGCATTGTCACGGGTACCTTTCATTCGCTGAAGCAGGAATTCCATAGACTCCTGAGAGGTCATATCGCTCATCAGTTTTCTCAAAATCCAAACTCGTTGCATTTCTTCTCTATCCATTAATAAGTCCTCTCGTCTCGTGCCTGAGCTTAGTACATCAATGGCCGGATAAATTCTTCGATTGGCAAGCTTGCGATCCAAGGCCAGCTCCATATTACCGGTACCTTTGAATTCCTCAAATATTACCTCATCCATCTTAGAACCTGTCTCCACCAAGGCGGTCGCGATGATAGTCAAAGAACCTCCGTTCTCAACATTTCTCGCCGCACCAAAGAATCTCTTTGGTTTGTGCAATGCATTCGCATCCACACCACCGGACAGGATCTTTCCTGAACTTGGTACTACTGTGTTATGTGCTCTGGCTAATCTGGTGATTGAATCCAATAGAATTACCACATCGTGTCCAACCTCCACCATTCTTTTAGCTTTTTCCAAAACGATATTGGATACTTTCACGTGCCTGTCTGCGGTCTCATCAAATGTGGAGGAAATTACTTCAGCACGCACAGATCTAGCCATGTCAGTAACTTCTTCAGGGCGCTCATCGATCAAAAGGATCATCAAATGAACTTCGGGGTGATTCTGTGTAATGGCATTGGCGATTTGCTGCAATAGAACCGTTTTACCAGTCTTTGGCTGGGCCACAATCATTCCTCTTTGGCCTTTCCCAATTGGAGCAAACAAGTCCAAAATCCGAGTCGAATAGCCATCTGATTTAGTTGATAGGTTTAATCTCTCTTCAGGGAAAAGGGGAGTGAGGTATTCAAAAGGAATCCTGTCTCTGATTTCGTCAGTAGTCTTCCCATTTACTGTTCCTATTTTTAGCAAGGCAAAATATTTTTCACCTTCCTTAGGGGGTCTGATGGACCCTTTGATATGGTCCCCTGTTTTGAGACCAAAAAGTTTAACCTGACTTGGAGAAACATAAATATCATCAGGTGATGCGAGGTAGTTATAATCTAGGGATCTCAGGAATCCGTATCCTTCCTGCATCATTTCTAAAACTCCTTCGTTTTCGATTACTCCATCAAATTCTCTAGGACTTACGAAAGGTTTTTTTCTATTGCTAGAAACTGTTTCAGCTGCCGGAGCCATTACCTCATCCTGAGATTTGAAGTTTTTTCTTTTAGGAAGTTCAACTTCAGCCTCCGGTTTAGGATCCCTTTGCTTGGATTCTTGTGCTTTTGGCCTTTCTTCAGTTTCTGCGTCTTCGGAGACATTTACTTCTTCAAAAACCTTTCTTCTTGGACGAAAAGTCTTGTTTTCTTTTTCCTCAACAGGCTTGTCCTGAGATTCTTTCTTTTCAGCTTTTACAGGCTCTGCTTCCTTTTTAGGTCTAGGCTCTGGATTGTGTTTTGGCTTTTCAGCTTTTTCAACCTTTTTTGATTCTTCTTCCGCCTGAATTTCAGTTACGTTCTGTCTTCTAAACTTAGGCTTGAATTCAGGTTCTTCTTTGCTTTCAGGTTTTCCAGACTTTTTTTCTTCTGGTTGGGAAGCTGCAGGCTCTTGAGCTTCTGCGAGGGAGGGCTTTTTCTTAGGGAGGGCTTGCTCTGGGGTGATTGCTTGTTGATCCAAAATGGCGTAGACTAATTCGTCTTTTTTGAGTGATTTGTGGTTTTTGACACCTAACTCTTCAGCGATCTCCTTCAGTTCAGATAAAAGCCTGATTCTGAGTTCTTCTATGTTGTACATAAAGAGAGTATGAAATAAATAATTTGTGGTAAAATGCGAATATGGAATCGTGGATGATTTTCTGAGCAAAAAAGGTCTGCAGGAAAAACTCAAGTCAAAGTGGGCTGACTTGCTCATTCACGGTGATAGCACAATATTAAGCCTTCCAAATTGAATTCGCAAATTTTTGGCAATACAAGAAGAAATAAATAAGGTCTTTTTGATCAAGCCATCAGTTGCCTAAGGATAGCCATTGATTTCCAGGGACTTGAATTATCGAGTTGCTCGCTGAAAAAATTGAGCAAATAGTCTAATAATTTTCTCCTGATCTGGATTCCTGCCTTAAAATCACATAGAAAACCTTCCTCAATCAACTTTTCCAAATATTCATGGACTAAGGGTAACTCTTCTGGACTGAAGGGAAGGGTTCTGCTTTCTTCTAAATAATCTGATGCTATTTCCGGACCGAAACCCAGATAGTTGGCTTCTTGAATTAAAAAAACCAGCGGGAAGTGCTTGATATCAATATTTTTTTGGTCCAGCTGTTTCAAGCTACTTTTTAAAAAGTCAAAGAGCCACTCGTTTTGATAGTTTTCATAGAGAGTCTTGGAACAAACCTCCGCCATAAACATCAAAATGCCGGAACGCACGAAGTCAAAAGGGATTAGCTGATAGGCATAATCTATTTTCGCCTCTGATATTCTTTGTAAACCAGCTCCTTCTTTTTCATATACAACCAAATCTAAAAGGGTCATGGGTTGATATAATGCTGCTTTGGATTTGGCACCCTGGGTTCTTACTCCATTAATAATATAGGATTTAAGACCTAATTCACGGCTGAAGATTCTAACAATAATGCTGCTTTCCTTGTAGCGAATGGCACTCAATACAACTCCCTTTGTCTTCTTCAGCATTTTGCTTTTTATTTTTTATCCTCAAAAAAGCACTTTCTGCATCTCGCCTCGTAACTGTCTTTTTCGCCTAACATTACTTTTTGCCTGGCATCTGAAAGGCGCAAAGAGAAGGCTGCTAAGTCGCCACATTTCATACAGATGGCGTGAACTTTCGTGACATACTCAGCCACCGCCATCAACTTGGGCATAGGCTCAAAAGGCAAACCTTCAAAATCCATATCCAAGCCCGCTAAAATTACTCTTTTCCCCTGATTGGCTAATTTTTGTGCCACTGCCACAATCTGATCATCAAAAAATTGAACTTCATCTATCCCTACCACATCACAATTCCCACTGAGTAAAAGAATATCTTCTGCAAAATTTACCGGAGTGGAACGTATGCTGTTCTCATTATGAGAAACCACATCCTCTTCATGATATCGTTTATCAATACCAGGCTTAAAAATCTCAACTTTTTGTCTTGCTATTTTTGCTCTGTTTAATCGTCGGATCAATTCTTCGGTCTTTCCCGAAAACATGGACCCACAAATTACTTCTATTTGACCTTTTTTCTCAGGGTTGTTTTTTCTGCCTATGGAAGGTTCTATGAACATGCCTACTCGCTATATTCTACGTGAGGAAACTTATTGATTTCAGCTACTTTAATTCGCAGCTCACCTTTTTTTAAAATGGATTGGCAAGATAATCGTTCGTTAGCTCTTAATCGGTTTTGTTTACGATAAAAAAGTTCTCGTTCATTCGGATCGTTAAGATTTTCCATTCCGGACAAGACTATCATTTTACAACTGGTACATCTTCCCTTTTTCCCACAGGCATGCATCCAGTCAATATTATTTTCATGAATTAATTCAATAACTTTACGATCACTTGCCTCGGAATTAATTTTACGATTAAATAGATTTTCTATGACTATTCTGGGCATTTCTTCGTTGACTTTTGTAAACGCTATCCTCAATGACAGTTCAAATTAACAGCAATTATTTAGAAAAATATGCCGAAGAGTACGCCGCAATAGTTTGTGAGCGGTATTATTCGGGCAAACAGTTTATCACAGGCCAGGATATTATTCAGTTAACCAGCTCCATTCAGGTTAACTTTTTCGTGATCAAAAGGCTATTTGAGCTTTGGCAGGAAGAATTAAATAAGCTCAAGAGTAACCCCTATTTTGATTACAGAGATATCAGTGTTCATGAAGCTTTGACTCAATTTATGAATGTGCTTTCCAGAAGAATTAAAGTGGAAAAGGGTCATCTTCAGCCACTGGTGAAGCATGCTTTAATGCAGTCAGTTCAGGTTGCTACAGATCCTGTATCATTTTATCAAAAGGAAATAGACAAAGCACCTTCAGGCAAAATCAATGAATACTTAAAAGAGAACAAGAAGTATTACAAGTGGAATACTCAGGTAATTTCTTTTTTGATTGATAAAGCGGGATTCGGTCATGATGAGTCTGCTTACAAAAGAGCAATTGCTGCAAATTATCAGGTGATTTCTGAAAATTTGGAATCAGTTAATTTATTGATTGCGACTCTGGGAGATGTTAAGGCTTTTGACCTCGACGCCTATCTGATACAAAATGACACACCAGCTAGTTTGGAAAAAGAACCCGAGCAAGAGGTGTCAAATAAAGAAGAGAGGTCATTTTTTGATGAAGTAGAGAAAGATACCTCACCGTCTCCAGAAATTCCAGTCAAAACAGAAATCAAAGAAGAAACTAAAGCGGTTGTCACTATGGAAAGACCAAAACCGTCTAGCACTTCCTCTTCCATCAGTGCATCAGAATTGAAGCATAGATTCTCAGCAGAAACTTACAGAGGGATGAAAGGTGTGATCGGTGAATTGTCTGAAGGATTGGCAATCAATCAGCGCTTTATGTTTACCAAGGAATTGTTTGACGGGAATGCAGACCTCTTGAGCCATGCCTTGAAATCTATAGACAACTGCAATTCTTTTGATCAGGCGATTGAATTGATCAATCAGCGGTATGTCGGTGAATTGGGTTGGGAAGGCTCCAGCGAAGAAGTTCAGGAGTTTCTCCAGCTAGTTTACAGAAGGTTTCTGGATTAAAAATTGATCAATTGATTCTTCCAAGCTGTTGCGCTCTGGAAGAATCAAGCTTGATAAAAATAAACAGCAATACAGTAAAAGACCAAAGAGAAGAACCACCATAGCTAAAGAAAGGCAATGGGATTCCCACTACCGGAAAAAGCCCGATTGTCATAGCAATATTGATCATAAAGTGAAATAGCAGGATAGAAATCACTGAGTATCCGTAGATTCTTGAGAATCTTGTTTTTTGGCGCTCTGCCATGACTACCAGGCGGTAGAGTAGGGCAAGAAAGAGTAAAATCACCACTAAGCTTCCAATCCATCCAAACTCTTCTCCCAGAGTACAGAAGATAAAGTCAGTATGTTGTTCTGGAACGAAGTCAAATTTGGTTTGGGTTCCTTGCAAATACCCTTTTCCCCATAGTCCTCCTGATCCAATAGCAATTTTGGACTGAGTTACATTCCATCCTACACCTAAAGGATCCAAATCAGGGTTGAACAGAACCATTATCCGGTTTTGCTGGTGCTCCGGAAGCTTGGACACAACGAAGTCGATACTGTAACTATAGGCAATTGCTCCAAGGCCAATTAAGGAAAAAGCGACAATTCTCTGCCAGGATTTTTTCCCCAATAAAATCAAAAAGATTACGAGGGCGGTAATTCCGAATACGATATAAATGTTCTCTTTTATTCCCAGAGAAAGTAGACTCAAAGCAATAAATCCCAAGCCTAAAATATAGTAGCGCTGGGGGAGTCCCTCTCTATAAAACATGATTAGAAAGGAAAAGTAAACCATCGCAGTACCTGTATCCGGTTGTAAAAGGATTAAAAGCACAGGGAGCAACAGCACTCCAAAAGCCACCATTTGGTTTTTTGTCTTGGATAAATCAAAAGTGGGGCGCTCCATAATTTTTGCTAAAGCGAGCGCAGTAGCAAATTTTGCAAATTCCCCAGGTTGAATTCTAAATGATCCAAACCCTATGGACAGAGTTTGTCCATTCACTTCTTTCCCAAAAAATGGAGTGACTATCAAAATCCCTATGAAAATGAGGTAAATGATGATGGATAGGTTTTCAAAGAGCCGATGATCTGCCACCATAATCACCGTGATCAATACAATGGCAGTAAAAATCCAAACCAACTGCATCCCGGAGTTAATGGAGAAATCGAAAATGCTTTTCTCAGCCTGTCCATCATACACCGCTGCATAGATATTGAACCAACCAATCATTACTAAAGCAAAGTATAGTAATACGGTCACCCAATCGACTCGGTTGATATGGATATCAGACTCCCTCATTTAATAAATAAAATTTCCAGCCAGTACATATTCCTGCAGTGCAGGTCTGCTGATTTCTCCTTTGATATATTTTTCTATCATCAAGGAAGCTGTACTCGCAGCCGCTCTACCTCCCCAGCCAGCATTTTCCACATAAACTGCGATGGCAATTTTAGGATCATCTTTGGGAGCAAAAGCCACGAAAACCGAGTGATCTTCACCATGAGGATTTTGAGCTGTTCCGGTTTTTCCGGCAATCACCAAATCTTTGATCACGGCTCTATTGGCTGTTCCATAAAGCGCCTCTGCCATTGCATCCTGAATCAAATCGAAATGTCTGGCATCAACTCCCACTTCATTTTTGTATCTATATTGGGCAGGAATCTTAGATGGATCTCCGTCTACTGCTTTGATTAAGTGAGGAGTGTAATAGTATCCCTTGTTTGCAAAAATCGCTGCCAAATTGGCCATCTGCAAAGGAGTTACCAGCATCTCTCCCTGTCCAATGGATAAGGAATAAATGGTGGAATATTTCCAGCGACCTTCTCCGTAAATGCGATTGTATAATTTACTGGACGGAATATCTCCCCCTTTTTCACCGACAATATCTACTCCCAATGCGGATCCAAGACCGAATTTTAGCACCTTGTCCCTCCAGTCATTTAGGCCAATTTCTGTGTCTTTAAAGGTATTGCTGGAAACCTCTCTATTGATGATTTTTCGGAATGCCTGATGATAATAAGGATTACAGGAGTTTCGAATCGCTCCGAATAAATTCACAGGCGATGGGTGATTGTGACAGGCTACCAGAGATCTGTTGCAGGCAAAGGTTGTTTCGGGCACAAGGATACCATCCTGCAATCCGATCAGGCTTTGTACTATTTTGAAAATTGAACCCGGTGGATACATCGCCATAATCGGGCGATTGAACAGAGGCTTTGTCTCTAATCGGTTAAGCCTGGTATAGGTTTTTCCAAAATCCGATCCTGTCAATTGGTTGGGATCATAAAAAGGGGCTGAAATCATAGCCAAGATTTCTCCAGTCTTTGGTTCGATAGCAACCACAGAACCAGTTTTACCCTGCATGAGCATTTCACCATAAAGCTGAAGCTCCCGGTCAATTGTGGAGGTTAGATTGATTCCTGCTACGGAAGCGGTATCGTATTCACCATCTTTGAAGGGGCCCTTATCGATACCTCTTACATTGACCATTTTGTATTTCACTCCTTTGACTCCCCGGAGCTCTTTTTCATAATAGCGCTCAATTCCGCTTAAGCCAACATAATCACCTTGAGAGTAATATTTTAAGGTATCACGCTCGAGTTGCCCGGCACTGATTTCTCCAATATATCCCAAAGCGTGTGCAGCAATGGGTTCTGGATAAGACCTGACAGATCGGGTCATGATGAACAACCCTGGATAATCGATCAAAAAGTCCTGAATCTTGGCAAAGTCTGTAGTAGAAATCTGCTTAATCATGGGGGAGGGTTTCACCCATGAATATTTCCTGGCTGCATTATACGATTCTATCAAATGCTCTTTAGTAATTCCAAAAAGCTCTAAAAATCGGGTGGTATCTTTAACTTGAAATTCCTTGGGTACGACCATCAAGTCGAATATGGGATTATTATAAACCAATAATTTCCCGTTTCGATCATAAATTAAACCTCTGTAAGGATGGTCTACGACACGCTGAATAGCATTCCGTTCAGCCTTTTTCATAAAGCTGTCATCCACCACCTGAATCATGAATAGTTTTGTCAATAAAACTGCACCAATCAGGAAAATGAAGATAAGAATAACTACAGGTCTCTGATCATTCATTAAATACCCCTCCTTTTTTTAAAAAAAAGCAACTGTACAAGTATAGCCAAAAGGAAAGTTAAAGTCGAGGAAAAGAAGCTTTTGTTCAATACTCCGAAAAATCCTCCCGTACCCCATTGATCGATTGAGAAAAAGATCAACGAAAAGAAAAAAATCATAGGTACAGCATAGGTAAAATACCAACCCATACCCATTTCTTTTAGAGTGGGTTCATTACTGTCATCATAGCCTCCCGTGGGGCTGATTACCTTCAGCCAATACGGCCTGATAAATCCTATGAATGTAGCTGAAGCTGCATGTATACCCATTGTATCATAGAACATGTCAATAAACAATCCAATTCCAAAACTTAACAGAATTAAAGGAATGTGGCCAATGGAAACCGGAAGGGAAAGGATAATTAACAGGTACAGAAAGCATAGAGCTACTCCAAACAGAGCCAGGTTTTTAAGCAGAAAAATCTGCACGGCGACTAATATTAGTCCCATCAGGAAAAAAGAAATGAAGGTTCTAATATTCATTGCGGATCTCTGCTTGTTGATATAAGGAGTCTAATTCCCCAATCTGAGTATTTTCTACCAGATACACATAATTGATTCTGCTAAAGTCAGCACTCAGTGCAATCAAGATATCCAGATAGTTTTGCTCTTTTCCAGGGTTAATCTCTTTGATGGTTCCAATTTGTATTCCGCTAGGAAAGATGGAATTGAAACCAGAAGTAATAATTGTATCCCCTACACTTGCCTTTACGTGTCTAGGTACATAGAGCAATTTTGCCTCGTCCGGATTTTTGCCGTCCCAATTCACCGAACCAAAAACGTCATTAGACTTGATTTTGGAGGATATCAATAAGCCGGTATTCAATAAGGAAATCCCCACGGAATAATTTTTCGAAACAGTTTTGACTCTTCCCACGACACCATCCTGATTAAAGATTCCCATTCCTGGCTTTATTCCGTCTTTCTCCCCCTTATTTAAAGTGATATGATTTTGAGCAAAACGAAGAGTTTGACTAATGACTCTGGCGCTCTTGAATTTGAAACTTGCCTCAAAGGCAGAATCAAGTTCAAAGGTCACGCTGTCAGACGCAGGGTTGATCCGAGTCAGCTTTTCCAGCAACGCAGCGTTTTGTTCTGTCAGTTCCTTATTTGCTTCAGCCAAAGTGAAAAAATCCACAACATCGGACTGGGTTTTTAATACGGAACCTGTCAGAGCTGTTGATGAATTAAAGAAAGCTGCACCCTGGGGGGAATTATTGGAGACAATCATCCAGACTGCCACCACTTCCAGCAAAACAAAAAGAAGAAAAGACCTGAGACTATAAAGGAATTGGAGGATGCGTAGCATTCAGGTTTTAGGTCATCAATACGGTTCTGAAATTCTGTACATTTTTCAATGCAGTGCCCGTTCCTCTTACAACAGCTCTAAGTGGGTCTTCTGCAATGTGAATTGGAAGTTTGGTTTTCTGATGTAATCGCTTATCCAAACCTTTTAAAAGTGCTCCACCACCTGTCAGGTGAATACCGTTATCATAAATATCAGCGGATAGTTCCGGTGGTGCAATTTCCAAAGCTTTGAGAACAGCCTCTTCGATCTTTGAAACAGATTTGTCCAAAGCAAAAGCAATCTCTGAGTAGGAAACCTTAATAACCTTAGGGATACCTGTCATTAAATCTCTCCCTCTGATTTCATAGTCTTCGGGAGCATCATCCAATTCGGTCAAGGCAGACCCGATGGCAATTTTTACCTTCTCAGCAGACCTCTCACCGATCAATAAATTGTGCTGACGTCTCATGTAATCCAAGATGTCTTTAGTAAATGTATCACCCGCCACACGGATGGACTGGTCGGCTACAATTCCCGATAAAGCAATCAAAGCAATTTCTGTGGTTCCCCCTCCGATATCTACAATCATAGAGCCCATTGGCTTTTCGATATCAATGCCGATACCAATTGCAGCTGCAATTGGCTCAAAAATCATATAGACCTCCTTAGCACCTGCATGCTCAGCCGAGTCACGAACGGCCCTTTTTTCAACTTCAGTAATTCCGGAAGGAATACAGATCACCATGCGATGAGATTGAGGAAACATTCCCTTTTTCTGACCGGGAATCATTTTGATCAAACCTCGGATCATCTGCTCTGCAGCGTAGAAATCAGCAATTACTCCATCTTTTAAAGGACGGATTGTTTTAATATTTTCATGGGTTTTCTCATGCATGTTCATGGCTTCGCGACCAACAGCGAGCACCCGGTTGTTGGTCTTGTCGATTGCGATGATAGACGGTTCGTCGACCACGATTTTGTCCTTGTGTATGATCAGGGTATTTGCAGTACCTAGGTCAATGGCTATATCGCTTGAGAAAAAATCAAATAATCCCATTTTGTATGATTGGCTTTTTGAAATTGAGGTTTATGGTTTAATATAACATGAATCGATGCATATTAAACGAGGGTCGGCAAAATTATTATGTTCATCCCATAAAATGCAGTGATTCCCGATATTTTTTGAATTTAAATTTAAGAAATCTCTTGAAGGCAAGTTAATTAATCTTTTAGCAATCAATCCTTTTTGGAAAAGACTCCATTACATTTAATTCATTCGCTTGATTTTTAGTGCTAATTGTTTTTCGAATAAAATTATTTTACCTTTGTGCCGTATTCGAAAGTTTCTGGAGGGGACACCATGTCCCCTCTTTCATTATGCATACTATGTCGGATTTAAAAGGAACATTAGCACAAATCGTTGAGAAGCATCTTCCAGATGAAAGCCACTTCCTTGTGGACTTAAGTTTGGGGCAAAAGGGTAATCAAAGTACCCTCAATATCCTCATTGATGCAGATCAGGGGGTGACTATTGAGGCTTGTGCCAAGGTAAGCCGGGCGGTTTCAGATGAAATTGAATCGCAGAATTTGATAGAGGATGCATATAGAATAGAAGTTTCTTCACCTGGAGTGGATTTCCCATTGACCGGCAAGAGACAATATATGAAAAATGTCGGAAGAACACTGAAAGTTTTATTGGTGTCAGGTCAGGAAGTAAAAGGAAAATTGAAGGAAGCTGACGATGCCAACATCACCATGTTGGTGAGCAAAAAAGAAAAAGGAAAAAAAGCCCAGGAAGAGGAAGTGAGCCTCTCCTATGAAGACATAAAAAAATCAGTTGTACAAGTATCTTTTAAATAAATAAAATGGATGCCAAAGTCTTAATAGAATCCTTCGCTGAATTTGCGAGATCTAAAAATGTGGATCGACCAACCATGATCCGTATTCTGGAAGATGTTTTCAGAGCCATGATTCGCAAGAAGTTTGAAACTGATGAGAACTTCGATGTGACAATCAATGCGGACAAGGGAGACTTGGAGATTTTCCGTATTCGGGAAATAGTGGATGATAACTCTGAGGATATCTGGGATTTTGATAAAATCAGCTTGACAGATGCCCGTAAGATCGAACCTGATTTTGAGATCGGTGAAGAGGTATATGAAAAAATCGAATTGGAAGAGTTTGGAAGAAGAGCGGTACAGATGGCTCGTCAGACCCTGATCCAAAGAATCAAAGATTTGGAGAAAGATATCCTTTTCAATAAATACGAAGAGCAGGTTGGAGAAATCGTTTCTGCTGAAGTATACCAAATCTTAGGTCGTGAAGTATTGTTGATGGACGGTGAAGGAAATGAATTGATATTACCTAAAGGAGAACAAATTCCGAAGGATAGATTTAGAAAAGGGGATACCGTAAAGGCAATCGTCCACAAAGTGGATATGATGAACGGAAATCCAAAAATTATCCTTTCCAGAACATCTCCGGTTTTCTTGGAAAGACTTTTTGAGAACGAAGTTCCTGAAGTCTATGATGGCTTGATCACCATCGTAAAAATCGTGAGAGAACCAGGGGAAAGAGCGAAAGTTGCGGTTGAATCCTACGATGATAGAATTGACCCAGTTGGAGCATGTGTTGGTATGAAAGGTTCCAGAATCCATGCAGTAGTGCGTGAGCTTCAGAACGAAAATATCGATGTGATCAATTTCACAGACAACTTGGACTTGTATGTTTCAAGAGCATTGAGTCCAGCCAAAGTTTCATCCTTGACGGTCAATGAAGAGACTAAGAGAATTTCTGTTTTCTTGAAGCCAGACCAAGTGTCTTTGGCAATTGGTAAAGGAGGATATAACATCAAGTTGGCCAGCCGTTTGGTAGGTTACGAAATTGATGTGTTCCGTGAGTTGAACGAAAATGAGGAGGAAGATGTAGACCTAGCAGAATTCGATGATGAAATCGAAGCTTGGATCATCGATGAGTTGAAGAAAACCGGTTTGGATACGGCCAAGAGTGTTTTGGCACTGAATAAAGAAGATTTGTTGAGAAGAACCGAGCTGGAAGAAGGAACAATTGACGAAATATTCAGAATTCTCCGACAAGAATTTGAACAGTAATGGGTTAAATGCCCAAATAATTACCCAATTTTAAATAAGATTTCGAAAGAGGTTTTTGCTTATGTCAGAAGAAAAAATGATGCGATTAGGCCAAATAGCCAGAAAACTCAACGTGGGTACGGCAACCATCGTCGAGACACTGGCCAAAAAAGGCTTTGATGTGCAGGACAATCCGAATTCTAAAATCAACATGGAGCAGGTAGATATGTTGACCAAGGAATTCAAGTCCTCAGCACTTGAAAAGGAAGAGGCTTCCCACCTCTCGATAGGGAAAAGGCATGAAACAGTCTCCCTTGAGACTGAAACCAAGCCAGAGCCAGCTCCGGAACCAACTCCGGAACCTGCGCCAAAACCTGCGCCTGCACCTGAGGCGAAGAAAGAAGAGCCAAAACCTGCTCCGGCTCCAAGTCCAGAACCTGAAAAAGTTGCTCCTGAAGCTCCAAAGCTTGAGGGTATCAAAGTTCTAGGAAAAATTGATTTAAATAAGAAGCCGAATCCGGCTCCAAAACCTGCGGCACCTGCGAAGGCTCCTGAAGTAAAAGCATCACCAAAACCTGAGGCCAGAAAAGAGCCTCAAGCGCCGAAGACAGAAGCAAAACCAGCTCCTAAACCGCAACATCAGCAAAAGCCGAAAGAAACTCCTCCTCAACCTAGAGTTGAGAAAAAGGATCAAAAGGAGGTTCAAAAACCAGCTCCGAGTGAATTGATTTCAGCAAAAGCGGATTCTCTGAAGGGATTAACTGTTTTGGGCAAAATCGAATTGCCGGTTGAAAAATCCAAGAAAAAAGGTGGTCCTGTAGCCTCCTCTGATGAAAGAGCCAGAGATAAGAAGCGTCCAAGAAAACGCATTGATAAAAGTGGTGGAAATAGAAATCAGGGGAATAACCAAGGAAATAGAAACCAAGGTCAAAGGGGAGGTCAAAAAGGAGGACAGCAAGGTAGAACCCAAAAAGCTGAACCTACCCAAAAGGAAATCCAAGATCAAATCAAACAAACTCTTGCTAGACTTCAGGGTAAAAGCTCAGGAGGCAAAAAGAGCCGAAGAGATAAGAAAGCAGAACGTGATCGTGAGGTTGATGTAGAAAACGAAGAAACCAAAATCCTAAAGGTTACTGAATTTATTTCAGCTAATGACCTTGCAGCATTGATGGATTTGTCTGTGAATCAGATTATCTCTGCTTGTATGTCCTTAGGAATGTTCGTTTCTATCAATCAGCGACTAGATGCTGAAGCAATTACCATTATTGCTGATGAATTTGGATACGATGTAGAGTTTACCAAATCTATTGAGGACGAAATTGAAGTAGAAGAGGAAGATTCTGAGGAGGATTTGGTAGAAAGAGCTCCAATTGTCACTATCATGGGTCACGTTGACCATGGTAAAACATCCTTGTTGGATTATATCCGAATGTCAAAAGTAACTGCGGATGAAGCAGGAGGAATTACACAGCACATTGGTGCATATGATGTAATGACCAAAACAGGGCATAAAATTGCCTTCTTGGATACTCCGGGTCACGAAGCATTTACCGCAATGAGAGCGAGAGGTGCCAAAATCACTGACGTTGCAATTATTGTAATCGCAGCTGATGATAGTATCATGCCTCAGACCAAAGAAGCTATCAACCACGCACAGGTTGCTGGCGTTCCAATGATTTTTGCAATCAACAAAGTGGATAAGCCTAATGCGAATCCGAATAAAATCAAGGAAGAACTTGCCAATATGAATCTATTGGTAGAAGAATGGGGTGGTAAATACCAATCCCAAGACATCTCTGCCAAAACAGGTCAAGGTGTAGACGAACTCCTTGAAAAAGTTTTACTAGAGGCTGAAATTCTTGAATTGAAAGCTAATCCTGATAAAAATGCAGTTGGTACAGTGATAGAAGCATCCTTGGATAAAGGCCGAGGTTATGTAGCTACTATGATGATTCAGGCTGGTACTCTTAAAGTTGGAGACGTCATGCTTGCTGGTCAACATTATGGTCGTGTGAAGGCTATGTTTGACCACAAGGGGAAGAAGATGAAAGAAGCTGGACCATCAACTCCTGTACAGGTATTGGGTCTAAGTGGCGCTCCTCAAGCTGGTGATACAGTGAAAGTATACGATTCTGAGAGAGAAGCACGAGAAATTGCCAACTCAAGAGAACAGATACAAAGAGAGCAAAGCTTAAGAACCAAAAAGCATATTACGTTGGATGAAATCGGTCGTCGTTTGGCAATTGGTTCATTCAAAGAATTGAACATCATCATCAAAGGTGACGTGGATGGTTCTGTAGAAGCACTTTCGGATTCCTTGTTGAAACTATCCAAAGAGGAAGTAAAAGTATCCATTATTCATAAAGGTGTAGGACAGATTTCCGAATCCGATGTCTTATTGGCTTCTGCTTCAGATGCGATTATCATCGGTTTCCAGGTAAGACCTTCTTCCAATGCCAAAAAATTGGCAGAGCAAGAGGAAATCGAAATCCGTCACTACTCCATCATCTACGATGCAATCAATCAGATCAAGGATGCGATCGAAGGTATGCTTGAGCCTGAGTTTGAAGAGGTGATCACGGGTAATATCCAAGTGAGAGAAGTCTTCAAAATCTCTAAAGTCGGAACGGTTGCAGGTTCTTACGTAACAGATGGATACATTACCAGAAAAAATAAGATCCGTGTGATCCGAGACGGTATTGTAATTCATGAAGGTGAAATCGATCAATTGAAGCGATTCAAAGACGATGTAGCTGAGGTAAAAGCTGGTTACGAATGCGGTATTTCCATCAAAAACTTCAATAATATCGAAGTAGATGATACCATTGAAGGTTATGAGATGAGAGAAATCAAAAGAAAGAAATAAGTAGAACGCTTATTGATAAGAAAAAGGAACGGTGAAAGCTGTTCCTTTTTTATTTTTATGGCATGCTAGAAGCAATGGTATTCATAGTAAAGATTTTACTGATTTTTTCAGGTATAAATCTAATCTTAGGCTTAATACGGCCCGTATTAGTTCTTTGGTTTCTGGATCGTTTTAATAGATGGAAGGTAGTCAAGGTTTATGGCCTAGGGATCCTCGTTTCATGTTTTTTGTTGCTTTTATTGAGAGCAATTTTCTGAAAGCATCACTGCATAGTTTTTGGAACTATCTAAATAGATATACACCCTTCCGAGGATTATGGATATGCAGGAATGTTTTTATGTTTCTATAGCTAAACTTTTGCCGACCCTGTTTCATCCTTAACTTACCAAACTCAAATATTTTTTGGCATAATTGGACTAAACAGATAATCATCGCTATTTCTGCTTATCAGGCGGAAATATATTCTATGAATTTTGATTTTATCAAAATTTAGCCGGTACTTTCTAAAAATAATATTCATTTGAGATCAGTAGTATCCATATTGCTTTTGGTTTGCTTTGCCAGTTATCATTTTGGCTACTATCTATTTTATTATTCTCATCAATACCATTTGGAATCTAAGTGGACTGAGAAAATTTATACAGATCAAGTAGAAGGATTGGAAGAGCGAATGATGGTCATTCCACTTTCTGCACCTTATATGTCTAATCAGGAGCACTTTCAAAATACAAATACTCGCTTCGAAAAAGACGGCAAATTTTATAGAGCTATTAAGCAGCGGTACCAAAATGATTCCTTGGAAATTATTTATGTGCCCGATACTGCTAGAAAATCGCTAGAGTCCACTGTTCAAAAATGGATTTCCGCAGTTACAGATGGCGATTTAGATTCAGAACAGTCAAATTCGAAATCATTCAAAAGCTTTGTAAAAGACTATATTCAAACAGTTTCACATGAGTTTCAAGGAGTCAATTCAAAGGCTTCTGTTGCTACACTAGGGTTTATTTTTTCACCTTATCAAAATCCATTATACACTTTTGATTCTCCACCTCCCCAACTTTTAGGTTGAACTTCATCTTAGGGGCTTTTAGCTTCATTTACATCTTTTTAAGGCTTCAGTATCCTGTCGCCTTTTCAACCTATTACGTTATTTATCATGAAAAAATTATTTCTATCTGGGATAATAGGAGCTTATTTGTTTCTATTCCCGGAATTTGGCTATGCTCAAGGATGCGTAGCCATTCGCCAATTTTCTGGAGTTGGCAATGCTGTGGGACAAGGTAATTTTCAAAATCAAGGAGATTGGAACATCAGTGCTAATTACCGGTATTTTAAATCGTTTCGTCATTTTCGGGGAACACATGAGGAGCCTGAAAGGATAGAAAATGGAACACAGGTGATCAATTGGTCTCATGGTATGGACCTTTCTGTCAGTTATTCCTTTACTTCAAGAATTTATGCGCTGGCTTCTATCCCTTTTGCATATAATGAACGCTCCTCTCTATATGAACACGGAAGAACTGAACGTCACACTACATACAGTTCGGGTTTGGGTGATGTTAGAATTGGAGCTGGCTATTGGTTATTCCCCGAGTCAGAAAATAGAAAAGGAAATATGGCTGTGGGGTTAGGGATTAAAATTCCCAGTGGAAATTTCCGGGCGGAGGATACATTCTACAATGTAGGTGTAGGAGGTCAACCTGAAATTCGACCTGTTGATCAATCTATACAGTTAGGAGATGGTGGATTCGGGTTCAATGTAGATTTTCAGGGTATTTGGGGTTTAAATTCCTCCCTTTTCGCTTATTACAGTGGTTTTTATCTCTTTAATCCAAAAAACACCAATGGCACAAGGACTTTTAGAAGCAGAGAAAGTGAATCCATTATGAGTGTTCCCGATCAATATGCGCTTCGCGGAGGGGCTTTTTATTCTGTAAAGCAAGTCCATGGTTTAGGCTTCTTGCTTGGTGGTAGAATAGAAGGTATTCCAGTTAGCGATTTACTGGGCGAAAGTGATGGCTTTCGTAGACCTGGCTATGTCATTTCGGTAGAACCTGGAGCAAGCTATATGCTCAAAAATATAACTGGGACATTGACTGTGCCTTTAGCTTTGGTTAGAAATAGAACTAGAAGTCTTACCGATATAGCTGATTCTACTCCTGAAAACAGAAGACATGGAGATGCTGCCTTTGCAGATTATGTGATCAATTTTTCCCTAGCCTGGAGAATACCAAAAAAGGTACCTCAGGTTTTTAACACTTTATAAATAGGGTAGAAATCAAAGGGCTTTCGAAGGCTCTTTGATTTCTTTTTTGATACTCTTGGTTGCCAATACCATTAGAGAAATCGCTAATACAAAAAGTAAAGCAGCGATGATGGATAAGACATAGACTTCTTCCTGAAAGTTTTTCCATGCAAATAAACCCAAAGAGGCCAATGTTACTGTAAACATGAAAAACATGGGAAGCGTGACGAACAGAGCATTTTTCTTTTTTCTAATCATCCATACTGCAATAGTTAAGAGCGCCAAGGCTGCTAATAGTTGATTTGCTGAGCCAAATATGGGCCAAAGGGTAGTGAACTCTCCCGAAAGCAAGAGAAGAACCGAAAAAACAACGACTAAACCTGTACTTATAAAACGATTCTTAGAAATGTATTTGGCACTGGGCTGAGGAAGGTCTTCAAAATACTCCTGCAATGTAAACCTTGCCAAACGGGTACAGGTATCGAGCGTAGTTAGCGCAAAGGCTGAGACGGTCAGCGCTACAAAGCCTACCGCAAAAGATTCAGAAATTCCTAAACTTGCGATCATGCCTCCCAAGCCAGTGGAGAAAAGTGAAACGGGCCCCTCTCCTGAGAGTCTTTCTAGGTATTCCGTCTTAGACAAAACGATCACAGCGCCTACTGATATAATTGCCAAAAAGGATTCAATCAACATCCCTCCAAACCCTACCACCTTGGCATCAGATTCTTTGTCCAATTGTTTGGAAGTAGTCCCCGAAGCTACCAAAGAGTGAAAGCCCGAAATTGCTCCACAGGCGATAGTCACGAATAAAACAGGAAATATATAGCCAAGATTTTCCGTGGAAACAGTCACCTCCGAACTCATTTTAATTTCAGGATTGGCGATAAAAACACCCAAGATGGCAGCAATCATCATCCCATAGAGTAAAAAGCTATTGAGGTAATCCCTTGGCTGAAGCAGTAGACTTACCGGTGTAACTGAAGCAATGAAGGCATAAGCCAATAAGGCCAAAATCCAAATCTTGTAATCTAATACAAAAGGAACTTGCATGCCGAGATACACAAAAAAGTACATCAAGATTACTCCTATCACACTTATAATTATAAAGGTGATTTTTTTGTCTCCAACTGTTCTATTCACAATTCCGAATACGATGGCCAAAAAAATGAAAAAAATAGAGGCCGATGCTACACCGGGATTGCTGACGAATGTTTTGGCAATAATATCTGCAAAAACCCCGATGACTAGAATTAGGGTAGAGAAGCTGAAAATCACAAAGAGTTGCTTTCCCTGGAGACCTATTTGTTTTCTGATGATCACACCTATGGACTTACCTTCAGTTCGCAAGGAAGCTGCCATACTGCCCAAATCATGAACTGCACCAAAAAAAATTCCCCCAATCAAAATCCATAGAACTGCTGGAATCCATCCAAAAGTAACTGCGATGATGGGGCCTACGATAGGCCCAGCCCCTGCAATGGAAGCAAAATGATGCCCTAAAACCACAATTGGCTTGCTTGGCTCGTAATCTACGCCATCTCTTAGGGTATGAGAAGGAGCTTTGTTCTCATCGGAAAGTCCAAACTTCTTATACACATAGCTGCCATAAAATTTATAAGCGAGAATCAGAATGATAGCCGAAAGGACCAGCAGGAGAGCAAGATTCATGAGGAATATTTTGGGTTTACTTAAATCTAAAAGAAAAAATTTCTTGAAGACCTATTCAAAATAAAGCAAAATTTGTGGCCTCTAAAAGGAATACTACAGGAATGAAATTAGAGGTTTTTCATACCTATGGAATGCAGAGAAATGAGGATCAGTTTTATTTCACAGATATAAGGACTAAATTTGTATCCTTTGACTCGTCAAAAATCATTTTAAAAACTCAATATGGCTTGGTTTAAAAGAACTGATAAAGGGATCAAAACCTCCACAGCAGAGAAGAAAGATGCGCCGGATGGATTGTGGTTCAAAACCCCCAACGGAAACATCATTCATACAAGAGAGCTTAAAAACAACGCTTATGTATGTCCAGATGATGATTTCCACGTTAAAATCGGATCCAAGGAATATTTTGAAATCCTTTTTGATAACAACAAATTCACGGAATTAGACAAGGATATGAAGTCTGGAGACCCTTTGAAGTTTTCAGATACAAAACCTTACACTTCCAGAATTGCTGCTACTATAGATAAAACCGAACTCAATGATGCTGTAAGGACTGCTTATGGCAAAATGAATGGGCTTGATTTGGTAGTGGCCTGTATGGATTTCAATTTTATCGGTGGTTCTATGGGCTCTGTAGTTGGAGAAAAAATTGCCAGAGCTATCGATCACTCTCTGAAAAATAAAGTGCCATTTTTAATGATTTCCAAGTCAGGTGGTGCTAGAATGATGGAAGCTGGTTTCTCTCTCATGCAAATGGCAAAAACCTCTGCCAAATTGGCCCTGTTGGATCAAGCTGGAATTCCATACATTTCACTTTTAACAGATCCGACAACCGGAGGCGTAACTGCTTCGTACGCTATGCTAGGTGATTTTAACATTGCTGAGCCTGAAGCATTAATCGGTTTTGCAGGCCCAAGAGTAATCCGGGAGACAATCGGTAAAGATTTGCCGAAAGGTTTTCAAAGTTCTGAATTTGTTTTGGAACACGGATTTCTTGATTTCATCATCGATAGACGACAGTTGAAAAGCAGGTTGACCACTTTGTTAAACCTCTTGAACAATTAATCAGTTATCTTAAAAAAATCTATGCTTGAATAGGCTCAAATTTGAAAAGCAAATTGGCCTGTTTTATTGATTAATAGATATATTTGTGCACCGAAAACGGATTTCAATCCATACGAAAAGTAAAACCAAAATTTCATGGGTTCTGTAATTATTACATCCATTGTAGCATTTACCTTAATCATATTGCTACTGGTATTTATTCTCTTGTTTGCCCAGTCTAAACTGGTCAATTCAGGAGATGTGAAAATTGTCATCAACGGAGATGAAAGCAATGCTATCACTACCTCAGCAGGGGTGAGTTTGCTGTCTACGCTTGGTAACCAAAAAATCTTCCTTCCTTCTGCCTGTGGTGGAGGAGGTACTTGCGCTATGTGTAAGTGCGTTGTGGAAGAAGGTGGTGGAGAAGTTCTTCCTACCGAAGTTGGTCACCTTAGCAGAGCAGAACAGCAAACTAATGTGAGATTAGCTTGCCAGGTAAAGGTAAAGCAGGATATGAAAATCCGCGTACCTGAAGAAATCTTCGGAATTAAGAAGTGGGAGTGTGAGGTTGTGTCTAACTACAACGTTTCAACTTTCATCAAGGAATTTAAGGTTAAACTTCCTGAGGGAGAAAACTTAGATTTCGAATCCGGAGGCTATATTCAGATTGATGTTCCACCAATTACTGTAAACTTCAAGGATATGGATATCACTCCACATCCTGATTTGGGACACCCTGATGATGTTTACAAAAGTGACTGGGATAAATTCGGTCTCTGGGACTTAGTCATGAAGAATGACGAGGAGCTATTCAGAGCTTACTCCATGGCCAATCACCCAGCTGAAGGTAACATCATCATGTTGACTATCCGAATCGCAACTCCACCGTGGGATAGAGCAAACAACAAATGGATGGATGTCAACCCAGGAGTTTGTTCTTCGTATGTTTTCGCAAGAAAGCCTGGAGATAAAGTAACTATCTCAGGTCCTTACGGGGAATTCCATATCAACCCTACCCAAAGAGAAATGATCTACATAGGTGGTGGTGCAGGTATGGCTCCATTGAGGTCTCATATATTCCATCTATTCCATACTGAGAAAACCGACAGAAAAGTATCTTATTGGTATGGTGGCCGATCTAAAAAAGAATTGTTTTACACTCCTCAGTTTAGAGCAATTGAAAAAGATTTCCCGAACTTCAATTTCCACATTGGACTTTCTGAGCCACTTCCTGAAGATAACTGGAAAATCAAGAAATCTTTGGACGATAAAGAAGGTGATGGATATGTAGGTTTCATCCACCAAGTATTATATGACAACTACTTGAAGGATCATCCTGAGCCAGATGAGGTAGAGTATTACCTATGTGGTCCTCCTTTGATGAATGCAGCAGTTCTTAAGTTGCTAGACGATTTAGGAATTCCTCAAGAAAATATCCGCTTCGATGATTTCGGAGGATAATCCAAACTTAAAATCCCGCTTCGGCGGGATTTTTTATTTGTGGTCACATTTTTGATTATTTTTACCCAACATCACACCCTTATGAATATTCAGTCTTTTTTCGATCCCGTCGCGGACTTTCTTTGGCAGAAAAAATATCCGGAAAACTCCTTTTTCCGACAAATCCACTGGTATGGAGAAGAATTCCCTGACCTCAAAGGTATTCAAATTGCCCTAGTAGGGCTAAAAGAAGCCAGGGGAATTCAAAAATCTGAAAGTGTAGAGCGAGGCTCCCTTGAAATCCGTGAAAAACTGTATGAATTAAAGCGCGGAGTGGGTCCTTACAGAGTGGCTGATTTGGGAGATCTAATTCCCGGCGACACTTTAGATGAGACCTACCAAAAAATGCAAAAGGTCGGAGAGTATTTAATGAAGCAACAGATCCTTCCGATTTATTTTGGAGGCACTCATGATTTGGATTATGGCCAATATCTCTCCTATCAAAAAATGAAAAAGCTGGTCAGCTTATTGACTGTCGATGCCAAGCTAGACATGGAAGAAGAGGGGCCACTTTCAGACCAACACACGCAGGAGATTATTTTACATCAGCCGAATTTCCTCTTTTCCTATTCTCATTTGGCCTATCAAAGCTTTTTAGTAGACCCTTCTTTGATCAATGTAGTGGAGAAGCTTTATTTTGATCACATGAGGTTGGGGCTGGTTAGGAAAGAATTTAAAGAAATCGAGCCATTGATCAGAAATGCTGACTTTTTGAGTTTTGACCTATGTGCTATTCAGTCCTCTGATGCTCCAGGAGCTGTGGATCCGCAGCCATTTGGATTGACAGCCGAAGAAGCTTGTCAAATCTGCTGGTTTGCCGGAATGAATGAGAAATTGAGTTCCATTGGAATTTATGGGTACGAACCGTATTTTGATGATGCCTCTAACAAGACGGCTAAAGTTAGCGCTGTCATGATCTGGTATTTTATCGAAGGTTTTTATTCCAGAAAAGACAGCCTTTCTTTTAAGAGTAGTGATTATACCAAATACACGGTTTCTCTGGATACGAAGCCTAATACACTGGTCTTTTATAAAAGTAAAAGAAGCGGAAAGTGGTGGATGGAGATTCCTCATAATGAAACGGAGAAGTTTGATAGAGTTAGTACAGTTCCTTGTAGCTACTCTGATTACCAAGTGGCACAAAAAGGAGAAATTCCGGAGCGTTGGATCAATGCTCAGATCAAGTTATTGTGATGAAAGAGTACACGAGGCAACAATTGGCCTTGAGGAATGGGCAAGACAAGCCTGAAGTATGGGTCTCTTACAAGGGTTTGATTTACGATGTTAGTACTTCTAGGCTATGGAAGAAGGGTACTCACTATGAGCATTGGGCTGGACAGGATCTGACGGAGGAATTGAAAGACGCTCCCCATACAGAAAAAGTTTTTGAAAAATTTCAGCCCATAGGGCGATTAATTTGAAATGATATTAATAGCAGATAGCGGTTCCAGTAAGACAGACTGGAGAGTAATTCATCAGGATGGAAAAATTTCCCAGCATAGAGGTGTTGGATTCAATCCCTATTATCAGACGGCCGAAGAAATGGCTATTCAAATGCGGGATGAGTTTCTTCAGAATCTATCTGATGAAATTGAGCAGATTTACTACTACGGAGCGGGCTGTTCTGCACCCGAAAGAAAAGCCGAAGTAGTACAAGCCTTAAAATCCATTTTTCCTGATTCTGCTATAGAAATTGATCATGATTTAGCTGCTGCTGCTCATGCTACCTGTGGACATCAAGCTGGGATAGCTTGTATTTTGGGCACAGGTTCTAATAGCTGCGATTATGACGGAGCAAAAATTGTGGATTCCAGACCGGCTCCTGGCTATATTTTAGGAGACGAGGGAGGCGGAGGATATATTGGAAGAAAGTTGCTTAGGGACTTTATCAATCAGGAAATGCCTTCTGAAATTCACCAAGAATTGAAAGCAAGGTTTCACCTCACTCAAGCGATTATTCAGGATCATGTGTACAGGCAGCCCTTTCCTAATAGGTACATGGCTAGTTTTTGTCGATTTATCACTGAGCATGCCTCTAATCCTTACTGCTATCACTTATTCTATGACTCTTTTATTGAATTCTTCGAAAAGCATATCTTTAAGTATAAAGACTGCAAGTCTAAACAAGTTAATTTTGTCGGCTCCATTGCCTTCTATAACTCAGATATTTTGAGAAAAGCAGCGAGGGATCAAGGCTTACAAGTAAATTTGATTATAGAAAGCCCCATAGCAGGATTGACTCTGTATCATCAGAATAAATTATAAATCTATTCTAGGACAAAGAGTCCTCATTCCTTTGGTTTGGAGCATTCAAAAAAGATATAGCGACCCAAAAAAATCTATCAAAAATGAAAGTGACAGAAAGTACCTCTTATTATGATAATCTGGAGCAAATGTCTATTCCGGAATTATTGGAAAATATCAACCGGGAAGATTATAGAGTACCTGAGGCTGTCAAAGAGGTTATCCCTGTTATTTCATCCTTGGTAGAAGAGATTGTACCGAGGATGGAAAGGGGAGGGAGACTAATCTATATTGGTGCCGGTACTTCTGGCCGCTTAGGCATTTTGGATGCCTCTGAATGCCCTCCCACCTATGGAGTGCCTCATGATTGGGTCATTGGATTGATTGCTGGAGGGGATGCCGCTATTCGCAAAGCCGTAGAAAATGCCGAGGATGATGCAAATCAAGCCTGGAAAGATATTCAGGAATATGGATTCAACCCAGATGACACGATCATTGGAATAGCCGCTTCTGGCACTACTCCCTATGTAATTGGAGGTGTGAAAACAGCCAAAGAAAATGAACTTCTAACCGCCTGTATTACCTGTAATCCAAATTCTCCCTTAAGTCAGGAAGTGGACTTTGCAATAGAAGTAGTCGTAGGTCCTGAGTTTGTCACAGGAAGCACTAGAATGAAGGCCGGAACTGCCCAAAAATTAGTGTTGAATATGATTTCTACTACGGTGATGATCAAATTGGGAAGAGTAAAAGGGAATAAAATGGTGGATATGCAGCTTTCCAATGCCAAGCTAATAAACAGAGGTACCTTGATGATCATGGAGGCTACGGGCTTGGACGAGGAAAAAGCAAGAGAATTGCTCCTTTCTCAAGGTTCAGTAAGAAAAGCAACAGAATACCATTATAAAAACAAGTAAATCTCTTACTTAACTAGTAAATATCCTTGGAATGGCTGTATCTTTGCAGCCCAATTAAACGATTGAAATCCAATTGTTTATTTAAAGTATATATATCCGCTTTTTTTCCGCTGAATGGAAAAAATTGTTCAGTATCAGCCTTATGGATCAGAATCTGAAAACTTCGCCTGCCAGCTGTGGCCGGGTCTTCAGTCTTCTAGCTCGATGAACAAAGAAAATATGTCAATTGGAAGGATTGGCGGATGATCAGTTAAAAATTAATACAGCAGTGATGTTGCATACTTATGAAAAAAGATAATTCAAGAAAACCATTTTTTGACTCCAAAAAATCTGATTCCTCAGATTCCAAAAAATTCCAAAAAGGCAAGCCGGCTCCTAAGTCCAAGTTCGGTTCAAAAGACTCCGATAAAAAGAGTTTTGGACCAAAAAAAGACTGGAAAAAATCTGACGCTTCAGCTAAATGGGATAAAGAAGACAAGCCTGGAAAAAGACCAAATTTCAGAAAAGATGAGGGCAAGTTCCCGAATTCCGATCAAGGAATGGAAAAGAAGCGCTTTTTTGGAGCTAAGCCTGAATCGGGTTCCGAATCAGGTGACTTCAAAAGAGAGCCTTTCAAAAAATCATTCAAGAAAGATTTCCAAGCAAAGCCTGAAGGAGATAAGCCAAGAGCTTATTTAGGAAGAGGGAAGGATCAAAAGCCTATTTATGGAGAAAAGGAAGTAGGCAGAAGCCCTAAACTTGCGGGAAAAAAGGGATTCGGGAAAAACCGTCCCAATCGATTTGAAATGGATCAAAACCGTCCAGATTATAATTTCGATGCTTTACCTGCGAAAAAATCTAAGGGGTCCGAAGGATCTGATTTAATTCGATTGAATAAATACATTGCCAATTCCGGAATTTGCAGTAGGAGAGAGGCTGACGAATTGATCGCTCAGGGATTGGTCACAGTGAATAATGAGGTCATCACCGAGCTAGGATATAAAGTAAAGAAAGCAGACCGAGTAGTATATCAAGGAAGAAGAATTAATCCTGAAAAGCCGGTGTACGTTCTATTGAATAAGCCTAAGGACTTTATCACTACGACCGAGGATCCAATGGAGCGTAAAACAGTAATGAAGTTGGTGGAAAACGCCTGTGAAGAAAGAATATTTCCAGTAGGTAGATTGGATAGAAATACTACTGGACTGCTATTATTTACCAATGATGGAGAATTGGCTGCCAAGCTTTCTCACCCTTCCAATGAGATCAAAAAAATCTATCAGGTAACCTTAGATAAACCTTTGACCAAAAAGGATGAAGAAGCTGTTTTGGAAGGCTTGACATTGGAAGATGGTCCGGCTAATGTAGATGACATGCAAGTGCTATCTAAGGATCGTAAAATTCTAGGTCTTGAAATTCACATTGGACGAAACAGAATTGTGAGAAGGATTTTCGCTCACCTTGGCTATGAAGTGACCGCCTTGGATAGAGTGATGTTTGCCGGATTGGATAAAAAAGACTTAAAACGGGGTCATTACCGTTTCTTATCCGAAAAGGAAGTTATCAAACTGAAATTCTTTGTTTAAAATAGAAAAGCTCCTTAACCGGGAGCTTTTTTCATATTTAGCCTTTCAAGGCCTTTTCAATTCAGACGTTGTGAAAAAAATGGAATACTAGGTATAATAGTGGGGTCCATCCGGAAGAGATTGAACATGATGACTTACTACTGTTGGATTCCCTTAGGTCGGTTGGCAGGGGGATAGTATCTTAAACCAATTGCATCCCGATCCTTCGGGATGGTTTGGATAATAGGGTAGGACAAGGGTTTTAGAAATCTTCCCTTTGGAAGATTTTAACCTTGGGCCAGCATGCAGGGCGGGCAAATTCCACCCAGCCCATAGCAATGATTTGACCACGCTGAGGCGGGGGGGCAAATTCCACTCAGTCGCCACAATCATTTGACTACACTCAGTGGGGATATTGTAAAAAGACGGTGAAGCCGTCGAACCTTTCAATAGCCCTAGGTGAAACCTAGGGAATGAAAACGATAAATAATTTAGTTTTGGCAACCCTGAAAGGGTTGAACGATAGGTGTTCTATTTGCAAATTCTAAAAAATGAAATCAATACAAGCCTCAAAAAATTGACCCATCAAGCGTCATTTTAGCTTTACCAGATTGTAGGTAAGGAAATATACGTTTACACTAATGTTTATTCTATGTTCAAAGGGGGTGGGTTGAAAATAACTTCTCCATATTGTTCGACCCCTTCAGGGTCTGTAAGTACCAAATAAATTGTATTACCCTGTAACCATGGGTTGCACCCATGGCTATTCAAAGGTTGGACCCCTCTCGGGGTCATTATCATTGTTCCGGAGGAATGGATAAAAGACGGTGAAGCCGTCTACTTCTGAAAAGCCTTCGGCCTTCCTCTACCGGCTGGTCGGCGGAACCGGCGGAAAAATAAATTCTTGTTGGATTGAATTTGACAACCCTGAAAGAGTTAAACTTTGGAAATGGAATTACTCCCGACAGTTGTACAGGGTTTTAGGAGGTATAAAACCGTTTTGTTCCAGAGAGCTTGCAGAATACGCTTTGTCCATAGCATGCATTCCAAACATAGGCGAATGGGGGCATAGTTTGACAAGGACCGCACCATTCCGGAAAAAATCGGGTTTCGGGACTAATGTAGATCTGATGCTTCTCTATTCCGGAAATATTGGGATTAAAACTCCTTTTTCTGGGAGGAAATTCAATCAAAAAAGGCTCAATATTCGATTCTATTCCTTCTTGAACCAGACACAAAATCAGAACTATTTTTTATCACAAGTGTTAAATAGTAGTAAGAGTAAACTTTTAAACATACAACCATTATGGAAATTACTAGAAAAGCTAAAGAAGAATTGGAAAATAGAATCGATAGAATTGAAGAGTTTATCGGCAAAAAAGGATTGGGATCAAACTACCTACAAAAGGCAAAAAAAACGCAAAGGGATATCAATTTGGCTTTGGCAGTAGGAGGAGTGATTATGATTGCCGGGTTAATACTATGGATGAAAAGTAAAGATTAATAGGCCATTTTTTCTTAACATTCATTTACCGGACGCTAGCCTATAAATAGAGTCTTTTTTAAGTAAAACCTTTCAAGGTCTTTTCCAAATCTCTTTTAGTAATAATCCCCCCCTTTCTCCAAAGAATTTTACCTCGTTTGAAAAGAATGTAATGAGGAATAGACCGCACGGCAAATTGCTGTGCAAGCTGAGGATATTTATCAACGTTCAGTTTTAAAAGCTTTATTTTCCCGTCGAGCTCTTCGAGAACCTCGGAAATAATTGGATCCATGGTTTGGCATGGGCCACACCAATCCGCGTAAAAATCCACTAAAATGGCATCTTGGCTTTTGCTGAGTTTATCCTTAATCGATTCCTTAGGCATGCAGTAAAAGTAAATGATTCTCTAGAGCTTCGAAAACTCAAACAAAAGTTAGCTCAGATCAATTTGGCCTAAACAAAAAAGAGACTGTCTCATAAATAGCTCTAATGTGACAAATTGCACTTTTGAGACAGCCTCTTCTTTATATTCTTGGAGTAATTATTCCTGCATTCTTGGTCTGGTAGAGTCCAAAGTGGCAGGTGCAGTTGGCATTTCTACTCCTAATTTTGCCAAAACCAACTCAGTAAACTTATCTTCTTCTTTGGTATAAAGAAGGATAGGAGCTTGTCCTGCAGTCTCAGCAAATACATGAGTATAGTTATTTTCAGCAGCTACAGCATTAATTGCATTGATTACTTTAGTCTGTACAGGGTCTAATAGTTCCTGTAATTTTCTTTGATAGCTAACTTGAGCGTCTTGCTCATATTTCTGCAAATCTTGCTGAAGTTTAGTAAGCTCTTGCTCTTTTGCAGCTCTAGCCTGCTCAGTCATAGTACCAGCTGCTTGCTGATAAGACTGTACTTGTCTTTGGAAATCCTGAGCTTTTGTTTGAATATTTGTTTGAAGTTGGGTTTGATAATCCTGAATGTCAGCACCGATTTGCTCCATTTCAGGCATCAAGTCCATGATAAATTCTACATTGGTATAACCAATTTTTACTTCCTGCGCTTGGGCGACAAATCCTACGCAAAGCAATGCGATTGCGGAAAGGATAACTTTAACTTTCATACGTTTAGATTTTAATTTTAATTGTTGTCTTCTATTCCTAACTCTTCCAAAACAAACTCTGAATAGTCATGTCTTGGGTCTGTATAAATAATTCCCGAAGGTACGGAGGCTTTGTCAAATAACATGGCCAAATTGTTTTTTCTGGACACCCGCTCTATGGCATCATAGATCTTTGACTGCAAAGGTTGTAAAAGCTCCGCCTGCTTTTGGAAATATTGTCCGTCAATACCGAATATACGGCTATTGAATTCCTGAGATGCCTTCTCTTTTTTCTTGATCTCCTGCATCCTATTTTGATACATTTCCTCTGTCAATAGAACTTCTTCAGCCTTTAGCTGAACGTACATTTCTTTGATCTCTTTATCCAAACTTTGTGCCTCTTTCTTCCAGTTGTCACTGAGCTTTTGTAGCTCCTGCTGCACAATTTTGTAATCTGGATGCTTATTTAAGATATACTCTGAATCTATATAACCGAACTTTTGTGCCTTTAGAGAGCCAGAAAGCAGGATTAAGAAAAGCAAAAGTACAATTTTCGATGAGTTATTCATGTGACATCAATTTGAAGATTCAGCTCTTAAACGAGCTTTGTTCCCTTAAATTTTGACATAAATTAACTAATCTCGCACTCATTTCAAGCTTATCTAAACTGCTGACCAATGGTAAAGTGGAATTGTGGACCACTTCTTCTGGTTTCTCCAGGTATTTGGTCAAATCCATAACCCCAGTCTACACCTAATAACCCGAAGGCTGGCATGAAGATTCTTGCACCCACACCTGCTGATTTTTTCAGATCATACGGATTAAAGTCCTTATAAGATCCCCAGTTGTTTCCTGCTTCAGCAAAGGTTAACAAGAATATCGTTGCTGATGGGTTTGGAGAAACCAAGAATCTAAGCTCCATAACATATTTGTTGTAAACCACACCACCAAATGGATCAGGGTTAGCCGTACCTCTCGTTTCTCTTCCTGGAGTAATTGATTGATTTTCGTATCCTCTCAATCCGATAATTTCCTGCCCCAAAGCAAAGTTATTGAAGGTCATACCGTCACCACCCATAACAAATCTTTCCAAAGGAATCAATCCAATTCTATTTCCATAAGACCCCAAGAAGCCCATGTGTGCTCTGGCACTTGCCACAAATTTGGTGGATCCAAATAGGGGAGTATAGACAGAAGCATCAAACATCCACTTATGGTATTCCAACCACTTATATTTTTCCTCATCACTTGACTCCGAATTCAAGTTCTGATTCAAAGAAGTATAAGGTGGAGTAAATGAAGTGGATAACATGATATTCGATCCAAATCTTGGATAGATTGGATTATCCACGTTATTTCTAGCAATCGTATTGTTGATTGTTAAGCTATTAGATCTTCCGGTTGGATAACTTAACCCGAAGGATGTTCCAAATTGATCGAACTCATAAATCTGGAACTGAAGCGAGTTGGAAACACTAAAGTAATCATCTGGCCAGGTTACTCTTTTTGCTAATCCTAGAGTTGCTCCGGTGATCTTGAAAAAGCCTAATTCATTTCCAAAGTTTGCTCTATTGAAGAAGTCAACCTGTCTTTGTACAGAGTGGTTAAAGCTAAAGCTCAAGGCATTTGGTTTCTTGCCTCCAAACCATGGCTCGGTCAAGGAAAGAGAATAGTTTTGGAAAGAACGCCCATTAGCCTGAACTCTCAAGGATAATTTTTGTCCATCTCCTACAGGAAGTGGATCCCATTTATCGAAATTGCCGATGTTTTTGATGGAGAAGTTGTTGAATGTAAGTCCAACAGTTCCAACGAATCCAAAGAAGCCTCCCCATCCACCGGATAGTTCGATCTGATCATTTGGTCTTTCTTCCAGTTCGAAAGTGATATCCACCGTCGCTGCTTCGAAATTAGGGCGAAGGTCCGGATTGATTTTCTCAGGGTCAAAGTATCCTAATTGGGATAATTCCCGGATCGTACGTACCAATAAGGCTCTGTTGAATTTTTGACCAGGGAGAATCCGGATTTCACGCATCACCACGTGATCAGAAGTTCTTTCATTTCCCTTGATGCTGACAGAATTTACAGTTACCTGCGGGCCTTCAAAAATCCTCATTTCCAAATCAATGGAATCGCCGACAACATTAACTTCTATCGGCTGTATATTGAAGAACAAATAACCATTATCCTGATAAAGGGAACTGACATCATCTCCCTTTTGAGGATCATAATTCAGGCGCTTATCGAGCTTTTCTTTATCGTAAACGTCACCTTTTTGAATACCAAGTTTGGCAGCTAACACCTCATCAGGGTGAATGAAATTACCGGTGAATTCAATATTTCTGTAATAATACTTTCTTCCCTCTTCTAGCTCTATGTCAATGTTGATCTCATCTTTTCCAAACTTGTAAACAGAGTCTTCGACAATTTTGGCATCTCTGAACCCCTTGCTTTGGTAGAAGTTGATGACATTTTCTTTATCATTCCTATATTCCTTGGGAATGTATTTGGACCCGGCAAAGAAATTAAGCTTGAAGTTTTTGTTGATGTAAGTTTTTGCATCCTCTTTGGAAGCAGAATCAGTATGTAAAACTGCATTCCCAATGTCCTCAGGAGTAGCAGCCGTAACTCTGGAATAAATATCCCGGAACACGCTTACCCGCGCATGCTCTTTGGTTTTCTTCAACTTTCCCTTCACTTTGGAATCAGCGATCTCCTCATTTCCAAAGATTCTGATTTCATTGATCTTTACTTTCGAATTTTGATTAACATCGAATCGAAGCTTGACAGAATTGGGAAGTGTGGTATCTCGTTCTTGAGTCACTTTTACATCTGTATTCAAAAAGCCTTTGTCCACAAAGTACTTTTGGATATTTCGCTGCGCGGTGTTGAGTACGTCCTCTCGAACTACTCTTCCACGAATATTGACTTTGTCTCTCAGTTCACTTTCCTGAGTTTTATTCACTCCCTTGAATTCTACTCTGGAAAATCTAGGTCTTTCAGTTAAATCTAATAGCAGAGAGATGTCCTCACCTTCCACTTTGGTCACTAAGATTTTTACATCTCCGATGATCCCTTGATTCCAAAGCTTTTTCAAAGCATTCGAAATAGCCTCTCCGGGAACTTCAATTCTATCATCGACTTTCAAGCCGGAAAGGGATAGAATGGCGGTTTCGTCCAAAGTGGTAAGACCAACTGCTTTTATTTCTGCGATTCTATAGGTTTCTGGTTTGGAATAATTTAATTCCAAAATATTCACCGGTCTAGACGATGTATAACGGCTTTGACCCAAACGAATTTGAGCCATTGCAGAACTTGCCCAGATCAGACAAAACAGAATCAGTAAACTTCTTTTCATAAGACTATAATTTGACCAAGATGGTCATATGGAATCTTGCTTTACAATCTTCATTTGCTGAAATGAGAATTGAATCAAGCTTGACTACATTCATTATCTAAGGTTTAACTTGCTCTCCGGTTTTACCAAATCTTCTTTCCCTTTTTTGGAAATCCAAGATGGCTGCTTCCAGATGCTCTCTTCTAAAATCCGGCCATAAAACAGGAGTAAAATGTAACTCTGTATAGGCCAGTTGCCACAGGAGAAAATTACTAATCCTGTACTCCCCACTGGTTCGGATCATCAATTCAGGATCTGGTATTCCTGCGGTTTCTAAATGTTCCGCTACCAAATTTTGATTGATATCCTCAACCTTCAATTTCCCCTCAGAGATTTTTTGAGCAATGCGTTTGGTCGCTTGGGTTAATTCCCACTGTCCACTGTAGCTTAATGCCAAGATGACGGTGAGACCGGAATTGGTAGAGGTTATTTTTTTAGCCTCCATTAGTTTTTCGTATGCCGAAGGAGGGAGGCTGTCAATATCGCCTATGCTTTCTAATCGGATATTGTTATTCATCATCATGGGCACTTCATCGGTAATGGTTTTTACCAATAATTCCATGAGACCATTCACTTCATCTTGAGGTCGGGACCAGTTCTCGGTGGAGAAAGAAAATAGGGTTAGATATTTCACTCCCAGGTTTTCTGCTCCCTCTATTGCATCTTTTACAGCCTGAATCGCATGTCTGTGGCCGAATATCCTCATGGCGCCTTTTTTCTTGGCCCAACGGCCATTGCCGTCCATGATAATTGCAATATGTCTGGGGATCCGCTCTCTGTCTAGTACTTCCTTCATTACTTGGGTTCAGAATACCTTACATTTTTGGAGGTACAAAAATGCTATTTCTTTTCCAATAATTAAGCCTAAGACTCAATTAATTAATAGGCGTAGCATTTGGTGGAAGCGATGGTATAGCTCAATGTCACACCCAAAAAGTAATACCAGTCCTTGTCATATGGGTTTCCAAAATTAATCCCATAGGGTTGATTAGGATTGGCCGGATCCTGAAATCTGGGTATAGGCGGTGTTCTACTATCTATCTTATCTAGATAATCCGTAAATGTAGCTCTAATGCCAGCTTCGACTGCCAGTGTCCACCTATCATTAAGCCTGTATTTTACCCCTCCTCCAAATGGAATTACCACGGTACCTACGTTATACCTTTCCGAAAATTGGAAAGCGTAAGTATTTCCTTTTGAAAAGAAGTGAGAATAACCTATTCCAAAGAATGCATAAGGAGACCAGAAAAATTCAGAATCATTCCGAAGAAAATCCAGGAAATTAAATTCCATAATGGCTGTTCCTTCAATAATCCCTCCTCTGAATCTTGCATCTCTTCTCTCTGCTGCCAGGTCATAAGGCCTTACACTATCGGTAGCTCTAAGAGTACCGGCTGTCAAACCAAGCCGAAGCGTCCATACATTGTCAAAATTTCTCTTGCCAAACAACGTGCCGTGAAGACCTAAATGGTCCAGATCAATTTTCCTCAGGATATCCCCGGTATATGCCGTGGTACCCAATCCACCACCTATTTCATATTTCTGAGCCTTTGTCTCTGAAAGAAAACAAAGACCAAGTATAGAAATACAGACTAGTGTTTTGAAAATCTGAAAATTGACCTTTTTCAAGACGATGCAAGTTATGAAGTACCCAACGTTTAAAAAACGCTGTCTAGTATGATTGCGGTTAATATTTGTTAAGCTAAAATTGGCATTTTTTTACCTTTTAGCCTCAATTTCTCATATCAAAACCCCAATTTAATTTATACCGCAAGGTATCAAAAAAATTGTAGCTGGGTAATTTGACAAGCCGGGCACAGAATTGTTCTTTTTTTACCTTCAACTTCAAGTCTGAAGAAATGGAGGTAGATCTGGAGTCCAATGAAATCAAAAACTTCTCTGCCCTTCCTTCTATTTCGAAGGTAATCTCGCTTTCATCTGAAACGATGATAGGCCTCACATTTAAATTATGAGGACTTACCGGAGTGATGACTAGGTTTTTTGCTTCTGGAGAAATTAAAGGTCCTCCGCAACTCAAAGAGTATCCGGTAGAGCCGGTTGGAGTTGCTACAATAAGTCCGTCTGCCCAATAGCTATTCAGATACTTTCCGTCAATGTAAGTATGCACAGTGATCATGGAAGAAGTATCCCTTTTGTGAATGGTAAATTCGTTCAATCCGAAATTCAACCCATTGAAAAGTTTTCTTTTTGCATCCAGAGATACGAGGCTTCTATTTTCAATTTGGTAATTATTCTCGCTCAAGTTTCTAACTGCCTCGTCGATTTTATCTGTAGATACAGTGGCCAAAAATCCTAACCTACCTGTATTCAAGCCCAAAATCGGAGTTTCTACTTCTCCCACCTGACATACGGAGTCCAGCAAAGTACCATCACCGCCGATGGAAATTAAAAAATCCATCTGGCTCATATCATCCGTACCGTCCAGCAGCCAATAATTCAGCCCGGTATTTCCGTGCATTCGAAGTTGCCTGTCAAACTGTTCCGTGACAAATATTTCGAACTGATGATTCTGTAAGGCTGTGAATAAAGCTTTGACGTCATTCAAAAATTCTATCTTGAGCGCCAAGCCGTGCAAAGCGACTTTCATCTGTTTATAATTTGTTTTTTAGAGGTCAGATGGAATCTCGCACCGGTTCCCCGATACATCGGGGCATGCCTGTGTGTGAGGTTTTCCCCCGTGCTCGATTTCATCTGTTTATAATTTGGATTTATTTGGCATAAAATCCCTCTTTAATCTGCAAAAAAGCAGGGTTTTTAATAGGTATTGAATCAAAAAAGATAAGTATTCCTTTAAGGTGGGGAATACTCATTTCTTGAATTCATAGCCTAAATATCTAAAAATCTTAGCAAGTTACCGATTCTGTCTTCTTCACTACTCACACCGGTTTCCTCCTGGTAATGGTCTAGGATCTTATAACCAAAGCGCTCCAAGGTAGCTTTGATATGTCGGAGCTCAGGCTTGTCTAGCTTCAGCGTAAGCTTGATTTTGGAATCATCCAAAGGATCACTGCTGATAAATGAACTCAATACCTTAGTGTTTTCTGTTTCAATTACTCTACTGATTTCTGCCAATGAATAATCCGTCATATTTAACGAAAGTATCAATACCGAGCCTTGGGATTGGATAGAAAGGCTATCTGCAAAGGCAGAGATGGCATCCTCCATAGTCACTACCCCCAGGTAGGTCATGTCTCTATCTACTACTGCAACAATATTGGAATGATGCTCTGCACTCGCCTTGAGTACATCATAAATATGCTTGTCACTGAATACCCAACAATTTGGATTTTCAGGAACAATACCCAAGATGTCTTTATCCAAATCATTCAATTCAAAAATCATTTCATCTCGGAGAAGCCCTAAAAAATGACCTTGATCCACCACGGGTAAAACATCCGTTCGGATCTCTTCCATCCAAGCCAATGCCTTTCTGGTCTTGTCGCTTAGCTTCAATGGAGGAATAAGGTTATTGATAAATTCGTAGGCCTGCATAAAGGAAATATAGGAAATGATTTACGGTTTTAAAACGTCTAAAGCCTTATTCTTGTTCCTTTTTGATGTGATATACCTTTTTCGTTCTAAGATTAGGAAAGAAAATTCACTCCAATTCCTAATAAAATACCTCCCAAAATGATTAGAGGGGAAGATATTTTAGTGAATTGCAAGAGGCAATAGGTTCCCAATATCATTAAAATATTAACTAGGTTAGCTTCTAATGGCTCAAAAAGTAAATAAGCTGCAGCGATCAACATCCCGCAGGATACAGCATTGATTCCTTCCAGCGCGGCTCTTACAGGTCTGTATTTTTTCAGTTGATCCCAAAATCGAATCACAAAGAAGATCATAAATATTCCAGGCAGGAATATCCCCGCAGCAGCGATTAATCCGCCAGTTAGAAAACCAATCAATCCAAACTCTTTCATGGAAAATGCTCCTACAAAAGACGAAAAAGAAAAAGTGGGTCCCGGTACTCCTTGTGAAATAGCGTATCCAGTCAGAAATTCTTCCGAACTGAGAAAGTTTTTGAAATCCACAAATTCAGTGTACAGGTAAGGCACCAATACTTGACCTCCTCCAAAAATCAAGCTCCCGTTTCGGTAGAAATTCTCAAATAAGATGACAGGTTGGTATTTGGTCAAAGCACCTAGAGTTGCCGCCAATACCAAAACCCCTCCCCATAGGTAGAAGTTAGCCCATTGGATGACCAAGGGCTCATCTTTTTCATACTTGGGTTGATTTTTATATTTGATAGAGGTGCTTAGTCCCCCAGCCAAAAGAAGAATAGGGAATACATAAGGAGAGCTGTAGAAAAATGAAATGAAGGTAGAGATCAAAACCAAAACCATGGCTTCAGTGGTCTGTACCATTTTTGAAATCGTTTTTTGCGCAGCAAAAATGATAAAACCTATCGCCATGGGCTGAATGAATTTGGCGAAGTTTAAAGCCCCTGGGGTATTTTCTTCTAAAAAGTAAATCAATGCAGCTGCAGAGGTCATCAGCAGAGTAGCAGGGATTATCCAAACTAGTAGCGCCAAATAAGCGAGGTTAGGACCTCCAACTCTGAAGCCTATTGCCGAAACCAATTGCGTAGAGGAGGGACCGGGTAGCATATTGCATAAGGCATTGAGCTCCCAGAGTTCTTCCTCGGTTATATAGTTTCTAGAATGGACCATGCGATCAATCAGCATGGCTAAAAATGCCTGAGGCCCACCAAAGGCTGTCAAAGAAAGGGTCAGAATGTCCCTTAGAAATAGGTAGTATCTGACCCTTTTAACTGACATGATTATTTACGAAGGCCTAGTTCCCGAAGTCTTTCTTCCAAAAACTCCCCAGCCGTGGCGTCTTTGAATTGCTTCGGATTTTGCTCATCTATACAGCTTTCCAGGCAGGTCAAATCCATATCGGATCTTGGATGCATAAAGAAAGGAATAGAATACCTACTTGTGTTCATCAATTCGCGCGGTGGATTCACTACTCGGTGAATAGTAGATTTCAGTTTTTTATTGGTTAATCTTTCCAGCATATCGCCCACATTGACCACCAACTGATCAGGAAGTGCAGTAATTGGAATCCATTTGCCATCCTTTCTTAAGACCTGCAAACCATCCGCACTTGCACCCATCAATAGCGTGATCAAATTGATATCTCCATGTTCCGCTGCACGAACAGCATCGGCCGGAACCTCATCGGGATTAGTGATCGGGAAATAATGAATCTGTCTCAAAATCGAATTTCCGTGAGCCACTTTTTGCTCAAAGTAATCTTCCGGTAAATCCAAGTTAAGGGCAATAGCTCTCAACATGGCTTTGCCGGCATTTTCCAAAGTTCTATAAGCCTCTAGCGCATCATTTTTAAACTCAGGGAGCTCATCCGGCCAGATATTTTCAGGATACTCTGCTTTGATAGGATCTGAGTCTGGAATTTGTGCCAACTCTTGTCCTACATGATAAAATTCTTTTAAGTCTCCGGTGTTTCTACCTTTTGCATGCTCTTTCCCTTTTCCGGTATATCCTCTTTGAAAACCGATTTCAGGTTTTTCATATTTGGATTTTACTTCATCAGGTAAAGCGAAAAATGATTTGATACTACCATATAATCTGTCTTGTAGATCTTGGGACAATCCATGGTTTTTGATCGCCACAAAACCTATGTTTTGATAAGCTTCGCCTAATTTTTTGACGAAAGCTGCTTTTTGTTCTGGTGTTCCTGAGGTAAAGTCTGCCAAATCCAGACTTGGAATCTCGTCGAATAGGATGTCCATCGTAATTTTCTGTTAGGTATGATTTCCTGAAATTTTGCCCTAAAAATAATACCTTTAGTATCAAAACCCCGCGGTATGAAAAAAAACCTGTTATGGATGCCCGTTTTGATCCTTTTTATTTGGGCTTGTAGTGAGGAAAAGAAAAAAATCAACGAGGAAGTTATGGAGATTTCTCAGGACTCTCTATCTCTTGACCTAAGCCAGCAGAAGGTTACCTTTTATCAATACGAGGATTCTTCAGATTACCCGGATGCGATTCTCGAATTATATACGCCGCTTGGTAATCAGGTCTTCCGGCCCGGAAAAGTACCTTTTGAATTTAATATCAAAAACTTCCCTTTCGAGGAGCAGACCGTAGAGCGCTTTTTGCTATTCAATATTCTGAATGGTGGTGATCCGGCTGGTTTTCGCACACCCATTTTTCAAAGACAATTAGAAGAAGGAAGCTATAGGGTAGTAGCCTATTTGGTAGATGAAGAGGGATTGGCCTTAAAAAATTTCGGAAATTATGTTGACAGAGATTTTCAGGTGGGGGACTCCAGACCATTTCCGTACTCAGCAGAACCCTGTCTTGCAGTCAACCTGCCTAGAAATAATCAGATTGTGGATCCTGAGCATGAGTTGATTATTGACTTTTTGGTAGTAGGAGGAGATATGAAACTAGATGGGCTGAAGGTAAGAATTGAGATAGGGGAGTTTTCCTACGAAATAGATCACATGGCCCCTGTGCGGGTAGCCAATTTGCTTCCAGGAAGCTACCAAGTTCAAATTTCCCTATTGAGAAATGATGGAAAAGAGCTAGAAGGCCCTTTCTCCTCTGTCACAAAGACCATCATTGTGAGATAAGTCCTTATCTTTGCAGCTTTCTAAAGAATACCTTTTCCATGCTATTAACAAATCATATTCGAGATAATTTCGAGGCCGTTTTAGCAGGTCTTAATAAAAGAAATTTCCCCAATGCTGAATCATTGTTGAATCAGGTGATTCAATTGGATGATCAGCGAAAGTCCTCCCAAACTCAGAGAGATCAGATTCAGGCTGAATCAAATGCTATTTCCAAACAAATTGGCATGCTGATGAAGGAAGGAAAAAGGGAAGAGGCAGAAAAGGCAAAAGCCCGAACAGCTGAGATAAAAGCTCAAATCAAAGAGTTGGATGATGAAAACTCAAGAGCTGAGGAGGATTTAAAAACACTTTTATATACTATTCCGAATATCCCTCATTCTTCCGTTCCTTCAGGGAAATCAGCTGAAGATAATGAAGTGGTCTTAGAGCATGGTGAAATCCCCAATCTATATGATGGAAAGCAACCCCATTGGGAGCTGATCAAGAAGTACGATATCATTGACTTCGATCTAGGAGTAAAAATTACCGGCGCGGGCTTCCCTGTTTACAAGGGGAAAGGCGCTCGCCTACAGAGAGCTCTGATCAACTTCTTTTTGGATGAGGCCTTGAAAGCTGGCTTTATGGAAGTTCAGCCGCCAATTTTAGTGAATGAGGATTCAGGATACGGTACTGGCCAGCTTCCGGATAAGGAAGGGCAGATGTACCATGCGACTGCAGATAATTTGTATTTAATTCCTACCGCTGAAGTTCCAATTACGAATTTATACAGAGATGTCATCGTAGCTGAGGATCAATTACCGATTAAGAATGTCGGATATACCCCTTGTTTCCGAAGAGAAGCAGGTAGCTGGGGGGCTCACGTTAGAGGATTGAACCGTCTGCATCAATTTGATAAGGTAGAGATCGTTCAAATAACTCATCCGGATAAGTCCTATGAAGCTTTGGAGGATATGAGCAGCTATGTTCAAGGTTTGCTTCAAAAACTTGAACTTCCTTACAGGGTGTTAAGATTGTGTGGGGGAGATATGGGCTTTACTTCTGCTTTGACTTACGATATGGAAGTTTATTCTGCTGCTCAGGAAAGATGGCTGGAGGTGAGTTCTGTTTCTAATTTTGAAACTTATCAGACCAATCGATTAAAACTTCGATTTAAAGGTGAGGATAAGAAAACTCAATTGGCTCATTCACTCAACGGATCTGCGCTTGCCTTGCCAAGAATTGTTGCCGCTATTTTGGAAAACAATCAGACAGAAGAAGGAATTAAAATGCCAAAAGTTCTTCATTCGTACTTGGGTTTTGAAATGATATAATCTCAAAAAAACATAACTATTTGATCATAAGGTTACTCAGAGAATGGGTAGCCTTTTTTATTGTTTTTGACAATTGGCAATAGAATAATTCAATCTATCAAAGTAAGTTTTGTCCGCAAAGGATTGCGAGTTCTTAAGAGTTCTATTGAATTTCATTTTAAAAAATAATATTTTAAAAAAAAGATAAAACAAAAATATAATACTGTATATATATTCATAAAAAACTTAATTCGATAGTTTATTCTTTTTATTCTGTACACTGTTGTTTAATTTCGTATTAGAATTAAACAACTATATATGGCACTTGTAGGTAAAAAAGCTCCTTTGTTTTCTGTAGGAGCAGTAATTAACGGAGAAGAAATCATTGAAAACTTCAGCCTAGAGCAGTATCTGGGTAAGAAGAATGTTGTTCTTTTCTTCTATCCAAAAGATTTCACTTTTGTTTGTCCAACAGAGCTTCATGCTTTTCAAGAAAAATTAGCTGAGTTTGAAAAGAGAGATACCGTGGTTATCGGATGTTCTACCGATACAGAAGAGACTCACTTGGCTTGGTTGATGACACCAAAAGGTGAAGGTGGAATTGAAGGAGTGACTTACCCTATTTTGGCAGATGCAGCTAAAACCATCGCATTAAATTACGGGGTTTTGGCAGGTAAATATTCATTCGATGCTGAAACTAATTTCTGGTCTTTTGAAGGGACTCCTGTAGCTTACAGAGGAACTTTCTTGATCGATAAAGAAGGAACAGTACGTCATGAATCAATCAATGATCTTCCACTTGGAAGAAATATCGATGAGTACTTGAGACTTTTGGATGCTTTGCTTCACGTAGAAAAATTTGGTGAAGTATGTCCTGCCAACTGGGAGGAAGGAAAAGAAGCGATGCAGGCTACTAATGAAGGTGTAGCTAATTATTTATCCAATAATTAATCAAAACCATGATAGAACTAACTGAAGATACGCTACAAGAACTTGTAGCATCAAACGAGGAGGTAATCGTGCAGTATTCTGCTGGCTGGTGTGGAAATTGCCGAATTATGAAGCCTAAATTCAGAAGACTGGCAGGAGAAAATGCAGATAAGGTATTTGTGGTAGTTGACGCTGAGAAATTTCCTCAATCTAGAAAGCTGGCACAAGTCAATAACTTGCCGACTTTCGCCTCATTCAAAGGAGGTCAGTTGGTCAAGCAAATTCAAACAAATAAGGAAGATCAATTAAAAGCCTTAATCAATGAAATTGCCAGTAATTAAAACCATTCAGAGAACTTGTGCTCCTGAGCAGATTGAAACAGCTCTGGAAGTTTTAGAAAATATCTCTGAAGCTCCTTCTCTAAAAGAAAATGAGCTAGATGTGATTGGTGAGTTAATTTCCAATCTCTGTGGTGCGTTGGAGGTTCATGAAATGGTAGCCTCTGGTATGTCTGAAAAAGACGCTGGAAACGCCTTTATGAAAAAGGTATTGAGCTCAATTGATCGATAATTAAGGGTCTATAGTTGATTAAAAAAGGAACTCTATTAGGGTTCCTTTTTTTGTTAAAATGAATTATATGGATATCCGCTTTCTTACCAGTATTGACAAAAATACGGCTTCTTGTCTGCTGAAAGGATCAGAATCCGGAAGCTTCGCCTGCCAGCGTGGATCTTCGGTCATCGGTCGCCCGTGCTGAGCGAAGTCGAAGCATCCAGCCAGTCAAGCAAAGAAAATAAGGCAACTGGCATGATTGCAGATAATCAGAATGAATTATCAAAACTTGTTCAAAAGTATGGGCCATAAAACATTTTCCTCCCGATTAATCGTTTATTGAAAAGTTGAATCTTACTCCAAAGACATGAAGAAACTTATACTACTCTTTTTTCTTTTGAGCTTATGTGAGCTTTCATTTGCCCAAGAACAATCAGACAGAGATCTAATCACTAAAACTGTACAATTGTATTTTGACGGAATGATTGAGCGAGATAAAGAAAAGCTCGAGAAGGCATTTCTCCCTGAAGCAAGGTTGATTGGGTATAGAGGAACAAATCTCACTATCACGGATTTCCCAACTTGGGCAGAAGCTACTTCCAAAGGCGAAAAAAGAAATCCTTCCAACTATAAAAATGAGATTATTTCCATCAGAGTTCAGGGAAATACCGCTTCAGTTGAGACCGAGTTATTTTGGCCGGGAATTTATTATTATGACTTTCTAACTCTGATATTAGTAGAAGGCAATTGGAAAATCGTCCATAAAAGCTGGTGGGAAAAATCCTTATGATTGGAGTTTTTGATGGATTTCTAAGACTTGGGGAATCAGCATCTTGTTCTCCGTGTTTTTGATGACAAAATCAGCTCTTTCGTTTTTGTCTTCATCTGGGATTTGCTGATCAATAATCTGATTGATTTGCTCCAAGGATCGGTGAGGGTCTCTCATGAGTACCCGGTTTACTCGTATTTTGAGAGGCGAACTGACATTGATGACGGCATCGAGTTTCTTTTCTCCGCCAGTTTCAAAAATTAATGCCGCCTCTTTTAGCACATAAGGAGTACTTTGACTACCTGCCCAGGTTTCAAAATCCCTTCCTACAGCTGGATGAACCATGCTATTGATCTTTTTTACTTTTTCGGGATCAGAGAAAACGGTGGATGCTAAATACTTTCTATTTAAGTCCCCTTCTGAATTATAGCTTTCTTCTCCGAATTCTTGGATGATTTGCTTTTTTAATTCCGAGTCATGGTTCATCAGAGATTTGGCTCTATCGTCTGCATAGTAAACAGGGATTCCCAATATTTCAAAAATTTTAGCTACGGTGGATTTTCCAGAACCTATTCCCCCCGTTATTCCGACAAGCTTTGGCTTAGGGCTCATATTTCAGTCTTAACAGTGGAGGCTCCACTCTTACTTGATCTAAAAAGGAGGGGAGTGGCTTGATTTGTACGGATATAGTGGAGTCCTGTCGGTTTCTTTTGGAGTAGTCCAAAATTGCTTCAAACTCCATTTCCTTCAGCTCCTGGGTTTTTCGCTCATCCACCAAGTAGTACATCATGATCAATGGATCTTCTTCTTCCAGGCTGACTGTTCTGGGAAAGTTGATTTTTTTAACCTTCAGTCTTTTATTTCCTTCTAAAAAAGCCACCAGATCCAGTTTCACCTGAATGACTTCATCTTTGATGGTGATGAATTGCTGAATATTTTCACCTACTTCTAATTTGACGGTTTTTTCTAGGTCTTTGTTGAGCCTATTTTCCTTAAGCTGAACAGGGAATTTACCCTCAAAAAGGTCGATAATAGAGCTCGGTCCAACTACTGTCACTTGAGAAGGTTCGAAAACCGGTTTTTCTAATAATCTGTAGTTTTTTGCTAAGGAGTAGCTTAAGGAATCCAACTCAGGCTGGAGGGTGACAGTTTGAATTCTGTCAATTTCATATTCTAGAGAATCTCTTACTAAAGAAATAAGCTGGGTTGGGGAAATAAATTCAGAGATTCCTCGCTTGATATCAGAAGTCAGAATAAAGTTTCTGGAAGTAGGATTACTTAATTCTATGACATAGGGATTGTTGTTGAAGTTGAAGTACTTCCTTAACAAATCCCACCCGTTGCCGGATATTTCGATTTCCACGCTTTTTGGCAAAGGTCTGACTGCCATAAACTTCTCCTGATTAAAAGAGAATTCTATAGGATAATCGACAATAGTCGTATAGTCGTCCTTATTCAGGGCGTTTAAAATCCAAAAAGTGGTAGCCGCTGCAACGCAGAGAACTACCACTTTTAGATTAGAGAGTTTTTTCGGTGAAATCCCGCTAGAGGATTTTTTAGTATCCGGCAAAATTCAATGTTTTATTTTGTTGGTTTCTTAGAGAAATCCATGGAGATAGCTGATTTTTCAACTTTGACTTTGAATCCTCTATCTAATTCAAGAATTACCACATCACCTTCAACCGAACTCACTTTACCGTGAAGTCCTCCGATTGTGACTACGTCTTCTCCTTTTTTGATTTCTTCTATAAATTTCTTGGTCTCTTTTTGTTTCTTCTGTTGAGGTCGAATCATAAAGAAATACATGATCAAAATGATCGATCCGAACAGAAAAACCTGTCCCATAATGCCTGCGCCACCGCCCGAAGCCTGCGCTAAAACTGTTGCTACCATCAATTATCTTTTTACCGGTCCTACTGGAGCTCCTGCAGCACCTGCACCAGGTGTAACAGTACCCTTCATTTGAAGACGGGTTACAGTTGGATTGGTATTAGCTTGAATAGTTACAGTTGGAGCCTGAGCACCTGACTTCGCAGTAGAGTTGAATACTACTTTCACGAAACCTTTTTCTCCTGGATTTACAGGGGTTTTAGTCCAATCAGGGCTAGTACATCCGCAAGAAGCAGTGATGTTGGAAATCACCAAAGGAGCCTGTCCATTATTGGTGAAGTTAAAGATATGCTCAATCACTTCTCCTTCTTTGATAGTACCAAAGTTGTACTCCATTTCTGAAAACTCAAATGCACCTAGAGTGCTTGGATCAGCAGTTTGGGTAGTTTGAGCGTTTACAGGGGTGATGGAAGAACTACCAGCTTCAAGCTGTGCGATTTTATCTTCCAATGCTTGAATTTTAGCGTCCTGATCGTTTTTCTGGCTGCAAGAAGTACCTAATGCAATCATTAGGGCTAATGCAGCTACACTCAAGAGTTTAGCTTTCATATTAGTTTTTGTCTTTGTTTATTTGGTCAATTAATTTATTCACGTCACTCAGAAGGTTTTCTGCCTTATTTTTGGCTTCTGTGATCACTCTTTTTCCTTCTGTTTTAGCCTCGTTAAGGTGAAGTTCTTTTCCCTCTACTAATTCTTCGATCAATTCTTCCAGTTCCTTTTTATATTTTGAAAGTCTGAAAGAAAGTTTGTCTCTTGTATTTGAACCGCTATCCGGTGCGAAAAGTACACCCAATGCCGCACCTACACCGGCTCCAATGACAAATGCGATGAGTGAATTACTGTTTTTGCTCATAGTTGTATTATTTATTGTCCAAAAGTCCTCGTCCACTTTTACGAATTTTACCGCTTTCGGTTAATTCTTTCGCCATGACATCCAATAATCCGTTGACGAATTGCTTACTCTTTGGAGTACTGTATGTCTTGGAGATATCAATGTATTCATTGATACTTACTTTGACAGGGATGCTCGGGAAGTTTTGCATTTCAGTAATCGCCATTGAAATGATGACTTTATCTGTAAATGCCAATCGATCAATATCCCAGTTTTTGGTTTTTTGACTAATTAACGCCTTGTTTTCCCTGTCATTTTCAATGGTGAAGTTAAAGATATTTTGAAAAAACTCCTTATCCTCATCCCAGTTCATTGCAATTTCAGGCATTTGCCCGTCTGAATCTTCTCCGAGACCCGCCGCATTTTTCAGAACCTTTGATGCCAAGCTGCGAACGACTGACTTGTTCTCTGTCCAATTAAGGTCTTTTTCAGAAAAGTAGTTCAATATTACGTCGTTTTTGAAAAGAATCTTCTTCAAAAGCTCATCTGAAGCATGCAAATCTTCTTCTACGGAAGGATTACTCAACTTAATATATGCCTGGTATTCCTCAGAAGGTTTGATATAATCTCTAAACCATTCTCTGATTTCCAATTCCAAATCATCCAGGTTTGCATTGTTTTTAGCTACTGCTGCACGATAGATATCAGATTCTCGAAGGTTAGCCAGAACCCTATTGTTTGTCAGATTCAGCTCATTGGCAAATGCCACAGGACTCCCCGCCTGAAGCTTTTTTTTCTTTTCAATCTCTATACCGGCTTGCTTGGAAAATGCCTGCAATAATTCGATAGCTAAAAGATAAAGTTGGGGGATTCTTTCCGCGGAAGCGATCATGTTTTTCAACAGAAAATCCTGATCTTTTTTATTGGAAGAATGGAAAGTGTTGATTGCCTCCAATACGACCTTTTTGATTTTTGGACTTCCGTCAGAAGCTTGAAGCTGACTTTTGCTGTCTACGCTTTGTTCGAATAATTGGATAGCTGACTGGGCATCCCTAGAGAGGGCAGCCTTGTCCTGGACTTCCATACTATTCAAATCTGGTAGAAAGGACTCCTTGATGTAATCTTTTGCAAGGTTAAAATTGGAACCTTTGCACTGCTCATAGGCATAAAGATTTTGAAAAGCTTTGACCCTGAGGATTCTTCTGTTTAGCATAGTTTGAGAAACGAGCTGTAAATATAGACATTTTGACCGGGCTTCACCCTGCCATATGAAGACAAAAAACCACCGAAAGGTCCTTCCGGTGGTTTTTATAAAGTTATTTTTATTTAAAAGGAGAGCTTCACTCTTCCAATTGCTTCGATACGCTCCTTAGCAGCTTCGATAGCAGCCTGCTGAGCAGGAATATTTTCTTTTTCAGACTTATTCAAGATGTATAAACAAGTGTCGTAGATCTTTTCTGCCTGCTTGTATACAATTTCTCTATTGTAACCGCCGAAATACTCTGCTCCAACATTAATCACGCCACCAGCATTGATGAGAAAATCTGGAGCGTAGATAATTCCTTTTTCTAAAAGAATCTGACCATGCTTGGCTTCGTCTTTCAATTGATTGTTGGCTCCACCGGCAATGACAGCACATTTCAGTCGATCAATGGTATCATCATTGATAGTAGCTCCCAAAGCGCAAGGTGCGTAGATGTCCATATCCATGTCATAAATCAGATTAGGATCAATTGCTACAGCTCCCGTATCAAGGGCTACTTTCTTCAGTTTATCTTCGAAAATATCGGTGATCAATACTTCAGCACCTTCTTTGATCAAGTATTCGATCAAATATTTACCTACCTGACCTACTCCCTGAACACAGATTTTTTTACCGGATAATGAATCTGAGCCGAATGCTTTTTTCGCGGCAGCTTTCATTCCCATGTAGGTTCCATAAGCAGTGACAGGGGATGGATCACCACCACCGCCTTTGATCTCAGGAAGCCCTGTTACATGTTTGGTTTCCATGGCGATGTACTCCATGTCTGATGTCTTCATGTTGACATCTTCTGCAGTTACATATCTGCCTCCCAAACTCTGAACAAAACGACCAAATCTTCTAAGAAATGCTTCATTTTTCAGTTTTGGATCGCCAATAATTACTGCTTTTCCTCCTCCAAGATTTAATCCGGCAAGTGCATTTTTGAAAGTCATTCCTCGGGAAAGACGCAACACATCAGTAATCGCCTCTTCTTCTGTAGCGTAAGGCCACATGCGGGTACCTCCGAGTGCAGGGCCCAAGGTGGTATTATGAATGCCTATCAAGGCTTTAAGGCCGGTGGCCTCGTCATGGCAAACCACGAGCTGCTCGTGATCCATGCTACTGATTTGTCCAAAGATGGATCCTTCTTTCACGGTTTGCGAAGCTTTAATCTCTAACATGTGAACTTAGCTTTTTAGAATGTGTTATATTTGGGTTGTTCCTTCTATACCAAGGCTGATACAAAATTAAATACTTTTATTAGCCTTCAAAGAATTAATCTAACTAGAATAATTAATCCAATTCCTCGATTTTAAAGTTTTTATTTGGTGAAGCCGCTCTGGAGACTCAATAAGTATTTATACAAATACAAGGGCTTATTGCTTTTGGGAATACTATTTACTGTAATCTCAAATATATTCGTAATTATTCCTGCCCAACTCGTAAGACTTGCCATAGATTATGTGGTGGAAAGTTCTGTGATATTTAAGCCTTTGGAACTGGGAGGATTGGGAGATATTGCCTCTGAAAATTTTTTAAAATTTGTTCTGGTCTTTGGTGTATTAATTTTAGTTATGGCCCTTTTACGGGGTTTCTTCCTTTTTCTCATCAGGCAAACTATCATCATCATGTCCAGAAGGATAGAGTATGATATGAAGAATGAGATTTTTGAAAAGTATCAAAACCTGTCTTTATCCTTCTACAGAAAAAATAGCACGGGAGACCTGATGGCTAGAATCACAGAGGATGTAAGTAGAGTCCGTATGTATTTGGGGCCTGCCATCATGTATGGACTAAACTTGCTGATTCTTTTTCCATTGGTAATTTCGTACATGATCATGGTCAATCCTGAATTGACACTGTATTCATTATTGCCGCTACCGGTACTCTCCATAAGTATTTATTTTGTCAATAACCTGATCAATGAGCGCTCGGAAAAAATCCAAAGAAGCCTTTCTAATTTGAGCACATTTACGCAAGAAGCTTTTTCGGGAATCAGAGTACTAAAGGCATTTGTGCGTGAAAATGACAGTGTCAGAGACTTTTCGGATGCCAGTGAAGAATACAAAGTGAAATCCATCAGGCTGACACGGGTGAATGCTTTGTTCTTTCCTTTGATCATGGCCTTGGTGGGGATTTCAACCATCATCACTGTATACATCGGTGGCCTGCAAGTGATCAATGGGGATATTGGATATGGTGTGATTGCGGAGTTTATTCTATATGTGAACATGCTGACTTGGCCTGTGACATCTTTGGGATGGGTAACGAGTATAGTGCAGCGGGCTGCAGCTTCCCAGACTCGAATCAATGAATTTTTGGATGAGGAAAATCATATCATCAGCACTGAAGAGGCCAAAGATGAAATACAGGGTACCATAGAATTGAAAAATCTTTCGTTCGTCTATCCTGACTCTGGAGTAAAGGCGCTAGATCAAGTTTCCTTTTCAATTCAATCGGGACAAACATTGGGAATTATTGGTACTACTGGCTCTGGGAAGTCTACTATTGCCAATTTATTGATGCGGATGTATGATCCCGCCGAGGGTCAAATTTTAATTGATGGCAAACCCATTGAATCCTTTGATATTTCACATCTGAGGAAAAATATAGGTTATGTGCCTCAGGATGTATTCCTCTTCTCTGATACCATTGGAAATAATATAGCTTTTGGTTTGGATCAAACAGAGAAGGAAATCGTGGAACAGGCAGCAAAAGATGCGGATGTTTACAAGAATATTGTGGACTTTCCAAAAGGTTTTGAAACCATGCTGGGGGAGAGAGGGATTACACTTTCAGGAGGTCAAAAACAAAGAGTGTCCATAGCCAGAGCTATAGCTAAGGAGCCTAAGATTTTGATTTTGGATGATTGCCTGTCAGCAGTGGATACTAAAACAGAAAATGTCATCCTCAATGCCCTGAAGAAAATCATGAAAAACAGAACTTCTGTGATTATTTCTCATCGGGTTTCTTCGGCCAAACTGGCTGACCAAATCATTGTTTTGGATGATGGTAAAATCATAGAACGTGGAAATCATCAGTCTTTGATGGAGCAAAAAGGCGTTTATGCTGAGCTTTATGAAAAGCAAACCCAGGCAGGGGAATCGGTGGATTCCGATCTTTAATATTCCTTTATTCCATTCTTTGAAATAAATTGGTTAACTTATTAACTCAATAAAAACCAGATTTTTAGCTATGAAATGCTCTTGAGAAATCTTGCATAAAACGAGAAAATATCCAGAGTATTCCATCTGAACATTTAAAAACAAATTAACAGATGAAGACAAACAATAAAGGTATTTCGGAAATTGAAGCTACCCTTCAGGAGATCGGTCACAAAATAGAGGAACTGGTCCAAAAAGGAAAAGATGCAGGCTCAGAAGTTAAAGAAGAGATTGATAAGAAAATCAGTGAGTTGAAAGCGAACAAAACTTCTTTAGAGGCTGAGTTGAAAAAAGGAAAAGCAATGCTTGAGAAGGAGTATGAAGAAAGAAAAAAGAACCTAGAACCCAAACTCAAAGAATCAAAGGGCTTTTTTAAAGAAGGATTCAAGCAAATCGGAATGGCATTTAAAACGCTTTTTAGCAAAAAGTAATTCTTATGTATCAAAAAAAGGGGGCTGATTATTTATCAGCCCCCTTTTTTCATTTCCTTTCTACCAATGCATTGCATCGGTCGTATGCAGGGTCTATATCTATAAAGACGTCTTCTTTGGCAGTTACAAACCAAGTACTTAGAATTTCATCTTCTTTCTTTCTCAAAGCCGCTGCTTTCATCTTCTCGTAATCATCATTGAGGTTAGCTCTATGAGCTGGATATTTGGCTTTATAATAAAGAATTCTAACCTTGGTTCCTTCTCTAGGATCTTCAAATCGAATTGGTTTGGAAATGGATCCCACCTTCATACTGTCGATTGTGAAATACAATACAGGATCCTCTAATGTTCGAAGCGTTAATCGGTTAGAGCTTGTTCCCGGATCAGTAAAAAATCCGCCATTATCACTGGTGTTTCTATCATCAGAATAGTCCTTGGCTGCTTTCGCAAATTCCAATCTACCAGCCTCAATTTCTGTCTTCAAGCTATCCAAGTAGCGTTCGGTTTTTTTGATATCATCTTCCGTAGCTTGAGGAATTCTTAAAATATGCCTGGTATTGTAACTCCCTCCTTTATTTTCAAGAAGTTGGATCATATGAAATCCAAATTGGGTTTCTACGGGATCAGAGATTTCACCTTGTCTCAAACTTAATGCAGTTGCCTCATATTCTGGAGCCAATTCCCCTCTGCGGAAAAAACCAAGGTCACCTCCTTGAGCACCTGAGCCTGGATCCTCAGAATACCTTCTGGCCAAGTCAGCAAAGTCTGCTCTTCCTGCCAATATATCCTCTTTGAATTGCTTAAGCTGGTTGTAAATATTTTCTTTTACTTGAGGATTTACCTCAGGCTTCTTTACAATTTGTCCTACGGTCACTTCTGCAGAAAAGAATGGGAGGGAGTCCTGAGGTATGCTTTGGAAAAATGACCGAACTTCTGCAGGAGATACAGTTAGTCCCTGTGTGATTTTATCGCGCATTCTTTGAACTGTCAACTGCTCCTTCATGACGTCATAGATTTCATTTTTTAGCTGCTCAGCAGTTTTGCCATAGACTTGAAGTAATGTGTTTTCATCTCCGCCGATTTGCTGCAATACCATATTGAATCGGTTATCTGCCTGAAGCATTACCTCAGCTTCTGTTACGATTACGGAATCTATTTCAGCTTTTGCAACCATCAGCTTATTGATCAAAAGCGTCTCGAAAACATCACATCTAGATGGAGGTGTCATGCCTTGCTGCGATTGGGCCACAGCTTCCAAAAAGGTCTTTTGTACATCTGATTCCAGCAAGATGTTATTATCTACTTTGGCGACAATTTTGTCCAGAACCTGCCCGGAAACCGAGCTCTCCTGAGCAATTGCCTGCTGGGTGAAGAATAAGCTGAAAAGGATTAAAGTAAGTAGGTTTAGTTTATTCATGGATGATAATTCCGACCTGAATCGGTGTAATTGAATTTATTGATTCAGCGCAATGAAAGCCTCTTCTTTTACGCTCTTGTTCACTTTGATGGGATATTTTTTGCGAAGCGACTGAATAAGTTGCTCGTCTAAGTATTCTTGATAATCTCTGATAACCGGGCCTCGTGTTTCTTCAAATGCCATGGGGCCGGGAGGAACTTTAGATCCCACCACCACTAGGTGAAGGTGTCCATCGGCTTCTATTTCTTGGAAAGACTTGGATAAATCAGCTTTGGAAAGAATGGTATTATCTGCAATTTCAATCAATCCTGACTGAGTTTGGTAAGCTAGTGGATCATTGTTTTTATAAAACTCTTCAAATTCATTCACCAAGCTTTCAGAATAAGCATTTCCCTGAAGTCTGGATTTGGCCTGCTCTAATTTATATATATCTAATACCTTGACGATGAAAGCATTTACTCTTTCCCCCCATTGATAATCTCTGATATTTTGTTCGTAATAGGCTCTTTGACCAATGGAATCTTGTATTCCTTTTTGCCACACCTCTTCATTCATCAAGCTGAATAGCAGGATTCCATCCCTATACTCCTTGAGAAGCATGGCGTACTCTTTATTATTAGCCTCTAAGTCTTGTTCCTCTATTTGCGCCAACAATTCACCTGCAAACCTATCATACCAAATATCGAATGTTCCTCCTTTAGTTTTTGGAGAGACTTCATCGGTTTCCATATAAGTAAGCATATCTTCGGTGGAATATGCCTTTCCTTTCAATGTAAATAGGTTAGAAGCACTCATTCCCAAAGCCTCTATCTCAGGTTGGAATTCCTTTTTTTTCTTGGTATTCAAAGAAGCTCTTAATTTTTCGACATTGGCTTCATTTTCTTTGAATCCATATCTGGCTTTCTGGATAGCCAGTACCTGAGATTGGATCATGGTTGATCTGGAATCTCTCAAGATTCGGGATCGAATCATATCCTCCATTTCTTCGAAGGAATCTATTGGCTTTTTATTTTCTAATCTTAGAATGTGATATCCATATCTGGTTTTCACTGGAGGAGATACTTCTCCAAGTTCAGTAAGTGAAAACGCTGCCATTTCAAATTCCGGAATCATGTTTCCAACAGAGAACCAAGGCAAAAGCCCTCCCTTCTTACTGGTAGCTGGATCTTCTGAGTAGTTTTTCACAATATCCTCCCAAAGCGTAGTAGGCTTTTGAATTTCAGTGTAAATATCTGAAATCTTTCTCCGGGCTTGATTTTCCGAATTAGGATCATTTTCATCTACCCGAACCAAAATATGAGATACCTGCACCTGTCCCGGGTTGGGTTGCCTTTCTAATACTTTGATGATGTGGTATCCAAAACTCGTCAGAACAGGATCAGAAACCTGTCCCGGCTGTAGAGTAAATGCTGCATCCTCAAAAGGCTGTACCATCTGGAGAGCGGTAAAATACCCCAAATCCCCCTTATTGATTTTGGCAGAAGGGTCATCTGAATACTCCACCGCTAATGAATTGATATCTCCTCCGTTTTGAATTTCCTGCTTGACTTTCAAAGCCATTTTCAACACTATCAAACTATCTTCTGAACTGGCATTGGGTGGAAACTGGAATAGAATATGACTAGCTCTGATGACTTCTTGCATCCTAGAATAGGCCTTCCTTAATTCTCCATCCTCCAAAGAATTTTTAATGAGAAAAGGGGATTTGAGGCTTTCTTTGAAGGAGGCGAATTCTCTTTTAAACTCAGTGATCTCATCTAAGCCTAAAGCTTCAGCTTCCCTTACTTTCAATTTGTAGTTGATAAAAAGATCCAAATTTTCCTCAAATTCTTCCCTGCTTAATCCAGGTGTATTTGCATCGGAATTTGAACCCTTCCCTATTAAATAGACGAATTCGTCTCTAGACACAGGCTTACCACCCACTGTCAAAAGAGGATCTTCCTGTGAAGCTGTCTGGGCAATTGAGCCCGGATTGATATACAGGAAAAGAAAGGCCGAGAGAATTGCCGAAATGGTTCGGTTAGTCATGAATCAGAAAGCTGAATTTTCAAGATGCAATGTTACAAAATTATCAGGATTTCAAGGGAAATGCCTTTTGAATTAAGGATTTAACAAGAATTAGGATCGAAAAAGTTTGATTAGCCTACAGGTATTAATTCCTCTGTCACTTTCAAACTCAATTTCGTCCATGATTTTACGTACCAAAATGATGCCTAGACCGCCTTTTCGCTTTTCGGAAATTACTTTTTTCAAATCCGGCATTTCATAATCCAATAAATTAAAAGCCTCACCCTCATCTTTAATTTCAAAAATAAGCTTTTCAGCATCCTTTTCTACTGAAAGGAGAATATGGTCTTCTTCATTACAGCTGTGAGAATGTATGATGAGATTAGCGCACACTTCTTCCACCGCCAGCGTGACTTGTAAAATATCACTGTCTGACATCCTGGAATCCATGAGGGTCTGATTAAGAAAGTCCCTTAATTCCGAAAGTGCCGTGGTGCGGCATGCTATCTGAATCTTATGTACCATGTTATACTTCCTGGATCGCTTCTTCTTTAGTGGGGAAAATTGAAATCAATTGATCCAGTCCCAAAATTTTAAATACCTCAAATACTTTAGGGTCCAGTGCGAAAATTTTTAAACTAACTCCCTGCTCCTGAAAGTCTTCTAAATAAGACATAAATACTCCCAATCCTGCAGATGAAATATATTCAAGATCAGAACCGTCAACTAAAATCGACTTGGCACCATTATCAGCAAGACTTCGGATGGACTCATCCAGTTGCACTGAGTTGCTGGCATCAATTTCCCCTTGTATCCGAAGGATGTGGTGGGTATGTTCCTCATGAGTGTGAATCGAAAGCATGTTTTTTGATTAATTGAACTTAACTACCATGAGAGAATAATCGTCGTCAATCATTCCGTCTCCTTCCACGAAATCGTGCAGTGAGTCGATTAATTTTGTCTGAATCTCTCTCGGTGATAAATGATGATAAACTTCTACTAAGGATCGGACTCTTTCAAATCCAAATTGCTGAGATTTTTGATTTTTTGCCTCTACTATACCATCTGTAAACAGCAGCAGTATGTCTCCTGACTCAAAGCTGAATACCTTTTCCTCAACGTGTTTTTCATACTGCATGTTTCTTAAGATTCCTAAACCCAATCCGTCAACCCCCAAGAAATCAGCTTTATTTTTGGATTTTTCCCACATTAAAGTAGGTACATGTCCTGCTCGGGCATGTAAAAAAGTATGATTGGAAGTATCAATTATAAATATCGAAGCAGTAATAAAATGATTTCTTTCCAGGCATCTACTCAAGGCACTATTGGCACGATTCATAAATTCAGAAGCTCCTAAATCCAGTTGAATCAGACTTTGGAATATCCCTTTCATTTGGGACATGTGAAAGGCTGCCGAAGTTCCCTTTCCGGAAACGTCCCCTATGATCAGTACAAATCGATTTTCGTCCAACTGAAATGTATCGTAGTAGTCACCCCCAACCTCATCGGCAGCATTGGAATAGGCGCAGATTTCAAAGGATTCATTGTGATCCAATTTCACAGGAAGTAGGGACTTTTGGACCCGCTGGGCAATTTTCAACTCTTCTTGGTACCGTTCATTCTGAATAGCCTGATTCAGCAATCGGTGATTTTCTACTGCGATACTGGCTTGACGGGTAAAGGTGCTGATAATATTGATCATCTCTTTGTTGAAACCATCCTTTACTTCCTTGCACAGTACCAATCTGCCGATTACTGACTTATTGACCACCAATGGGATGATTAGAATGGATTCAAACTTGGGGTGATCCAATCTCAAGGCAAGAGGACTTAGATTATCAGGCTTTGTTTCTGTCTCCCATTGAGAGGCCGCCTTCATACCCGAAATTTTCTCAGAAAGCTCATTTCTGGTTTCTTCATTGATCCACCTTTCCTGAATAAGCTCTGTTCCTGTTTCCAGTCTATGCATTTCCATCCAGGCAGCATCTGCATAAGCAGCACTCATGCAGGAATCAATCAGGATATCCAATACCTGCTCTTCACTTTCTTCTGGCTGAATGGATTGACTTAGTCGCTGAAAATTGATCGCCTCTGTCAACTTCTGCTCAAAAACTGAAGATGTGGGTAAATTGAAAAGGGTAACTAGGAAGCTGAATAAGGCATAAATGAGGATGAATAGAAAAAGTGAAATCAGGAATAAGTTATCCAGAAGATTGATAGGGTAGGTTTGCTGGGCATTGCTAAACTGGCTGGTTTGATAAAATAAATAACTCCCACTCAAAAGTATGAAAAACAGGAAAAGTAGGGACTTCCATTTCTCCTTAAAGGTAAGGTATGGGATCCATTTCAAATTTCCTGAAAGAACTATCCCCAAGCCAGTCAATATGACTAAACCAAATATAAAGCTGTAATCAAAGGTATTTTTATTGAAAAAAATGAAAAACATGGCCAACAATAAGGCGAACTCGTAAGTCTGCCATTGCTTGACCACCTGTTTGGATTTTTGATATAGGATCAGATTCTTCCAAAGAATAGCACTCGATATCAAAAATATGGTGACCAAGGCAAAGTGCACATGGTAAAAGAAATTCCGAAGAAATGGCTCATCGGCCAATCTACTTTCTCCCAACAGGATGTAAAAAAGCTGGACTAAGAGGAAAATTGCTGAGGCAAACATGCCTGTGGATGCCGCTCTCCATATCAAACTTAGGAAATCGTTTCTTGCATCCTTATTGATTGCGTAATTGTAGAATCCATACACTGTGATAAAAAATAAGATTTCCAGTATCCATGTGAATTCAGGCGCTATTCCGGAATTTAAATCGTTGATCGCCCCAAATAATCTGGTAAGGTCTACAAAAAGCAAAGCCAGCCATACTAATATGGCGAGCAAAAAGCTGAGCTTTCCGATATGTATGCTAGGTAGTTTGATCATGAATGCATCCCCAATATTAGTTAATGGGAATGGAAAAAAGACAGTAACCTCTCGATTGCTTTTTGATGTAAGATGTTAAAAAATTCTAATAACCGTCAAAGGATTATATTAAAGGCAAATAAGCTCTTCAATCATCCCTGCACCAAACCTCTCGTCAATCAGGTTTAGAATTTTACTTTTATTCATCTGCACTTCCCGCTTGATTGGGCCGGATGAAAGTTTTACAAACAGCTTTTTATCCCGGATAAAGACTGATTCGGTTCGAGATGCGATAGTTTTACCGACCAACTCTCCCCAATCGTGGATTAAAGATTTTTCCTGAAATTTCCCCTCTAATCGATAGACCTTGAGCAAATCTTTGAAAGCATCCTCTAGAGGAGCGGCTTCTTTTTTTCGGCTATTGGGATTATAATTCATAAGTTGATTTAGAAAAACAAGGCTGCTGCTATACTATCAGCCAAAAGCATTCCGCTTTTGCTCAAAGATAGGGTATTATCTTTCCAAACAAGCCAGCCCTGCTCTTGAAATTTGGAGATTTCACTCCTTTTCTCCTCAATCAGATCTTTTTCAAATGTTTGACTTACAAAAGAAATATCCAATCCCCAACTTGTTCGCAGACTGGTTAAAATGTATTCATTTAAGCGGTCAATTTCTTCCATTTCCTCTACCTCAAATGGAATTTGATTGGCTTGAATCGCTTGGATGAATTGGATGTTGTTCCTGACGTTTGCTCCCCTTTTCTCTCCGTCAAATGAGTGTGCTCCTGGGCCTAAACCCAAGTATGGCAGTCCTCTCCAATAGTTGCTGTTATGAATCGCTTCTTTGCCAGAAGAGGCAAAATTGGAGATTTCGTATTGTCTATAGCCTTTTGTTTCGGTGATTGCCTGCAGAATTTCAAATTGTTCAGCTACAAAATCCTCAGAAGCAGGTTCGAATTTCCCGGTTTTTTCCCATTTTCCCAGAGCAGTTTTTGGCTCCACACTCAATGCGTAGCAGGATAGATGCCCTGGATCCTGCTCTAATGCGGTACTTAGATCTTTTTCCCAAAGCTGATGGTTTTGACTAGGGAAGCCATAAATCAGGTCCATACTAAATTTTTCAAAGCCTATTTTGCGGGCTTTGGCTATAGCATCTATGGATTCTTTTGAATTGTGCGCTCGATTATAAAATTTTAATATTTTATCGTCAAAACTTTGAATTCCTAAACTCAATCGATCAATACCCATTGATTTCCAGGCTTGCAATTTTTCAGTTGTCAGATCATCCGGGTTAGCCTCAAGTGTAATTTCTTTCAAATTGAGTTGAAAAATCGTGTTGAGCTTTTCCAATAAAAAATCAATCCACTTGGTTTCTAAGATGGAGGGAGTGCCTCCGCCAAAGTAAATGGTTTCTATCGTATGTCCTTTGAGATACTCCTTTCTGAGTGCAGCTTCCTTCCCCATCATCTGAATCATCTGCTCTAGGTAGCTGGTATTTGTGCTGAAGTGGAAGTCACAATAATGGCAAGCCTGTTTGCAAAAAGGAATATGGATATAGATACCTGCCATCGATTTCTTTTAATTTGCGAATATAATGAATCCTAATTTCCTCAGATGAGACCTATTTGGTTCTTTTTTTTGATTTATTTCCTCCTGAATTTTTCGCTTCAGGCACAGGAAAAGCTTTGGTTGGGATGGAGCTTGGATGGAGTGGAGTATGAGTGGAGGCAGTTTGAATCCGATAAAGGTCGAGTACAAGGAATCGATTCCCTTTTACAATCCTATCAGGCACAGGGTTATTTGGGTGCATTTATTCAAAATCAGCGAGTTCAGGGAGATTCGCTCTGGATTAAAGTTGAAACAGGTACAAAAATCGAGGAGGTAATTTTGTCTCAGGGGAATTTACCCCAAACCATGAGAAAAGAATTGAGCTTTGGAAAATTGTCATTTTCTCAAGCCAATTTCCTCTTTGATAGAATAGTGGAGATTTCTGAAAATCAGGGCTATCCTTTTGCCTCAGTAAGGATGGACAGTCTGGAAAGAACGGAAAACGGAATAAAAGCTTCCATTTTATATGATTCAGGTCCCTTGATAGTTTGGGATAGTATTAGTTTGGATGGAACTCCTAAAACTAAGGCCAAATATTTTCAAAGATTTTCCGGGCTGATTCCAGGTGATCCTTTCTCTCAGAAAGAACTGGAAAGGGCAAGCAGACTTGCGAATCGATCCCCTTATTTTAGACTTAGAAGTCAACCCGAGGTGGGATTTAGGATACAAAAGGCTCAGCCTGTATTTAGTTTAATCGAACGGAATTCCAATGTTTTGGATGGGATCATAGGCTTTCTGCCTAATCAAAATGAACCAGGTAAGGTATTGATTACCGGTCAGTTGGACTTGCAGTTATTTCATTTAGGGGGGAAAGGAAGAGATGTGGAGGTCAGCTGGCAAAGGTTTAATGAATTAACCCAAAACCTAAATATAAAAGCCAAGGAATCGTTTCTTTTCAATAGTCCTTTGGATGTGGGGGGAGAGTTTAGTCTTCTTAAGCAGGATAGTACCTTTATCAATAGAAATCTAGGACTTCGGGTGGGTTATAATGCAAGTAGCTCTTTGTACCTGACCTTTTTTACCAACAGAAAGGCAAGTGATTTACTCTCAACTTTTGCATTCAGGCAGGTGGAGCAATTACCAGATGTAGCAGACTTTAGATGGAATGAATATGGTTTGGGAGTGGATTTCAATGTGTTGGATGATGTGATTGCGCCGAGAAAAGGCTGGAAGGTTTCTGGGAAGATTTCGGCAGGAAATAAGAGAATACTTCAAAATACAGGGATTCCCGAAGCTGTTTATCAGGATTTGGATTTGAGTAATCCACAATATTCTGTCAGTCTTATTTGGGAAAAGCATCTGTTTCTTAAACCTTCCTGGGGGATGTACTTTGGGGGTGCCGGAGGTTTTGTGCGAAATGAAACAATTTTGGTCAATGATTTATTCAGATTGGGAGGTCTGAAAAGTATTCGAGGCTTTAATGAAAATTTTTTCTTTGCTTCCTCTTTTGCCTATTTGAATGCAGAGCAGCGATTATTTTTTGGAGAAAATTCATTTCTGCTGGCATTTATAGATCTTGGGATTCTAGAAAACCCTTACTTTGCAAATTCCTTTGACAGGCCGGTTTCTTTTGGTGCGGGCCTGAATTTTGAGACAGGTTCGGGGATTTTCAGATTTATATACGCGATCGGAAAGTCCAATGAACAACAAGCTTCTTTTTCCCAATCAAAAATTCATTTTGGATATTTAGCAAGATTTTAAAAAAAAATGGCCAGAATCCGGAATTTCTTTCTTTTCACAGTTTTCTTTACTCTTGGTTTTTCCCTGTCTGCACAGGTTTTGGAAGATTATTCCAAAACTTGGGAGGTAGCTGAAAGAGAGAGTTGGTTTGGAAGCAGTGATAGAATTAGTCAGGAGTTGAATCTGGCTACTTTTCCAAAGGCTAATTTTTATCTGGAAGTCCCAGAGCAGACGGTGGTATTCGCTGGAGAAAAACTCTGGTTTTACTCCAATTCTGACACTGTTTTGATTCGAAGGGTAACCGATGTCGCACAAGAATTAGCTCAGGAAAAAGTGACTTTGACCCTATACAAAGAAGGTATTGGAAGCCAAAATATCATTTTGAAAAAAATGATTGGAACTGAGTTGGATCAGACCACTCCGGAGGAAAGCAAGAATCTCATAAGTATCCGGGAAAAAAAGAGAAGTGTACTCAGGGATTTTTTCGGACTAGGATTACTTATTGTTTTGTTTTTCATTGCCTTTTACAAGCAAGCATATCCTTTTCTTTTTTCCGGCATGCTGAGACCCAGTGGGCTACTTAGTGATGAGGATTTTTCTGATGTTGGGAGTTTGCAAAAGTTTTTTTCATTAGACGTTTTGCTATTTGTATTTATGGTCAATTTACTGCTGGCTTTGGTGGGTACATTGGGTTTTGTGATCTACAAGGGAGATTTGGTTTTTCAATTGATTGATCAAGATGTGATGTCTCTGATGATTTTCTGGTTAGTTACAACAGTTGGTTTGCTAATTCTTACAGTATTCAAGTTTATTGGGATTAGAATTGTTGCCTATTTATTTGATTTAAGGAAGCTGGAGTTTCCACACTTTTTCTATTTGCTTCGCTTAATTGTTTGGGCATGTTTTATTATGATCGGAGTTATCTTCGTTTATCTGATGAATTCCTTTTTTATGCTGGAAAATGTTCTTGAATTATCACTCCAAGTTTTCTTTTGGCTTTATCTCTTTGGGATTACAGGACTTTTCTTAATTATGATGAATCGCCTATCTTTTAAGAAATACCATTTATTTACTTACCTTTGCATCGCAGAATTGGTGCCTTTTCTGATCCTGGCGAAATGGATCATGGTATTAGGTCAATAGTAGATAAAATTTAAAGAAATTAATAAGCATGAGTGCAGCTATTAAGGATCGGTTTAAACCAGTCAAAAGTATTCTTGTCTCTCAACCTAAACCGAACGATGTAAATTCACCTTATTTTCAACTGGCTGAAAAATACAATCTAAAGATTGATTTTAGACAGTTTATTAAGGTAGAGCCGGTTCCTCCCAAGGAATTCCGAAAGCAAAAAATTGACATTCTTAAGCACACTGCAATCATCTTTACGAGCAGAAATGCGATCGATCATTTTTTCAATATCTGTAAAGAATTCAAAATAGAAATGCCTGCTGACATGAAATACTTCTGTATTTCGGATCAAACAGCCCATTATCTTCAGAAATATATTGTAATCAGAAAAAGAAAGCTTTTTGTAGGTCAGAAAACCGCATCAGATCTTTTTGATTATTTCAAGAAACATAAAAACGAAAAATACCTCTTTCCTTGCTCTGACATTCGTAAAGATGATATTCCAGATTACATGGAAAAAGCGGGTATTGCATTTACAGAAGCAATCATTTATCATACGGTAGCCGCTGATTTGTCAGACCTAGCGGATGTTAAGTATGATATTTTAGCCTTCTACAGTCCTTCTGGAATAAAATCTTTGAAACAAAACTTCCCGGATTTCGAACAAGGAAGAACCAGGATCGCGGCTTTTGGTCCGACCACAGCACAAGCCGTAAGAGATATGGGATTGATTTTGGACATTGAAGCACCGCTTCCAAATGCCCCAAGTATGACAGGAGCGTTGGAGCTTTATATCAAAAAGGCAAACAATTTGTAAATCTTGAAATCAAATTCTGTGGTTTTTCAGTTTAATTGCTTACAATAGTTCTATCATCTGACAAAACCACATTCAAATGATTCAAAGCAGTCGGTGGAAATACATTTTTGGCTTTGCTGTTATACTCAGTTTTTTCAGCATTGAATTCAGCTTTGCGCAGCAAGATGCGCAATTCACTCAGTACATGTATAATGGCATGTATTATAATCCGGCATTTGCTGGAAGAGAAGGAGGGTTTCGATTTTCAGCACTTCACCGAACACAATGGGCAAATTATTCCACTTCGTCAGGGGCGGGGGGAGCACCTGTAACGCAGCTTTTGACAGCTCAGGGTAATTTAGAAGGGAAAAATATTGGTTACGGTATTACTATAGTCAATGATCAAATAGGCGCCACAGGAAATTTGGAGATAAATCTTCAAGGAGCCTATCATAAAAAAATCAATAGAACCACGATCAGTTTTGGTGCCTATGCAGGTATGTTCTCAAGTTCAATTGATTATGGGGAGTTGGTTGTGGTGAATCCAGAGCCAAATTTACCTTCTTCTGGGAAAGAAAATGCCATCAATTTCAATTTTGGTGCAGGACTTCTTTTGGACCGAGGAGATTATTATGTAGGTTTGAGTTCTAGACATTTAAACCAACCCGAGTTTGATTTTGGAGATGGAGGTTTTGCAAACCCATTAAGAAATCATTCCTATTTATTGTTTGGGTATAGATTCAGACCAGTAGGGCAGTTGAGAATAGAACCAAGTTTTCTATTAAAATCTGTGTCCTTCAATAATTTTTCTTATGATGTGAGCGTTATTGCTACTCACCAGAATAAGATTAGCGGGGGATTGGCATTTAGAGGGGAAGAAAGTGTTTCCCTTATCTTGGGATATTCTTTGTTGAGAGATAATTCTCTTGTTTTAGGATATTCCTTTGATTTGGTAGTTAGCGGTTTGGAGGCAAAATCTCCGACAAGTCATGAGCTTATGTTGCGTTATAGACTAACCGATATAAGTAGAAATGTAGAGCGAGTCATTCAGCGGACTCCAAGATTTAGATTTTAAGAGATACAGGATAGCCCTTGTATAAAGCTGAACTTCAGGAGAATTTATGAAAATTTATTCTGTTTAAAATTGGCAAGTTATTTGCATATCTGTTGAAAATTCAGCTAAATTTCGATCTTAGTCAAGGTTTTAAATAAGACTTTCATTTGATGATATAAAAAATGTCATTTATGTATAAAAAAAATAATATCCGCTTAATGCCGATCGTTTTGGGCTTGGCAATTGCGACAATCTTACCTGGATGCGGACTTTTTAGTAAAAAAGGATCGGCAAGTGAAAAGCTCAATCGGAGAGGTGAAGTGACCGGTGTTCCGAAGAGAGCACAATGGCAACAAAACCTCCCATACGATATGGTTCCTATTAAGGCAGGAACTTTTTGGATGGGACAGTCCGACGAGGACATTGCCTTCACCCAATCATCAATGAACAAGCAGATAACCATATCTGAATTTTTCATGGATAAGTATGAAGTATCCAATAACAAATACAGACAATTTTTAGAAGCTGTAAGAGAAGGTACACTTACTACCGGTACTCCTACCACTTTAAAAGAAGAGCCACAATTCAATTTAGATGAGTTAAAGCCAGATACTACAGTTTGGTCTACAAGCTTCTCTTATCACTATGGCGATCCATTGATGGAATTCTATTTTGATCACCCTGCATTTGACAACTATCCAGTTGTGGGTGTGACTTGGGATCAGGCGAAAAAATATTGCGAGTGGAGAACATACCATATGAACGCAAATGATGAATTTGAATTTGATTTGCCAAGTTTCCGATTGCCATCTGAGGCAGAATGGGAATATGCAGCAAAAGGTGGAAAAGACGTAGCAAAATATCCTTGGGGTGGTCCATACTTGAAAAATAAGCGTGGATGCCTTATGGCTAACTTCAAGCCAGGAAGAGGTAATTACATTGACGATGGGTTTGCTTACACAGCACCAGTGGATGTTTTTGCTCCAAATGGATTTGGACTTCATAACATGTCTGGAAATGTTGCAGAATGGGTATTGGATGCTTATGCTGCTACTTCCAGAACTGCTACTTGGGATTTGAACCCAGTATATGATGTGGAAACTGAACCAAGAAAAGTAGTAAGAGGCGGTAGCTGGAAAGATATCGCACACTACCTAGAAACATCTACCAGAACTTATGAATATCAGGATGTGGCTCAGGCTCACATTGGATTTAGAACCGCAATGACCTTTATCGGAAGGTCTGGCTCCATGGATGTGAAATCCAGCAAAAGACGAAGACGATAAATCAACCCAACACTTTAAAAACCAAAAACCTTAATTCTTAATTACAAAATGGCTAGCAAAAGCAACTTCTTTTATTCCAGCGTAATGCCTAAAATCTATGGTATTGGTGCTGCAGTCGTTATCCTCGGTGCAATGTTTAAAATCCTTGACTGGCAAGGCGCTAACATCATGATCGGTGTAGGTCTTACTACAGAGGCGGCGATTTTCTTCCTTTCAGCCTTCGAACCAAGACCAGAGGAAGTAGACTGGACCAAAGTTTATCCGGAATTAGCTGGAGATGGTCCTGCTCCAAAGAAAGCAAGAGCAACAGCTGGAGCTGGTGATCAAGTTTCTCAAAAGCTTGACGATATGCTAGCCAATGCTAAAGTTGGACCTGAATTGATTGAAAGTTTAGGTAAAGGCATGCAAAATCTTGCCAGCTCAGCTGAAAAAATGGGCAACTTGGCAGATGCAGCAGTAGCTACTAATGAGTATGCTACCAACGTGAAAACAGCTGCTAAAACCCTAGTAGACATGAACGCATCTTATGGTAAAACTGCTGCGGCATTGACTGAAATGTCAGCTGCTTCACAGGATGCTAAAGAATATCACAATCAGGTTGTAACTGTAACCAAAAACCTTTCTGCTCTAAATGCAGTGTATGAAATGGAGCTACAGGATGCTAACAGCCACGTGAAAACATTGAACAAGTTCTATTCTAATATGACTGCTGCTATGGAAGGACTTAGCGAAGCAGGCAAAGAAACTGAAGCTTTCAAAAACGAACTTGCGAAATTAAATCAAAACGTAAGCTCATTGAATAAAATCTATGGTGGAATGCTATCCGCTATGAAAGGTTAATTCTTTCCCAAACAAAAAAACCATTAGATAAAAACAAATGGCAGGAGTTAAAGAGACACCTAGACAGCGGATGATCGGGATGATGTACTTGGTATTGACAGCATTGCTGGCTCTACAGGTAAGTAATCAGATCCTCCAGAAATTCGTCTTGATCAATGACGGGATGGAGAGAACTTCAAAAAACTTTATCCTTAAAAATGAATCAACGGTAGGTTCAATTGAATACACAGTTGAACAACAAGGAAATAATGAAAAAGATGTTCCTAAGGTAGCAGCAGCACAGCAAGTGCGAGAAACTACTAAAGAGATCTACAGCTACCTTGAAGATTTGAAGCAGCAGCTGATCACTCAGTCTAATGCTAAGAATGAAGAAGGTAACTTTGTGAGTTCTTCTTTGAAAAATACAGAGGTTGCGGGAAACCTTTTCGTGAACAACGGGAAAGGCGAGGAGATGAAACAAACTCTAAATGCTTATCCTACTAAGATTGAGGAGATTTTGGCTAGTGTCGGCATTACCGATAGAAAGTTTGCTCCAATTGCTTTGGATGCAGCTGAAATTGACCTCTTCAAAAATGATTCTGAAGCAAAGAATAAAAGCTTTGTTGCTTTGAATTTTGTGAAGTCCCCAGTGGGTGCAGTGATGGCTTTGATTTCTCAATATCAAAATGAGGTATTGAATATCGAAAGTGAAGCCTTAACTACTATCGCCAACACGATCGGATCATTCTACTTCAAAGCAGATATCACAGAAGCTAAAATCTCTGCAGTTTCCAATATTGTAGCAGCTGGTACCAAATTTGAAGGTACTATGTTTATTGCTTCTTCATCTTCATCTGCTACTCCAACCATGACATTGGATGGAAGATCTGTAACCGTCGATGAAAGAGGATTTGGACAGATTGAATTTACGGCTACCCCAGCTTCTCAATATGATGATAGAGGGTTAGCTAGAAGAGTATTAAAAGGTGAAATTGTTACCAATATTGGCGGTGAAGATCAAGTTCTTCCTGTAGAGTATGAATACTTTGTTGCTCAACCAGTAGTAAAAATTTCTTCTGAGGTTGTTCAGCAATTGTATGCAGATTGTGCTAATGAGTTGCTAATTGAGGTTCCAGCGCTTGGAAATACTTATGCGCCTGAATTCTCTGTAAGTAATGGTCAATCTATTAAAGGAAATAGGCCTGGACAGGTTACAATTATTCCTGGAGCATCCGGTAAAGTAACTATCGGTGTTAGTTCTGGAGGAAATAAAATTGACGACGTAACGTTTGATATTAAACCAGTTCCTGCTCCAACGATTGTAGCTGCAATGTCCAATGGTTCTCCATTAGACTTGGCTCAAGCTCAAGCAATTGGATCGCTTACAGGTTTGAAAATTTTAGCTACTCCTGAGCCTACCTTTGGAAGAACAATGGCGAAAGATGCCAATTTCGAAGTAACAGGTGGAGAAGTTAGACTATTGAGAAGTGATGTTCCAAGACAGACTATCCAGATTTCAAATGGAAACAGCTTGGCTATGAGATCACTTTTGGAAAGTGCAAGACCTGGTGATGATATAGTGGTGGTGGTGAATCAAGTAACCCGTACCAACTTTAGAGGAAATAAAATTCCTACCTCATTGAATCAAATCATTCGTATCGGAGTAAAATAATTTTCCGGTAAGAATTCAGAAAATACGATTATGAAAAAGTTTCTTCAAAATTTATTCTTATCCGTACTCGTGGCTGGCGGCTTAGCCCCTTTTACGAGTGAAGCTCAAGTTGCGGCTACTAGCGTGAGTCCATCTGGATACGGTGATAGACAATTTGCTATGGATACCGTTTTCTCGGCCAAAAGGATTAGAGAAGACGATAAAATGTATCAAATTGGTGTCTGGAGAAGAATCGATTTGCGAGAAAAATACAACCTATCTCTTTATGGTTCTGGTGATGCGAAGACTAATGGTATCATGAGCTATATCTATAAAGCTGTTGTGGATGAAAATGCTTTGGAAGTTTTTGCTGATGAAGATTTTACCCGTCCATTATCAATTGCTGAGTTCCAAGAGAATTTCTGGTTAAACGCTACTGGCGACAGTATTTTCGTAAAACAATTGTATTATCTGGATTTTAGAGAAGATTTTGTGTTCGATAAGCATCATTCGGATATGGTTTTTGACATTAAGTTCATTCATTTGGTAATGCCTTCGGCTACCAATTCCAATGCAGGTCAAGAAACCATAGGCTATATCCGCTACAAAGATTTCTACAACTATTTTAAAGATCATCCGGAAGCTAGATGGCTTAATTTCCAGAACATATCTAAAAGCTTGACTTATGATGAAGCTTTTGAAAGTAGACTCTTTAGGTCTGTAGTAAGGAGGTTCACAAATCCTGATGAAGCTTTAATTGCTGATATGGTTAGGGCAGATCATCCGAATCCAGACATGAAAGCATACATGGATGCATTAGCATTCGAGTACAAACTTCTAGAATTTGAAAACTCCCTTTGGGAGTGGTAAAATAAAAAGGGGCTTTAGGCCCCTTTATTTTTTTCTTTCCATTCCATCAAAGCTTTTGCTCTGCTTGATCCAATTACCTCAGTCAGTTCTTCTTCTGTGGCTTGACTGATCTTTTTTACTGATTTGAAATGACTCAAGAGTCTATTGGCAGTGGACTCCCCAATCCCAGGTATTGCTGTTAATTGGGTTCCAAAAGCATTTTTACTGCGAACCTTTCTATGGAAGGTGATTGCAAATCGGTGAGCTTCATCTCTTATTCTTTGAAGTAATCTTAAACTTTCTGATTTTTTGTCAATATGGATAGGGTAGGAATCTCCCGGAAAATAGATTTCTTCCAGGCGTTTGGCGATCCCTATGATGGGCATTTTACCATATATTCCTAAATCCTGAAGTGCTTCAACGGCTGATGAAAGTTGTCCTTTTCCTCCATCAATCACAATCAGCTTAGGAAGTGGCTTATCTTCTTCCATCAGTCTTTTATACCTTCTTGTCACGATCTCCTTCATGCTGGCAAAATCATTAGGCCCTTCCACTGTCTTGATGTGATAATGTCTGTATTCCTTTACAGCAGGCTTTCCGTTTAAAAAACAAACCATACTTGCCACAGGACTCGTGCCTTGAATATTGGAGTTGTCAAAGCATTCTATATGATCCGGGATCTCCGGTAAACTCAAATCTTGCTGCAACTGTCGGATAACCCTGTCCTTCTTATCTTGATTTAACCCTTGAAGTAAAGCCTTCTCTTTATTATAGAATAGTGCATTCTTGGTTGAGAGTTCTATCAGTTTCTTCTTATCACCAATTTTGGGCATGGTTAGATTAAGACCTTCTATTGGCTCTGTGATATCTATGTTTACCAATACCTCCTCAGCGTCGCTATTAAATTGGTCTTGTAATCTGATTAAAGCTGCTATCAGTAATTCCTCATTACTTTCATCTAGCTTCTTTTTTAATTCCACATTTTTGGAAACAATCAAAGAACCATTCTTAACGCGCATGTAATTGACATAGGCGTATTTTTCATCTGAAACCAAAGTACAGACATCATGATTGGAAATACTTGGATTAGCCACAAGAGATTTAGCTTGATACTTTTCTAAAAGATCCAATTTCTCCTTCATTCGGTGGGCCTTCTCGAATTCTAAGCTTTCTGCGTAGGCTTGCATCTCCTGTTTGAAATAGCTTTTAGCTATTCCTAAGTTGCCTTTCAATATATGTTTTGCCTGCTCTAAGTCCTTCAAATAATTCACTTCTGCCTGCTTTCCTACACAAGGACCTTGACAGTTGCCAATATGGTATTCCAGACAAACCTTATACTTTCCTTCATCAATTTTGTAAGGAGATAAGTCCAGCTTGCAGGTTCTGATAGTAAAAAGCTCCCTGATCAGGTCCAGTACATTATTCATCGCCTTGACACTGGCAAAAGGTCCAAAGTATGTCCCTCTTTTGGGGATTAATTTTCTTGTGGGGAATATTCTGGGGAAATGCTCTTTGGTAATCAGTAAATAGGGGTAAGTTTTATCATCTCTGAGTAGAATGTTATACCTAGGTTGAGATTTCTTGATTAGGTTGTTTTCTAATAAGAGCGCGTCAAATTCAGAATTCACCAAGGTGATTTCGATTTTCCGAATCTCTTTGACCATTCTTCTGGTCTTGAGGTTCACTCCTGTATTTTTATTGAAATAGCTACTTACTCTTTTTTTAAGGCTTTTTGCTTTTCCAACATAAATCAGATCTCCACTTTCATTGAAGTATTTGTATACACCCGGATGATCGGGTAATTGATTATATTCTTCCGGTGAATATGAAGATGACTGCATACGGCTAAATTAAAAAAACAGCTCCGAAATGAAGCTGTTTTCAATAATAGAAGATTTTTTAATTAGAAATCGTTCTTTTTCGAATCATAATCAAATTCCACGAATCGCTGACTTTCCTTTTCGTAGACATCACAGTTGATTTCTATGCTGAGTGGTCTTTCAGGCCTCGGGAATGGACCTTTGGTATATCCAAGATCTTTGTCTGCATAAACCTTCTCCATATATTTCACCCAGATTGGTCTGGCCGTTCGTCCACCTTGACCTTCGTACCAGCTTCTGAAGTGGATAGCACGATCATCTCCGCCTGTCCACACCCCTGATACTAAGTCCTTACTGATTCCAATGTACCAGCCGTCGGAAGCATTTTGGGTAGTTCCTGTTTTACCACCTAATTCATTTCCCTCTCTCAAAGACCAAGGTACCCCTTGGCTAGTTCCGGACTCTTCTTCGAATCCTCCTCTTAGCATATATGTCATCAAATATGCATGCTCCTCACTCATAGCTGGTCTCTTCTTCGGAGTGAATTGGTGAATGACATTTCCATTTTTATCCTCAATTCTATCGATATAGAAAGGGGTGGTATGCTCACCCTGATTGACGAAGGTTCCAAATGCACCCACCATTTCAAAAACAGATACGTCATTTACACCTAAAGCTAAGGCTGGAACTTCTTCCAAATCACTGGTAACGCCCAATCTTCTAGCCGTTTCAATGACTATTTTCGGACTGAGTTTTTTCATCATATATGCAGTCACCGAATTGACTGATTTGGCCATCGCCTTACGAATGGTCATTCTTTCGTAGGTGAATTTACCATCAGCGTTGGATGGAGACCAAGCTGGCTGGCCTGGAATGTAAACTTCCACAGGTTGATCTATGACTGAATAACATGGGCTATATCCATTCTCTATTGCAGCAGCGTAGACAAATGGTTTGAAAGTAGAACCTGGCTGTCTCTTTCCTTGCTTTACGTGGTCAAATTTGAAATATTTATGATCAATACCTCCGACCCAAGCTTTAATATGGCCCGTATGTGGATCCATGCTTACAAAACCAGTCTGTAGGAATTTCTTATAGTATTTCAATGAGTCCATGGTACTCATCAAAGTATCTATCTCTCCATCCCAAGAAAATACTCTCATCTTCTTCTTCTCATTGAGCTTGATATTGATGGAGTCCTCATTGTCCTTGTAGCGGAGTTTCAATAGTCTGTAAGCTTCGGTTCGTTTAACAGCATTTTCGATGAAGTTTGGAATTACCCTATTTTCACTGTCTATCCAAGGGTCACGACTTCCCATTTCCTTATAAAACTTCTGCTGTAATGCAGCCATTTGTTCAGCCACAGCCTCTTCAGCATATTTCTGCATCCTGCTGTCGATGGTAACATATATTTTCAAGCCATCGCCAAACAAATCATAGGAGGTTCCGTCAGATTTGATATTCTCTTTAGTCCATCGAAGCAAATCTGCTTTCACTACTTCCCTGAAATAAGTAGCTAATCCTTGGTTTTGATTTTGAACTCTATAATCCAGTTCAATTGGCATATTGGAAATGGAATCAAACTCTTCTTTTGTCAAATGGTCATTTTTCACCATTTGATACAAAACAGTATTTCTTCTTCTCAAAGAGTTTTCAGGATTGAAAACTGGACTGTAATAGGTTGGAGCTTTGAAAAGGCCTACCAAAACGGCAGATTCCTGCACATCCAATTCTGCCGGAGTTTTATTGAAGAATGTTCTTGCGGCAGTTTTGATTCCGTATGCGTTCGAACCAAACTCTGAGGTATTCAGATACATGGTCAAAATTTCATTCTTGGTGTATGCCTTTTCCAGCTGAGTAGCTACAATCCATTCTTTGGTTTTGATGATCAACATTCTCAAACCCGGAATAGAACTCAAAAAGCCCTGATTGGCATCAGTTCTGGTTTTGAACAGGTTTTTAGCCGTCTGCTGACTCAGAGTAGATCCACCCCCGGCATCTTGCCCCAAGAGAATTGATTTGACAAAAACACGAACCATTGCTGTCATATCAATTCCAGAGTGATCTTCAAATCGAACATCCTCTGTGGAGATGAGAGCATTGACTAGATTGGGAGAAAGCTCATTGAAGCTTACCGGACTTCTATTTTCCCGGGCATAGGTCCCCAAAAGTAGACCGTCAGAAGAATATAATTCTGATGCTACTTCGCTTTCTGGGTTTTCCAGTGCTTTGAAATCCGGAAGTGGACCAAATAGCCCTAAGAAATTTACAGAAACCATCCACACGAATAGGATGAATCCGAAAACCATTGCTCCAAAGGCAATCCAGAGGTATTTGATTGTTTTACTTGCCCAAGAAGTTGTCTCGGGCTTGGTGTTTTTACTCATATTTATTGATAATATGCCTCAAAAAAGGCTCTATATTCTTCTAAGTTTTTACTTCTATTCAGAATTTGAAAGTTTTCAATGGAGATAAAGAATGCCTGGTTTTTAAGCTCTTTGCTAAGTTTGGCAGACTCAAAGTTCTCCATAAATTTCAAATAATACTCTTTTGCCTTCTCCGCATTAGTGAATGGACTGATGATATAAATGGCATTTTCTCTATTCATATTCATATTCCCAGTCCTCAACCTTGAATTGGAGAAGTTTTTAGCATGGAAATTTTCCAATTCTCCAACCAAACCTGCAGCCTTTTCTGCTTCCTCCGGGCTCATGACCAAAACCATGATATGAGTTTGATTTTCATCCAACTTAAATGGAGAATCCAATAGCTTTTTCTCTGTCGAAACAGAATCCTTCAAGGATAAATTCAAATTAGCAGAGTCCAGAGCGGTACTGTCTGACTGATTTAATGAAGCCAAATCTTCTTTCGGCAAGAGTGGCTTGAGCATATTTCTTGCCAATTCTACCAAGCCCGCATCTTTTGTGTTTTCTATATAAGCCTCCAGCCTTTCCTTGAATCTTTCACGGCTTTCAACTTTTCCGGAAATCATGATATCCAAAAGCAATAATCGTTCTGTATTTCTTGTTAATGGATATTCTTCCAGAGTTGATCGGATAATTCTTCTACTTTCTCCGAAGTTGCCGTTGTAGTATAAATCATAGGCCTGCTCGTAATTTTTTGAAGATTGGAGATAGGCTATATTTCCTGAAGCTGCTTCTGGATTATTTACTGAATAGGTGTACTGTGAATCAGGATACTCCCGATTTAATCGGCCTACATACTGCTGAAAATTTCCTCTTCTTTCTTTTTGTGCCAAATACAAAAGGTAATATGCTTCCGGCTTTTTGGAGCTGTTAGGATACTCTCGGACCAGTACCTCCAAATTGTCAATAGATCTCTCTATTTCTTTCAAATCAAAATAAAGAACCTTACCCAATTCAAAATAAGATTCCTCCAATTCCTGGTTTAATGATTTTTTGTCTTCAGCAGTCTGAGGTATCTGAGCTAACAGAGTTTCTATATCAGGTAATTGATTTAGGGGATTGTTTTCATCCGAAGTAGTGGTGGAATCTACTGTTGCCTGAGGATTATTGCCGGTATTTCCCTGAAAATTGACTGCACTTCTTCTCCAATTATCCTGAAGAGGACGATTACCCCAAGTTCTGTAAAAGGTAATTGCTCCTTGTTGCATTGCAACTGCATTGTCGAAATAGAAAGAAGATCCAGAACCCCTGTCTGCAAAAGCTAAGAGATTATCAAAAATCCCTGAATTTTTGGGTTTTTCTTTGGCCTTTGCTTCGGCTAGAAGCCTTTCCTCTTCAGATTTGATAAACTGGTTTGCAACAGCAGTCTGTTCCTCCTTGCTGAGTGAGCTCAAAAACAAAAGGCTGTCATTTTGCTGAATTCTCTCAACGTGAAAGACATATTGATCCAAAGTTTCTTTTTGCTGTGCAATTTGAGCAGCGCTTGGATCTGAGGCTTTGATAAAAGTTAAGGCGCTATCCAGGTAATACTTTGTGGCTCTGTAATCTTTAAATTCATTGAAATTTATGTCTGCCAGCTTTTGGTAAATGTACCCTTTCAACCTTGGATTGCTACCAGGTTCTTTTGCTGCTTGGTGTAGTAAACTTACAGTTAAAGGAATATCACCTTGTTTTTCTTCAAATAGAGCCCTTTCGTAAACCACTACATCTTTGAGGTCCTTATTTTTTTGATCTGCATATAAGGACTCGTAGTAATTCCGAACTTTTCTCAAATCCTTGGAAGCATTCAACTCGGCAACCTGCTGAGCATATAGTTGGGCAAAGAAACTTCTTTCATAGGGAGGATTTCCCTCCTGAGCTTTCTTGTAATAATCAAAAGCCAGGGCATCCAAGCCTTCTCTTTGATATAATTGAGCTAGAATAAAATTAATTCGGGAGGTTTCTTTTTTGTCTTGGGCATATTCGGTGGCTTTATCTAAGGCTCCGATCACTCCACTTCTATCCCTTCTTTTTTCGTAATAATAGGCTAAAGTCCTGTAAAGCTCATACCGATTTTCCTCATTGATTTTAGACTCTTTGGACAAGTAATCTATGGTGAAGTTTGCATCCTCAAATTGACTCAAATCTACATATAGTCTAAGCAGGCTAATCAATGCTTTATGCCTCAGGTCTCTATCCTTGCTTTTAACATTGACATATTTGAAAGCATTTTTTGCATCATCAGATTGAGCCTCCAGATAATCTATTTTTCCGATTAGATAGTAGCTATCGTCTACCCATTTTGATATTCTATGCCATTCAATTGCCTTTGATGCCAATTCCCTCGCTGACTCCAATTTTTCATTGGAAGATTGGATAGTTGCAGAATCGATAGGAATAAATACCGGTAAAACCTGAGTGTAATCTTCTTTATAGTTGCTTTTTACTTCTTTCAGGACTTCATTGATCTTGACATCTGCTAGATAGTAAGCATTGTAATGAGATGTGAGATTGTGAAAAGCCCGGTTAGTGAAAGTATTCCTCTCTGAGGAACAGGAACCTAAAAAAATTGAACAAATGAATATAAGCCGGGATGTAAGCCGCATGAATAAATACAAAGATTTGTGATACCAAAATAGCTCTTTTGTGCTACATAGCGAACGAAATAGGCATTCAAATATTTCAATTCACTGAATACCAGAGGAAAGGTATCGGATTATTTTACTTTATTTAAGAATATGGAGCAATCTGAAGACCCAAAAAAGGAGAGAAAAGCATGGAATGACAGCAATTCCTTTGTCAAATATATTGGTTTATCCTTTCAATTATTTGGTGTTATTGGAGCGGGAACCTGGTTTGGTTGGTGGCTACAGCAAAAAAGTGACATGAAGTTTCCTGTGTGGATACTGTTATTTTCTTTTTTATCGGTTTTTGTGGCTTTTTATCAGCTTTGGGTGTCGATGAAACAAGATAGGTGAAATTAGAAAACTAAATTCAAAAGTCTGAAATCTAAAATCAGAAATCTTAAAAACATGTAATAGTGAAGGCTTTGCTATAAGGTTTGATTTTCCTGGAAGTAAAATACCCAAAGCAATTAAAAGGTTAGAATGTTTGAAGTATAAAGTCAGAAAGCTGAAATTCTAAGGACAGAAATTTGAAAGGAGGCTCCTCTTTAAACCATCATCCAAATAAAATTTGGTACTTTTGCAGAAAAATAATTCCCGATGAGTTTACCCAAAAATATGCATCTCCGGTTTTTTATCCTTTCGGGGATTTTGGCGGCATTGATCTTGATTTTACAGGTTTTGGTACCACAGATAATACATGCTCATATCTGGCATATCTATTTTTTTCTCCTGATTATCTCCTTTTTTATCAATGTTTTAAACGCTTTTTTACTCAAATCATTTTCTGAAAATTTCTTTCAAATATCCGTTTTAGCAATGATTCTGAGATTAATTGGCTCTTTGGTGTTCGTTGGGATCGAAGTTTGGCCCGGAATGGAGAATATAATTTTGTTTATAGGAGATTTCTTTGTGATTTTTTTGTTCTACTTAGTTTTTGATATCTACGCCTTTCTATCTAACTTGCGCCCGATTTCAAAGTAGCCCTCAAATTAAAGAGTTGATGACGCGCAAACTACTGGCCCTAAGTATTTTATTATCAGCATTTTTGCTGGGATTTTCTAACCCCACTTTCGCAGCCGGATCAGAGGAAGACAAGACGAGCTTCATCATGCATCACGTGAAAGACTCGCATGAGTGGCATTTTGCGACCTTTGGTCACACGCATGTGACCCTGCCTTTACCGGTAATTGTTTATTCCGGTGACAGAGGGTTGGAGGTTTTTATGTCCTCCAATTTCCAAAATCACGAAACCCATGAGTTTGGAAAAGAATATGCTCACGAAGGATATTATATTGACGAGCATGATCATTTGGGTAGAGTAGATGAAGCTAGCTTCGTTGAGTTATCCATTACGAAAAATGTGGTCATGATGTTTATCGTCATGTTTATTTTGGCTTGGATTGCTCTTTCTGCAGCTGGACACTACAAGAAAAATGGCGCTGTAGCCCCTAAAGGTGCGGCTGCATTGATTGAGCCTATCGTGATTTTTGTGAGAGATGAGATTGCAAAAAATTCGATTGGTCCTAAATACAAAAAATTTGTTCCTTACTTAATCACACTTTTCTTATTCATCTGGTTTGGTAACCTTCTGGGACTTCTTCCTGGTGCTGCTAACCTAACTGGTAATATTGCTGTGACTTGCACCTTGGCGGTTTTGACCTTCATCATCACCAATGTGAATGGAAATAAGGATTACTGGAAGCACGTTTTTGCAACCCCTGGAGTTCCGATTCCCATGTTGCTGATCATTGTTCCTGTAGAAATCATCGGTTTGTTCACCAAGCCATTTGCATTGATGGTCCGATTGTTTGTGGCAATCACTGCTGGACACATTGTAATCCTAGGTTTTATTGCCTTGGCATTCATCTTTGAATCTTACACTATTGGGGTAGTAAGTACCTTGATGGTCACATTTATCAATATTATCGAATTGCTGGTTGCTACAATTCAGGCGTATGTATTTACACTATTTACAGCGATGTACATAGGTGGTGCAGTGGCTGAGCACGCGCATGACGATCATCATTAATTAGGAATTTCTTTGTTCAATTTATAAATCTACAATTATGTTAATGTCTATCTTATTGACTGCTGGTTATGCTCTAATGGGAGCTGGAATCGGTGCTGGTATTGTTGCGATTGGCGCAGGACTTGGTATCGGTCGTATCGGTGGTCAGGCAATGGAATCTATTGCTCGTCAGCCAGAAGCTGCTGGTAAGATCCAAGGTGCTATGTTGATCATCGCAGCCTTGATCGAGGTGGTTTCCCTGTTCGCAGCGGTAATCTGTTTGTTGATCGCGTTGAATATCGCGGGCATCAGCTAATCAAAAATTGAAAAGGGTCTGGCTTTGTGCCATTCCCTTTTCTTTCTGTTTCATTGAACAATCTGAAATAAATCATACATCATGGATTTGATAACCCCAGGTTCCGGTCTTATTTTCTGGCAGCTTTTAGGCTTCCTAGGTTTGCTTTTTATCTTGATCAAATTTGCTTGGAAGCCTATGCTTGCAGCTTTGGAAGAAAGAGAGAGCAGCATTGAAAATGCATTGAAAGCAGCTGAGACTGCCAGAAATGAAATGGCTAATCTCAAAGCTGAAAATGAGAAGCTATTGGCAGAAGCCAGATTGGAAAGAGATGTCATCTTGAAAAAAGCTCAGGATGCTTCCAATAAAATGATTGAAGACGCTAAGGCCGAGGCCAGCAAGCAAGGAGCTCAAATGATCGAAAATGCGAAAGCAGTCATCGAAACTGAGAAGAAAGCTGCTTTAGCTGAGGTGAAAACCCAAGTAGCAGTCTTGACCCTTGAAGTAACAGAGAAATTATTGAGAAAGAATTTGTCAGATGAGAAAGCTCAGAAAGAGTTGGTTGACGAATTCATCAAAGATTTGAAGCTAAACTAAGATCCTCCCATGTCAAACCAAAGAGTAGCATCCCGCTATGCCAAGTCCATTTTGGAACTAGCCCTTGAAAAAGGTCAGTTGGAAGAAGTTCATGAGGATTTCCAAAAGCTTACTACTATTGCCAATGGTAATAGAGATCTGAGCTTATTGCTGAAAAACCCAATCATCAATTCTGAAAAGAAATTGAAGGTTTTGAAAGCACTTTTTGCAAAAGGAGCTCAGGAAATGACCCTGACTTTCTTTGAAATTGTTTCCAGAAAAAACAGAGAAGAAATTCTGATAGACGTTGCTAAAGAATTTGAGATTCAATACAACGTTCATAAATCTATTCAGGTAGCTGAATTGACTACTACCTTCCCGATTGATGAGAAAATGCGCAAAGAGTTTATTGCCATTGTTAAAGAAATCTCCGGAATGGACTCAGTACAGCTAGTTGAAAAAATCAATCCTGCGATGATCGGAGGATATGTATTAAAAGTGAATGACCGTCAATTGGATGAGTCATTAAGCAGTAAACTGAGAGTATTGAAAAATCAGTTTAGCGAAAATCATTACGAAAGTAAAATCTAATCCAAAAGCATTAATCAATCTATATCATGGCAGAAGTAAGACCAGATGAAGTTTCGGCAATCTTGAGAGAACAACTCTCCGGAGCCAGAACAGAGGCCGAACTCGAAGAAGTGGGTACAGTCCTTCAAGTAGGGGACGGTGTAGCTCGTATCTATGGACTTTCTAAGGCTCAGGCCGGTGAATTGCTGGAATTCGACAATGGTCTGAAAGCAATGGTACTGAACCTAGAAGAAGATAACGTAGGTGCGGTATTGTTCGGTGACTCTAAAGAGATCAAAGAAGGCGATACTGTAAAGCGTACCAAGAAAATTGCCTCTATCCAAGTTGGTGAAGGTATGTTGGGCCGAGTAGTTGATACCTTGGGTAACCCAATTGATGGTAAAGGACCAATCGCAGGAGATTTGTATGAAATGCCTTTGGAGCGTAAAGCACCAGGTGTAATCTACAGACAGCCTGTAACTGAGCCTCTTCAAACTGGTATTAAATCTATCGATGCCATGATTCCAATAGGAAGAGGGCAGCGTGAATTAGTTATCGGTGACCGTCAGACTGGAAAGACTGCCGTAGTTATTGATGCTATCATCAACCAAAAAGAATTTTACGATAAAGGAGAGCCTGTTTTCTGTATCTATGTTGCTATCGGTCAGAAAGCTTCTACAGTAGCAAACGTAGTAGCAGCGTTGGAAAAAGGTGGAGCTCTTCCGTATACAGTAATTGTTTCTGCATCTGCTGCTGACCCAGCTCCGATGCAATTCTTTGCTCCATTTACTGGTGCAGCGATTGGAGAGTTCTTCCGTGATACCGGAAGACCTGCATTGGTTGTTTATGATGACTTGTCTAAGCAGGCAGTTGCATACCGTGAAGTATCCCTATTGCTAAGAAGACCTCCGGGACGTGAAGCATATCCAGGTGACGTATTCTATTTGCACTCCAGATTATTGGAAAGAGCAGCTAAGATCAATAAGTCTGATACAATTGCTCAGCAAATGAACGATCTTCCTGAGTCTATCAAGCCTTTGGTAAAAGGTGGAGGTTCTTTGACAGCCTTGCCAATTATCGAAACACAAGCTGGTGACGTTTCTGCTTACATCCCGACTAACGTAATTTCCATTACTGACGGTCAGATTTTCTTGGAGACCAACTTGTTCAACTCCGGTATTAGACCTGCAATTAACGTAGGTATCTCTGTATCCCGAGTAGGTGGTAATGCACAGATCAAGTCCATGAAAAAAGTAGCTGGTACTTTGAAATTGGATCAAGCACAGTTCCGTGAATTGGAAGCATTCTCCAAATTCGGTTCTGATTTGGATGCAACTACCAAGAGAACTATCGAAAGAGGTAGAAGAAACCAAGAGATATTGAAGCAGCCTCAGTACTCTCCGGTATCTGTAGCTCATCAGGTAGCCATCATTTATGCTTCTACAAGAGGTTTGATGGATTCAGTACCTGTAGAGAAAGCTAGAGCATTTGAGAAGGAATTCTATACTCTATTGGATACTTCTTATCCGGAAGCTTTGCAGTTGATCCTCAAAGGAGATATTGACGGAGCTGGTGAAATTCTAAAGAAAGCAGCTGCAGAATTAGCACCGAAATACGCAAAATAAATCAATTAGCCGGAGGTGAATTCCTCCGGCACTTTATATCCGATTACAATTAAGCACTGATGGCTAACCTTAAGGAAGTAAAGCAGCGAATCACCTCAGTAGTTTCTACTCAGCAGATTACCAAAGCTATGAAAATGGTTTCTGCTGCGAAACTCAGAAGAGCTCAGGACAAAATCGTTCAGATGCGTCCTTATTCTCAGAAGTTGACCAATATTCTCAACAATGTTTCTGCTTCACAAGATGGAGCAGCAGATATTGTTTTTGCTCAAAAGCGGGAAGTAAATAAGGTGTTGATTGTACCTGTGACTTCGGACAAAGGCTTGTGTGGTGCTTTCAATTCCAATGTAATCAAAGCAACCAATGCTGCGATTAAAGGACAATTTGCCGGCAAAGAAATCACCATCTTACCTTTGGGGAAAAAGGCTTACGAGAATTTTAAAAAGCGTGAGTTTTCAGTAATCAGCCAATTCTATCAGGTTTTTACTGATGTTTCTTTTGACAATGTCAGAGCTGCCGCTGAGTTTGCCATGAACGGTTATGTTGCAGGTGACTTTGATCAAGTAGTATTGGTTTACAATGAATTCAAAAATGTAGCTACTCAGATTATCCGAACCGAACAGTTTTTGCCAATGGCAAAAGAGGATAACGGAGAGGAAAAAGTAGCAGAAACAGATTATATCTTAGAACCATCCAGATCATATATTATTGAGGAATTGGTTCCTACATCTTTGAAGATTCAATTTTACAAAGCAGTCTTGGAAAGCAATGCTTCCGAGCATGGTGCTAGAATGACTGCTATGGATAAAGCAACTGAAAATGCCGGTGAATTGCTCAAGGAATTGAGATTGATGTATAACAGAACCCGTCAGGCGGCTATTACCAACGAGATCTTGGAGATCGTTGCAGGTGCCAATGCCTTAGGTGGGAAGTAATTACAATAGACCTAATTTTGAGACCACAACTCGTAAGGGTTGTGGTTTTTTATTTTTTCTTGAAAATGGTATCCAAGGAGTATTTCCCTCCTCCAAATGCCAATAAACCTAGAAATACCAAGCAGTATAAAAGTGGAAGCTCTTTCCTTCCAAATGGATCATCCCAGTGAGCGTAAAAAGCTGCTGTGAGCATCGTAATCATCAGAGGGATTGTTGCCAATCGAACTTTGATACCCAGGATAATCAATGCAGAACAAATCACTTCTGCGAAGATCGCCAAAGCCAAAGAGAAGGTTGGACCCAATCCGAAAGGATCTGCAAACTTTACTTCATCAGCCATGATTCTCTCTATTTTGGGGATTCCGTGGGTAAGCATCATGCCTCCTGCACCGAGACGGATGATTAATAAGACTAAATGATTTTCAATTCCTTTCATTTTTTGGGTAGATTAATTTTCAATGTGAATTAACAAAAAATTGAAAAATTGCATGGGCCACTGGTGGATTTTATGGTTTGATTAGCTAGTTAAATCTTCCAACTTCGAAGCCCCCAATCTCTATTGAATTATCTTTTTGCTGATGCAGTTCGGCTAAGAGTTTTCCTGTAGCAGGCGCCAAAGATATTCCCATCATTGAATGTCCACTTCCCACCAATACATTCGAATAAACAGGGGCAAAACCTATGTAGGGCAAACCATCCGGCGAGCAGGGTCTCAATCCTTTCCAGATGTTTTCTTCTTTGGGGAATTCAGCTTGAAAATCCGGGTAATAACGATTGATAGATTCAAAAATTCCTTTGACTCTATTCATATTGATAGATTGATTTGTTCCTGCAATTTCCATGGTACCCCCAAACCTGATCTGCTGTCCATAAGGACTGACTGCAACCTTCATTTCAGTGAGGATACTTGCATGTTTGATTTCAGGTTTGTTTTCTTGGAGAAAAGAATACCCTTTTCCACCCATCATGGGGAGTGAGAAGCCCAACATTTTAGCCAACTCACCGGACCAGGATCCTCCGCACAAAAGGATTTTCTCGGCAGGGATAGATCCCTTATCAGTAAGAACATGGGATACTTTTCCACCGGATTTTTCGAAGCCTAAAACTTGTGTATTAGCCAAGAATTGTACTCCTTTTTCTTCCAAATACATTTTCAAAAAGCTATACAAAGCACCAGGGTCTAAATGTGCATCTCCGGGAAAAAGAACAGCTCCCTTGGCCATTACTTCTAAGTTTGACTCTACATTCCTAATGTCTGATGGTGTCAATACCTCAGCTTCTAAGCCGTATTTTCTTGCAAGATGTGCAAATTCAACCTCTTCCTTTTCAACGGCTTCGGTTTGATAAATCATCATCAAGCCTTTTTCCTGTAATGCCAAATGTGCCTCAGGATGCTCATCTTTAAAATTCAGATAAAGCGCCTTACTGAGTAAGCTTAGGTTTTTCAGAAAAGGGATAGCTTTTTCTACCTGTTTTTGATTGGCAGATTTGAAAAATAACAAACACCATTGCAGGAGTTTGTAATCTAACCTGGGATGGATATAAAATGGACTCTTGGAGGAAAACATCCATGAAATTCCCTTTGTAATCATTCCCGGTGCTGCCAATGGGATAATATGGCTCGGAACAATCATTCCCGCATTGCCCGTAGAGCAATTATCTTTAAGGTCGGTGCGATCAATAATCGTTACCTCAACTCCCTCTTTTTGCAGAAAATAAGCGGAAAAGAGTCCCACAATTCCTCCGCCGATGATGATGGTTGATTTCATAATTAGAAGCTAGAAGCTAGAAACAAGAAGCAAGATCGCATAAAGTCTAATTTCTTGGCTCTCGCATCTTGACTCTTAAATAACTTGGAATCCATGTACATAAGGATCATCATCATCTAAAATGATGGTGTTGTATCCATAAACTTTTGCCCAGCCTTCAATACTGGGTACGATGGCTGGTTTTCCAGCAATACTGGTAACCTCTTCAATTCTGCCAATAAACTTGGACCCAATAAAGCTTTCATGAATAAATTCATCTCCAGGCTTCAACCAACCCTTCGCATACCACTGGGCCATTCTGGCTGAAGTGCCTGTACCGCATGGAGAGCGGTCAATAGCTTTATCTCCATAGAATACCGCATTTCTTGCGGTGCTGCTTTCTTCTAGGGTTTTTCCGGTCCAAAGAACATGAGAAAGCCCTCGGATTTGTTCGTGTTCGGGATGTATAAACTCATAGCGTTCATTCATTTTTTTTCGGAGATTTCTGGCCATTGAGATCAACTGTTCGGCCTTATAATGCTCCAAGCCATGAAAATTTTCCTGCGGATCTACGATGCAGTAAAAATTCCCGCCATAAGCTACATCCACCTTCAATTTGCCCAGTTCTTCAATTTCAACTTCCAAATCTTCCGCTGCCAGATAACTTTTGACATTGGTGAGTTTGACTGACTTCACTTTCTTGCCTTCCTGCTGATATTCGACCAAGACCAAACCGGCAGGAGCTTCCATTCTCAAGAATCCTGGAGTTTTGGGATAAATCAACCCCTCTTCTATAGCAATGGTGATCGTTCCTATCGTACCGTGCCCGCACATGGGGAGGCACCCGGAAGTTTCGATAAAGAGCACTGCCAAATCATTTTCGGGATTATGCGGAGGGAAAAGCATAGAGCCTGACATCATATCATGGCCCCTTGGTTCGAACATCAGTCCCCTGCGAATCCAGTCGTAATTTTCCAGAAAATATTGTCTTTTTTCCAACATGGAATTTCCATGAAGGAAAGGGATTCCACCTGAAACTACCCGGACAGGATTGCCACAAGTATGGGCATCGATACAGCTGAATGTGTGACGAGACATTAAATGAAATAAAAGGTTTAAAATTATATTGAAATACGGTGGAAATAAAATAGAAATATACCCTCCTTCGTCGGGTGAAATATATCATACCAAGGTTTCAGAAATACTAATTGAAAAGTATTTCGCCCAGCTTGCTGGGCATATTTCCACTGTATTTCTATTGTATCTTATTTTTTATACTCCCCATTCACCATTCTCCAGATTCCCAGTGGATTTCCATCTTTCAATGCATCAGGAAGCAATTCCTGTGGCATATCCTGGAAAGCAATTGGTCTTGCAAATCGTTTGATGGCATAAGCTCCAACTGAGGTGCCTCTAGCGTCTGTAGTGGATGGGTATGGTCCTCCATGTTGCATAGCAAATCCTACCTCAACTCCCGTTGGAACTCCTTTAAACAACAATCTTCCGCACTTTTCTTCCAGTAAATTCAACAAGAATAACTGATCTTGTAATTCATGATTTTCAGCCCAAATAGTAATGGTTAATTGACCATGGAGGTGTTTAGCAATTTCCAGTAATTCATCCTGATTTTCATATACCACCATCATAGCGAATGCACCAAAAACCTCCTTTTGGAAAACCAAATCTTTGAGCCAATCCGAAGCTTTGATCTCGGCTAAGGCAGTACTCCCATTGATCAGATGTTGAGGATCGGCTACTTTAACCCATCTCAATTCCTCTCTGGATTGTAAGTATTGTATAGAGTCGTAGTAGGCTTGAGCGATTCCAGGATGAAGCATGGGTGCTGAAGCGATATCATTTAATTCATCAGATATTGCCTTTTCAAAGGCTTTTGCCTGGGATTTTGGGACGAATATTAACCCGGGATTAGTGCAAAATTGCCCAACTCCCAAAGTTAGGGAGCCTACAAAAGCTTTTGCCAAAGGTTCCAGTTGATTTGCCAATTTTTCCTCAAAACAAAAAATAGGATTCACTGAGCCCATTTCTGCATAAACAGGGATAGGTTCCTCTCTTTGATTAGCTAGATCAAACAAGGCCTTTCCTCCCTTATGAGAACCTGTAAAACCTACAGCCTTGGCCAAAGGATGTTTGACTAATTCCTGACCGATGTCTATCCCTCCTTCCACATGGCTGAAAATCCCGGAAGGAAGGCTTGATTTCAGAATTGCTTGGTGAATACAATCTGCTACTTTTTTGGAAGTTTCTGGATGTGCTGGATGGGCCTTGTAAATAACAGGACAGCCTGCTGCCAGAGCAGATATAGTATCCCCTCCCGCTGTGGAGAAGGCTAAAGGGAAGTTACTAGCTCCGAACACTACCACCGGCCCTAAAGGGCTGAGCATTCTCCTGATATCAGCTTTGGGAAGTGGCTGTCTGTTTGGGTCTGCAGGATCCACGGTCGCTTCCAGCCAAGAGCCTTCTCTGACCAAACCAGCGAAAAGACGAATTTGGCCAACTGTTCTTCCTAATTCACCATTAATTCTACCCTCAGGTAAGTTGGATTCCTCTACGGCCAAGGGTACAATTTCCTCCCTATTGGCTTCAAGTGTTTCTGCAATAGTATCTAAAAAAGTAGCCTTTTCTTTTCCTGAGATATTCTTATAAAACAAAAAGGCTTCTTGGGCGGAGTTGAAAATCTGGTCTAAGTTCATGAGCTTAAAGTATGAAATCTGAAATAAATACCATGGAAACACCTTGAAATTTGCTTCATTTCGTAAATTATTTTTCCTTTTTTGAAACGCGAATTTCGAGGCAATTCTTGTTATAGATTTGGACGGTTTTGTATCCCGTCTAAAATGATTTTTTCTATCCTTGCTCTTTCTTCTCCTATCAAAGGCAGTCTAGGTGCGCGCACATGCTCAGAACCTATCCCGCAATGCTGTTCAGCTAGCTTAATATACTGAACTAGTTTCGGATGAATGTCCAGTTCCAATAAAGGTAAAAACCATTGATAAATTTTTCTGGCTTCCTTTATTTTACCCTCTTGAATCAAGTTATAAACAGCCACCGTTTCCTTTGGAAAAGCACAAACCAAACCGGCAACCCAGCCTACTGCACCCATCAGCAGCTCTTCCATTGCCAATGTATCTACCCCACATAGAATTTTGAATCGGTCCCCAAAACGATTATGCATACGGGTGACATTTGAGATATCTCTTGTAGATTCTTTGATTGCCTGGATATTTTCGCATTCTGCCAATTCTTCAAACATGTCCAGCGTTACCAAAGTCTTGTAATCTACCGGGTTGTTATAAATCATCATAGGCAAGCGGGTAGAATTGGCCACTGCCTTGAAATAGGTGACTACCTCTCTGGCATCTGCTGCATATCGCATGGGAGGTAGGATCATCAAGCCGGATGCTCCTAGCTTTTCTGCTTCTTTGGCCCAAGCTATGGCATCTCTGGTGGCTCCTTCGGCAATATTCAGGATCACTGGAACTTTCCCCCCAATGTATTGGACAGTTTCTTTTGTCAGCTGTATTTTTTCTTCTTGGGATAAAACAGAACTTTCTCCCAAAGTTCCTCCCAGAATAATTCCATGCACCCCGGATTCCAATTGGTAATCCAGATTTTTGAAGAATAAATCCATATCCAAGGATCCATCTTTGTGAAACTTGGTAGTGACTGCGGGGAAAACGCCTTTCCAATTCATAAGCTGTAATTATTTGATCTATGTAGGATCAAAGGTAGCTAAGAGCAAGTGGAAAGACTTTTACAGGATTAATCTATACTGATACTATATTGATTATATTTAAGATTATTAATTCACAATTGAATAATTTGATATTAATTTATGGATATCCGCTTTCTTACCAATATTGACAAAAATTCGGCTTCTTGTCTGCTGAAAAGATCAGAATCCGGAAGCTTCGGTCTTCGGTCTTCGGTCTTCCAACCTGTCAAGCAATGAAAATAAGGCAACTGGCATGATTGCGGATAATCAGATATTAATATTTCAATGTCAAAAGTAATTTCCTTTCAGATACCTAAATCCCAAAAGGAGTTTATCCGGTTTCAGCAAGATCGAGGAAATCATTTTTATGACAAGTTGCATCAACATCCTCAGCTCCAATTGACCTTAATTCTCGAAGGGAAAGGGCAGTTTTTAAGTGGGGATTTCGTGGGAAGGTTTGAGCCGGGAGATATCTTTTTTTTGGGAGAAAATGTACCACATGTATTTAGGAGTGATCCAGAATATTTTGAAGCGGATTCGAATTTAAAGTCTGCCGGGAATACCCTGTTTTTTGATTTTCAGGCTTTAGGGGATTCTATTTTGGAGGTAGAAGATTTGCAGGGACTGCGAAGCTTAAGCCAAACTAGGGGAGCTTGTTTTCATGTATCTGGGGCTTGTAGAGAAAGGTTAACTGTATTGATAGCGGAATTTGAAAGCTGCCGTGGACTGTTTAGATTTCAAAAGGGAATGGAAATATTAGCCGTCCTGGAGCAGGAAAAAGATGATCTTAAGCCTTTGAATCATGCAGAATTAAATTGGGGTTTATCAGAGAAAGATGGCAGTAGGATGGATCTAATTTTACGTTTTTTGCTGGAAAACAAAAACCGGACTATAAGGCTAGAGGAAGCAGCAAGTGTGGCATCGATGAGTAAGGAAGCTTTTTGTAGATTTTTCAAGTTGAGAACGAGAAAAACATTTACCCAATATCTCAATCAATTGAGAGTAAATGAAGCATTGAAGCTTTTGGAAGAAACGGAGCTGGGAATTGCTGAAATTGCCTTTCAGGTAGGGTTTGAAAATCTATCCTATTTCAATAGGGCTTTTAGAAAAATCCAAGGGGAGACACCTTCTTATTATAGGCGAAAAAGAAACTAAAAAGCCCTGAAATTTTCAGGGCTTTTTAAATCAGATCGTAATGGAAGTTGTATTATCATCCGGAATCCTATCAATCAACTTGTTGTAAGGATCAATTCCTGCTTTCACAGGTACTCCTCCTTTTACCTTTATAGTGATTGTGGATGCTCCAGGTTTGATTTTATGCTTTTGGATATAGAGTGGATTAACTCGGTTTCTTCCATTTTCATCCTTATCCTCTGCTGCAAATACCCCGATATCAATGTAATCAGCCTCGTATTCGGCTTTGGATTCTCTTCCTGTTTCGTCTGCATAAAGCTTTTGAGAGCGAATGTTTAGAGTGATTTCGTATTCGTTATCTCCCAACTTTTTGGTGCTCACAGATTCTGCTCTATTATCATATAAGGTGATCTTATTCCAGGTATCGTCTAGATAGTATTGAATGCTATCAGGAGTAACTGCTTTAAGATGTCTGTATAAATCCGAACTTCCCGGGAAAGGAGGGCTTTGCCTCAAACCAAACTCCTTATTGAAATTGTACAAAGCCGAATCCATTGCTTCCGCACCTATCAGGTCCCGTAAGCCATAAAGAATCAAGCTACCTTTGTTGTACCATTGATAAGGTCTGTTACAGTTGATGAAGACGTTCTCCTTCTTACTTTCATTTGATCGACCTCGCAAATAGTCGTCTAGTTCGTCTTTGAGGAATCGCTTCATATTGTCTTTCCCATATCTTCTTTCTGTGAGAATAAGTGCAGAAAATTCCGCCAAGGCCTCCGAGGTCAAATTGGAACCTCGGGTATAGTTGGGGGTAATTTGATGCCCCCACCACTGATGAGCCAACTCATGTGCAGTTACGTAATACACGTAATCGAAGTCATCGGGATTTTTGAAGTCGGCAACCCATCCAAAACTTTCGGAAAAGGGAACGGTATTCGGGAAGGACTGAGCAAATCCTGCGTAGCGAGGAAATTCCAATAATCTCATTTGCCTAAACTGGAAATTCCCATAAGTCTCCGAAAAATAGGTTAACCCATCTTTGTAAGCCTGAAGGAAACGGTCGAGATTGTAATCATGCTTTTTATCGTAAAAGATTTCAATATCTACTTTCTGACCATCCGGTAATTCAGCAACGTCTTTCAATACCTCATATTCTGCAGAAACAAAAGTAAAGAAGGCCTGAATGGGAGTATCCTGAATATAATGGAAATATCTTCGTCCGTTTTGTTCCCACTCCTTTTGCAAATAACCCGGAGCTACAGCAATCTGTGATGGGATGGTACTTACTACGGCTTCGAATTGAATGAAATCTGCATCATCCGCAAAAAGAAGAGTTCTTCTGCCCTGAGGATCATCGTGTGGTGGCAGATCTTCCGGTTTTTCGGGGAGCTCATATTTCCTTCTGTCTTCATCAGAAGAAATTTCCGCTTGTGAATTATAGCCTATTTCCGGAATACCCCCTGAGAAGAAAGTTCCGTTATAAACCAGTTCACGTCCATAGCCAGAATTAGGGAATCCCTGATTGGTTGCCTTACTGATAATGGTTAAGTTCAAAGTATCACCTGGCATCATAGTCTCCGGCAAAGCAGTAATTTTATACCATTCTCTTTCGGGTTTCCTGCCAAAAATCTGAAATAATCTCGGCTTGAATTCTAATGGAAAGCGATGAGTTAAGGTGTCTCCATTCAAAACTACCTTGAAATCATCCAAAGAAGTTGAGTTGAAATGAATAGAGTCTATTGGAGCTTCAGTTTTATTGACCAATTCCACCTCTGCTGAAAAGTATGCATCGCGTTCCAAAGGATAAAGATCTGCTTGAATAGTTACTTTCGTGTATTTGGGTTGAGGGATACCTTCATATTTCTTTAGCTGCTTTTCATAAGCTACTTGCCTTCTTGTTCCCTCTTCAGGAGTCAAATAGCCATTTTCATAAACGACAGTTTGATAGATATAGGCTCCTGATAAAATTGCCAAAAGGAGAAATGCGAAAGAGGCTCTTGGTGCCAGGCTAGAAAGTCTGGATTTGGCTGTTTTCCATCTGCTTTTGAAAGAGTTTTCAGTACCTCTTGAGAAGAAAATGCTGAAGAATAAAACCAAGAATATTCCCCAGGCAGTCCAGTATATATTGAACCAGAAAAGAGATTCACCAAAATGCCCCAAGCCATTCATGTCGCTCCAGGTATACCCTGGTTTATAGCTATAGAAAAACAGATTGAAATTATATTCTGCAAAGGTTCTCAGGATTAACATAACCAGCCAAATCCCAATAGCGGCTGCATGACCTGCAAACTTATTGTTGACAACCAAATGAACGGCAAACACCAACATGACCATTTGCAAATAATCCGGCAACCCAATTAAGTAAGAGTCGGTGAGATAGACTCCTAAATCGTAATTGAAATACCCTTTAAGGGTTTGAACAATGATGCCCACAAAAATTGGGATGGTAGTTAAAATCAAACAAATGAATGCCATTCCCAAAAACTTGGAGGCAATGACTACCGTGTCCTTCACAGGGAAAGTATCATTGATCACAGAGTAGCCTGTGGCTTTATCTCTGTGTAAACTTTCACCTGTGAAAAACACGATGATAATGAACACAAAGAGGTTGTAATCGAAAGTTTTATACTCCATCAAAAAGCTGGTTGATGGAAGGTTCGGCACAGAGTAAAGAGTAATCCCAATCCAAAAATCCAGTATCAGAAAAATCAATCCACCCAATAAGATGGATTTGAAATAAACATCTTTGGAAATATTTTGAATTTCGATTTTGGTCAGGGTTTTTAAACTGCTCCACTGATAAGCTTTGGAAAAGTCTGAGACTGACTCGATTTTTCCCTGAATAAATCCTTTTTCCTGAACTTCTTTCTCTTTGCTTTTTTTCTGAGAGGTTTGAAAAAAATAATTGAAGCTAAACCTAAAATAGGAGGCTACGAAAAACACCAAGCCTACCGCCATCCAAAGCAACCTGTTCAACAGTAGGTTTCCTTCAAGAGGAAGAAAATAGCTGTTTTGCTCAAAAGGAGTTAAGTAGCGAGTTTCATATGCAAAGGAGTTAAGACCAAAAGGGTCGATCAGCTGAACAATGTTTTTGTTCTCAATATCCTGAGCCAGAAAATTTGCTAACAGATAGGCGATAAAAATCACTATTCCTCCGGTATAAATGGAGCGGATATTTCGTGTGAAAATAATCAGTGAAAAGAATAAAGATCCTGCCAACCAAAGGTTTGGAACCAATAAGGTAAGCCAAGGCTGTAAATAATTCACCAAGGAATTTGGGCCATATCGCTCAACGTCAGTTCCGAATGCAGGACCCAAAAGGCTGCCCAGATAAACACCCAATAAGGCTCCTGAGGAAATGAATAATAAGGTCACAAATGAACCCCAAAATCTTCCCATGAAATAGCCGAATTTGGATATAGGGTAACTGAACATAAAAGTAGCTGTCTTATGCTCCAAATCCCTGTAAAGAGGCACTCCCATTACTGCTGACGCAATTAAAATCCCAAAAATTGAGATCAATAATAGCAGGTTGGCGATTACAATTGGGGCATTATGAAATACCTTTTCTGAAGCCGGAGTGTTCCCCGTACCAATTAAAATCAAGGCAACTACAAATAATAGAAGAAAATAAATCCAGGTTGCCGGTCTCGTAAATCTGTACTTTAATTCGAAAAGAAAGATGTCCTTAAACATAGCGCAAGATTAAATAGTGATAGGATCTACTTTTTTCGAAATAAAGCTGAAGTATACATCTTCCAAATCTGCCTGACTTGGTTCAAAACCATTTCCGGGAGCCGATTCACTTTCCACACGCAAGCTTAATTTGCCTTCAATAAGCTTGGTAGAGATCACATGGTAATCCTGGCGATATTGATCTAATTCACTTTTATCAATGGATTTTTTATAAATTTTTCCTTGGACCATTGCTAAGCCATCTTTTGGTTTTCCCTGCATCAGCAATTCTCCCATGCAAATGATGGCCATATTGGAACAAAGGGTGTTAACATCTTCGACTATGTGAGTAGAAAGAATTACGATAGTATTTTCTCCGATTTCGGAAAGTAAATTGTAAAAGCGGTTTCTTTCAGATGGATCCAAACCTGCTGTTGGTTCATCTACTATGATCAGACTCGGGTTCCCGACGAGTGCTTGTGCGATTCCAAAGCGCTGTCTCATACCTCCAGAGTAAGTTCCCAAGCCTTTCTTTCTATCCTTATATAAGTTTACCCTATTCAAAAGGGATGCTACCAGCTCCTTTCGCTCAGATTTATTTCCTATTCCCTTCATCTGCGCAATATGATCCAGCATAGTCTCAGCATTGATTCTAGGGTATAAGCCGAAATCCTGAGGGAGATATCCCAAGCGTTCCCTTACTGACTGTTTATCCTGAAGTACATCAATCCCATCCAGAGAAATGCTTCCTTCATCAGCATCCTGAAGAGTAGCTATCGTACGCATTAAGGTTGACTTTCCTGCTCCATTTGGACCTAATAATCCAAACATTCCCTGTGGGATGGTGAGTGAGATATCATTGAGAGCTTTCACTCCATTGGAGTAAGTTTTGGAGAGGTTTTGAATAATGAGTTCCATAAAAAGAGTTAGGGTTAAGTATAAAGGAATGTAAATTTTGGTTTAGTACGGGAAAACAATTTAATAATTTGATTTTTACTTTGTTGTAAGAATTTAGTATTGCAGATTATAATCCTTAGATGCATAAAAGTGAAGTATGGATGCAGTGATGGTAAAAAGTTTTTCTTACTAGCTTTATCTTGCACAATCAAACAAAGCACCCAAATGAATTTTAAACTCTGTGATTTAGCCTTTTTCGTTTTACTTCTTCTATCAGTTTCCTGTGCCAAACGCGAGTTTCTCAAAGAATCCGGTCAAGTGGAGGCGTTTGCCGAAATGGTGGCAGCGGATGTCAAGCCTTTGGCTTTAGGCCCTTTGATGTCTAAGGCAGAAATGGATCTTTTTATGCCCGAGGCTGAGAGATTAGCAGAGAAATATCAAATCAGTTTTTTCAGAGAATCGGATTTAATCAAAACGAAACTGTTTCCTCGGGATATAGCAGAAGGAAAAGAAGTTCTGATTTTGTACAAGGGAACGGCCTTATCAAACTATGAGGATTTGAAAAAGCGGCTAGCATCTACTTCAGATGAAAAAGAGATCAGGAACTTGAGTCGGCGTTTCGGTAGACTTTTGGGCTATCCCTCATCAAAAATAAATGATTTCTTGGCCGAAAATTCTGAATTCAGGGACTTGGAAGATTTTCAGATCCAGGGGCAGGAGTTGATCTGGTTCTATCAAGATTTGAATAGAGCAAAAGATTTCTATGCCGAAAAATTGGGCTTGAAGCTACTGGAGGAGAATGCAAATACCGCCATTTTTCAGATAGCAGGAGATTCCCGCTTGGTTCTGAAAAGTCTGGCCGATTCAGAATATTCAGGTCAAGAAGCTAAATCGGTGGCTTTGGCATTATTGACCGATAATTTAGAAGCTTGGTATGAGCATGTTCAGAAGGAAAATATTCCGGTGAAATATACACTCAAACAAAACCCGGAAGGGGCTCATGATGGATTTGTAGCGATTGGTCCGGAAGGCTATTTATTGGAGTTTGAAATGTTTCGGCAGCATCCTGAAAATGAAATTTTAATGCCCGAATTGCAGAGCTTGGAGCCTCAGTCAACCAAACTGGGGTCGAATTTGAATTTTTATGGTTCAGTCACTTGGCTTTATTACAAGGATATGCTTCCTATGGAGATTTTTATGACCGAAAAACTGGGCTTGAGATTGTCTGCAGATCAAGGTTGGGCTAAAATTTACCGAGTTTCGGAGAACAGTTATTTGGGATTGGTGGACGAAAAGCGGGGGATGAACAGTTTTGCCGAGGAGAAATTGGTGGAGGTGAAATTTGACTTGAAGAATGTGAAAGGTTGGGAGGAATACTTAGAAAAAACTTCTGCGGACTCTACTCGCATAAAGAATAATTTCAAAGACCTAGGCGGGTATTTATTTCGGTTTTAAAAACTGGAGAAATGAATTTGAACCACATAGGCACATAGTTCACATAGCCTAACTATTTAGACTTGAATAGCTTAGAAAGGATAAAGCTCATCATAATACTTATTTACAAACGTTTTTTGACCTTGGTGGAAAAGATTACTAACATTGAAATTTATCAAAAGCCCTTTTGGGACCTTAAGAAGGTTGATGTAATTAATTACTTGGGCATGGTGAATTGGTAATAATTCTGAAACAGACTTTATCTCCACTACAATTAGGTCTTCTACAAGAAAATCACACCTAAATTCAGTGTTGACCCTTTGCCCTTTGTATTCTACAGGGATTTGTAGTTCCTGACTAAATATAATTTCTTGATTTGCAAACTCTATTGCCAGACATTTTTGATAAACGCTTTCTAAAAGACCTGGGCCCAAGTGCCTATGCACTTCTATAGCAGCCCCAATAATCTTATAAGATAGATTGTCTAGCGTTTTTTTTGATAAGCCCATTGTTTTCTCTAAAAATTAGTAAGACAAAATATTTTCGCACCTAATCTTGAAAACTTAAAAATATGTTTTCTATGTGGCTATGTGGTTAAACTTAAATAGTAACCTTAGGGTTTATTTGGTATTTTAGACTTTGAACCACCAAGCTCAATTCTATTATGAAAAAAACACTCTTAGTTTTTCTATTTGTTTGCTTTACTTTTTGGGTGCAGGCCACAGAGTTAGCCAATATGATCACCACCTATCAAGCGGATAGGGGAGCGCTAGGGCGATTATATACTAATAGACTTTCGGATGAATATTTTGAACGCATGCAAGCATTCAATCAGGAATACTTGGATGCTTTACAAAGCTACAATTACGAGGCATTCTCTGAGGATGGTAAAATAGATTATGTGCTTTTCAGAAATTATCTAGAGACTCAGTTGGCAGAACTGCAACTGGAAAAAAGGGATTTTGATGCGATCAAAAATGTAGTGGTATTTGGCAGTCCTTTGCATGCATTCGTAGTGGATAGAAGAAGAGCCAAGCAACCCGATTCTCAAGCTTTGGCAGCAAGCTGGAACCAGGTAGCCAACCAAATTGATGCACAATTAAAGACTTTACCAACTACCTCCAAATACAATTCATGGCAAAAAGCGGATTTGGCTGCTTCCGCTGTGGAGAGCTTAAACCGCGTGGTAGGAGAGGCCTATAATTTTTACTTTGACTACGATCCGCAATTTACCTGGTGGATGTCGGAACCCTGGAAACGAGTGGATGCTTCGATGAAAGCCTATGCCAAAGCTTTAAGGGAACACTATACCAATTCTGTGAAAGATGATGGAAGTGGGATCATCGGAAAACCCATAGGGCGTGAAGCTCTGCTAAATCAATTGGCTTTTGAAATGATCGCTTATACTCCTGAGGAGTTGATTGCTGAAGCGGAAAAGCAATTTGCCTGGTGTGAAAAAGAAATGCTCAAAGCCTCCAATGAATTGGGTTTTGGGAATGACTGGAAAGCAGCCTTGGAGATGGTCAAAGAAACCTATTTGCCTGAAGGAGCTTGGCCGGAAGAAGTAGTAAGATTGGGCAATGAGGCAATTGACATCATGGAAAAAAATGATTGGATTACCGTGCCAGAATTGGCCAAAGAAACCTGGAGAACATCCATGATTTCTGCAGAAAGGCAGCGCGTAAGTCCCTTCTTTTTAGGGGGAGAGGTCATTCAGATTTCCTATCCTACCTCCGAAATGAGTCATGAGGAAAAAATGATGTCTATGCGTGGGAATAACCCACACTTTTCCAGAGCTACAGTTCAGCATGAATTAATTCCAGGACACCACTTGCAGCAATTTATGAATCAGCGCTACATGACTCACAGGCGTTTATTCCGAACTCCATTTTGGACGGAGGGATGGGCCTTGTATTGGGAATTTGTCCTATGGGATAGAGATTTTCCGAGAGATGCAAAAGATAAAGTGGGTATGCTCTTTTGGAGAATGCACCGTTGCGCCCGGATTATCTTTTCTCTCAACTATCATTTAGGAAAAATGACACCTCAGGAGTGTATAAACTTGCTGGTAAACCGGGTAGGACATGAATACGCCAATGCAGAGGCGGAGGTAAGAAGGTCTTTTGAAGGCAGCTACGGACCGCTTTATCAGATCGCTTATATGATTGGTGCTTTGGAGTTTTATTCCTTGAGAAAAGAGATGGTGGATTCCGGAAAAATGGATGAAAAGGCCTTTCATGACTTGATCATGCAGCAAAATACGATGCCTGTGGAAATTTTAAGAGCGAAAGTGACCGGAAAACCTCTTGACAAAAATCATAAAGCCAGTTGGAAGTTTTTGAATTGATTGTTAATTAAATCCTTTGAGGGTTGTGAGCATAAAAAAAGGAGGCTGAATGGCCTCCTTTTTTACTTTATGTCTTGCCTGATTATTTAATCTTAACCTTTGCTCCCATTTTGAGGGTGATAATGATTACTCCATTTTTGCCCTTGTCTCCGTACACTTCTGTGGCACTTTTATCTTTCAGCACAGTGATACTTTCAATATCATTAGGATTGATATCGAGCTGCTCCATTGAGGATTTTTCTAGGGTTCCTGAATCTGAATTGATGACAAAAAGGGGCTGGTCACTACTCGCTTCTCCAGCCACTACCACATTCACTTTCGAATTCGGAGAAAATCCAGAATAAGTACTATATGCAGACTGACCCGATCTAGTTTGTCCAGTACCACGAAGTCCACTAGCTATGGTTCCGCGTACAGAAGTTGCAGGCCTATTACTGGAATAGCCTACTACCCGAGTTTGTCCCATCTGTTTGATTTGCTCTTCTGTCAATTCGTTTTTGATGGCAACCAAAGAGCTGAGCTGCTTTTTCTTCAATTGATTTTCGAGCTGTAAAACAATGTCTAATTGCTTTGTAACAGCTAAGGCATCTACTTTAGGCAATTGAAGCATCTTTTCCAATTTGGAATTAGCTTCATCCAAGTCCCATTTAAGGGTAGAGAATTCTCCGGCATTTTCAGCATGGATTTTTTTGATCTTAGTGGCTTGGGCATCTGTCAGGTTGATTTTTTCTCTGACCTCCATGATTTGATCGGCCGAGTATAAATTCTTTTTGAAAATGTCCTGAGCCATCATGATAGAAGAAAGCAGGAAAAGGGGGACAATTAATAGGTTTTTCATAGGTAAGTTGGTTTAGCTTAGAATTCTGTTAGTAATGAGGAGGTGCTTGATTCCCAAACATCGATGTATGCCTTTTCTTCTATAATCAATGTTTGCTGCTGATTTTCATTCTCTTGAAGAGAAATGATGATTACCTCATTGGGAGCTTCTTTGGCAGGCTCTTGTTGATACCATAATAATCCTCCAACGAGTAAGGATGCAGCTATTCCCATTGGAAACCACCAATTAAAAGTACTCACCTTTGTTTCCGGGAATTCGGGAATAGGTAGGTTTTGATCTTGCTTTTTCATTTCAGAGAAAAAGTCTTCTATCAGTTGATCATTTTCCATGATATTCCAGTATATGGGATTTTAAGATTAATTCTTTGAGTTTCTTTTTTCCGCGCTCGTAGTGAGTCCGGGCCGTTCCAAGGCTAATTTGAAGGATTTCAGCACTTTCGGCAATGGTCATTTGGTGGTAAAAAACCGAAATAATGACTTCTTTCTGCATTGCTGGAAGTTGGCTGAGAATTGCCTCAAAATTCAATTCTTCAGTGTCATGAACTGGTTCTATAAAATCATCCTTTTCTCCTAAGGCTTGCAGTTTATTTCCTTTTCTCAATGAATCTATGCAAGTATATCGGATGATGGAAAAGAGCCAGGTTTTAGCCTTGGTAGCATCTTTTAGCTTAGCTTTTCCCTCCAGGATTTTGAGATAGGATTGCTGAAGCATGTCTTTGGCTAGCTCATCATCAAATTGACAGCAATGCCTTGCCCAGATGTAGGCTTCGCGATGATGAAGCTTCAAGATATGTTCGAGCTGTGATCGATTCATTTACATCCCTTAGTCGTCAAGTTTACGGGATATATGACAAGGCGGTCGAAGAAAAATGAAATTCACAATCTCAAGCTGGTTAGAGACACTTAATTTCTTTCCCGGACCCTAAAAAGATATGCTATGGTAAACTCGAGGTTGGTGGAGTTCATATCAAAGATTCTGTCCTGACTTTCAGGATTGGTGAAGTCATAAGAAAAACGAACTTCTCCTGAAATAGTGCTTTTTCCAAATAGTTTGGAAATACCTGCTCCACCGGTAAGTCCATACATTAATCTTTTTGGCTTATCATTGGCTCCTCCATAAGTGGGAATCACGGGTGTATTGGGATCGCTGATCTGTCTTTGAACTTCAGTGGCTTGCATTAAATAGCCAAAATGAGGCCCCATTTTGATTTGAAATCTTCCGCTTCTTCCGGCAAAAAAACTGGCTAATAATGGGAGTTTTAAGTATTCAAACTCCGTTCTGTTGGCTAGAATGGGTTCATCTTCTCCATTGACCTGCTGAAAGCCTAAAATGATCCACTGGATATTCAGCTCTATTCCAGCATTTTTTGAATTGAAATGCTCTACAACCAATGCAAAAGTGGGCTTACCTACACTCTCGGTGCTGATAGCCCGAAAATTTGCTGCAGGCCTGTATGAATAAGAGGAAGTCCCATAGCCCGCTCTAAACCCAACACTTGTTTGGGAGAATCCTACATGACTGAGAAAAATTAAAAAAGAAAACAGGATGAATTGACGCATGGGCAAAATTAAGGATTAACCGACCAAATAACTATTTGGAGTTGATGATGAAAGTTCCGGAAACTGGCTCTCCATTGATTCCAAGACCTCTCACTTCTACTCTCATTGGGCCGGCTATGTCATTGGTGAAAAAGGTGATTGTTACTTTTCCAGACTCATCGCTGACAAGGTAAGGGTTCCAGTAAAGTGTTTGTCTTTGATCTTTCCCGGTAAAATCTTTTTCTTGCTCATAATCCATGTAAAAGAAGGACTTGACAGGTTCATACCCTTCGATCACAAACTGGGATAAGCCTATTGAAGGGATCAAAGGGGATGAGATATTTTGATTTCCTTCTTTGAGATAAACAGCGATTACTCCATTTCTTCCTTGATCACCCAACATAGATACAGTTCTGGAAACGATCTCAATTCTATCAATATCATTGGGGTTGATACTTCTGAGGTTGTCTGCTGCTGTAGAACTTCCTGTACTAGCCATAATTGCGCCATTGATCATGACCAAGGGTTCCATGGAGCTACTTACAGAAGTAGCTCCGCCTCTCAAACGTATCTGCTGTCTTCCTGAGGCACCCTCTAGGGTTACCCGCATACCCGGAACATTCCCTGCCAAGCTATTGACTAAATCAGCAGAGTTTCCGGTTGCCATGATTTTGTCACCGCTTACCACATAGTCAGCATTTCCATAAATAGCCTCTGACTTGGCCGTTTTTTTATCTTCTACCAGCACGGGTTCCAATTCCTGTTCTCTTTCACCGAGAGCTATTTCCCGGATAGGTGTATCACTTTTTTCAATCGGAGGAAATATGCTGTTTGTGGGCAGAGTGACAGGTGCATTCAATTCCGGCTCTAGCTGAATATTGGAGATGTTCTTTCCTTTTTTGTCCTGAGCCTGAATTGCAATTTTCATAGGGCCGTAGAACTCCATTTCTTCCAAAGAAAAATCCCCATTTCGATCGGATTCCAAATCTACCAATCCTTCAAAATCATTGATGAAAACAGTTACCTGACTTTGTACTCCTTTTCCTTTTTCGTCCAGAACTTTTCCTTTTTGGGCGAGGGATTTTTCTACTGGATAGGAAAATCGATCAATTTTGATGCTCTCTGGAATCTCATCCAAGACTAAAGTCTGTTTGATTTTAGCAGGATCCTCCATAGGTGACACCAAATTTTGATCTAAAACTGATACCGATAAGTTGGCTTGAATTGGCTTTTGATTTTTATCGGTAAGAGTCAAAGTCAAGCTTACTTTTTCCCGAGGGCCATAGCTATTTTTAGGGGTATTGACCTGAACATATTCCGAGCCCAGAGTCAATTCCCCTTTAGCGTTAAGTCTTTCAAAAGGACCTAAAACAGGAAGGGTCTTGATGAAGTAATGATCTGGGCCATAGTTTTTATTCCAGTTGGTATAGGCTCGAAGGAAGTATTTTTCCTCCGATAAACTATCCGGTAGGTAAAAATTCCCCACTGCTACGCCATCAAAAATTTTGAATTTTTTTTCAATGACAAAGTCCCTAGTAGAATTCAATAACTCCACGTGCAAGACTTTGCTTAATTCCTCTTTCAGGTAGGGATTTCCATACTTAAAGTAAGCCTTGAAAAACACCTCATCTCCAGCATAGTAGTAAGGTTTATCCGTATGCAGGTAGACTTTTTCCTGAAAATTAGCTGCAGTTCTTTCTAAATTTTGAAGTTGTATGGCTTTCTCAGCGTCGTAATCTAAAGGTAGGAGGGTAGCGACTCGCTTTCTATCCATATCTCCGGAGAAAACCAGATCCTGTGGATTGAGAATTGATCCATTTTCCCGAACCCGAACTTTTCCTCCATTTACTTCCAGCCAGGATACCGGATATGGGGCGTCTTTGTAGGTGTTGATTTGTGTATATCCTTTTTGATAGTGAATCTCAATCCTGCCTTTCAGGTTAATCCAATATTCTCCTGGCTTGTCAGCGGGTACCACAAGTTGATCCGGTTTGTAAGGGATTACCGAGCGACCCAATTCGTTCGCAAAAATATCTGAGCGCATGTTGAGAGAAGGAGAACCTCCTGGCTTATCTCCATAAAGGAAAAAGCCTTCCCTTTCCTGCTCGCCATTGATCATAGCTCTGAACATGTTTTGAGGTGACTTTCTGTAGACGTCGGCACGGTTTTGTTCCCAAGTTTTGCGTTGCGTTTCCGACTCAGGCTTGATCTCCTCAAATCTTGCTGCCCCTGCTATTTTATAATTGGTAGGGGTATTAAAAAACTCCTTTAAGTCAAAGGTGATTTTATACCCGAGATAATTATTGTTGATTTCAAGTGGGAGCTGTGTGGAGGCTTGAAAGCTGTTTTTATCAGCGATCTCAGGAAAGTCTACCACCCAAGGATTTTCAATGATTGTCTGTGAAGCTATTGCATCATTACCCAAAAATAGGTTTTGAAATTTTCTCAAATCCCTTTCCCAACTTTTATCTCTTTTTGCTTTGATTTCTACATCTGAAAGCTCCGTTTCCAGGGCCTTCATACTCAGGTTAACCGTCAATGTCCCACCGGGATTCAAGCTGACTTTTTTGGTTTCGGCTTGATAGCCCAAAAAGGAAAAGCTCAGTTCCAAAGCCCCTGGCTCAAGGTTCTCCAATAAATAAGCACCACCCATATCCGTGACGGTGGAGATAGTGGTATTATTGATAAAAACATTGCAAAAAGGCAAAGTTTCTCCCGTGTCAGCATCTTTGACTATGCCTTTGATACTGCCTGTTTGGGAGTAGGTTAAGGAAGCATTTAGAATCAATAACAAAAATAGAATGAGTGGTTTTCCTGCTTTCATCTGATTTATCGAAACTATTAGGTAAAGTTTAAAAGTAATTAGTTTGTAGATAATTACCTCTAAATGAAATCAAAAAAAGCTCCAATTAGGAGCTTTTTTTCTATTTCTTGGGTTTTTTAACATCTTCTAAATCATCTCGATCTTTCAACTTTTTGTCCTCTACATTTTTATTCAAAAACTCATTGATTTTATCGATCGCGAAAGAGGAATTAATCTCTCCGAATGAGTTGATTTCCATTTTAAATCCTTTCAAGTCCTCATGAACTTTGGGATCTTCTTTTTTGGTTTTTTTCTTTTTAGCCATGACTTGAATTTTATCCTGCAACAGGAAGGCTTTCAATTGCAAATTTGATTCTCTTCGCTACTTCCTTAGCACCTAAGATAGCAAATATCTCCATCAAATCCGGTCCTGCTCCCGCTCCAGTAACGGCCAATCTTACTGCTTGCATTACTTTTCCCAACTTAACTTCCACAGCAGCGGCCGAATTTTCCAAAAGGGATTTGGCGATTGCCCCATCAAATTCTCCTGAATGAGCTTCTAAGCTTCCTGCATAATGCTCCAGTACTTTGACAGCATCTTCATTCCATTTTTTTCCTGCTACTTGATCATCAAATGATGTAGGAGCGATCAACAGGAATTTATTTTCACTCCACATTTCAGAAGCGAACGTTACTCGCTCTTTTGTCAAAGCAGCAATAGCCTCTGCCTTTTTCTGAGAAAGCTCCATGCCATCCTTGGCTGCATCGGCAATAACTTGTGTAGCCAATTCCTGGTTGGATTTGGTACGGATGTATTGCTCATTATACCATTTTGCTTTGGCGATGTCGAATTTTGTCCCTGCCTTACCGATTCTTTCTATGCTAAATGCTCCTACCAATTCTTCTTTGGAGAAAATCTCGCGTTCATCTCCAGGGTTCCATCCCAAGAATGCCAGGAAGTTTAATAGGGCTTCAGGAAGATAACCTTGCTCTCTGAAACCTGCTGCTGTTTCTCCGCTTTCCTTATTTTCCCAATTGAGTGGGAAAACAGGGAATCCTAACTTGTCGCCATCTCTTTTGGATAGTTTTCCATTGCCATCTGGTTTTAGAAGGAGTGGAAGATGAGCAAATTCCGGCATAGTGTCTTCCCAGCCGAAGAATTTATAAAGTAGCACATGCAGTGGAGCTGAAGGCAGCCATTCTTCTCCTCTGATGACATGCGTAATTCCCATCAAATGATCATCCACGATGTTAGCAAGGTGGTAGGTAGGCATCCCGTCAGACTTCATCAGTACCTTATCGTCGAGTGTACTGGACTGCACCATCACCCATCCTCGAATCAGGTCATTCATTCTGACCTCTTCTTTACGGGGGATTTTCACCCGAATGACATAAGGCTCTCCCGATGCCAAGCGCTCTTTCACCTCTTCTTCAGAAAGCGTCAGAGAGTTTTTCATTTGGGTTCGGGTAATGCTGTTATACTGTGGGGTCACCACTCTGGCAGCTGTTAGTCTTTCTCTCATAGCTTCCAGTTCCTCTGCTGTATCAAAAGCATAGTAGGCGTGTCCCTTTTCCACCAAGTCCAGCGCGTACTGCATGTAGTCATCCTTTCGCTCAGATTGGCGATAAGGGGCTACAGAACCTGGATTCCATGGGCTTTCATCTGGAGCTATCCCCAACCATTCCAAAGAGTCTTTAATGTACTCCTCTGCACCTGGGACAAATCTATTCTGATCTGTATCTTCTATTCTCAAGAGGAATTTACCTCCCGTTTTTTTGGCAAAAAGGTAATTGTATAGGGCGGTTCTTACCCCTCCAATATGCAATGGCCCTGTGGGTGATGGGGCAAATCGTACGCGAACTTCTCTACTCATGGAATTGTGTTTCTAGTCTGAAAACAGGCTATTTGATATAAAGTTTTTCAAATCAGAGTGCAAAGATAAGGATTTGTGGAGGATTGTAAGAGGGATTGACCTGAATGAAATGGAGGGCTGGCTTTTTCCTGTCTACAAATGGCTTTAAACCAAAAAAGGAACCCATTGCTGAGTTCCTTTTTTATGATTTCCGGAGAAGCTTAGTGCTTCACTTGGATTTTTTCCTTAATACGAGCAGCTTTACCCTGACGTCCTCTTAAGTAGAACAATCTAGCTCTTCTTACTCTACCTTGTCTCAATAGATCGATTTGCTCGATAGAAGGAGAAAGGATTGGGAAGATACGCTCTACACCGATACCGTTAGAGATTTTTCTTACTGTGAAAGTCTCACCATTGGTATTCGGGTTTTTACGCTGGATTACAGTTCCCTGGAACTGCTGGATTCTTTCCTTGTTACCTTCTTTGATACGTACGTGTACGTTGATGGTATCACCAGCTTTGAAAGAAGGGAATTTGGCTCTCGCCTCGCTGTATTCCGCTTCTACAATTTTCATTAGTTCGCTCATAGCTTCTATATTTTATGCTTTCGCTGTTTGGCCAACGCGTGGCTTATTCAATTACTTTTTGTTCGATTTCAAATCGCTTTCCCCTAATCCGGACTTGGCCCAAAGGTCAGGTCTTCGCTCACGGGTTCGGCGAACCGACGCTTCAAATCTCCATTCATTTATTTTGGCCTCATGTCCAGAAAGTAAAACTTCCGGCACTTCCATCCCTTGCCATTCAGCAGGCCTGGTATAGACTGGTGGGGCTAACAGATTGTCCTGAAAGGAATCTGTCAAAGCAGAAGTCTCATCGTTTAAAACGCCCGGTAGGAGTCTGATCACTGCATCCGCCACTACAGCTGCTGCCAGTTCACCTCCTGAAAGGACGAAATCTCCGATGCTGATTTCCTGAGTGATAAACCGCTCTCGGATTCGCTCATCCACACCTTTATAATGACCACAAAGGATGAGTAGATTCTGTTTCATCGATAGCGTATTTGCCATGGGCTGATCAAAAGTCTTACCGTCAGGAGTCATGTAGATGATTTCATCATATGTTCTCTCTTTTTGCAAAGCTTCGATACAGTTGGCTATGGGTTCAATCATCATGACCATTCCCGCACCGCCTCCAAAGGCATAATCGTCTACCTGTTTTTGCTTGCCAGTGGCATAATCCCGCAAATTGTGCACTCGAATTGTGGCTAATCCTTTTTCCTCAGCTCTTTTTAAAATAGAGTGAGAGAAAGGGCCCTCCAATAATCCGGGAACAACGCTGATGATGTCAATGTGCATGCCTCAGTCTTCCAAATAAATGTCAAGTAAACCTTCGGGTAATCGGCAGTAAACTTTTTTAGCTGCCTTGTCCACCTTTTGAATGATGCCATCCTGAATAGGAATGAGCACTTCTTTATTTTGGTGTTTTACTCCGAGGAGATCTTGGGTTTCCAGATCGTAGATGATCTCTACCGGACCGAGTAGTCCTTTGATTTCATCTTCCACCTCAAACCCTATTAATTCATGGTAGTAGTATTGATCGTCGTCGAGTTCTGGAAGTTCGCTAAGCGGAAGGTAAACTTCCGATCCTACCAAATGCTCCACTTGCTCTATCCGATCCAGCTCCTCAAATTTGGCCAAGGCTTTATTTCCTGGCTGTAAGACAAAATGTTCCAAAAAGAATGGAACCAATCTGCCTTTTTGTTCGAGGAAAAGGTGCTCTAGATCTTCATAATCCTCCGGATAATCTGCATCCAGCACCACTACGATTTCACCACGAAGTCCATGAACTTTGGCTACATAGCCTAATTGAAAGCATTGCTCCTTGTTCATGGGGAGATTCTTTATTAAGCTTCTGTTGCTTCGTCGCCTTCTGCGGAAGCTTCAGGAGCTGCTTCTTCGCTAGCTTCTTCAGCAGGAGCCTCAGCAGCGGCTGCAGCAGCTTTTGCTTCGTCTTCTCTAGCTTTGATAGCATCCAAACGAGCTTGGTTCTTAGCAGCTTCAGCTTCCAAAGCCTTCTTACGAGCTTCTTCTTTAGCCTTGCCGATAGAATCAACCTTGCCTGCGATTTTCGCGTCTTTTTCGTTCAACCAAGCTTCGAACTTCGCATCCGCTTGTTCTTGAGTGATTGCTCCTTTGATTACACCGATTTGAAGGTGTTTTTTCAGCATGACACCTCTGTAAGAAAGCATTGCTTTTACAGTGTCAGTTGGCTGAGCTCCGTTCAACAACCACTGTAGAGCACGCTCATTGTTGATGTTGATGGAAGCAGGGTTAGTGTTCGGATTGTAAGTACCGATTTTCTCGATGAAGCGTCCATCACGTGGAGCTCTTGCATCTGCGATAACCACGTCATAGATAGCCATTTTCTTTCTACCTCTACGTGCTAATCTGATTTTAACTGCCATAATTTAAATTGTGTTTGTTTAGTGGATGGAACCCGTCCATCCTAAATTTGGAGTGCAAAGATAGGGTAATTCCCTGTAATGCCATAAGTTGGGTCGAAATAATTTGTCAAAAAGTAAGGTTTTATTTTAACTTGCGGGACATGAAGATAGAATCATGAGATGGCCCCGTAGTTCAATGGATAGAATAGAAGTTTCCTAAACTTTAGATACAGGTTCGATTCCTGTCGGGGCTACCAGAAATGAATATCCTGTACGAGGGTATTCAAGTGAAATTTTGGAAAAAGCATTTTCTTTGCCCCATTTGAGGTTCAATTGAAATTTCACTAATTTTCAGTCTCCTCATTAGAATCGGGATTTTGATTTGGATGGATTTTTTTTATCTCCTTTACATCTAATATGTCCTGTTCTCTTCCTGTGGCAATCTTATTTTTCAAAAGGTCATTCAAACCTATAAATGAAATTTCAAGATCATCTTCCACAATTATTTGTTTGTTTAGATATGCTTCCTCGAATTCTACTCCATCAATATTATTCAATATCTCAATTCGTAGTGGAGGATAGCCTATTTGGGTAATATAACCTTCCTGTAAAAAATCTTCTTTCTCAAATTCAAGTGTACCCAGACCAAAGTCTTTTATTACAGCAAGCATTTTTTTTGCATTTTCTTCTGAGATTTTTATCCAAATGTCCAAGTCGCCTGTAAATCTTGGTTTACCGTGAAAAGCTAAAGCATACCCGCCAACCACCATGTATTTCACATCGTGCTTGTTAAGCAATAGTAGAAAGTCTTCAAAATCTTTAGCTAAAATCATGAGATTGTATTTGTTTTCCTCACAAAAGTTTTATCCATTCTTTGTCCTTTCTTCATCATTTGAGATACTAAAAACGTCAAAGCTGCTACTCTTTTCACTTTAGGCTGAGATAGCCAATAGTACCAGTCGTTAATATCATCTTTAGCCTCTTTCACCGCTACCTTTCTCTTCACAGAAACTAAGGTTCTTTCCTGTGTATCACTGCCGATTGGGGATTTAGGTTTAGTTATAATTTCTTTTCTTTCAACCCGAACCAAATCATTTTCGTAAGCTATTTTCTCTTTGCTTATATAATTGTTGAGGGTGTTATAACTGAATTGAGGATAGCTGAGGCAAAAGTACTTCAGGTTAGAAAAAACCTCCACCTTGTCTATTTTTTTCCAATGAACCAAAACCACTCTTTTACCTTTTGAATTTCCCTTTAACATATGTAAATATAACCAATAATCAGCTTTTATTTGTCAATATAGAGGGATTGAGAGACGAAGTTTTATGTAATTGTTTTTAGCCAGGTCGGGATTTCGCTTAGAAAAATCAACAAAAAAACCTCAGAAGTTATTTTCTGAGGTTATTTTATTGTTTTTGAATATTGATTTATTGTAATCGGGCTTGAATCTCTTCAATCAATCCTTGGTATTTAATCATGATTCTTGACCAATCTCTAAATAGCTCATCATCCTTAACGGTAACCACCTCTTTCACTCTGCTTGGATCATTAAGATCTGCCGCTTGACTGACTAATTTTACAGCATAGGCTAATTGGTCGGAGTTGCCTCCAGAACTCACAATAACTCTGGTTCTGATGACAGATGAATTGAAATTCTCTACCTGCCAAGAAGTGGTTAGATATCCTGTGTTAAAATCCACAGTTTCTAAAATGTCAAAATATCGGGTGACAATAGAGGATAATATTCTCCAAGCCTCTTCTGCACTATAGGCTTTATTTACAGGTACTGTAATTCGAACATTCGCCAAATCCGATGAAACCGAATTATCGTAGGCTTGATCCCGAGCCATTTCAATAGCATCTGCTACAGGTGGTGTGTTTCTATCTGTTTGATTGCAATAGTCTTTGTAATATTTGACAAAACCATCTTTTGAAACAATTACAGAAATACAACGCCCTTTAGGTACTTTCAATTCGTATGAACCAACACCTACACGCTGTCCTAACACCTCGATGGCTGCATCAGTAGGTATAGTGGTTATTTTCACCAATCTCTCATCTAAAACAGCTGATTCTCTCACAGGAGGTTCAGGGTCGATTCCAGGTTTATTGCAATAAACTTTGGTGTATTCTACAAAGCCTTCTTTATTGACTTTCACTGTGACACAATCACCAGCTGGAACGATGATGTCTTGATTGCCTTTTCCCATCGGCATTCCGTTGAGGCTTACCTGGCCATCTGCTGGCTGCACTTCCAGACGAACCTGTCTGTTTTTTAATTCGAAAAACTCCCTAATCGGAGGAGTCTCCCGCTCAGGTGAATTGTAATAGGTTTTGGTAACCGACGCAAAACCCGGTTTTTTGATTTCCAAAGTTGCAGAGCGATCCTTTGGGATGGTCATATAAATCGCTTTGGTACCGATTTTTCTCCCGTCTACAAATATCTCTGCATCAAAAGGCTCCACTGAGATATCTACTCTTCTTGTATCCAAAACGACATCTTGAGATTTATCCCATTTGAGGTCTTTGTTGTACTCTTTGATGACAGGCTGATAGCCTGGTTTGGTGATTTTGATCCGATTTTTAGAATTCTTATCGAGCTTATATTCGATAGATCCTGTTCCCAACTCCTGCTTTTCGGAGTCATCGTAATCATTTAATAGGATAAATTTAGCATCAGAATGATTTGCTCTTATTTGAAGCTTTTGAGCTTGGGAAGAAAAAACAATAAAACCACAAATCAGAAAACTTAGTAGAAATTTAAAATTCATAGAAATTGAAAGGTTGGCGTTTAACTTCTGCAAATAATTCAATTTGAATTATTTATCCAACCTATCAAAGGGTAGATTTATACAATATCACATTAATTATCCCCAATTTTTCTTCAAAAAGTTCAACCAATTGCCGTTCATGACTTTTTCTATGTCATTTTTCTCGAAACCCTTGTTCTTCAGCAGGTCTGGGATCTTGCTGAGATCAGCAATGCTTTCCAGATCCCAGGGACATTGCTCTTTGCCAAATCCTCCATCCAAATCTGAACCAATTCCTATATGGTCAGCATTTCCGGCAATTTGGCAAATATGATCCAAGTGATCCAAAACTGTAGTAATTCTCACATCCCGCTCAACTGGTGTGGATTTTCCCCTTACCCAGTTGGGACTAAGCATCCAGGCATCAAATGCTCCACCTATCACGGCTCCCCGCTCTATCAAAGCCTGGATCATATCATCTGAAAATTGGCGGTTGTGATCCACCAAAGCCCTACAATTGTTGTGACTGGCCCAGACAGGTCCTTTAAATATTTTCAAGGCCTCCCAAAATGCTTCGTCACATAAATGCGTGGCGTCTAAGATCATCCCCAGCTCATCCATTTTTCGAAGTAAATCTTTTCCTTGAGAATTGAGTGGGGCAGAAGCATCAGTTCCATGTGCATAGCGTCCGGGGCCGTAATGAGCTGGCCCGATTGCACGCAATCCATAATCGTAGGCTTTTTCCAAATAATCCAAATTGACCAGGGAGTCTGCACCTTCCAGAGAAAGTATAAAGCCTATTGGTTGTTTGCTTTTATCAGTTGCAGCATTCCAACTTGCTAAGTGAGCTTCTAACTCTTTCCAGTTTTTGATTTGGGACATTTCACCTTGGTCAACCATCGCTTGGTACCATGCCAATTGTCCCTGTGTATGAGCCCAAGCCTGCTCTGGGGAATGCCAACCAGGCAAGGGATTTTCTGGAGCGACATAGCGGGCAATTTGGGTTGCTACGACCAAACCTATATTTCCTTTTCTTAACTCTGGAAGGGAGACAGTCGCTCGGCCTCTGTCGGGTTTGTCATTCAGTCCTTTTTCTCTGGCATTAATTTCTGAGATTGGTCGAGTCAAATCTCTGTTCCACTCCAAAGCATTCATGCTCAGGTCCAAATGCGCGTCAAGAATAAACATGGTTAAAAGCTTTGAAGGATAAATACAGTCGGGATCTTATGCAGGTCAATAGGGTTCTTTTTCCAGTCTGCAAGTGTCTTGGTTTGGATCAGTTCATCAGCTGCGGTCAGATTTTTGGCGATGCACAATTTGGTTTGAGGAGAAAGGGCCGCCAATGCATCTTCCAGTAATTGATTGTTGCGGAAGGGTGTTTCCATAAATATCTGGGCTCTATGCTCTTTTGCTGACTCTGCTTCCAGTTTCCTAAGGGCCTGATTCCTTTCTTTTTTGTCTATGGGTAAGTATCCGTGAAAAGCGAATGACTGACCGGAAAAACCCGAGCCCATCAAGGCCAAAAACATGGAACTTGGTCCTGATAGTGGAACCACCTGAATTCCTCTGGTATGGGCATGAGCCACTGCCAAAGCTCCTGGGTCTGCGATTCCCGGACAACCAGCTTCAGAAATAATTCCAACATCGGCACCTTTGAAAAGGGGTTGCAGCAATCGGTTGATGCTCTCCGGTGCGGTATTTTTATCCAAGATTTCCATATGTACTTCTTCCAAGTTTACGCCCAATTTCAAACTGGAGATATAGCGACGGGCGGTTCTGAGGTTTTCAACCAGAAAAACTTTGGTATGAGCGATCACCTCTTTCACTTGGGGAGTAATGACCGCATCTGCCGTATTTTCTGCGAGTACATTGGGAATCAAAAAAAGTTTTCCTTGGGGCATCTTGAATTTGATTTTAGACAACGAAGTTAAAATTTAAAAAGCAAAATCATTACCTTTTGATTGGATCAGACCAAATCAGATGCTTATGAATTCTAAAACCCTGCTCTTCCTTGTTTTTTTCCTGATTTCAGGCAATTTGTTTCCCCAAAACCTCAAAGCCCTCGTCGGAGGCACCCTCATCGACGGTTTTGGAGGTACGCCTATCCGCAATTCGGTGATTATAATCGAAGACGAGCGGATTGCCGCGGTGGGTCAAGTGGGAAGTTTGGAGATTCCGGCAGGGGCCGAAATTATCTCTACTGAAGGAATGAGTGTTCTTCCCGGACTTTGGGATATGCACGTTCACTTGATGATTAATGGGCACAGCGATTACGCGCATTGGGACAGCACCTACATTGATATTTTTGAGCCCGTTATTATGCCATCCTCCGCCCATCAGTTGCTGATGGCTGGAGTGACAAGCGCCAGGGATTTAGGTGCCCCTTTGGAAGCAAGTATTAATGTTCGCGATCGAATCAATCGGGGTGAAATTCCAGGTCCCACTATCTACGTTTCGGGGCCATTTATCCAAAAGAAGCCTTATCCAGGAACTGAAGCATTTAGATGGGGGGTAAACGGTCCTGCGGATGCACGGGCAAAAGTGAAAAAACTGGCCGACGCCGGTGTGGATGTAATTAAGCTGATTGATCAGGATCAGATGACCTTGGAGGAAGCACAAGCCGTAGTTGATGAAGCCCACAAATATGGGCTTCCGGTGGTGGGGCACTCCCATAGACCGGATGAAATTCGAGTCGGGTTAAAGATAGGGGTGGACTGCTTCGAGCATACGGGGCTCAGTTCTGCTCCTGAATATCCGGAAGATATTATGCAGCTATTGAAGGAGCGTGCTGCCAAGATGAATTTGGGACCCATTTTCTGGACTCCTACCGTAGAAGGCTTGTACAATTACGAGTATGTCCGTGATAATCCCGAAAAACTGGATGATCCCTCTTGGCACCTGGGTTTACCTGATTCGATTATCAGAGATATCCGGGCATCCTTACGCTATCCGGGTAGAATGTCCTATTTCCAGCTGACGCCTGTGAGGAAACCAACCTTGGAACGGAAATTCAATCAACTCCGACAAAGCGGTGCGGTTCTTTTGATCGGAACAGACAGTGGCATCCCCATGAAATTTCATAGCCAAAGTACCTGGAATGAGCTGGATGTCTGGGTGAACCACTTCGGTATGGATCCTCTTCTTACCATCAAAGCAGCGACCTACTGGCCTGCTGTGGCGATGAAAGTGGACAAGGACTATGGCACAATCTCCGAAGGGAAATACGCTGATATCATTGCTGTGCGCGGAGATGTGCTTCGGTATATCAATCTGCTACAGCATGTGGATATGGTGATGAAGCATGGACGAAAGGTGAAGTAAGCAGTAGCTAGTGATCGGTAGGCAGGGATCATTGTCGTCACTGCGAACCCGTCAAAATTTTATGAGGTTAGCAATACTATAAGGTTATCTAGAAAAGCTAAATCATGGGATTTCTCAAATCGGGTGAAGCAGTCTCTGAAATAATGAAGAGAGAAATTAGAAGTCTAATAAAAGGGGTAAATCTGCATCAGATTTACCCCTTTTATTTTATGCCAAAAATCTTCTGACTTCCTGAATTACTGCTTCTGGCTTCTCGGCATGTAGCCAATGCCCTGCATCCTGTACAAATTCGATTTCATAGTTGGGGAAATGCTCCAGGATATCCGGTAGGTCTTCCTGCCGAATGTAGTTTGAATTGGATCCTCCCAAAAATAGGGTAGGGCCTTCGTATTTACCATCGGAGTCCAACTCTTCTCCTACTTCTTCTATATTTTCAGTGATCACAGGAAGATTGATTTTCCAGACAAATCCGTCACTGTTTCTACCCAGACTTTTCAATAAAAATTGACGGATGCCTACTTCATCAATATACTTCGCCAACTGATCATCAGCCTCTTTTCTGGATTTGATTTGATCCAATTTGATGGAATTCAGCCCTTCTAAAATAGTTTGATGATGAACTTCATAATACCTGGGTGCAATATCAGCTACGATTAATCGATCCACCCTTTCAGGATACTCGACTGCAAAGTTCATGGCAGTTTTTCCTCCCATGGAGTGACCCATGAGGTAGATTTTATCCAAGCCTTCCTCATCTATTAGCTCCTTCAAATCTTCCACCATGACCCTGTAATTCCATTCCTCCGAATGCGGAGAATCTCCATGATTTCTTTGATCCACTAAGTAAAGGGTGAAGTTTTTTTCCAGTTCTTTGGCTATGGAAAACCAATTGTCTGCAGAACCAAATAGCCCATGAAGAATCACCAAAGGTTTACCTGTGCCTGTTTTCTTAAAGTTTAATTTCAAACCTACTAACGTTTAACTATTAACAATTAAATATTCTCTTCCAACCTTCTTCTATACATCTGAATCGTATTTTCCAGACCATAATACAAAGCATCACAAACCAAGGCATGGCCTATGGAAACCTCATCCAAAAAAGGGATTTTGTGTTTCAAAAATGCCAAGTTGTGTAAGTCTAAATCATGTCCGGCATTCAGTCCCAAACCTAATTCCTTGGCGATTTTGGATACCTCAACATAGGCAGCAACCGCTTTTTCCCGGTTCTCATGATAGTGGGCTGCATAGGGTTCTGTATACAATTCCACCCGGTCGGTTCCAGTTTCTTTGGCGGGTTCAAAATACTTGCTCTCAGGATTGATAAATATGGATACTCTGCAGCCTGATTCTTTCAATTCAGCTACCATATCTTTCAAAAAAGACTGATTGGTAATCGTGTCCCAACCGGTATTGGAGGTGATCGCCTCTGGCGGATCAGGCACCAGGGTAGCTTGTGCAGGTTTTACCCTTTTCACCAGCTCCATATAGCGCTTATCGGGATACCCTTCTATATTAAATTCAGTAGTAACGACCTCGGAAAGGTCTAATACATCCTGAAATCGGATATGCCTTTCATCAGGTCTTGGATGCACCGTGATTCCTTCAGCACCGAATCGTTCGCAGTCCAAGGCCACTTGCACTACATTGGGATTATTTGCTCCCCGTGCATTTCTCAAAGTGGCTATTTTATTAATATTTACACTTAGTTTAGTCATAAACGAGTCAAAAAGGTATTTTTGTCCGGATAATAATAGTATAACACAAACTTAGGACGAATGAGTTTAAAGCAGAAGATAGAAAGTGAAATAAAATCAGCGATGATTGCTAAAGATAAGGGAAGATTGACAGCCTTGCGAGCAATCAAGTCGATGATTTTATTGGAAGAAACCAAAGGCGGAGCTAAAGGAGAAATTTCTTCGGATGATGAATTGAAGCTTTTGACCAAAGCTGCCAAACAGAGAAAAGACTCTGCAGATATCTATGAACAGCAAGGTAGATTTGATTTGCATGAAGTTGAAATGACCGAATTAAAGGTGATTCAAGAGTTCCTTCCTAAGGAATTGACTGATGAGGAATTGACTGAGGCAGTCAAAGCAATTATCGCTCAAACAGGTGCTTCCAGCCCTAAAGACATGGGAAAAGTGATGGGAGTAGCAAGTAAACAGTTAACAGGAAAGGCAGATGGCAAGGCTATTGCTGATAAAGTAAAAGCATTGTTAAATAGCTAAATTGGAGAGTAGCTCAATCATCGATATAATCATAGTAGGCGTGCTGTTGCTAGGCGCCTACGAAGGATACAAACAAGGATTCCTGCTGGGAATCCTTGGTCTTTTTGGTTTTGTGATTGCAGTGATTCTGGGTTTCTATTTTATGGACCCACTAGCCGCATGGCTGGGTGAAAATGTGGAATCGGTGAATATTTCCTATCCTGTCATCGGCTTCCTGATCATCTTTGTGATTAGTTTGCTACTTATCCGGATTTTCGGATGGGTTTTGAAAAAAGTCATGGATTTGACCATTTTAGGAACATTTGATTCCTTTGCCGGAGTGCTCTTTGGAGTAGTAAAAGCGGGATTTTTTCTAAGTCTCTTTCTGTGGTTTACCAAAGAATTTGACTTTGATTTTCCCAAAAAATGGGAGAGAAACTCCGAAATGATCGGATACATCGAACCTTGGGCTCCTGGGGTAATAGATTCTGTTTCCCCCTTTTTTCCTGAGGTAGAGTCCACTAAAAGCAGTTTTGAAAAGTTGGTTGAGAAGGTGAAGGATGTTACTGTTGATAGATAATTTTGATTCATTCAGTCATATGCTGGCTGACTTGATTCGGCAAACAGGAGAGGAGCTTCGGGTAGTCAGAAATGATGTGTCCCTTGCTGAATTAAAAAGCATTCAATTTGAAGGACTCATATTATCTCCTGGGCCTGGAATTCCCAAACAGGCAGGGAACCTGATGGGCATACTCGATGAATATCATCAGCAAGTGCCTATTTTGGGTGTTTGCCTGGGACACCAGGCTATAGGGGAGTTTTTTGGGGCCTCTTTGGTGAAAAATAAGAAACCCACTCATGGCAAGGTTTACACCGTGAATAAAGTTGGGCAGCCTGAATTGTTGGAAAAACTACCGGAAACCTTTCAGGTCACCAGATATCATTCGCTACAGCTTCAACAATTGCCTCAAGAAATCATCCCTATCCTTGAAACGAACTCAGGAGAAATCATGGGGATTCAGCATTCCTTTTTGCCAATAGTAGGAGTTCAGTATCATCCGGAAGCCTTGCTTACTGAATATGGGCTGGAATTGATCTACTCCTGGCTAAAGTTGATTCCGGAGAGGATTACCTTAAATCAATAATTTCTATTCCCGGATATTTTTTGGGATCAAAAGCAAAATAGCTGGAAGGTAGATTGGTGTTTTGCTTAAGGTTTTTGAAAGTATAGGAAAACATTCCTCCCTGTCCATCAAACATTTCCCATCCAAGCAAATCTTTGGTGTTTTTGTCAATCATCAGTTTGACCCGCTCAAAAGGTGTATTGTTGGTGGTGGCTTTGAGCTCAACAACAGATACTGTTTTGCCTTGATATTGCTTGTCGGCTAAGAGCTTATAGTCAAAGCCTGACTGATACATGCTATAGATATTGGAAGGGGTCAATTCTCCTTCAGTCTGTGAGACATCGTTGATAGTCACTTCCCGGTATCCGTCAGCTTGGATAAAAGTCCAGACAGTCCTGCCATCATTGTAGATCTCCTGCTCAGGAAGCTTCAGACGATATTGTTCGCCTTTCACGGCTACTTCACCACTTTGCCTATCGCTTGAGCCCGTATTATCCTGATATGTAAAATCGAATTGAGCAGTAAAACCGTTCATGCTTTTGAACTTTTGGCTCATGGCATCCAATACGGTTTTGGCTTTGGGATCTTTTTGGGCAAAGGTAGGGAGTTCTAAGGCCAGGCTTAGAACCAGGGTTAAAACTAGGGCTAATTTATTCATGTGTATTGTACCGATGGAAACTAAACCGGTACTTACAAGCTATTCAATAACTGTTCCAAACTAGCTTCATCTTGAATGAGTACTTCTCGAGCTTTGGATCCTTCAAAAGGCCCAACTACTCCGGCGGCCTCTAATTGGTCTACAATTCTACCTGCACGGTTGTATCCCAATTTGAGTTTCCTCTGAATCAAGGAGGTACTTCCCTGTTGATGCATGACAATCAATCGGGCTGCATCGTCAAAAAGTGGGTCCCTGTCCGAAAAATCTACTTCGCCTACTCCACTTTCACTTTCCTCTCCCTCAAATTCAGGCAAGAGATAAGCATCAGAATAACCTTTTTGCTCTCCAATCCAGTCGCAAATCGCATCTACTTCAGGAGTATCCAAGAAAGCACATTGCAATCGAATCATTTCAGATCCTTGCGAAAGCAGCATATCCCCCATACCGATTAGTTGATCTGCTCCACCTCCGTCTAGAATGGTTCGGGAATCAATTTTGGAAGTCACTCGGAAGGAAAGTCTGGCTGGGAAATTTGCTTTGATGATACCGGTAATTACATTCACGGACGGTCTTTGGGTAGCCACTACCAAATGTATTCCGATCGCTCTGGCTAATTGTGCCAATCGGGCAATGGGTCCCTCGATTTCTTTACCGGCAGTCATCATCAAGTCGGCCAATTCATCGATAACCAATACGATATAAGGCATGAAACGATGTCCTTTCTCAGGGTTGAGTTTTCTTGCCACAAATTTCGCATTATACTCTTTGAGGTTTCTCGCTCCGGCATCCTTCAAAAGGTTGTAGCGATTATCCATTTCGATGCAGAGTGAATTCAGCGTATAAATTACTTTTTTGGTGTCCGTGATAATCGCCTCTTCGGATCCTGGAAGCTTGGCCAGGAAGTGCCTTTCTATTTTATTGAAGAGGGTTAATTCCACTTTTTTGGGATCCACCAACACAAACTTCAGCTGGGATGGGTGCTTTTTGTAAATCAGGGAAGCCAAAATCATATTCAGACCCACAGACTTACCTTGTCCGGTAGCACCTGCCATTAGCAAGTGAGGCATTTTCGCCAAATCCACTACGAATACCTCATTGGAAATAGTTTTTCCCAAGGCAATAGGCAGATCTTTGTCCGAGCGCATGAATTTTTCTGTGCCTAATACAGCTCTTGCCGGCACTAATTCCCGGTTTTTGTTGGGAACTTCTATACCGATAGTACCTTTTCCGGGGATAGGGGCGATAATACGGATACCTAGGGCAGCTAAGCTAAGGGCAATATCATCTTCCAGGTTTTTGATCTTTGAAATTTTAACCCCAGGTTCCGGTACAATTTCATACAGCGTTACAGTAGGACCTATCGTAGCCTTGATTTCCTGAATCCCTATTTTAAAGTTCTCCAAGGTCTCTACGATTTTGTTTTTATTTTCTTCCAGTTCCTGCCGGGTAACGGTTACTTTTTGAAGATCATATTCATTCAACAAATCCAAGGTTGGGTATTTGTATTTCGGCAGATCCAGGGTCGGATCGTAGGGATCCAGGTTTTCTACTTCTTCCGCAGTCTTTTCCTCATGTACAGGCTTGGTCACAGAGAACTGCTTTTCCTCAACCACTCCCTCTGATTTCTTTTCCTTGATTTCGTCCAGCAGATTTACCTGAGGTACATTGAAAAGGTCATCCTCTTCTTCCGTTTTTTCGGTGGAAAGCTCAATAGGTCCTTCATTTCCTTTGACAGTCCAGCTTGACCCATCATCTTCGATTTCTTCCTCCTCATCCAGAGCAAATGGATCTTCATTTTTCGAACTCGGCTTGATAGCCAAATCATCAGAGTCTTCGGATTCTTCTTCCTCATACGGAATATCATCTCCGCTATTTTTGAGACTAAACCAATCCAGTTTATCAATATCAAAAAAGAATATTACGAAAATCAGCAGTGCTCCGCCAATTAGAATGAAAGTGCCCCATCCCAAGAAATCGGAGGAAAGCTTAGCCAATTCGTACCCAAAACCTCCGGACAAGAAACTCCAATAAGAGTATCCCTGGACTAAAATTACGATATACCCGGTGAGCAAGCCCAACCAGAAAGTAAAGAATAAGGCGAAGCTGGTGTAGCGGGTCAAAGAAATTATGGAAAGCTTAAATGTCCATCTAAAACCCAAAATGAATAGAAAGGGAGGAAATAGGAATGCTGCGACGCCAAACCACCGATAGATCATCCAATGGCCTGCCTGAGCACCTAAAAATCCCAACCAGTTTTGGGATTCTCTGGCAGATTCCCGAATAGCCTCAGAATCATTGTTCATGACTACACTTTGATCCGCAGGTCCATTGAGCAGATAGCTGATAAAAGCGATAAACAGAAATATACCTGCTGACATCAAGATGATGCCTAAGGTCAAAACAAACTTGGAGTCTTTGAAGCCTCCCAAAGAGATTTTGGGTCCTTTACTTTTAGTAGAGGCTGCTTTTTTTGCGTTTTCTCCTTTTTTTCGAAAAGTATTGGTCCTGGGTGAATTGGTGGCCATGTATTAGATTCAAATCCGATTTTAAGATAAGGCTTCCTAAGGAAGTTTGGCAAATTACCTCGAAAAATAAGCCAATAATCCTTTTTTGATACGTTTAATCAGGCTAGGTCCCTCATAAATCATGCCTGAGTACACTTGAACTAAGCTGGCTCCGGCCTGTAATTTTTCAATTGCATCTTCTGCGGAATAAATTCCTCCAACTCCAATGATAGGAAATGCGCCTATGGATTTCTGATTAAGGTATCTGATTACTTCAGTGCTTCTGTTTTTCAAAACTTTTCCACTGACTCCGCCTGCACCAATTGCTTCTACCTGATTCTTATCGGTCTTCAAAGCACTGCGATCAATGGTGGTATTGGTTGCGATGACTCCGTCTATTTCCGTTTCCAGCACAATTTCTATGATGTCGTCCAATTGTCCATCTGTCAAATCCGGAGCAATTTTGAGGAGGATAGGTTTGGGTTTTTCTTTCGAATCATTCGCGGCTTTAACAGCTGAGAGCAAGGCTTTCAGAGGCTCCTTTTCCTGTAAATCCCGAAGGTTGGGGGTGTTGGGTGAGCTGACATTGACCACAAAATAATCCACATAGGGATGTAATGCATCGAGGCAATACAAGTAATCGTCCACTGCGTTTTCATTCGGGGTTACCTTGTTTTTGCCAATATTCCCACCGACGATGACATCGGATTTTCTTTTTTTCAATCGCTCCACAGCTTCCAGTACCCCACCGTTGTTAAAGCCCATTCTGTTGATGAGCGCTTCATCCTGAGGAAGCCGAAACAATCGAGGTTGAGGATTTCCTTCCTGAGGCTTTGGGGTCAATGTTCCAATCTCAATAAACCCAAAACCCAACATGGCCATTTCATCAATCAGTTTGGCATCTTTATCGAATCCAGCTGCCAATCCCACAGGATTTTTGAATTTCAAGCCAAAAACCTCCCTTTCCAACAAAGGATCATCCAATCTGAAATTGGCTTTCAAAGCAGACTTTACAATCGGAAGGTTGAAAGTCAGTTTGGTGAGGTCGAATGTGAGATGATGGGCAGCTTCCGGTTTCTTCAGGAAGAGCAGAGGCTTTAGCAGAGATTTGTACACGGAGCAGAATTTTGAACTATTGCAAAGGTAATATTCCCATTTAGAAAATGGGGAAGCTAATCAGGAATTCAGCAGGAGTGAGGAGTTGGATTTATTGAACAATTTCAAATTTTTCCCCTGCTTCTTTTCGGGTATAGGCATTGAAGTGCCACCATTCAGAACCAATTCCCTTAAATCCTGCGGCAAACATCACCTTTCGCAATACCTCCCGATTGGCCACTTGCTGCGGAGTGATTTTTCTTTCTGCCAGCATTTGTTTTTCCCGATCAGGATAGGCAGGATAGCCGAAGAAATCATAGCCTGTGCCCATATCCAGTGCCGAATCAGCCTTAGTATCATAAATGGTCAAGTCCACCGCAACTCCAAAATTATGCAGACTGCCAACTTTGGGATCTGCCACATAAAGCGGCTTAATACTATCCGGCTTATCCAAATTATCCCATAAAATCTGCTGAACCGATAGCGGTCTGACTCCATCATAAACCAAAAGCGTATAATCTGGATTTTCTGCTTGAAGGAGCTCTTGGGCCTTTTTCAATTGATCCGCTACCTCAGGCTGTAAGTAAGCTCTATCCAATTCTCCATAGACATCCTGCCCAAAAAAATTATCAGTAGTGGAATACTTTAATTCTACCCTGATCCCGGGGATATATTCCTGCAAGTCTACTAATCCTTGATCAATGAGCCTTTGTTCCAGTTCCGAAACGGGATACATGGTAAGGGCCGTGATTGCCTCAGCTTCTTGCCTTTGATTTTCAGAAAAGGTTTCCTGATCACTTTTGGGTGCTGAGCAAGCCGCCATGACCATCATTCCTATGTAAATAAGTTTTTTCAAAGCTTTTTATTGACCAGAGTGGAGGATGCCTGAGCTGTGGGTAATACTACAATATCCGCTAAAACAACATGAGATGGCCTGTTTACGCAGAACTCTACGATTTCGGCAATATCCTGAGCGACTAAGGGTTCAAATCCCTGGTAAACTTTCTCCGCTCGATCTTCATCTCCTTTGAATCTCACTACAGAAAACTCAGTTTCCACCAAGCCTGGGTGAATTCCTATTACTTTGATGCCAAAGGGATTTAAATCCAATCTCATTCCTTTTGTGATGGCGTCTACGGCATGTTTGGAACCGCAATACACATTTCCGTTGGGGTAGACTTCTTTTCCGGCAATAGATCCAATGTTGATGATTGTTCCGGATTTCCGCTCACACATGCCTGGAATTACCGCTTTGGATACATAGAGTAAACCTTTCACATTGATATCCATCATCGCATCCCAGTCATCCAGACTTCCTGATTGAATGGGGTCTAAGCCATGAGCATTTCCAGCGTTGTTAACTAGGATTTCTATATTTTTCCAGTTTTCCGGTAGATTCTCAATCAATCCAAATACAGCTTCTTTATCTCTTACATCAAAAACCAAAGGCAAAACTTCTATTCCCGAAGGAACTTCCTTTTTGAGTTCATCCAATCTAGCAGCTCTTCTACCCGTGGCAATAATATGATAGCCGTTTTTTGCCAAAATAAGAGCACAGGCTTTCCCAATTCCAGATGTGGCTCCTGTGATCATTGCTATTTTTCTTTCCATATTCCCAAGTTAGGAGAATTGGGAAAAAACAAAAATTCAAAGAGGATAATGGAAAGAATTTACTGGAAATTCAGATACAAAGTGATCGTTTTTCTTCGGACAGAACTGAGGGCATCCCGTATATCTGGATTGGTGTTTTCGGCCTGATACAGATTATTTAATCCATGGGAAAAGCGGATTTCAGGAGCAAATTTGAAAAACTTGAAATAAATCTCGAATCCCATTCCCATTTCAATAGCAAAGTCCTGTCCAGTCGTAACTAAGTCCTCCAAGTTTGCTTCCTCTTGAGACTTGGTTCTGAATTGATAGCTGCCGCCACCCAGAAAATACATTCTGGTATTATTGAATCTAACCGATTTGTATTTCAACAGCAGAGGCAATTCCACCAGGGTAGCTTCCGAAGTATAAGTCTGTATGTCAAAAGTGGAATTGACAGGTTCATCTGGCGAAGGTGTGGTATTTCCCGGAAAATTATCCGGAAAGAAATGTACTTCAGTCTTAAACTCGTAAAATCCTACTTTGGGGGTGAATAGTAATTGTACCTGATCATGAAAGCGCAGCATTCCGATGAATCCTAGAGAAAAACCTGGATTAAATCTTGGGAAGATGGCTCTTACATCCCCCGCAGCTGGATTTAATGCATTCACAAAGGCATCGCTATACTCCAGTCGGTAGATACTGTTGTGACCTGCCAGAAAAAATCCGTAGGAAACCAGCTTATCATCCGAACCAGAAGTACTGGTCATTCCAAACAGTCCTTGGGCAGACAGTTTTTCAGAAGAAAATAGAACAGCAAGAAAGAGCAGGAAAATTACTTTTCCCCTACATAAATCGAGCTTATTCCAAAAGTGAGTGGTTTGCATAAAGTGCTGTGAAATCCAACTTTTTTCAATACCGCCAGGAAATCCTGTCCATCCGGAAATGCCTGTACTGATTCAGGAAGATAAGTATAAGCAGAATTGTCCTTGGATACAATCTTTCCTATTTGAGGAAGGACAGTATTGGAATAAAAGGAATATGCCTGCTTCATAGGAAATGCTCTCGGCTTGCTAAATTCCAAAATCACTGTTTTCCCTCCGGGCTTCAATACCCGATACATATCTGCTAGACCCTTTTCCAGATTTTCGAAGTTTCTTACTCCAAATGAAACGATGACAGCATCAAACTTATTATCCTCAAAGAGTAAACCTTCAGAATCCCCCAGCTGCATTTCGATTTTATCATCGAAGCCACGTTTCTTCATTTTCTTTCTTCCTTCTGAAAGCATGCCCTCAGAAATATCCACTCCGATGATTTTATCCGGATTCAAAGCCAATGCTTCTATCGCAAAATCTCCGGTACCTGTAGCAATGTCCAAAATCAGTTTAGGCTGATCTTTTTTGAGCATTTTGATTGCTTTCTTTCTCCAGATAATATCAATTCCAAGACTGAGCACATGATTGAGCAAGTCATATTTTGGACTGATATTATTGAACATTTCAGCCACCTGGGCTTTTTTCGGGTCTTCTTTATCTTTGTAAGGGACGACAGACATCACAAAATCTTTCTAATGGGACACAATATTACTCAAGAAACCCGAGGAATTGAAAATTGTTGAGTTTGAATGGAATTCATTTGCTAAATAATAAAGCCTTATTTTTGCAGTCAATACTAGAGTCATGATCCAAAAAGCAGAATTTATAGTTTCCAATAATAATCCTTCCAATTGTCCAAAGCCTGATCGGGCTGAAGTAGCTTTTATCGGAAGATCCAATGTGGGTAAAAGCTCCCTGATCAATATGTTGACCGGAAAAAAGGGACTGGCTAAAACCTCCCAAAAGCCTGGAAAAACACAGCTAATCAATCATTTCAAAATTGATGATCGTTGGTATATGGTGGATTTGCCAGGCTATGGATTTGCCAAAGTAAATGTAAAGGTGAAAGAAGGTTGGGAAAACATGATCACAACCTACCTCACTAAAAGAGAAAATCTATGTGGGGTTTTTGTTTTGATCGATAGTAGGCTAGAACCTCAAAAAATCGATTTGGACTTTTTGTTATGGTGTGGAACCAATGGAGTTCCTGCAGCGATCGTTTTTACCAAAGCAGACAAGCAGTCAAAAAACAAGACCCATCAAAATATTCAGAAATTCCTGAAAAAAATGAGAGAGATTTTTGAGGAAATTCCGGATTATCTGATTACCAGTGCCGAAACCGGGCAGGGGAGAGAAGATTTGGAGGAATTTATCTTAGATCTGGTGAAAGAATACGAAAGCCGTGAGGTCATTTAGACCCAAGTTCTATATTTGCAAGCTGAAAAATATAACCTATGAATTTTAAAGATATAGCCACCGTATCCGGTAAACCGGGATTGTACAAAGTGTTGAAGCCTTCCAGATCAGGAGTGATCTTGGAAAGTATGGATGAGAAAAAAGGAAAAATGGTAGCGGGAATGGCTCAGAGAGTCTCAATTCTTAGCGATATTTCAATTTACACCCTTACGGAAGAGGGGGCAGAGCCTTTGGAGTCCGTGATGAAAAAAATAGAAGCTGAATTTCAGGGAGATTTGGGTTTGGACGCCAATCCTGATGATGCTGAATTGAGAGCTTTTATGAAGCATATTTTACCTGATGTAGATGAGGCTAGGGTATATACTTCCGATATCAAGAAATTGATTTCTTGGTATAAAATTATCCGAACCAATGCTCCAGAGGTATTAGAAGACACTGAGGAGAAAAAAGAAGAAAAAGAATCCTAATAGATAGCCTCGCATTTGCGGGGCTTTTTTGATGTGTATATGGACCAAATTATCAATTCTGAAAGCTTTGAATTAATTCGGAAGGAGTTGAATCTATCTGATCAGGTAGTTTCCTTGAGTGAGGAAGAATATCTTAAAATCATCAGTAAGGCGATTCATGAAATGCTGAACAGAGATTTTGAGCGGCTTTTACAGGTTTGTTACAGAATAGATTTAGGAGAGGAAAAGCTAAAAAAAATCTTAAACGAATCCGACCCGGATCACCTAGCTTTAGATTTAGCCCATGCCCTTTGGACCCGACAAAAACAGAAAGTAGAAATCCGGAGGAGGTATTCTTGAATATTCCTGCCTTTGGTGATATACGTTGCAATTCCCCCTTTGGAACCGTGCACTATTTTTGAGACTAGAGTAGAAATAAAGGGGGCTAGGGGGATTTATCATTAAATTATATTTATTAATTTAGTTTAAATCGATTTTAGACCTTTTTATGCGATTCATTCCCTATTCCAAATCATTGAAGGAATATTCACGAGAATTGAGATCACACTCAACTTTATCTGAAGTTCTATTGTGGAGGCAACTGCGTGCCTCACAGTTTAGAGGTTATGGTTTTAATAGACAAAAGCCATTATCGAAATTCATAGTCGACTTCTATTGCAAAAAACTTAATTTAGTCATAGAAATAGATGGAGAATCTCATTTTGATGAGGGCTCTGTGATTTCTGATAAACAGCGGCAAGAGGTGCTTGAAAGTTTCGGACTTAATTTTTTAAGATTTTTGGACATAGAAATTAAGAGGTCTATGCCATCAGTATTGGAGGAAATAAACGCCTATATAGATGACTGGGAGGATAAAAATGGATGGGAACGAACGAGTTTTTGAGACGTTTTTAAGCTATTAAAATCCCCCTTGCCCCCTTTGTAAGGGGGAATTGGCATTAGGTGAAATTGACAGTCTCAGATCTAAAGATTATTAATTAGTCAGGGAAATAATAGAATCTCATTTACCCTTTTTGAAATGGGTATTTACTTATCGTTCGAAGTAAAAGCTATTTTTCCTTCAACAAACACCTTTTCCTTTCACGAAAAAGCCTCTACTCCTTGATCTCGATAACCTTAAACTCGGTACGTCTATTCACCTGATGTTCTTCTTCGGTTTGAGCATTCGGGATGATGAGCTGAGTTTCTCCGTATCCTTTTGCAACCAACCTATCTCTGGAAATACCCTGAGAAACGATGTAATCCACCGCTGACTGGGCTCTTCTTTGAGAAAGGTTCAAGTTGTAAGCATCCGAAGCTCTATCATCGGTATGGGAACTCAACTCTATCCTGATGCTAGGATTATCTTTCAGAATCTGCACTAACTTATCCAATTCTTTTGCAGCATCTGCCCGAATCTCTGCTTTATCCAGGTCATAATAGATATTTTCCAAGATGATGGATTTATCCAAAATCAGTTGATCCAAGACCAAAGTGGTATCCAAGCTTACGTTGGTGACATCCTGCACCAAGGTGGAAGGATCTGGCGTTTTTCCTTTGGTCGTGTATGGGATGGATTTGGAGAAGTACCCATTTTTCGAAGCGATGATGGTATAATCTGCTTCTGGGGTCAAGGTGAATCTAACTCTTCCATTGGTATTGGAGAAATCACCACCTAGTTGTTTGTTGTTGCCATCATATAAAACCACCCTTGCTTGAGGCAAGACCTGATTAGCCTGTCCGGCTACTCTTTCCTGAGTAGTTACATTCAATAGAACGTTGACAATTTTTGGCTTAGGCGTTTTGTCGACAAAATAATAAATATCATCATCTCCGATTCCCCCTTCACGGTTGGAAGATAGGAAGCCCTCTTTTGGATAATTCGTGAAAAAGATTCCAAAATCATCCGCTGGACTGTTGATGTTTTCTCCCAAATTCTTGATGATTTGCTTTCCGTTATCGTCGTTTTCAGCTACAAAAAGATCCAATTTTCCATAGCAGGGATGGCCATCTGAAGCAAAGAAAAACTTACCATCAGGAGCCATTCTCGGGAAAAGCTCATTTCCGGGGGTATTGATATTCGGTCCTAGATTGACTGCATTGCCAAAGTCTCCATTGGCTAATTTGGTTGCCTTGTATAAATCAATGCCACCAAAACCTCCGGGGCGATTAGATGCAAAATAAAGGGTATTGCCATCCGGACTGAAAGCTGGAGTTGAATTCCACCAAAACTCATCTTCATTGACAGGCATCCAAATGGGCTGTGTAAAACCTCCTCCTCTAAAATAAGAAACAAACAAGGCAGTTTCAGGCAAGTCTTTGGGAGAAGTGGAGTTTCCCCTAGCATATATAATGGTATTTCCATCCGGACTGATCGCGATGGCAGCTTGATTCAAACCCTCTTCATTTGGAAACTCAGGGAGTGTTCGTATACCGCTGACATCCACTCTCAAATCTTCGGCTCTGGTTCGGAATAACTTGGTGTAAGGCATGCCTGTGGCTGGATAAATACCCGAAGCTTGGCGCGCGCTGGTAAAGTATAAAAAGTTTTCACTGACAATAGGTGCATAATCCGGTCCCGGAGTATTCAGTTCTCTGTAATTGACCAATTCATGGTATGGCCAATAATTTGCAATCCCTTCTGCTAATTTGATCGCTTCCAATTCTCGCTGAACCCTAGCCAAAAGAGCCTCATCTTGTGTGTAGGCCTTGGCGTTTTCAAAAGCATCTTTGGCTTCCTCTGTTTTCTGTTGTGCTTTGAGACTTTGCCCCAAGAAAAAATAGCGATTAAAAGAAGGATCTTCTTCTACTAGTTTTTGGTAATAAGGAGCAGAATTTTCAATTCGGTTAGAAAGACGATAGCTTTCGGCAACTATCTCATTGGCCTCTAAATTATCCGGATCTTCTTCCAAAATCTGAGAAAAAGTTCCGATTGCATATTGATATTGGCCAGAAAGATATTGCTCTGTTCCTTTCTCCTGAAGGCTTTTACAGGCCCCCAGAAGGGTCAAAACTAGAAGGAAGGTGCCAAAAAATCGTTGTTTCATGGGTCTTGCTTTGCTGCTCTATGCTGAATATTACTAATTAATTTGGAAAATATTTGTTTAACCAACTTTTCCCTGCAGAAATCCAGATATTTTCCAGGTCTTTCTTTGATTGGAGAATTGGGTTGATCACCTGTGTATCCCTGGTAATTGCCCCCTCCAATACTTTATTTTTTATACTTAGCGCATGAGCAACCTCTATGGCTCCATCTTCTGACTTGAAGCTGACTTTTCCGCTATTTGTCAAATCCACCCGTAATTGTTGTTCCAGCTCTCTTAAAGTTCTCACCGAACTGTCGATGGAACATCCTGAAGCACCAGCAGCGGATTCATCCACTGCCAAGACCAGAATTTGATCATCCAGAATTTCATAAGATGTGGGGAGCGGATTCCCGTGCGCATTCCAACTTTCGCAAAAATGGCTTAGACGGGATTGAATCAACTTTATTTCTTCCGAAGAAAATTTTCTTTCTGACTGATAAAGCCATACTCTGCTATTCTCCGGTAGGGTATCAAATGGCACGTACATGTTTCGAAATTTTAGGTAAAGAAAAACCCTTTCTACCTAACGGCAAAAAGGGTCAAATTGATTCAATCAATCAATCAAATTCCCATGTCCTTGGCAATCATCTCAGCCAAGTCATAGACTTTGACTTCATTTTCTTTCTCTTTGTTTTTGACTCCATCAGTCATCATGGTTAGACAAAACGGGCATCCTACTGCGATGGCATTGGCACCGGTAGCCAAAGCTTCTTCAGTGCGTTCGATATTGATATCTTTTTTGCCGGGCTCTGGTTCCTTGAACATCTGAGCTCCACCTGCACCACAGCATAGACCTTTGGTACGGCATCGCTTCATCTCCACCAATTCCACATCAAGCGCCTTGATGACTTCTCTTGGAGCTTCGTATACATTATTGGCTCTACCCAAATAGCAGGAGTCGTGAAAGGTGATTTTTTTGCCTTTGAATTCTCCCCCTCCCTGAAGGACTACTTTCCCCTCATTGATCAGTTGCTGCAGGAATTGAGAATGGTGGATTACCTCATAGTTTCCGCCCAAAGCCGGATATTCGTTTTTGATGGTGTTAAAGCAATGCGGGCATGCTGTGACCACCTTTTTCACCTCATAGCCATTCATTACCTGAATATTGGCTACGGCCTGCATTTGAAATAAAAACTCATTTCCTGCTCTACGTGCCGGGTCTCCGGTACAGGCTTCTTCCGGGCCTAATACCGCGAAAGAAACACCTACTTTATTTAATATTTTGACGAAAGCCTGAGTCACTGCCTTGTAGCGATCATCAAATGATCCAGCGCAGCCTACCCAAAAAAGTATTTCTGGACTTTCTCCTTTGCCGACCATTTCGGCCATGGTTGGTACTTGATATGTAGACATTTTTAAGACTTTTAGATTTTAGAGTAAAGAAGCAAGATCTGAATTATTTGACTTGTTCTTCTTTGACTGAATCAGCCCAGTTGAATCTATCCTGAGGGCTGAATTTCCAAGGTGAAAAGCTGGTTTCCATATTTTGAAACATCGCGTTCCATTGGGCAGGTGTGCCTGATTCTTCCATGGCCACATACCTTCTCATCTGGAGAATAATGGATAGCGGGTCTATATTGACAGGACAGGCTTCCACGCAGGCATTGCAGGAGGTACAGGCATTGAGCTCTTCTTTGGTGATATAATCCCCCAGCAAGGATTTTCCATCCTCGAGACCTGGTCCGCCGGCGTCTATGCTTTTACCTACTTCTTCTGCTCGATCACGCACATCCATCATGATTTTTCTCGGGGATAGTTTTTTGCCAGTGAGGTTGGCAGGACACTCTGCTGTACACCGACCGCACTCCGTACAGGAATAGGCATTCAATACATTCACCCAAGTCAAGTCATTGACATCTTTGGCTCCAAATCTCCCAATTTCGGCAGGAGGATCTGCTGGTGTTTCCGAAGGGATTCCCAACATCATATTAACTTCATTGGTCACCTCTGGCATATTGGGCATCTCTCCTTTTGGCTTCAAATTCGAATACCAAGTATTTGGGAATGCAAGGAAAATGTGGAGGTGCTTGGAATAGGTGACATAAATGGCGAATGCAAGAATTCCAGCAATGTGGAACCACCAGGCGAAGCGCTCTATCACAACCAAGCTACCAGTGGACATGCCTTCAAAAATTGGCTGGATCAAACTGCTGAAAAACAGGGTGCCCAAAATGGTATAATGCTCATCTCCACGATTGGCCAGAATCTGATCGGTAGCATTCATGGTGAGAATGGCACACATCAGGACAATTTCAATAACCAAAATCAAATTAGCGTCCAAGCTCGGCCAACCCTTCATTTCGGGCTTGCTGAAGCGGGGTACTTTGCTGACATTTCTTCTCCAGAGAAAAGCCACGCAAGAGATCAAGACTGCAACGGCGAGGAATTCAAAGATATTCATAGCAACTGTATAGACAGAGCCTAATGCCGGTGCAAAGAGTCTGTGAGTTCCAAGGATTCCGTCCAGAACAAATTCCAGTACTTCCAAATTGATGACAATGAATCCCACATAAATTAATAGGTGGAGAAAAGCGGGAATTAGACGTTTGAACATTTTCTGTTGTCCAAAAGCTACCAAAAGCATGGTCTTCCAGCGAGTGTCGGTTTGATCATTTCGGGTTTCGGCCTTCCCCAAAAGGATGTTTCTTTTCAGAAATTTGATCCTTTTGGCTAAAATGAAGCCTGCTACTCCTAAAATGACCAAAAAAGCGATTTGAGGTAAAAAGCTCATATTGATGAGATTAGCGTTTTGTTTGGGTTTACTTGAATAATTTTTTTTTCAAATGATTTGTATCGAAAAGTCAAATACCTACCTTTGCATCACTTTACAAAACGGTGATGTAGCTCAGTTGGTAGAGCATCGGACTGAAAATCCGTGAGTCGGTGGTTCGAATCCACTCATCACCACCATCCCGGCCCATGTGGTCGGGATTTTTTTTTGCCCTTTTGGATCTTATTCCGCTCTCTTTTTTTGACAATTTCATTAATGCAAAGTAAGAAATAGTCTGCATGCATACTATTTTTTGAAATAATTTAAAATAAATCTAAAATCTTTTCGGCGCTTTACCATACCCTAACGAACTGAAAAGGAAACTGTTAATAATGATTCGGGTTTCCTGTTTTTTCGGATTGTTTCCAAATTTTTTTCAAAAAAGTGTAACATTCGGAATCCATCTGCATCATCTACCTGAATGAATTCATTTTTTGAAGGACATATCTGGCCTATGAAAAGCGCGTTATACCGCTTGGTTTTCCTTTGGGTAAAGGATAAATCCTTGGCAGAGGACCTTCTTCAAAATGTTTTCGAGCGTTCTTTTCTAAGGCAAAACGAATTGGCAAATCATCCCAATCTAAATGGCTGGCTGGTGAAGAGCTTGAAAAATGAGGCTTTGATGCATTTCAGAAAATCAGCTAAGCTTCATGCTTTAGAAGATGAGGCGGAATTGATTTTCCAAGAAAGTGAAGGGGAGGAAATAGACCAACGAGTTCCGAAGATTTTCTCCCTGATGAAAAATCTGACGACCAAGCAGCAGGAAGTTTTCCAGCTGAGAGAAGTGGAAGGTTTGAGCTATGATGAAATCGCCGAATATCTGGAAATTTCCATAGAACAAGTCAAAGTGAACTTACATCGAGCTAGGAAGAGTATTCGGGAACAATTAACCAAACAGGCATCAATCAAATGAACGAGCGAATCAAAGAGCTTCTGGATAAATACTGGGAAGCTTCGAGCAGTGTGGAAGAAGAAGCAGAACTCAAATTCCTATTGAGTAGAGTGGAAGGTTTTGAGTCCGAAAAGCAGCTGTTTGGGCTTTTGGATGAAATGAAGCAAGAGGAGCCTGTCCGGGTGAAAATTCCAAAAAGGGTTAAGGGGAGAAGCCTGGCCTGGTTGAATTGGGCGGCATCGGTCGCAATTCTACTGGGATCTTATGTAGGCTGGAGAGCTTACGAAAGACAGCAGGAGGAGCAGGCTTATCGGGAAGTGGTGGCAGCACTCACATTAATTCAGCAGAATTTATCCAAGGGTCAGGAGAAAATGTCAAAAATGAATGATTTAAAGTATTTGTCCGCGCCGGAAGATTTATTTAAAACAGAAGAATAATAAGTTATGAAAAAGCAACTACTCATTCCTTTTCTTCTCATGTGCTTTGTATTTAAGGTGCAGGCTCAGGAAGATGCGATTCAGCGGTTTTTTGCCAAATATATGGATGATGATCGGTTCAGCCGTGTTTATATATCTCCTAAAATGATGCAGATGGCCGGAGGGTTTTTGAAAAGCAATGCAGATGAAAAAGACTCCAAGGAGCTTGGCATACTGCTTCAAAAAATCAAGGGTATCAGAATTCTTTCTTCGGATGAAGTAGATGGAAAATCTTACTACAAGGAGGCGATGGGCACATTGACCAGGAATAAGTATGAAGAGTTAATGGATGTACAGGAAAAGGGTTCCAGCCTAAAATTTATGATTCGGGAAGAAGGAGGTTTGATCCGGGAGCTCTTGATGATTTCAGGAGAGGGGAAGGAATTTTCTATGATTTCCTTGCTGGGAAGTTTTACTTATGAAGATCTGAATATGTTGGCTGATCAAACCAATCTCCCCGGCATGGATCAGTACGGAAAAGGCCCGAAAGGAAAAAAGTAATAAGGATTAACCGCAATTTTCAGCAGACTTAAATAGAAGAAGGAATTGGTGGGTATTCTTAAGGAATTCCCCTTTTAAAAGGAGGGTAGGGGGATTTTGAAATACAATTATTCCTTAATCTTTCTGCCTGGCTGCAATTTTCTAAATGACTTTAATAAATCAATAAACTAAACCTACATAAAATGAAAAAGCTGTTTTTAGTAATTGCCTTGGCGGGATTTGCCTTGGCTGCAAATGCTCAAAGTAAAAGTGTCGCAGCATTGAAAGAAAAATACAAGGGACATGAGGATTTCTTCAACATGGAGTTGGGTGGAAACTTCCTGAATTTTGCGGAGGGTTTCAAAATTGATATTGACGAAGATGATATGGCTACTGTAGCCAAATCCATTGAGAAGCTGAATTTTTTCAAGCTACCTGAGCAATCGGATCGGAGTGGAGTTGAATTCAAAGCGCTCAAAAAAGGATTAGAGAAAGAACGCTATGAATTATTGATGGAGATGGCTGATAAAGGTGAAATCGTGGTGTATTCCAAAGGAGGAAAAACCATTTCCGATTTGGTAGTGATGGTCGGGGGAGATGAAGGCGATTTGATGGTTGTCGAACTTAAAGGTTCCTTTGCCCAAGAACTGGTGGCCGAGGCGATGAAGCAGGGGAGGAAATAATTAAATTTATTTGAAGGAAAGGGGCTATTGACTGGAAGTAGATGTTTTGGGTTAATTTTTCTCCTTTTCCTAAATTTTCGAATAATTGACACAGTTCACGAGATATTCATACTCTGCTTTCGAAAAGCCAATAAATATGGGACAGTGGAGTTCAATCTAAAAAGCAAGAGTAAATCCTTGCTTTTTTTATCTTAATGAGTCAGTCTGGCCAGAATAAATTTATCAAATCCTAAAAACCCCAGCTTAAGTTGAAGTATCAGCCGGGAGGTATCCAATTGAATTAGAATCCAGTTTCTTAAATGAATTGGATAGTTATAAGATGTTAATTCTAATTGTATCTCAAGAATTAAGTTCAAATTAATTGTTTAATTTTTTAAATTGGGAAATCAAGATTTAACATGGTTTTAGAGAATGAGATGCTAATTCTCTTCTTTTTTTAATTCCTTGAGTCTAATTTCTATGAGGTCTTTTTATTTGCTTTTTTTTTCTTCATTTCTTCTTTTCTCCTGTAACTCTGATGGTAAATCCTCCAAAAAAGTTGAGGAATTAAAATCATTTGAAATTCCCGAATTAGTTAAGCTGGATAGTATTAAAGTTGATTTTTTAGGAAATCCCAATGTTCACGATATTCAACCTGAATCTAAGACCATACTTTTTGTTCATAATTATTCCATGTTTTCAGAAGACATCCATTTGGCCGATTTTGAAGGTTTGGTTTTTTCCTCATTTTCTAAAACAGGGGATTACCCCGACACTTATTCTTCCTTATTATCTACTTTGAGGATTGTCGATGACAATTCATTTTTGGCCAATGGTTATAATGGTTTCATGACCTACAATTTTGATGGAAGGCTGATTTCACAAGTGAACCATATTGATTTTCAAGTTCCAAATTATTCACCTTTGTTGATGGGGCATGGGATGGAAAAAATGGGAGAAAAATATGTATATATCAATCAGGATTCCCCCGAGAATAATGATTATTCAAATAAGAACAGGTATGATGAAATGTATCTTTTGGACTTGTTAGATCCTGCAACAGGGGAAAGAGAGGGGATTATTAAATTTCCAAAAAGCAGTATTTTTAAAAGTGGAAAGTACTTTTACCGAAATGCATGGGATCCGGTTTTTCACATAGAAAATAAAAAAATTCATGTAGCATTTGGTTTGGAACCGGTGATTTATACGTTTGATGCTTCTCCTCCCTTCGAATTAGATTCTGCTCTGCCCATAGATTTAAAGGATTACAACTATTTCAAAGGTGCTGATGAATATTCTGAAGAAATTTCATTTTTTGGACTTCGATTTACCTCCGCGATGATTTTAAACATTAAAAAATATCAAGACTTCTTCCTAGTAGCATATTTTCCGGGGTACGACCAACTTGATACACAAACCAATTTTGAAAACAAATCTCCTGAGGAATCAAAGTTATTTTACGAAAGGATGAAAAAGAAGTATCCACATCGAATAGCTATTGTAGATTCCATTGGAAATGTAATCAATGATTTTGTTCCTGACAACCTAGAACCTAGCAGCATGCTATTGCGAGATGGGCAACTATGGATGATGGAAAAGACTGATGAGGAAGTTGAAAAGGATTATTTCAGGTTGTTTCGAGTAGGGTTAAAAGTGGAAGAAAATTAGCTGATCCATATCTAAGACCTTCTTCTTCTTTCAATTAAGATTAAGAATTCATTAATAAGTTAATTTGAGCACTTCTTTCCCCCACTACAAACAACCAGACTCCAAAGACTGTGGTCCTACTTGCTTGCGGATAATCGCAAAGCATTATGGGAACCTTATTTCCTTAAAAGAAATCCGTGAAATATCGGAGACGACTCGGGAAGGAAGCAGCTTATTGAAGCTCAGTGATGCGGCGGAGGCAATGGGGTTTAAGACCATAGGTGCCAAGTTAAGTTTCGAAAAGCTTAAACAAGCCCCTCTGCCTTTGATTGTCCATTGGGATAAGCAGCACTTTGTCGTAGTGTATCGAATCAGAAAAGATATCGAGGAAATTTTCCTCAACTCTTTCATTAAAAAAAATTGAAACATTTAGACTATTTATCTAAACTGCCCCACCCATGAGAGCTCTCTATTTTATCTTTTTCTATTTTGCCTTTGGAAACATTACTGCTCAAACAGTCAGTGGTTTTGTTCTTGAAAAGGATTCAGGTCTTCCCCTTCCCTTTGCCAATGTTTTTGTAAACAACACCACTCAGGGAATTGCTACCGACGCGGAAGGC
>NZ_VLOG01000038.1 GCF_007655305.1 Algoriphagus algorifonticola
AAAACGTTGTGCAACATTTGCAAAACAATCGAACTGAATTGAAATATGGGAATTTTTGACCTTTTTAAGAAGAAACAAAAGTCTACCGAATTTAGATGTTCGACTTGTGGAGAAATACACGATGAATTGCCAGCACTTGGATTTATTACACCTTTCTACTATGAAACTCTAAACGAAAAAGACAAAAAAGAAATTGCTGAAATTTCAAGTGATTTTTGCGTAATAAATCACGAAGACCAAACTGACAGATTTATAAGAACTGTATTGACAATTCAAATTAATAATGCCTGTGAAAATTTAGATTACGGAGTTTGGGTTTCTTTAAGCGAAAAGAGTTTTAACGAATATGAGGCTGACTTTAAGAATAATGCTGAAGAAAAAACTTATTTCGGAATGATTAGTAATGACATTCCTGATTATGAAGAAAGCACTTTGGGACTGCACGTAAATGTGAACACAAGAAAAGGTGGAATAAGACCAGAGATTATTCCTCACGAAAACGACCATAAATTGATTTCGGATTGGGAGAATGGAATTTCAATTGAGGAAGCTGAAAAGCGAATAGAGAGAATGAACAATTCTTTAACCAAAAAGAAAACTCAAAAATTGACAAATGAACAAATTAGAACAGAGTTTAAAAAATTTGTCGGAAATGATAAATACACTCATTTCATTTTGACTCTTTACGAAGCATTTCCTTTGAGAGAAAAACTGTTTTTTTGGCAAGAAGAATTACTAAATAAATTTTCGCAAGAATATAATATTGAAGAAATAGAATATAAAAACGTCTACGAAATATTTAATCATTGTCCAATTCACGACTTTGAATTAAAAAAAGATACTGTGAAAATCGTTGATGGGAATGATATAACCCCAAAGACATCATATGAAAAAGAAAAAAAGCTTTTTCCAATGGCAAATATTAATGCGCCCAGAGATTTGGAAAGATTTAGCTATCCCAAAGATGTAGATGTTGTTTATTGCGAAAAATGTAGAGAATTGAAAAATAAATATTAAAAAAACGTTGCACAACAATGGCTATAAGTAATTGCTTGTTCTCGCCTACTTTGGAAATTCCTGCGGAATTTCCAACTTGGTGTGTACCTGCAAAGTTAAGTGCTAACCCACGCAACTACTCATAGCCGAGACCGTTAGCGGGCATTGCAAATGACAGCTTCAAACACAATTAAAAAAGTAATAATTAAATTCCGAAAGTAAATGCAAAAGTATTCGGTTCTAATATGCATAATCATTTCTGTGGTTTTTCTTGTAATTGCCACCTTACTTTATCCTGGGGGTTCAATCCTTGACGAAAATTCTGAAGGTTTTGATTGGTCAAAGAATTTTTTTAGCAACTTATTTTTAGCGAAGGCACTCAATGGTACTGAGAATCAATCAAGAATTTGGGCACTTATCGGTATGGTCTTCAATTCAATTGGATATGGACTTTTCTTTATTCATACCTCTCGCAAAATACCCCACAAGCACACAGAATTGGTTTTAATATCAATTGGCGTTGTTAATATGATTTTTACCTTTCTAATTGCGACACCCTTACATGACATTATGGTAACGGTTTCAAGTACTCTGACCATGATTGGTTTGTTTTACATTACCGTCTTTATCTTAAAGACAAAGAATCATTGGTTGACGTTATTTTGTATTGTGAGCCTACTCATATTTTATTCCACTTTGTACTTGTATGGCGCAGGGAACTGGGGATTGTTGGCTGTAATGCAAAAAGTCACGTTTCTTTGTTTTATGCTGTTGGTTTTGACTATCGAATATTTTACGAAGGCTGAAGATTTTCAACAAACAAAACTGACCGAGTAACAACAACGACCCACTAACATCACCTATACGCAAGCAGGGTTTCGTGCTTCGTAGGACAGAAAAGTGCTATATTTAAAGTCCAGTTTTTCGCAGGAAGTTCAGTGGTTAAAATCCCTGCCTGCGTATAGCTGAGAAACGTTACCTGCAAGCGAGACAAAGAACCCCAAAATGAGAGTAGTAAATGAATATAACAGAACAACGTGATAGATTATTTTTTTTGGTTGGTGAGACCGTAATAAATTTTCAAAAGATTGAATATTATTTAGCCGATTTTTTATATAAGCTATTGGAATTAAACCATGAAGAAAAACATCTTCTTTTAATGGATTCTTTAACTTTTGGACAAAAAATGAATTTAACATTTGAACTCTTTGGAAAAAAAAAGAATAAACTTACTTATATAGCAGAAGATTTTGACTTTGAGATGGCAAGGAAATGCTTATCAAAAGCTGAAGAATTTAGAAATAAAATAGTTCATTCTTTTTATTTTCTTGATGCTAAAGAAGACCATTTCAAAAAACAGAAAAGTAATATTAAAGGTAAAAATGGACTAAAAACTAAAGTTTCCATAATAGACTTTGATTCCTTAGCCAACTGCAATCAACAATTACAAAATTTAGCGTTTTGGTATTTAAATAGTAATAAATCTTTACAAGAATCATTTGATATTTTAAATAATTATAATCAGAAATTCTAAATTCATAAACTGCAAGTAAAAGTTAAATCCTCAACTGGAAATGACATTATAGCTTATGGTGGTGGAGAATTTGTTTCATCTCTAATAAAAGAAAATTTGATTGATGAATATTATTTTTTCATTAACCCTTCGATATTAGGAAAAGGAATGCCAATATTTCAGAAAACAGATTATAAAACTGAATTGAAGTTGAGAAATGCTAAAGCTTATGAGTGCGGAATAACAGTATTAAAATATACGAATTGAAAAAAAGCCAGCTTACAACAACTAGGCTATAGCAAATGCAGGCTGACTGCTTAAAAATGAAGATATTGCAACTAAACAACAATCGGTCTAGTGAACAAAGATTCGGTTTCAAAATCCCGAATTTTCCCTAGTCACGGCCGTTTCATTATATAAAAAAATGTCCGCTCCGGGTTCAATGGATTGAATTTTAACTATAGTCAGATCATCACTTTACTTTTATTAGACTTTTGTCAGGGTATAGCCTTACGATATGAATAAGAAGAAACTTCAAATTGACCAGCTAGAGTCTAGAATCAAACTGTTTTCACCTACCCGTCAATTACCTAATCCGCCAACAGGATGGGTCAAAGCAATCAGATTAGCCTTAGGAATGTCCCTGCAACAGTTGGCAACCAAATTGGGTATGACGAAGCAAAGTGTTCAAGAGCTTGAAATACGAGAAAAAGAAGGCGCGATAACCCTCAAGTCATTAAGAGAAGCGCTCGAGCTTTAGATATGGAACTTGTTTACGGGTTTGTTCCAAAAGACGGAACCTTGGATGGGTACATTGAAAATAAAGCTCGTTTTTTGGCCGAGAAAATAGTTACTCGAACGTCTAATACTATGAAACTTGAGGATCAGGAAAACTCTAGTGAACGAATAAAAAAGGCAATTGAAGAACGGACTAAGATAATCAAGCAAGAACTCCCTAAAGCATTATGGGACTAGACCTGGAGTACATATATGGACAAACCCCACTAAACGAAGATGAAAAGGAAGGCCTATTAATCCCAACAATTGCTACCCGTCAAGAATTAGATGAATTTGAACAACAAAATATAGAAGAAGCATTACAGTGGATTCTGACTCGATCTTTTAAAGCTGAAATCCTTTTGACCGAAAAATTTATATGCAATCTCCACAAACGAATGTATGGAAATGTTTGGTCATGGGCAGGGAAGTTTCGGAAAACAGATAAAAACTTAGGCATTGATAAATGGCAGATACCGGTAGCTACAAAAGCGCTGTGTGATGATTCATTGTTTTGGGTCAAAAATTCAATTTCTTCACCTGAAGAAATTGCAATCCGGTTCAAACATAGAATTGTAAGTATTCATTGTTTTCCATACGGGAATGGGCGCCATAGTAGGTTAATGGCAGATATTATTATCAATAAAATTTATAATTTACCCATGTTTAGCTGGGGAACAAGCGATTTGGTGCATCAATGCAACGCTAGAAGTGCATACCTGAAAGCAGTAAAAAAAGCGGATAATGGTTTTATTCAGCCACTAATTGAATTTGCAAAATCTTAAAGAAATAAATGGGCGAAAGTAAACCAAAACCTAATCGGAATACTTATTTGATACAGTGAACAACTAAACGATCAATTCTCGCCCAAAAAAATCTCTCCTATTATCTATAAACGACCTTCCTTAAAGGGTCAAATCAAATTTCAAAATAGATGCTCAATCGACTCATATTTTCCATAGATATCCCAGCTGAAAAATCCAGTGTTTGGAAAGCTCTTTGGGAGGATGCGAACTATAGAAAATGGTCAGCCGCCTTTTTGGAAGGATCTTATATGCTCGCTGAAATTTGGGAAGAGGGAGGAACTGTACATTTCCTCGGACCAGATCAAAATGGCATATACAGTAAGATTGAGCAATACTTTCCTTTTTCCATCATATCTTTCAAGCATATCGGGAAAGTGACAGATGCAAAACCCCAGCCTATAGATGAAGAAACCAAAACATGGTCAGGAGCCACCGAAACCTATAAGCTTATAGAAGGGGAAAACTCTGTAAAACTAGAAGTGGAAATAGATATAATGGAGGAGCATTTGGAATTCATGAAAGATAAATTCCCCAAAGCACTGGAGCTAATCAAAGAAAACTCCTGCTTATAGTATTATTTGCTACTTCCTTTTTTCAAATTCTGCTTTTGCTCTATCCAAAAATTCAATGAATGCCGGAATACTGGTATCGTAGGAACGGGGATTCACTAGCAAATTTTCTTCATGATCCAAAATTACATAGTAGGGTTGGGCATTGTTTTGAAAGCGGGTGATTTGGAAATCGGCATTTTGCTTGCCCAAGGTTTTTTTCACTTTCCCATCGTATTCTGAAATGTACCATTCACGTTCAGGAAGCTCCAGTCGTTCATCGATATACAGCGCAACCATCACAAAATCCTCCTTCAGCCTTCTCAGAACTTCCGGGTCCAGCCACACATTTTCCTCCATTTTGCGACAATTCACGCATCCATGACCCGTAAAATCAATCAATAAGGGTTTATTGGCTTTTTTTGCGGCCTTTAAACCTTGCTCATAATCAAAATAGCCCTTGATGCCATGAGGAATTTCCAATAAATCCGAATAGACGACTGGCTCATCTAAAATATATTGGGACGACTGACCCACAGCAGCTGCCACGTTTATTTTGAACTGCTGAGAAGTAAGGGGAGGTAAATATCCGCTCAAATATTTCAAAGGAGCTCCCCAAAGTCCGGGGATCATGTAAACGGCAATCATCATACTGAGCAATGCCAGCAATAGCCTGGGAACACCAATGAAATCTAGCGGAGAGTCGTGTGGTAATTTGATTTTCCCTAAGAGATACAAGCCGAGCGCAAAGAAGATGACTATGTGGATTACCAAGAAAATATCTCGGTCTAGTATGCCCCAATGATAGACCTGATCTGCGATGGATAAAAATTTGAAGGCCAGAGCAAGCTCCAAAAAGCCTAAAACTACTTTGACGGAGTTTAACCATCCTCCGGACTTTGGAAGACTGCTCATCCAGCCCGGGAAAACTGCGAAAAGAGTAAATGGAATTGCAAATGCCAGGGAGAAAGAGAACATCCCTAAGATTGGTTTGATCAATTCTCCTCCAGCGGAAGAAATCAAAATGGAACCTACAATTGGACCGGTACAGGAGAATGAAACCAAGACCAAAGTGAAGGCCATAAAGAAAATCCCGATTAATCCTCCTTTTTCAGCTTTGGCGTCTACCTTATTAACAAATGAAGAAGGTAAGGTGATCTCGAATAAACCCAAAAAGGCTAAGGCAAAAACAATGAAAATCCCGAAGAAAAAGAGATTGGGAAGCCAATGGGTCGCCAGCCAGTTTGCAAACTCCGGTCCTTGAATAGCTGCTACAGCAGTGCCTGCAATTGTGTAAATAGCAATAATGGAAAGTCCATAAATAAAGCCATTTCGAATTCCTGCTACCTTGGTTTTAGCTCTTCCGGTGAAAAAACTGACGGTCATTGGAATCATCGGGAAAACACAGGGAGTCAAAAGAGCTGCCAGTCCAGCTAAAAAGGCCAAGACCATAAAGCCCCATAAACTGGGGTTTTCTGTTCCTTCCACTTCTGTGGTAATCACCTGCTCTTGAGCGGGAGTTCTCTCTGCCGTTTCATCTGCCGGTAAAACCTCCTCCTCTGCTAAATTAAATAGCCCGCTATCCGCTGGATTTAGATTAGCTGTTTCAGTTGTGTTTGTTGTTTCAGATGCATTTAGCTGAGCGTTGAAGTCAAGGATAATTTCTTCCTCGTAATTGATGCATTGCCCCGTCAAGTCAGAGCACATCTGATATTCTAAGCTTCCGCGAATTTCCCCGGTTGTTTTAGAAAGGACCAAACTCTGCTCAAAAACCCCTTTTTTGATAAAATACGTTACCTCACCTTCCCAGACATCCTCGTATTTTTTCTTAGCGCCTACTTCCTGAAGTTTACCTTTGGCTACATAAGCATCAGAATTGCTGAGTTTCAAGGTGGTCAATAAAGGGCCCAGATTCGGGTCGAAGCTGGTTCCATAAACATACCAACCCGCAGGGATTTGAGCCTCTAAAATCAGCTTTACCTCTTCTCCTACCTGAGGATTTGCGGGTTCAATCCTACTACTCCAAACCGGAGCTTTGATGATTTGGGCAAAGGAATTGAAGCTTATCAGGATAAAAATTAAACTGAGAAAGCTGATATTTTGAAGGGATCTGAGGCTCATAAACTGATGGAAAATTAAATCAGGATAGATTTAATTGGGAGAAATGATAGGTGTTTATTGTTTATTTAAGCATTGAAAATTGCCTTTTGGTTCACTTCAGTTTTCAATCTCTACTTTTTGTGATTTTTCCGAATCAAAATTTTAATTATTTCTTTTATTCTTTTCAAAATAGAAATCTTTTAGATCCCCCTTAGAGGCTGTCTCAAAAGTGCAATTTGTCACATTGAGCGAAGTCGAAATGTAGGCCACAACGATAGGAATGGCCTTCGACTCCCTGCCTACCGTCAGGCAGGCGCTCAGGCTGACATTAGAGCTATTTATGAGACAGCCTCATTTGGCACGTCTTCAAATTTAAGTAAAACCTATTCACTCAACTTCTTAAAATGCCTGAAGAAAGCGGCGATAGTTTCTATCCCAATGAAGTAATTCTGAACCCCATAGTGTTCATTTGGAGAATGAAGGGCATCTGTATCCAAACCAAAACCAAATAAAATCGGATCCGAACCCAATTCCTTTTGGAAAAGCGCAACAATTGGAATGGATCCTCCTTCACGGGTAGGAATTGGGCGTTTGCCGAAGGTTTCCTCCATAGCTGCCTCTGCGGCCTTGTAACCCACAGAAGAATCTGATACAACAGCCGGAGAACCTCCATGATGGCTTTTCACTTTTACTTTCACACCAGCTGGAGCGATGGATTTGAAATGCTTTTCAAAAAGCTGTGCGATTTCCTGCCAGTTTTGATCAGGAACCAAACGCATGGAAATCTTTGCATAGGCCTTGGAAGGAAGCACTGTTTTGGCTCCTTCACCGGTATACCCACCCCAAATTCCATTGACATCCAAAGTAGGCCTGATGCCTACCCGCTCGATGGTGGTATATCCTTTTTCTCCAAAAACAGTAGCCACGTCCAGTTTCTCCTCATACTCTTTCAGGTCAAAAGGAGCTTCATTCAATCTACCTCTTTGTTCAGCGGTCAATTCCTGCACTTTGTCATAAAAACCAGGAATAGTGATGTGCTCATTCTCATCTTTGAGCGAGGCAATCATTTTACACAGTACATTGATTGGGTTTGCCACGGCTCCACCATAAGTTCCAGAGTGAAGATCGCGATTGGGGCCCGTCACCTCAACCTCCATGTAGGCTAATCCTCTCAAGCCCACAGTAATCGATGGATCTTGCATGCTGATCATATGGGTATCAGAAATCAAAATCACATCGGATTTCAATTTCTCTTTATTTTCTATGACAAAAGCATCTAAGTTGTCAGAGCCTACCTCTTCTTCCCCTTCTATCATAAATTTGACATTGCAGGGTAAATCTCCTGCTGCCATCATGGCTTCGAAAGCCTTCACATGCATGTAAAATTGCCCTTTGTCATCGGCAGAACCTCTGGCAAAAATGGCTCCCTCCGGGTGATTTTTAGTTTTCTTGATGACAGGATCGAAAGGAGGAGAATCCCATAATTCATAAGGATCGGCCGGCTGCACATCGTAATGGCCATAAACCAAAACAGTTGGAAGGGATGGATCTATGATTTTTTCACCGTAAACGATAGGGTATCCAGGCGTTGGGCAAATTTCAGCCATATCAGCTCCTGCCTTTTCCAGACTTTCTTTCACAAATTCCGCTGCGCGAAATACTTCGTCTTTGAATTTTGGATCAGCACTGACAGAAGGAATCTTCAATAAGTCAATCAATTCATTGAGAAATCGCTCTTTGTTTGCTTGGATAAAATCGTTTACTGCCATGGGTTTTGATTCTGTTTTTTGTTAAAGGCTTAAAATTATCGCTTTCAGGAGGAAATGCCTATTATGTTTGCGGTTTTGTTGGGGAAAAGCGGTCTTTGTCTCCCGCAAAGGATGGAAGAGGCCAAGGATATAGGAAGCTATGTTTGCTATCGATTTTATTTTGTGGAAAAATACAACAGGATTCAAGTAGTTAATTGTTAATAGTTATTGAGTTCTCGTTTAGGGAAAAGCTCAATTTGTTGAATGCTATGTTTTCTATGGTCCCTATGCGGTTTATAAAAAATGCTCGCAGCGGCGCAATGGCGCGGCGGGTTTATTCTCCTGCAAAGAGGCAAAGAAGCCAAGATTTATTGATAAAAAAGGTAAATCCCGTAGGGATTAGAGCTAGGTAGTAAAGGTTTCTTCAGAGCTCATCTCCATGCCGTAGGTATGGAAGAATTTTAAGCTTGTATCTCTGAAATAAAGAAA
>NZ_VLOG01000039.1:0-223982 GCF_007655305.1 Algoriphagus algorifonticola
AACCCGAATTATGCATTAGAGTAATTAAAGGGGTTGTTCAGAGTTGAGATTTGGGAGAAAATTCCGTCCATCCACCGCCTTCGTTTAGTGGGCAAAGAGATCTTGAGGACCTTTTTGTTAGCGTGAGAAGCTGTCCATGCTCCTAATGCAAAGCAATAGGATCTGAGGGTTCCCAAGGTTGCCCGATTATGATGATTGAGAGCAAAATGACGGAATAGACTCATTAGGTTGTAGGCAACCATGATGAATCTGAAGGAGGCTTCGGTTGCCCAGAAGTCCTGTAGGCAGAAGTTTTCCAGACCAAAGTCATACTTGAGTTCCTTGATTCTGTTTTCACAGTCTGCTCTGTTGTTGTACATGTTCCATATTTGATCCAGAGGAAGATCCATGTTGGTCACATAGCAGCTGTAGCGATAGCCTGGCTCATCCTCAAAGAGCATCTTGCCTGAGGCATTTGGCCTGATGTCGATTTGCTTTTTGACCAGGATATACCTTCTGGGTTTTCCGTTTTCGTGGCTAAACTTCATTTCGCTTAGTTCAATCCCTTTAGCCAATCTGATCCAGTCTTTGATGGCCCAGACTTCGCTTTTCACGTTGGGATACATTCTCACGGCCATGATGTAGTTCAGCTGTTGCTCTTCCAGATACGACATCAGTTCTTCGGTGTAAAATCCGCTGTCTGCCCGCACCAGACCTATTTTCTGGTCTTTGAGTACCTGATTGAAAGTCTCCTCCATGAACTCCTTGCAGCTGCTGCTGGCAGCGGTATCTCCCGGACGCAGCCAAGCATTGGCTACCATACGCGTCTGTTCCACAAAAGCCATCAGCGGATGATGAGAATTCCGGCCCCGTTTGTTGGGATTGTATCCTTTGGCACTGCCCTGCTGATCCCCATAGCGAGTGATGACAGTACTGTCAAAATCTACGGTGAGGCTTCCGATATTTAGCTGGTCAAAAAACCAATGCTGCAGTTCAGGAAAAATCTCTGTGTTCAGTGACTGGGAAAACTTGCCAAAAAAACGACTGTAGGTACTCTGAGAAGGCATGGTGTCCCAGCCGAATATAGAGTGGAGAACCTGATCATATCGTAGCCAATCACAATGAATGTAGCGGCTTGCCCCCGTCCAGATGCCCAGCCAGAAGCTCTCCACGATCTGCTTGGGATCATATCCCCGGTTAGATCCCGGTTGGGGAAGGTTAAGCGTTTCCAACTTTTCCCGGATCCTTACCTGATCAATAAATCGTTTCATTAAACTCATCCCTCCAAATGGGGTAACTGGCTTGGAGGAATATTCAATTGGAAGGTTAACCATTTTGGTGCTACTATTCATACTTCAAAAACAGCTTGTCCAACAAAATTTAACCACTTTTGGACTCAAATCGAAATCCTATTGCATAATCAAGGTTCAATACCTGTGCGCCCCCCTTCTAGTTGTAGAAAATATAGTTTGGGCTAAGCGTAGATTGCATCTACGCTTTCATATCCTTCGGAATTTGTAATTCCCATTTCCCACAAGTTCAACCCCTACAGGGTTGCTAAAACCAATAAGGACCATCCATTGCCACCCCCGGTTCCACCGGGGGCTATTCAAAAGTTTGATCCTTACAGGATCGTTTATCTTTGGCATGGAAAACAAGTATTTTAGGATCGTGATTTACTTGTGATTCCCTTTCCATAATTTAACTATCAAATGACCACGAAGTGGTCAAACCTTGAATAGCCGCGGGTTGTTGGGTGAGCTTGCGAACCCCAACCCGTGGATAAAACGATCCACCGCCAATGGTTTTCACGACCCCAAAGGGGTCGAACTAATTTCCACTTCATTTCTTCCTTGCCATTTTTGAATTAATTCACGATTTTCAAATCATCTTTTTCAATCAAAATCAATACGTTATGGCCACACATACCCAACTTTTGTATCACCTTGTTTTCTCCACCAAACACCGTGAACCCACCATCGTCCCTGATCAAAAGAAGCGCCTATTTGCCTACATCCACCAGCTTCTGACCAATAAAAACTGCCATCTATACCGAATTAATGGGGTGGAAGATCATCTACACATTTTGACTCATGTCCATCCTACAATATCTGTTTCTTCTTTGATTAAAGACATTAAATTGGCAGCAAATGATTTTATAAAAAAGGAAACAATTTTTCCAAAATTTAAAGGTTGGCAGGATGGTTATGGTGCCTTTTCAGAATCGATTAAAGAAAAAGACCGGTTGATCAAATACATCAAAAATCAAGAAGCGCATCATCGGAATTTCTCGTTTAAGGATGAGTACTTGGCGCTTTTGAAAGAACACGAAATTGAATTTGATGAGAAATATCTTTTGTAGTTTTAACCTCGAAACCCCAGAAGTTCAACCCGCTTCGGGGTTGTCTCCTACCATCCTGACTTTCATTCCCCCCGGTTCCACCGGGGGCTCCGCCACGGCGGACAAGTTATTGAAAGGTTCGACCACTCTGTGGTCATGAATTCCACAATTGATGATCAAGGAAATTTTCTGACCCCTGAAAGGGTCCAACCTCTGAATAGCCGCAGGTGAAACCCGTGGTAATAAAAATCAATTTGTGATGGTTTTTCCGACCCTGTCTGCGTCAAGCAGGCCCGAAGTGGGTCGAACTAAAAGCTTATCGTTTATTTTCTTTTCCAAAATTTTCCATCTCCACTGGTTTGTTATGTAATTCCCTAGCCCAGATAGCTCAAAGTCACTTAGGGTATAATAATGGGTGAAAAATTCTTGAGACCTTCGGTCTTTTTAAGATTGTGATTTAGAAGCGATTTGATTTTTCTCCTCGACTTTATTCAATGAAGATTGTTTAGAAGATCTTCAAACTCTTCATCAGATTCATTTCCAGGCCAAGTACCTATTATCAATTTCAGCGGATTAAGCAGTTTTCCTTCCGAAATTTGTCTTGTAATTTGTTCTTCCAGATTTTCATATTTAACTCTTTTAGGAGAAATACCTAAAAAGTCTTCCCAAGACATCTTTTCTATTTTATTATCCTGTTTTCTAGGTTTTGGTTGCATTTTTTTTAAAACCTCCTTTCCAAATCTGAAAATATAGTTTTCCGCTTACCTTTCTAACAACTTCTCCAACCTTGCCATCATCTCATCCTTTTCCTTTAGCATCCGCTCGTAAAGAGCGATTTTCTCTTCGTGAAGTTTTAAAAGTTGATCGACAGGATTAAATATTGGATTCTTATTTACAACTGAGGAGTTATCATTAAATGTACTTGAAATGACTGTAACCGCTTGTTCCTCATCAAACTTCTTAATTGCTTCCACGGGGATTTGGAGGATTTCGCCGACCTGACGAAGTAGCTCCTCCTCAATCTCTTCTCTCTGCTCTAGAAGACTGATTTTCTTTTGGGACCATTCAGGTCCAAGTTCGAAAGCCAAGGCCTCCTGCTTGATGCCCATCATCTCCCGAAATCTTTTGATATTTCTGCCGTGGTGGATTTTTTCGCTCATAGTCTATATCTCTTGCTTAAAAATAAGAATTTCCTTCGAAATGGATCAAACTAAATTATTCCATTGTCAAGCATGATCCAAGGAAATTTGGATTTTCTATGACAAGCATTGACTGAATAAATGGATTGGGCTAAAGCCCAGGGTATATTTTATTTCCACATTTTACCTGCAGCTGAAGCTGGATGCAATTCAGTAGCAGATGGCAATTCGAATCACCGAGCCAATGAATAGGAATGGTGCTTTAGCCCATTCCAATAATTGATCTTATGATGGATGGAGGCTTTAGCCCAATTAGGAGAGCAGAAGCTGGATGCAAACCAAAGTCTCAATTTAAATTGGGTAAATAGAATTCAGGATTTTTTGATTCATAAACCTTGAATAGGAGTGGCGCTTTAGCCCATTCATAAGAGGACAAAGCAAGCTTGGATGGGCTTTAGCCTACTTCTACAGAATAATTTATCCCCTGATCCTTCTAAAGCATCCATTTTCTGAATAGGCTATCTCAAAGACTGTCCTGAATTTAGGCCCGAAATCAAACGCCTAAATCATGTATCACTACCTCAATACATTTGAAAATGAAGGGATCTGTGAAGATCTGATGGATTGCCACATGGGCTTATATCGATTTTTCTGTGATTATTCGGAACTGAGCTTCTGGAAAAATGACCTTTCAGCTATTTTTGAGCAGGTCTTGCAACATAATCCAAGTTTCAAGCTTCTAAGCCCCAAATCGATAATTAACCAGGGAGGGGAATTTTTGCATTTGATTTATATCGGATTTTTTCTCTTCCAAAAAACTCAATTCCCTCCCTGTCCAAACCCATCATGGAAAGAACTTATTCTTAAACATACTAGAAAGAGAAGCCCTTCTCTAGTTGATAGAATCCGTCATTTACCGCAGTACCTTAATCCAAAGGAGATTGAAGATCCCTATTTAGTACTCAAGGACTTTTATTATCGACGGCAATGTTTCGATTGGGCCAGAAGGTGGAATCAACTGATTGAGGAATCGTTCAGCAGTATAACTTGTCTCGAACCTGAGGATATAGCATTGTTCCAAGCAGATTTTAGGGATTTTTATAAACTCCTAGAAGCTATCTATCTGATATATGTACGCCATTTCTCTCCTGAAATGCCAGATGGATACGATTCCTACAATTTAAACTTTCCCGTAATGTTTTAATTCAACTGCCAACAATCATGGAAAACACCTTCAGAACATTTAGAAAAAAATACCGCTGTCAGTCCAAGGAGCAGGCTTTTAAGGTATTGGATGATATTTTTGGCACCATTGCAGATCTTCCCTATTGGATAGCCAAGGTTACTACCATTCAAAATTCAGTTTTTGATTCTCGATCCATCCCCCACAAATTACTTCCGGATGCAGTACACTACAACGGTCAGGTATTTTTAAAGCTCATCAATGCAAGCATGTTTTTAATGGATTTTCCGCCGATATCGAAGGAGGAACTGAATTGGAAACACCTGATCGATGATTTAATTGAAAGCAGATATTTAAATCAAGAAAAACCAGATGCTTTTTATCATCTTTTGGCCTATTATCCACGGCATCTTAGCCAAGGTCAAATATTAAATCCAAGTAGATTTATCCGAAAGTTTTTTAAGCGTAAAAGCCTTGAATCCTGGATTCGTCGATGGAATCATTTTCGGGAAACAGCCTTTTACAAATTTTCTATTACAGAGGGTAATGAAGGAGCGTATTTTAAAGATTTTCAATACTTCCTCAAGCTAACAGAGGCTTCCTACCTGATATACGTTCGTCATTCTCCCACCCAAAACCCAAACAGCTATGCTTCAATTTGAGACTAATCAAGCGCCTGACGATCTATTCAACCTATTTCCAAAAAATGAAATCAACAAATACCTCTGGGAAATGCTTCAAGGTTGGATGATATTCTTAACCCAGCGGGAAAAAGATGATCTGGATATTGCAACCCGAATGTACTTTTATGAGCTTTTGAATCATTTGCTGAGTCATCTTGACCGGAACCGAGAGTTGCCCAAAGAAGCACTATCTACAAGAGAAATAGATGTACTCAGTTCGGCACTAATAGAACTTCTACATCCTTTGGCCATATACCGGAAAGAATCAGCTCAAATCCAGCACTGGTATATTTTACTCCCACATTTAAGTCCTGACGAACATGATGAATTGGAGACTGTGATTGGGTTTTTGGGCTCTTGTCAGTCAGGGAATCAGATTCATTGCATTTCGGCTTCCTACCTTAAAAAGAATTTGGAAATAGGCAACCCCTACCTTTGGTCGGAAGTTCTCCCAAGTGAAGCATATTACCTTGCACCGGGTTTTGAACCACTTCCTTTGTTTAAGGACAAAGAGCAACAGCAGGTATTCTCAAAAGCAGTAGAGCGACTTGAGATAGGATTAAAAAAGGCAGAGGAATTTTGGGTATTGGCACAGCAAACTGAAGGGAATATGAAACCCTTTCTTTTGCACCAAACTACCGAAATGGCCCTAAGATCCATCCTGTTTGCATGGGAAAAGCTGGACAAGAAAACCCATGAAATTCGAGTTTTGCTCCGCTTCGCCAGTAAATACAATTCAAAATTTCAAGAAGTTTTTTCAGGAGAAGATGAATTAATCTTGAACCTGATCGACAAATGCTACACCAATACCCGGTACAAGGAGGATTTCAAGGTAGAACAGAAATACCGATTAAAATTGGAGCATAAGGTAAAGCAAATCTTAAGCTACTCAACTGATGAATTGGAAAGATTAAAGGGTTTGGCTCTTGCAAAGGGAAATTATAATTGATATTGGGCTTATTCCCAAGGTATCTTTCATTTCCACCCCAATGGATCGGGGCAGATAGCAATTTTAGGGCATTTGCTAATTAATAGGAGTGAGCCTTTAGGCCATTCATAAAAAAGTGAATGGTGACAATTGGCTGGGCTTTAGCCAAAATCTAAAGAATAAAATATCCCTCAATCAATCTAAATCATCGCCTTTTTGAATAGGACAGAAATCCTGAAATAAAGAATTTGGTATTCAACCAAAATAAAATCTATCATGAAACCAATTGTAATCCACTTCTCCAATCTTGTCGATTCTGCACTTAGTATAAATGGAGACATCCATATTCATCATTCCGAATTCGATAGCAATATCCTCGATTTGCTTTTACGCTCTTTGGAGATCAATAGAAAGTTGATTTCGGGTTTTTGTACCGAATGGCAAAATGAAGAAGATCTCTACACAGAAATCCAAAAACTCATCAAGCAGCAGCGTACTTTGGAACTTGATGTGGCCAACAACCTAAAATCAAAATCAGATGGAATGCAACTTTAAAACATTTAAACGGAGATTTCGAATAAGCTCGGAAAAACAAGCTCTTCAAGAGGTAGATAACCTTTTGGAGTCCATCGCAGGTTTTCCATATTGGATAAATAAAATGAAGATTATTCAGCAACAGGTTTTTAACCATGAACCTGTCTGGGAGGATTTATTTCCTGATTGTATATTTTATCAAGGAAAGCTGATTTTGAAATTTATCTATGCAGGGGAGCATCTCATAAACTGTAGACCGAGTCCTTCGGTTACTGCTCAATGGGATAAGATCATAAGTAACCAACCTCAAGATATAAAACTTAAAAATTATCCGGATTATGTGAAGTTATTGGTTGAATCTCCCAAACACCTGACTAGTGAGGAGATCCTCGATCCCTGTTCTTTTTTGAACAAATTCTATCGTAAAAGAGCGGCAATTCAATGGGCGAAACGCTGGAATCAATTTAGAGAGTATGCGACATTCACATTTTCAATTTGCGAAGGAGATGAGGGAGAATATCTCGAAGATTTTGAGTATTTCTTAAAACTAGTTGAAGCCATCTACCTCATTCATTTATCTCAAAAATATATCCCTTTGGCAAATTCATAATTCAAAATTAACTGATAAACAGAGTAGGTGAATTTCCAAGAATATATCCAATAAGAAAAATCTTTAGAACTGGAAGTTTCCCAAAATTTAAACCCATCCAATCATGATACCTACTGAAATTAATTATCACAAAGAAGAGTTATTTGATTCAATAGCTGAATCGTCTACGGAGATCTATCTTTGGGAGCTATTGCAAGCCTGGATGATTTTTCTTTCTCAAAGAGATTTAAATGCTGAGGAAGTCAGTAATCGACTTTTTTTCTTTGAATTACTAGATAATCACCTTCAAAAGGGTAGAGAAGAATTCGACCGAAACCGCCTAGAAAAAAAACTTGAAAGCCAAAAAACTAATCCTTCCTCGTAGTTTTAGGTTTACTAGAAGTGTAGCAGCTTTATCCCTTTTTTTTGTCTATATGGGCTTTTAATTTTCACTATGACTTCAGCAAATCTTCTATTGAAATTATGTTTGGGATTAGTTGAGTGGAATATTCTTATTCAAGAATCAATCCAGATACATACATTTACACCAATTATCAAAACTTGATATGATCAGGTTTATTTAGGGTATTTGTAGGGTTTTTACAGCTTAGATTTAGGGTTAAATTTTATTTAAGGGAGTATAAAGCCTCATTTTTGATTTAATCTGATATTAAAATATTAAGGGTTTAATTGATTTATTTATCACAACCAATTAAATTACCTTTAGTTTTAATTAAAATTGATCTAAAATGGGAAATCTACCACCAAAAAACATCTTCTTCCCCCAAGGGAAAATCGGCAATTTGGTCTTTTACACCCTTAATGGTAAAACGGTAGTTCGGACCCGTCCAGGAGGAAGTCATAAAAACAAAACTCATCCCTCTAAACTTCAACTCCTACAGAGAGAAAAACTAAAAACTATTAATCAATTTCTTAAACCTCTAAAACAGGTGTTGGATTTCGGCTATCAGGAATTTCTCACCCAGAGCAAAAAGGGTGTACATTTAGCCTATTCAGAATTAAATCATAAGGGATATAACCATGATCGGAATCCTAAAATTGATCCTGCTTTTTTGAAAATCAGTAAAGGAAGTTTACTGGAGCCCCAAAATGCATTTTTTGAAAGAGTGGATTCTGGAATCCGCATCCATTGGAGCAATAATTCAGATGAAGGAAAATCAAAATCGAGTGATGAGGCTTTTATAGTTCTTTACCAGCCTGAGGCGGAAAAGTATATTTGGATAAAGGATCAATTTAAAAGGTCTGATGGTTTAGCGGAAATCAATCTTAGCGAGGCAAATAGCAATTTTCCATGGCATATTTATTTTGCTTTCAGTCAATTCAATAATTGGAAGAAATCTTACACCCTTTCAAATTCTATTTATTTGGGAAAATTGGTTTTATAGCAAGGCTTTCAATGCCTTGTTAGATAATATAATAGAGTGATTCAGAGCCCTGAAGGGGCGACCTGTTTTTTTGCCGATTGGCACCGTGATCATTTATTCAAATCAATGTATTATCGACCCCAAATGGGGTCAAACCTTTCAATAGCCGCGGGTGAACCAAAGGTGAAATCCGTGGATAAAATGATCCAGTGCCAATGGTTTTCCCGACCCCGAAGTGGGTCGAACTTTATTTTGATCTTTTTTTTCCTTCACAGAAGTTCAACCCCGTTCGGGGTTGTTGTCCACCATGGTATCTGGGTCGATCAAACCCCCGGTTCCACCGGGGGCTATTCAAAAGTTTGACCACTTTGTGGTCATGATTCCAAATCACCGAAAACTAGTTTTCCGACCCCTGATAAAGCCCGTCCCGATGACTGAAAGGATATCGGGAGGGTCAAATTTTTCAATACCTGTGCGCCTCAGACGTAGCCATGGGTAATGGATAAGCGAAGCGAATCCATACCCATGGAAAAGATGACTACCTTATAATGTTTTCCCGACCTCGAAGCGGGCCGAACTTTATTTTGATCTTTTTTTTCCTTCACAGAAGTTCAACCCCGTTCAGGGTTGTTTCCCACCATGGTTTGTTATGTTACCATTTCCCTAGGTTGCACCTAGGGCTATTGAGATGTTCGATCCTTTCAGGATCTTTTACTTTCCCATAATGTGTTCCAAATAATGACCCCTGATAAGGGGTCAAACCTCTGAATAACCGCGGGTGAAACCCGTGGAAATCACGCATCAATGGTAATGGTTTTCCCGACCCCGAAGCGGGTCGAACTTTTTCTTCCAATTACAGGACGTGCCTTTGGCACTTTTGGCACACTATTTCAGAATTTATGAATACCTCATAATTTATTAAGGAAGAAGGTTATGGATGCATAGCCCAGCCCTGGAGGGGCGTTTTGTATTAGCACCAAATTCGATTTGGGGCTTAGATAATATAATAGAGTGATTCAGAGCCCTGAAGGGGCGACCTGTTTTTTTGCTGATTGGCACCGTGATCATTTATTCAAATCAATGTATTTTCGACCTCGAAGCGGGTCGAACTCTTTTTTGCTGTCACAGGACGTGCCTCCGGCACCTTCACTTCGGTCTCCCGTCTTCCATCTTTTTGCCCCAAATCAAAGGTTTTTGACTGCAGAAATCATTGAGGTTATTCAAATTTATTTAATTCCTTTTTCATGATCTGAATTTGTCTGAACTCATCCTTCAATTTTTCAAAGTCGAGGCTATATTCGTAGATTTTTTGATATCCTGATTTTTCATAAAATCTTTTCGCCTGATGTTTGGAAACCATTGCCTCCAACCAAATAGCATCTAGATTCTGCTCTTTGGCTATATTTTCTAAGTATTTCATCAATTGAGCGGCGATTCCCTGACCATGAGTAATTCGGTCCAGATAAAGTCTATGGAGCTTCATAGCATTTGGAATTTCCACTTCTCTGGGAGAAAAAGGATAATCATATTTAAATATTCCTACCTTCTGCTCGTTCCACTCCACAAAAAAATAATGAGTTCGACTGCGTGAAATCTCTTTGGATAAATTTTCTCTGTTATAAATCAACTCTAAATACCAATCGCCGGTATCCTGCCAGAAATCCGAATAAGCCTCCTTATAAATTTTATGCATGAGTTGATGAAGCAATTCAAAGTCTTGCTCTCGTATCGGAATTAACTTGAGGCTATCCGTTAATTTTATCATGGTGTTAAAATTAAAAAAAAGGCCATTTCAAAAGCAATCGCATATCAGCCTAAGCGGAGTCGAAGGCCATTTCAATCTTTCTGGCCTACATTTCGACTTCGCTCCATGTGACAAATGCATTACTAATGAAACAGCCTTTTAGATATTTTTAGGCTCTTATTTCCGCTTCAAGGCCTTCTTAGCAGCTTTCACAATATTCGCAGCATTGAGACCATATTTATCGAGAAGGGCAGTGGGAGTTCCTGACTCTCCGAAACTGTCATTGACACCCACATATTCCAAAGGAGCAGGATTGTTTCTTGCCAAGGTCTGAGCTATCGCATCTCCCAATCCACCATTAATCTGATGCTCTTCAGCGGAGACGGCACATCCGGTCTTCTTGACAGATTCCAAAATAGCCTCTTCATCCAAAGGTTTGATCGTGTGGATATTGATTACTTCAGCAGAAATACCTTCTTCTCTTAGCATAGCCTCAGCAACATTCGCTTCCCAAACCATATGACCTGTAGCAAAGATGGTGACGTCTTTACCATCTATCATTTTCCAGGCTTTTCCGATTTCGAATTTTTGATCAGCAGGTGTGAAAATAGGCCAACTTGGGCGTCCAAATCTTAGGTAAACAGGACCCTCATACTCCGCAATCGCCAAAGTGGCAGCCTTGGTTTGGTTGTAATCACAAGGATTGATCACAGTCATATGGGGAAGCATTTTCATCATTCCCAAATCCTCCAGAATCTGGTGAGTTGCACCATCTTCACCTAAAGTCAAACCGGCATGAGAAGCGCATATTTTGACGTTTTTATTCGAATAAGCAACGGATTGTCTGATTTGATCATAAACCCTGCCCGTTGCAAAATTTGCAAAGGTTCCCGCAAAAGGTATTTTGCCTCCTATCGCCAAACCAGCTGAAATGCCTATCATATTTGCCTCAGCAATTCCTGTTTGGAAAAAGCGCTCAGGGAATTCCTTTTGAAAAGCTCCCATTTTCAGAGAACCAATCAAATCCGCACAAAGGCCTACTACATTTGGATTTTTTCTTCCTGCCTCCAGAAATCCGTCACCAAATCCTGAACGGGTATCTTTTTTCTCAGTATATGTAAATTTTAAGTATAAGCTCATGATATTCTTTGTGTTGGGTAGATTAATAATCGCCTAAGGTTTCCTCTAATTGTCCTAAGGCATCGGCTAATTGCTCGTCACTAGGAGGGGAGCCATGCCACTTGTGAGTTCCGACCATAAAGTCAACCCCATATCCCATTTCTGTATACAAGAGGTTCATTACAGGCTTACCTTTTCCTGTCAAGGACTTGGCTTTTTCCAATCCCTCAAGTACGGAGCTTAGATCATTTCCTTTTTTGGTTTCGATTACTTCCCAACCAAAAGCTTCCCATTTGGCCTTGAGATTTTTTAGATCCATCACTTCTGTAGTTGGACCGTCGATCTGTTGACCATTATAATCTACCGTGGCAATCAAATTATCCACTCCAAAATGAGCAGCATACATGGCAGCTTCCCATACCTGACCTTCTTGCAATTCTCCATCACCCATTAGGATATAAACCAGGTGATCATCTTTGTCCAGTTTTTTGGCCTGAGCAACGCCAAGTGCTACGGATAGGCCTTGCCCCAGGGAACCTGATGCTACCCGAATACCGGGAAGGTGTTCGTGGGTTGCTGGGTGTCCCTGCAGTCTGGAATTGATTTTTCTGAAGGTTTTGAGTTCTTCAACAGGAAAATAACCGCTTCTCGCTAAGACTGAATACCAGCCTGCGGAGAGGTGACCATTGGAAAGGAAGAAAATATCCTCACCTTTTCCATCCATTTTAAAGTCAGGATTGTGTCTCAACTGATCAAAATACAAGGCCACAAAGAATTCTGCGCAGCCAAGTGGAGCTCCGGGATGTCCGGATTGCACAGCATGCACCATTCTCAGTACATCTCTTCTGAGTTGAGTACAGATTTTTTGGAGTTGTTCGATAGATTGTTTTTCCATTACGGAGGTTTATTTTAGGATTTGAGCAGTGTGTTCTTTGGTTTTTACTTTTTCTATAATCTCCTCTATTTTCCCCTCTTCATCAATTACAAAAGTGGTTCTTGCAGCCCCCATATACTTTCTTCCATACATGGATTTTTCCACCCAAGTGCCATAGAGCTCGTGAACTTTTTTATCCTCATCTGCAATCAAAGAGAATGGAAGCTCCTGCTTGTTTATAAATTTTTGGTGAGACTTTTCAGAATCGGAACTGATCCCCAAAACTACATACCCGGCTTTTTGCAGGGCTTCATAATTATCTCTGAGGTTACAAGCCTGAGCAGTACAGCCGGGAGTATTGTCTTTAGGATAAAAATATAGGATTACTTTTTTTCCTTTAAAATCAGAGAGTTTGATGGTTTCTCCCGTTTCAATTTTTGCTTCAAAATCTGGTGCCTTTTGGCCTACTTCTAATGACATACGTTTAATTTTTTTAATAAAACATGAATTAAGCGATGGTTCCTTTCCATTCGGCTACATTACCAGCCATGTCAGTTACCCTAAGAATAACAGGTCCGCGGAAGGGATGTTTATCCAGTTTTTCTGACCAGATCAATGCCTGCTTATGCTCATACCGCATCAACACCCATTTCCCATCTACTTTTGCTTCGAAACTCTGAATTCCGGATAAATCATCCCGAATGGAAAAGCGGATTTCTGTGGAATTTACTCTCACAGGAGTTATGCTGGGAGCCTTGATGTCTTCAGCAAGCATAAAAGTACCAAAATTTCTGGTTTTAAAGCGGATTGCTCCGTCTTCCCAAGTTCCTCCTACAAAAGATTTACTGCCTCTGCTATTGACTTGGTATACATGAGTTCTGGATTTATTCAAATTTCCTGGACTGGTGTTCCAGAGCACTTCCATGGAATTCCATAAATATTCCGAAGGATCATTGATTTGTAATCTTGCAGAACTGCCTGTCCCACTTTCCTGAATTCTTAGATACAAATCATCCAATAGGGTATTTTTATCAAATTTGATTTGAACATCTCTTTGCGCAAAAAGCTTTTCTTCTCCAGCAGGAATGGCTGCTTTGAGTGGGGTGCTGATTACTTCTGAGCAAAGATCAATTTCTTCAGGAATTCCAAATTGCATATCCCACAAATAAGTCCGGCTATTTGCATCTTGATAGGCAGGCAGCATTTCAAAAGTCCGGGTACCCACGTAAAATTTAGCCAAGCCTCCGAGTTTGGATACTGGAGCCTTAATTTTAAGAATATTTCCGATATAATCCACTTGAGCTTTACTAGGAGTGGCTCCATCTGCGACTACAAATTCCTGATCCTTTCCCTGCAATGAGAATTGAATTTTTTGAGTATTTCCCAAAGCATCGATCAGGCGCAATTCATAAATTTTTCTTTTTCCCGGCTCCAATTCCAAATGTCCTATCCCAGCCTGATGAGGTCTGAGATATTCAAATTTCAGGTTGGGTTGATAGTAGAGCTTCGAAAATCTGTTTTGGTGCGTATGCAGCAAAAACTGTCGGGTAAAATTGAAATCTACTTTATCAACTGTTACTTGAAAAAGCAAGGAGTCATTTTCCCGAATTTCAAAATATGGAAACCCATTTCTGTTACTAGCTCCGTCCAATTGGTCAAAGCCTTGCACTTCAATTCCTACTTTTCCGGTGATTTGAATGGTTTGAGGTATTTTGTATACGCCACCACCTGCAACAGGAGTGAACTCCATTCTCTCAAATTTTCCATTAATTCTGGAATCAATTTGAAGGGGGACAAGTGCTAATTTCTGTGGAGTAGGAGCTATGTTGTCAAGGATTTCCGGAAAACCAAAAAGAAGCGGATCCATAGCCCTGTCCAGACTGTCTCTAATTTCAAAATGTAAATGAGGACCACCTGAACTCCCAGTGTTTCCTCCATCAGCTATGCGTTCTCCTTTTTTGAAACTCAGTTCTCTTGGGGTAGGGTATAACTCCAACTCATTGACTTGGGCTTCGTACATGCGTTCTATCATGTACTGATGAAGCTTGGGATTAAAATTTCTCAAATGCCCATAAAGGGTTATGTGCCCCGTTGGATGCTTTAGATAGATGACATTTCCATAGCCGTAGGTGGAGATTTTGATTCGGTGAACCCAGCCATCTGCAGCTGCATAAATTGGTTCTCCTTCCACGCCTCCAAACTTATAATCAAGCCCAGTATGGAAATGGTTGGGTCTTAATTCAGAGAAATTTCCGGACAAATAATTCCTTCCTCCAGGCTTAACAGGCGATCGGAAGTAATCCCGAATGACTCCCTGAGAGAATGAATTTTGACCAAGAAAAAGAAATAAAATGAATACGGGTAGTAGTTTACTTAACTTCAAAATCAAGCATTTTTTGGGTTCCAATGAATCCTTCCAGTCGATCTCCAATTTTGACAGGACCTACTCCTGCCGGAGTTCCTGTATAAATCAAATCGCCTTTCTTCAACGTGAAAAATTGGGAAACGTATTCAATTATCGTAGCAAAATTGAATAGCATTAAGCTGGTATTTCCTTGTTGCTTGATTTCCCCGTTTATCGTAAGGTGAAAATCAATGGATTCCAAGTTGGGGATCTCTGAAACGGGGATAAAATCACCAATAGGAGCTGAGCCGTTGAAGGCTTTTGCTATTTCCCAAGGCAAACCTTTGGCCTTGCATTGATCTTGAAGATCACGGGCCGTAAAATCAATTCCCAGACCTATTTCCTCGTAATACCTATGAGCAAATTGCTTTTGAATGTACTTTCCCTCTTTGCTGATTTTCAGCACCAATTCAGCTTCATGATGAATGTTTTTTGAAAAATCAGGATAGTAAAAAGCTGCCCCATTTTTCAATAAAGCTGTATCTGGTTTCAAAAAAACTACCGGATTTCCGGGGGTTTCATTTTTTAACTCTTCAATATGAGCCGCATAATTACGGCCAATGCAGATAATTTTCATAGGTTTTAGGGCTTTTATAAAGCTTGAAAATGGTAGGAATTTCCAAACGTGAAAATAAGCATATCCTTGGCAAAAAGTGGATGAAAAGCCGAGAATAAGGATAATTTTACTCGGATGGCTTGAAGCGGATCAAGAGTTTTCCCTTTTCATCAAAAAACTCCAAAAAGTTATCCGGTGTGAGTTGATATTGGGTGGTGGATTGGACAAAGCTAAAACTTCCTTCTTGAATGGGGTTTTGGCCAAGGCAAATTTTATCAGCTTCCAACCGATAATAGGTATGCGCTAATTGGATTTTTCTTTCCCCTACTTCCCCCATACCTGTGATTCCTTTAAAACAACCTCCATACGTTTCAAGCGTTCTGCTTAATTTTTGAATCCGAATAAAAATTGGAAAATAGGGTTGTTCCGGTATGGATATATTTTGCCAAGCTCCCTCGATTGATCTTATCCAATCTTTTTGTTTCTCTAAAATAGATTTCAATTTGAATTTTTGAGAAGGTTGATCCACTTCATATTCTACTTTTAGTTTGTAAAAATATCCTTCTTCAAATTTAAAGCCTTTAATTTCGAAACTCTCCGGTTGACGTTTCCACTTAGAGTAATCTAGCTCTTCATTATCTTGAGTAAGAAAAAAAATTCCTGCTTCGGCATTGGGATATAATTCTGAATTCAGGAGATACGGATATACCCAAATGATTTTTGTTTCCTTTTCAGCACAGGAAAGGAAAATGGCTAAAAGTAGGCATAAGTATTTGCTCGCCTTCATCTCAATTAATTTATCCCAGACAGGCACTTTCCCTTCCATAATAAATGTAAGGATTATTTCTTTTCATTGGAAACTAGCCCAAAGCTGGAAATGGAATTATTTATATTTGAATGATCCAAGCCTAGAGTATAGGTTTCATTTACCCAAAAGATATAGTTTTATACGCTGCTATCTTTTGATAGGAAATTATCTTATATCCGGCTATTGAATTATCCAATCGCATAGAAGAAACTAATTCTAAGCTTAACCAAATGCTTATTTTTAAATTCATCAGCTACTTCTGAGATTAAAAGGCAAAGGAGTTGGGAGAAATATTCAGAGTGACAAAAAAGATCCGATCAAGGAAAGGTTTATTGCTTAAACTTGATAGAGTTTACAACCTTGAATAGTTCAGAAGCCCAGTGTTCGTATACTTTTCCTGATGGGTGCAACTGATCCTCAACGACCATATCGGGCTGAGCACCTACTCGGCGATAATGTTCAGTAATCTCCACGAACTTCACTCCAAATTTCCCGCAAACGCTTTTCTTTGCCTGGTTGTAGGCATCGATTTCAGCAGCAACTTTCTGCTTGTCAGTGGATCTTTTATCAGCAAAAGGAGTGACTCCCCAATCGGGAATAGATACGACCACCACTCGGTTTGGTCTATTTCCTGCAAATCCAATTGCTCTTAAAAGCATTAATTCAAAGTCAACCCGATAATCGTCTACGGATCGTCCTCGGTATTGATTATTTACTCCGATTAATAAGGTGACTAAATCATAGGGAGTGCCTGTTGGAGCAGCTTCATTGATTCCTTTATCCAATTCGTCAACAGTCCATCCGGTTTTGGCAATGATCTTAGGTTTGCCCCACTTGAGTTCGGTCTGAGTATTTAATTTTTCAACCAGAATGTTGGGGTATCGATCCTTTTCAGGTACTCCCTCTCCAATCGTATAACTATCTCCTAATGCAAGGTAGGTTAAAGGTTGATCTTTCACGGTGGTAAAATTTTGGGGTAGCTCTATGCTCGCTGTGTTGCAAGCTAAAAGAACTGATATAAAAATAAATAAACTATACATTTTCATCTGTTTATAATTTGTTTTTCAAAGGTCAGTACCTGTCCCGAAAATCGGGATGGAATCTTCGCATTGATTCCCCGATACATCGGGGCGTTTCTCTGTGTGTCACTTTGGGTCGTGCTCGATTTCATCTGTTTATATTTTGATTTTTAGAGGTCAGATGGAATGCCCAAAATAATCATCCCCTTGTGTGAGATTTTTCCTCATGGGCATTTCATCTGTTTATAATTTGTTTTTCAGAGGTCAGTACCTGTCCCGAAAATCGGGATGGAATCCCTGCCTGCAGCAAGCAGGTCGTACCTTTTCCCTGATACATTATGACATACAAGTGTGGGTCGCTTGCGTCGTGCTCGATTTCATTAGGATTGAAATACTGGTTTCAGCAACTCTATTGAGCCTTTTGTAGAATCCATTCGGACTTCAGCTCCATTAGGAATGATGAATTGTTTAGAAATATGGCCAATCATTGCACCTGAATAAGCTGGAATATTAAGAGGTAAAATATAATCATCCAAAACCTGATCTACGGATAATGAACCATATCCACCTCCCGGCTCACAGTCACTGCACTGACCAAAAATAAACCCTTTAATCTGGTCTAATGTTCCATTGAGCTTCAGTGTACTCATCATTCTATCCACTTTATAAGGATCTTCTCCAATATCTTCTGTGTATAGAATGGCATCTTTGAAATCTGGATAGTAAGGAGTGCCACTCAAAGCTGTCAATACGGTCAAGTTGCCACCCAAAATTTTCCCATCTGCTGTTCCTGCTTTGAGCACTTGAATTCTGTTGTTTTTAATGACCAAATCATCTCCTTTAACTTGTTCATTTTTATATTGAACCAGTTTTTTCTCAAAAAACAGTTGATTGAAGGCTTGAACATTGAAACTGTTCCAACTGCCGGTTCCATTGGGTCCATGAAATGAAATAAGGCCTGTTTGGGAATGAATGGCACAATGAAGAGCGGTAATATCCGAATAGCCCATCAAGGGCTTTGGATTATTTTTGATCAGTTTATAATCGATCAATGGTAAAATCCGCGCTGCTCCTGAGCCGCCTCGGATACAAATAATTGCCTTGACAGTCGGGTCTGCAAACATTTGGTTTAAATCCGATGCTCTTTCCTGATCTGTGCCAGCCAAATGACCTCTTCTGTTTTTTAGATTTTCTCCGAGCTTAACTTGGAAACCAAGGGCTTCCAATGCTTCTTTGGCGAAGGTGAATTGCATCCTGTCGGCAGTAGCAGCTGAGGGACTTATTAACCCGACCACATCTCCTTTTTGGAGGGATTTTGGGAGTAAAGTACTTGGGTTACTTTCAGAAGAAATGGAATTGAATCCGAAGAAAGGACTGGCTCCGGCCAAGACACCGAGTGATTTGAGAAAAGTGCGTTTGTTCATCCAATGAAGATTTTTGTGAATTTAATTCAATTACAATATATCCCTGGTCATGACCAGTACCTTTTCCATTTCTCTTCTTATCTCAGAAGCTTTCCAGGGATAGTTGGAATTCATGAAAGCAAAGCAATAGAGCTTTCCCGACTTAGTTTTAATTAGTCCAACCAAGCTGTGATTATTACTCATAGTACCAGTCTTTGCAAAAATATAAGCTTGGGCTGCCTGATAATTATTTTTGATCGTGCCGGATTTGCCGCCAGTCGGAAGGAGTTCAAAAAGCATTTGATCAGGTACTACCCGATACAATTTTTCAAAGAGCCCCACCATCGTTCTGGGAGTAAATAAATTATACCTGCTCAAGCCACTGCCATCCACCCAAATAGGTTGATCCGGTAAATCCGATAAATAGGTTTTGATAATGTATTCTATCGCCCTTTCAGAATTTAATTCACCAAAAAGCCGATCTGAAATCATCAATAATAATTGCTCCGCTAAAAAATTGTCCGATTCCAGCATCATTTCTTTTAAAATCGGGAATAAAGGTGCTCCTCTCCAAAGTTTATGGTTTTCAGGTAACTTTTCTGCCTTGTAAATCCAATTCTTCCCCGTCTCATTTTTCGCGAACTCTGTCAAAAGCTGTGGGGAAGTAATAAATGGTAGAAAGTCCTCTCTTCCTCTGTAAGAATCGGGGTTATAGTAAAAAGTATTGGAATGGAAGTCTCTTTCCATGTCTTTTGTTTCCTTTTCATTGGTACGGATCGATGACTGAAATTTTGTTGGAAAGACTTTAGGGTTGACTCTTCCTGCAAATACGTGCATTACATTCCCATAGATAGGAAGAGAAGATCGTTCAGCTGCATAATAATATAAGTAATCATCCCATTGCCATCCCGCTCCAAAAGGTGTGGACTTAAGGTTGGCGTCTGAAAATTGAATCACTGAATAAGGCTTGAAAAAATCCTGAAATTTGGGTTGGGGCAATTTTTTATAGTTCCAAGAAGGATCTCCAGCTCCCCAAATCTTTAAGGTGTCCCCTGATTGGACATATCTTAGGGTTTGGGTGCTATCATTCAAAATTAAGATACTAGAAAACAAGGTAAATAGCTTTGTGACTGAGGCAGGAGTAAATCTCATTTGAGAGTTTTTCTCATATAAAACCCGCTGGGAATCCAGATCATAAAGCATGAAACCTGTCAAATGTCCTGAAAAAAAGCTCCCTTCTCCTAAGGCATTTTCAAGTTGTAAATACTGATCTCTTGTCAACTGGGCCTGAGCCTGCTGAAAGACGATCAAAAAAAGAAAAATAGTAATAATTCTAATCTGCAAGAATTTGGTCATTGCGAAGTGCTGAGTAAAATAATCCAAGCCAACCCATGATAAAACCTACTCCACCTAATGGAGTAATGGCCCCCCACCAAGTTACACCAGACAGGGAAAGAATATAAAGAGATCCTGAAAAGACGATTATTCCGAAAACCATACTCCAGGAAGCAAATACCAAGCTTTTCCAATTGGGTTTGGTCAATTTGATAATACCGATTAAGGCAATAGCCAAGGTATGGTAAAAGTGATATTTCACCGCCGTTTCAAAAGTGTCGGCTCTTCCGGTGTCCGCCAATGTATCTTCCAATCCATGTGCCCCAAATGCTCCTAAGCCTACAGCTATAGCTCCGGAAAGTCCGGCTAGCATGATCAATTGTTTTCCGTTCATTAGCTCTTGATTAATAATTTCTTGCTCCAAAAATTGCAGAACCTATCCTGACCATAGTACTTCCTTCTTCCTGCGCAATCAAATAGTCTCCGCTCATGCCCATGGATAAAATTTCCATTTTCATGAAGTCAGGAAGGGGATTGGTTTTGAGTTCCTCGAAGTGATTTTTTAAACCCTGAAATTCTCTTCTGATCTGTTCTTCATTTTCGGTGAAGGTAGCCATCCCCATCAAGCCTTTGATTGTTACATGACTGAGCTCAGAAAAGTCTGGGTCTGCCAGCATCTCATCCATCTCTTTTCTGTCAAATCCGAATTTGCTGTCTTCTTCAGCAATATGCATTTGCAACAAGACAGAGATTTTTCGATCTATCTTTTTTCCTTGCTTATTGATTTCTTTTAAAAGCTTGAAGGAATCCACTCCATGAATCAAATGCACGTAAGGTGCAATGTATTTGACTTTATTTCTCTGCAAATGCCCGATCATATGCCATCGGATATCTTCAGGGAGTTGAGGTTGCTTCTCCTGAAGCTCTTGAACTTTGTTTTCCCCAAAATCCCTAATCCCAGCACTATATGCCTCTTTGAGGTCAGTTATAGGCTTGGTTTTGCTGACTGCTACAAGTAAGCATTCTGGATTTTTAAAGGTTTTTTTTACGTTTTCAAGATTTGCTTTGATATCCATTTTCTATTTTTAAGCTCTTAAATTTTTGAAAAAGGCCAAGACAAAGATATGGCGATCATCAGTACTTTACTAAAGAAAGGCATTCGCTTGAGAGAAAGTTTAGAGCAAGAGTACTCTCAACCTATAGAATTGCAAAAACAGGCTTTGAAAAAACTGCTCATAGCCTCAAATAGAACTGCCATTGGAGAAAAATATGATTTTTCGGGAATTTTAAAATCTTTCAAAGGAGGAAATGATCAGTTTTATGAAAAATTCAAAAACTCAGTTCCGATTTATGATTACGACAAAATCTATAAAGAATGGTGGCATAGATTACTCAATGGGGAAAGAGATATCACTTGGCCGGGAAAAGTAAAGCATTTCGCCTTGAGTTCAGGTACATCGGGAGCCGCATCGAAATATATTCCAATCACTAAAGATATGGTGAAGGCCATCCGAAGAACAGGAGTGAGGCAGATTTTAAGTCTTTCGAAATACGACTTGCCTAAATCACTTTTTACCAAAGGTATCTTGATGTTGGGAGGAAGTACCGATTTGGAATTTAATGGCACCTATTTTTCTGGTGATCTAAGTGGAATCACTGCTGGAAAGTTGCCTATTTGGTTTCAGCGTTTTTACAAACCCGGGAAAAAAATATCCAGAAATAAGAATTGGGGAGACAAGCTGGATCAAATAGTCGAAAAAGCACCTAAATGGGATATTGGGATTATTGTGGGAGTTCCAGCCTGGTTGCAGATCTTATTGGAGAAAATCATAGAAAAATATCAAGTGGCTCATATTCATGAGATTTGGCCCAATCTTCAGATTTTTGTCCATGGAGGGGTTTCGTTCGAACCCTATAAAAAAGGTTTTGAAAAGCTATTGGGAAAGCCGCTTACTTATATTGAAACCTATTTGGCTTCTGAAGGATTTTTGGCCTTTCAGGCTTTACCAGGAAGAAAGTCTATGCGACTCGTGCTGAACAATGGGATTTTTCATGAGTTTGTGCCTTTTAACGACAAAAACTTCGATGAAAATGGCTCCATTCGCCAAGACGCAGAAACATTGAAAATTGATCAGATTGAGGAAGGAAAAGATTATGCAATACTGATTTCAACTTGCGCCGGGGCATGGAGATATTTGATTGGGGATACTATTCGCTTTGTTTCGAAGGAGGAGTCTGAGATCATTATCACTGGCAGAACCAAGCATTTTTTGAGTCTATGCGGAGAGCATTTGTCGGTGGATAATATGAATAAGGCAGTAGAGCTTGCTTCTAACGAGTTTGATATTACAATCAAAGAATTCACTGTTTTGGGTGAGCCTTACAAAAATTTATTTGCCCACCATTGGTACATCGGAACCAATGATGCAGTGGATGCCCAGCAATTGGGAGAAAGAATTGATGCCCTGCTAAAAGAGTTGAACGACGATTATGCTGTAGAGAGAAGGCATGCTTTAAAGAAGGTGTTTTGTGAGGTTAGACCCAGTTCTGACTTTTATGATTGGATGAGAAGTCAGGGAAAGGAGGGAGGTCAAAATAAATTTCCCCGAGTTCTTAAAGGCGAAAAAGCCGAATCTTGGAGGGAGTTTTTGAAAAAGAAAGGAGCCGACTTTTGATCACTGCTTTACTGGAAGGCTTGAGTATGGGGCTCTTGCTTTCTGCCCTTATCGGCCCCGTTTTCTTTACGCTGATTCAAAGTAGCTTGGAGCATGGATTTAGATATGCTGCTTTGGCCGCTTTGGGGATATTGGTGTCTGACTGTATCTATGTTTTGATCACCTATTTTGGTGTCAGCTATCTTTCTGGGATTGATCATTTTGAATTCGTTTTAGGGGTTTTCGGAGGCCTGGTTTTATTTGGTTTTGGGATTAGTAATTTGATGAAAGCCAAAACTTCCCGTCCTAATTCTGGAGGGATTACTCTGCCAATCCAAAAAAAGACGGCTTTTATAAAGGGTTTCAGCATCAATGGAATTAATCCCTTTGTGCTGTTATTTTGGGTTTCGATAGCCAGCTTAGTGCATTTGAAACCTGATTATGGAAAGGCTGAAGCAGGTAGTTATTATTCAGGTATTTTAGGAACCGTTTTTTCCATTGATTTACTGAAGGCTTTTATAGCAAAAAAATTAAGGCCTTTGGTTACGCCCCGATTGATGAAAATTTTGGGCTTTTTGGTAGGCTTTATCATGATAGGATTCGGTACTAGGATGATCTATTGGGCTTTAAACCAATAAAAGAGGCTGTCTCATTATATAGTTTCTAGGTCAGCCTGAGCAGAGTCGAAAGCCTTCTTCTAATCTGGCCAACATTTCGACTTCGCTCAATGTGACAACTCCACTATTGAGACAGCCTCTTTAAATTTATAAGCAGGAAATGAATTAGTCTGCTAGGTATTTTTCAACCATTGCGTAAGGCATATCGAAAGCATCAGCTACTGCCTTATACACGATTTCACCTTGAATTACATTCAATCCTAATTTCAATTCCGCATTGTCATTACAAGCTTGTTTCCAGCCTTTTTCTGCAAGTTGGATTGCGTAAGGAAGGGTTGCGTTAGTCAATGCCAAAGTAGAAGTGTAAGGTACAGCTCCTGGCATGTTAGCCACACAGTAATGAACCACATCATCAATGATGAAGGTTGGGTTCTCATGTGTAGTCGGCTTGCAGGTCTCAATACAGCCGCCTTGATCCACGGCCACGTCAACTAAAACGGTTCCTGGCTTCATATCTTTCAACATATCTCTGGTGATCAAGTGAGGTGCTTTGGCTCCCGGGATCAACACTGCGCCAACTATCAAATCAGCAGATTTGATCATTTCTCTGATGTTGTATTCATTAGACATCATAGTGTTCACATTGGCAGGCATGACATCATCCAGGTATCTCATTCTTGGAAGAGATACGTCCATGATTGTCACGTCAGCTCCTAAGCCGGCAGCCATCCAGGCAGCTTGGGTTCCTACGATTCCACCACCTAAGATCAAAACTTTAGCAGGCAATACACCTGGCACTCCACCTAAAAGAATTCCTCTTCCTTTCAATGGTTTTTCGAGGTAGTTAGCACCTTTTTGAACAGCCATTCTACCGGCAACTTCAGACATTGGAATCAAGAGTGGAAGGCTTCTGTCAGCTTTCTCTACAGTTTCATATGCCAAACATACCGACTTGCTTTCAACCATAGCCTTGGTTAGTGGTTCGTAAGAAGCAAAGTGGAAATAGGTGAACAACAATTGGTTTTCTCTGATGAGTTTGTATTCAGATTCAATAGGCTCTTTTACCTTCATGATCATTTCTGCGATCTCGTAGGTAGCTTCTATAGTTTGAAGAATTTTTGCGCCTGCATTTTCATATTCTTCATCTGGGAAACCACTACCTTCTCCAGCTGTGTGCTGTACGTATACAGTATGGCCTCTTTTTACCAATTCTTTCGCTCCTGCAGGAGTTAGAGCTACTCGGTTTTCGTTGTTTTTAATTTCCTTTGGAACACCTATTATCATGGCAAGTCTATTTGGATTTAAATATGGCGGCAAAGATAGTAAGCCAGTTTATTCTAATCGCATTTTTAAGAATAGTATTTGGTCTCATTTTGAAAAATCTTGAAAATCAAAAGATTCTTCTAAAAATCGGCTGGAAAATACTGATTATTTCAAAATTTAAATTTTAAAAGTTGAATATTTTGAGAATATAGTATGGATAAAAACCTGATTTGCAAAATAATCTAAACTCTTAGAAATCGAATATTTGATCAGTGTTGATGGTATTGACAGAATAAAATTTGTTTCTGGGCTAATATTTAACCAAAATACCAAATTTTAAACTGAAAATAAGTTCAGCTTAAATTTGTAAAAAAAAATGATTTGGCTATTTTTGATCTGCACTAGAACTGTGCGCACCCAAACCCAAATAACTTTAGATTAAATAAGTCTATGTCAGAATTACAAAAGATAAAAAAAAGTAAGCCTTCCTTCGTCCCGGAGCCTTCAGCTATTTTGGAAGATTTTAGAATAGCGATGATTAGCAGACACGCTTCCCTGATGGGAAGAAAAGAGGTGTTCATGGGAAAAGCGAAGTTTGGTATTTTTGGTGATGGAAAAGAGCTTGCTCAAATTGCTATGGCAAGGGCTTTTCAATTAGGAGATTTTAGATCGGGTTATTACCGGGATCAGACTTTTATGATGGCTTTGGGTGAGTTAAATGTTAAGCAATATTTCGCTCAATTGTACGCCTATACGAATGTAGAGGAAGAGCCTGCTAGTGCTGGAAGATTAATGAATGGTCACTTTGCAACCCGCTCTTTAAATGAGGACGGTTCTTGGAAGGATTTGACTAAAATGAATAATTCGGCAGCTGATATCTCTCCAACAGCTGCTCAGATGCCCAAACTTTTGGGCTTGGCTTATGCTTCAAAGCTTTTCAGAGTCAATAAAGGCATGAAGAAACTAAAGCAATTCTCGGTCAATGGTAACGAGGTTGCTTGGGGTACTATCGGTAATGCTTCTACTTCAGAAGGAATGTTTTTTGAATCTATCAATGCAGCTGGAGTCTTACAAGTGCCGATGGTGATCTCTATTTGGGATGATGAATATGGAATCTCGGTTCCTAAAGAATTTCATACCACCAAAGGAAGTATTTCAGAGGCTTTAGCTGGTTTCCAAAGAACTGAGGAAAAACCTGGTTTCGAAATCATCAAAGTAAAGGGCTGGAATTATGAGGCATTGCTTCAGGCATTTCAAGAAGCTGGAGAATTAGCAAGGAAAGAGCATGTTCCCGTTTTAATTCATGTGGAAGAAATGACTCAGCCTCAAGGGCACAGTACTTCTGGTTCACATGAGCGATATAAGTCCAAAGAAAGACTGGACTGGGAAAAACACTGGGACTGCATTAAAAAGTTTAGAGAGTATATCCTTGAAAATGAATTGGCTACTGCTGATGCTTTGGATAAAATAGAAGCAGAGGCAAAAGCTCATGTTAAAAAAGAGAAAGAAGCTGCTTGGTCTGATTTCAGCGGTGAAATCAAAAAAGAACTAAACGAGGCAGTTGCCCTGATTAAATCAGCAGCGAAAGACAGCACCCGGAAAGTGGTGTTGGATCAGTTGGCCGATGAACTGAAAAAAACAATCAATCCCATTCGGAAAGATGTGGTTTCAACAGTTAGAAAAGCTTTACTGCTTTTAAGATTCGATTCTAATTCTGGAAAGAATGAATTGAAGGCTTGGTACGAAAAGCAAAACGAATTAAACCACGATCGCTATAGCAGCCATCTTTATTCTCAGTCTGAATGGTCTGTATTGAAAATTGATGAAGTTCCTGCGGAATTCAATGAAAAGTCTGCCGTAGTGGATGGACGTGAAGTTTTGCAGGCATTTTTTGACAATAAACTAGAAAATGACCCTCGATTCTTTGCTTTTGGAGAGGATGTAGGGAAAATCGGTGATGTTAACCAAGCTTTTGCCGGTCTTCAGGCAAAACACGGGGAGTGGAGAGTCAGTGATACCAGTATTCGTGAATGTACCATTATAGGTCAGGGAATTGGGGCTGCTTTGAGAGGCTTGAGACCAATTGCAGAAATTCAATATTTGGATTACCTGCTTTATGGACTTCAAATGTTATCTGATGATTTGGCTTCCTTACAATACAGAACTAAAGGAGGTCAAAAGGCTCCTTTAATCGTGAGAACCCGTGGTCACAGACTGGAAGGAGTATGGCATGCCGGATCTCCTATGGGTATGATTCTTTCTACCTTGAGAGGAATGGTGGTCTGCGTACCGAGAGATATGACTCAGGCTGCCGGTATGTACAATACTTTGCTCAAGTCTGATGAACCGGCTATTGTAGTAGAATGTCTTAATGGCTATAGACTGAAAGAGAGGCTCCCTGAAAATATTGGAGAATTCACAGTTCCTTTGGGTAAACCAGAAATATTAAGAGAAGGTACAGACTTAACAATCGTGACTTACGGTTCCATGTGCAGAATCGTAATGGATGCTGCTCAGGAATTGTCTGAAATAGGAATTGAGGTAGAAGTAATCGATGTACAGACTTTATTGCCATTTGATGTGCATGGCATTATAGGGGAGTCTGTGAAGAAAACGAATAGAGTAATCTTTGCTGATGAAGATGTTCCGGGAGGAGCTTCAGCATTTATGCTGCAGCAAGTGATAGAGGGCCAGAAAGTATTTAGATTCTTGGATTCTGATCCTCAGACATTACCGGCTAAAGCGCATAGACCTGCTTATTCATCAGATGGAGATTATTTCTCCAAACCAAGTATTGAAGACGTGGTGGAGAAGGTTTACAGCATGATGCATGAGGTAAATCCTAAAACCTTCCCTGCGCTGTAATTTGATTAGCATAAAAATAGAAAGGGCGGTGATCATTCACCGCCCTTTTTGCTTTAGGGTGTATTTCTAGTTATCTGCCTGAGTGTTAATTCCGGGCTGGATACTTCATTACTTCGATTCAATTGCCTATCCTGAATTTGAACGTCAATTCTGATGGTGTCATTCCGGAAGATAGCTTCCCAACCTGAGGAAAGCATGGCATACTTGATATTTCCTTCTACTGCCTGCCCTTCTTCTGAAGTTAATATTCTTGGAAATCTTCCATTGAAAGTGGTGAAGAATGGAGGGTCTTGCCATCTAAATTCGGTAAATCTCCCATTTCTTTTGATGAAGAACTTCACAAAAATGTTGTACTGATTGGGGTTCTGTCTCACCCAAATAGTATCATTGACAGTTTGATTATTGACAATGGGGTTGATTACATAATCAATGGGATTATATGTCGGTGCTGAAGGAGGTCTATTGCTGTATGTAATTAAGTTTCCTGCAGCATCCCTCTGAAAATCAAAGGCATTGAATGGAGGATTGATATCTGTTGCAGATAAACCTAAATCTCCTTCTGCATCTTGAAAATCTATCCCAACAATCAAAGAATCCGGTCCGGCAGTAGGTACGTACTCCAGTGACTCAAAGGTAATGGAAGGGACTGTTGGAAAATTATCCGGTGGATTCACGCATGCTCCCACAAAAAGGACAAGAAAGAATAAGCTGAAATAACTTTTTAAACGCATAAGGCGGATTAAATTTACAAACAGAACCAATTAGGATCCGATTGGGTTGATGCAAATTATAAAACGATGCAGGATTTTAAAAGTTTTTCTGAGAAGGTAGAGAATTTAAAGTCTGAAAACTTTGAAAATCTAGCTTTGGAGATTTTTGAGTTTCAGGCAAAACACAATTCCATTTATAGTGCTTATCTGAAGGCAAGGAAAATTGATCCTAAAAAAATCAATGCTTTAGGGCAAATACCTTTTTTACCAATTCGCTTTTTTAAAGACTTTCCAATTGTATCGGGGCCTTTGGATCAATTCAAAGGTTTCTTCTCAAGTTCCGGTACCACAGGAATGATTACCAGCAAACATTATTTCTGGTCTGAGGACTGGTATTTACAACAAGCGCAAAAAACTTTTGAAGAGGTATATGGTGGTCTGTCAGATTTTCACGTATTGGCTTTATTACCCGCATATTTAGAGAGAAAAGGGAGTAGTTTGGTGTCTATGGCTTCTCATTTTATCGAAAAGTCGGGCTCGGAGCATTCTGGTTTTTACTTATACAACCATGATGAGCTTTTGCAAAAATTGAAGCTCCTCTCTAAGGATTCAAAAAAGGTGCTGTTATTGGGTGTGACATTCGCGCTTTTGGATTTGGCAGAAAAAAAAGAATTATTTCCTAATGCTGAAAATTTAATTGTCATGGAGACAGGAGGGATGAAGGGGAGGAGAAAAGAAATGATTCGGGAGGAAGTTCACCAGATTTTAAAAGAATCTTTTCATGTTGATAAAATCCATTCTGAGTATGGAATGACCGAGTTGATGTCTCAGGCTTATTCAAAAGGGGATGGAAAATATACCTTACCTCTCAGTTTGCGCGTTATGTTAAGAGATGTCAATGATCCTTTGGAATGGACTAATCGTTCTCAAGGCGGAATCAATGTGATTGATTTGGCTAATTTCCATTCCTGTTCTTTTATAGAAACTCAGGATCTGGGCAGGATAGATGTGAAAGGGTATTTAGAAGTCTTGGGGAGATTTGACAATTCTGAGATTCGCGGATGTAACTTGTTGGTTCAGTAATTGCTTACTTAAAATTTATTAAACATATTTGAATAGCTTATATTCTTGATCAATATCAAAAGAGTCTCAAGCACATTGGAGTTAGAGACGATTTTAATTCGTCAGGAAGTTGAAGTTGACCAAGAAAAGAAATAATTAAATACACATGAAAAAATTAGCCACTATCGCATTATTGATCGGAATTTTAGCACTAGGTGCATGTGCTTCCAGTAAGCCTTGTCCTGCCTATGCAAAAGCAGAAGTTGGGCAGAAAGCTAACGTTTAAAAAAAATGCTGACTCTTAGTAGTCAGCATATTTTTTAATATCCTCCAGGCTAATAGTGGGTTCCCCCAAAATTACCAGACGCTCCACGACATTTCGTAGTTCCCTGATATTGCCTGTCCAAGGAAATTCCTGAAGTTTTGCCAAAGCATCTTTGGTAATCCCTTTTTTAGCATCTCCGCTTTCCTGAGCTATATCGTCTAAAAACTTGTCTATCAACAAGGGTATATCATCTTTTCTGTCTTTCAAGGCAGGAACCTGAATCAGAATTACACTAAGTCGGTGATATAAATCTTCTCTGAATCTTCCTTCTTCAATTTCCTTTTTAAGGTCCTTATTTGTAGCTGCTAGTACCCTCACATCTACTTTGATATCCTTATCACTACCAACGCGATTGATCAGATTCTCCTGAAGAGCTCGAAGTACTTTAGATTGTGCTGAAAGAGACATGTCTCCAATTTCATCCAGAAATAGCGTGCCTCCTTGGGCTTGCTCAAATTTCCCGGCTCTTTGCTTATGGGCAGAGGTAAAAGCACCTTTCTCATGTCCAAATAGTTCTGATTCTATTAATTCAGAAGGAATAGCTGCGCAATTGACTGCCACAAAAGGATTGGATACTCTGTTACTTTTTTGATGAATCCAGTGAGCAACCAATTCTTTACCTGTTCCATTAGGGCCTGTGATTAATACCCTGGCATCTGTAGGAGCTACTTTTTCAATAGTTTCTTTGACCAATAAGATAGGCTTGGATTCACCTACCATATCAAACTTCTTGGAAAGTTTCTTTTTTAGGACTTTGGTTTCAGTCACCAGATTTTTTTTATCCAATGCATTCCTTACTGTTAGAAGGAGGCGATTGAGATCGGGTGGTTTTGGGATAAAATCAAAGGCGCCTTTTTTGGTGGCTTCTACGGCAGTTTCAATACTCCCATGTGCAGAAATCATGATAAACTGAGGTGATTTTTCCAAAGCCTTAGCTTGGTCCAGAACTTCTATTCCGTCCATTTTGGGCATTTTTACATCACAGAGAACCAGATCGAAGTCCTCTTCCTTCAATTTGGCCAGGCCTTCTTCACCATCTTTGGCCTCACTCACCTCAAATTTTTCGTATTCCAGGATTTCCCTGAGGGTTGCTCTGATGACTTTTTCGTCATCAATGATCAGTATTTTCGACATAAGGCTAATTTAAGAGAAAAAGTGCAAGTCTGTAAGCCGGGTTCTGTTTCTTCTGAAAAATCAGAAGAAGCCTGTCATTTATCTAGTCCTGACTTCGCAGTCAGGATCTATCGATCTACCCACCCCGGAATCCCCGAAAGGAATCGAACGAGCAGCTCTTTGCCCGAGGCCTATTTGATCTTTCAACCCATAAGGTTTGCCATGCGCTGAATGTCACCATCCAACCGGTAGGCTCTTACTCTACCTTTTCACCCTTACCCCGATAGCTATCGGGGCGGTATATTTTCTGTGGCACTTTCTGTATATCCACCTTTTCTGATGAATACCCTTCCCGTTAGGAAGTATGGCGCTCTGTGTTGCCCGGACTTTCCTCCTTTCCGATAGAATCGGAACGGCGACAAGCCGACTTGCACAGAACAAAGAACGCTAAAAATCTTCAAAAGGATTCTATAAGATTTTTAAAGACTGTCTAAATAAGCCGAAAAAAAGACCAAAATATTATTTGGATTAATTATAAACAGGCTCTACTTTTGTTTTAATTTAAAATTAATCCAAATAAATAATAATGAGATTATATCAGATTTACTGTGTTGTTCTTTTGGGGTTCTTATCTTTTTCATTAGAAAATATCGTTATAGCTTCTGAGGCCAAAGAAAATGTGCTTTCTGTAAAAGGAGTTGTATATGATACAGAGCAAAACCCTGTTTCTTATGCAAATGTCTATGTAAAGGGAACGGTAAAAGGTGCCCTGACGGACGCGAAAGGTAAATTCCAGCTTTTTGATTTAGAGAAGGGGGTTTATGAGGTACAAATATCAGCAGTAGGATATAAGACCAAATCTCAAGTAGTAGAGGTAGATGCCAATGGAGTCTTGGATTTGGGCTTGGTAGTATTGGAAATAGGTGTGGAAATGCCTGAATTCTCATTAATTGCCAACAAGGATAGGATTTTTAGCCAAGTTCCGGGTGCAGTAAACTATCTGAATAAAGAGGATATTAAATCTTTGATGCCTGTTTCAGGAAATGAAGTATTCCGAAGGGTATCAGGATTGAATGTGGTGGACGAAGAAGGGTTGGGTATGCGTGTCAATATTGGGATTAGGGGACTCAATCCGGATAGAAGCCGAAATGTATTGATGCTCGAGGATGGAGTTCCTGTCGCTTTGGCACCATATGGGGAACCGGAAATGTATTATAGTCCAGCGATTGATAGAATGGCAGGAGTGGAGATTTTGAAGGGTTCAGGACAGATTTTGTACGGTCCACAGACCATTGGAGGCGTAGTGAACTATATCACACCTAATGCTCCTGAGACAGAACAAGGGTCGGTACAAATACAAGGAGGTCAAGGGAGCTTTTTCTCAGGCTTGGTTAATTATGGAAATACCTTTGGTAATACAGGTCTGCAAGTAAATCTTCTTAGAAAATCAGCAGATAATGTAGGTCCTACCCAATTTGGAATTACAGATTTTAATACCAAGTTTCTTTTTAAATTAAATGAAAAGAGCGAGTTAGGAGCCAAATTTGGTATTTATGATGAAAGATCAAACTCAACTTATATAGGATTGAATCAGGTGATGTTTGATCAAGGTGGGCAGGATTTTACCCGACTTGCGCCTGATGATAGGCTTGATGTATCGAGATATAGCTTAAGCTTTAGTCATGTGTATAGATTTAATCCTGATTTTAAATTAAGGACTATTGCCTATGGATATACCACAACCAGAAATTGGAATAGACAGGACTTTTCGATCAATAATTCCAATACCCCTCCCCCCAATTGGACAGGGGTAGTCTGGGGAGATACATCTATTCCTGGTGGTGCGATTTTTATGAGAGATGGAACAGGTCAGAGAAACCGGCAATTTGAAGTGGCAGGAATTGAGCCTAGGGTTGAATTGAATCATAGTCTTTTTGGGCAAAAGAATGAGTTGAAAGCTGGTGTTAGATTCTTGGTGGAAAGTGCCAAAGAACAGCGTGTAAATGGAACCAAGGCTGGTGTGAAAAGCGGAAACCTCATCGAAGATGAGTTGAGAAATGGCCGGGCTTTCAGTGCTTATTTTCAAAATGAAACTGAATTGGGAGAAAAGGTTTCTTTACATGGAGGTCTACGCTTTGAAAACTTTAATTACGAGAGAAATATCTTTAGGAGGAATTTCTCTGGAATCGGGGTAAGGGATACTTCCATTGTAGCATCAAATGCTGTCAATGAAATAATTCCAGGCGTAGGATTTACAGTGAAGCCTACCAATACTATTACTCTTTTCGGCGGAATTCACAAGGGGTTTGCTCCTCCTAGAACCAAGGATGCCATTACCTCTACCGGGGATGCTTTGGATTTGGAAGCTGAAAGAAGCTGGAATTATGAGGCAGGCGTTCGTTCTGAGTTGAATAACTGGATCTATGTTGAAGCCACAGCCTTTTTGATGGACTTTTCCAATCAGATCATACCAGTATCTGAATCTGCCGGTGGCTTAGGATTTGGTGTAGTCAATGCCGGTGCTACCCGTCATCAAGGATTGGAAACATCTTTCATTTTTGATCTATCGAGAGCATTTGGTCTGAAGAAGTGGGCAATAGATTATGACATTCAGGCAACATTCATTGACGCTTATTTTTCTGAAGATAGATTTATCGGCGATGTAAATATTAATGGGAATACGACCCCATATGCTCCGGAATGGTTGTTGAATTCCTCCTTAGCGATAGAATCTGAGAGTGGATTTTCGGCCAGATTGACATATAATTTTGTAGGAGATCAATTTGGAGATGAGGTTAATTCCATAGAGCCATCTGCTAATGGAAGAACTGGATTAATTCCTTCTTTCTTTACCTTGGACGCCGTAGTAGGTTATGAAATCAAGAAGGCCAATTTGGGCTTCAATCTTTCTGTCAAGAACCTCACTGATGAGCGATATATTTCTACTCGCAGACCTCAGGGAATCCGTGTTGGATTGCCAAGATTTATAACAGCTGGAGTTAATTTTAATTTTTAAAAAAAAATTCAAAAAAATTAAAACTTCTGAAAACCTTTTGGTCTATGCAATGTTCTTATTGCCAAAGGCTATAAATAGCTTTTCTTCATAGTGCTGGGTTGAGCCGCTCCGAAAGGAGCGGTTCTTTTTTTGTCCCTTTTAATTATCTTTTAGGAATGAACTCAGATAAGAAATCAAAATTTGAAAAGCTGATCAGAAAGATCAATTGGTATCCTCCCTATTTTTTTTCAGGGATTAAAGTGGTGGATTATAATGAGGAGTTTACCTATTTCAAAACTCAGTTGAAATTGACTTGGTGGAATAGGAATTTGGTTGGGACAGCTTTTGGCGGATCATTATACGCCATGTGTGATCCATTTTTCATGTTTATTTTGATGATTAATCTTGGAAGGGATTATATAGTTTGGGATAAAACCGCCTTTATTGATTTCAAAAGCCCTGGAAAGGGACGTGTTTTCGCTGAATTCCGCTTGAGTCTGGCAGAAATTCAAAGAATCAAGGCGGAAGTAGAACAAAATGGTAAAGGAGTCTTTGAATTTCCTTGTGAAGTTAGATCCGAAAGCGGTGAGCTTGTGGTCAGTTTGGTAAAAGGTGTTTATGTAAGAAAGAAGAACTTTGATTCCAAAAACTGAGTTGGCAATTCAATAGGATATGTACCTTTGTTCAAAATAAAAGTCTATGATACTGGTTGGAAATGCGGTTTTGTCTGACGACATCAAGGAGAATTTTTTTGTATGCGATTTAGAGGCCTGCAAAGGTGCATGTTGTGTGGAAGGAGATGCAGGAGCACCATTAGAAGATGAGGAAACCGAGATCTTAGAAAAAATTTACCCCATAGTCAAAGATTATATCACAGAAGAAGGACGTGCCGCTATTGAAAAACAAGGCGTATGGGTGATAGATAAAGACGGAGATAAAGGCACTCCAACTATCGGCGACAATAGAGAGTGTGCTTATGCGCTTTATGACGAAAAGGGTGTCTTAAAATGTGGAATAGAACAGGCGTATTTGGATGGGAAAATCGATTTCAAAAAACCTATTTCCTGTCATATGTATCCGATCAGAGTGACAAAATACGATCAGTTTGATGCCTTGAATTACGATAGATGGCATATTTGTGACCCTGCTTGTCACCTTGGGAAAAGCCTTCAGGTTCCGCTTTACCGCTTTCTTAAAGATGCCTTGGTAAGAAAGTATGGAGAGGACTGGTACGAGGAATTGATTCAGGAGATAGAAGGCTAATTTTTATCCGGCTCCTTGATAAGCTTTCAATAGCCAGCCTTTCACCTCATCATTCCAATCATCTGGTCCAGTCAAATTGATTTTATGACTGCACATGCCATTGGTTTTGCTGTCGATTTCCAGTATTCCCTCGGGTTCCTGACCTTTTAAATTCAATCCGATTTCCATTCGGTTTTTTGTTGCAGGAATGATCATCGCAAACTGCTTTTTCCGCCTTACACTGACATAGGCCTTTTTTGGGGCAAACTCGATATCTTTTCCGAAACTCTCAATTTCCATTTTAATACTCTCGTACAGGGCGAGGAAATGCTCTTTTCCCTTATATTGTTCCTGTACAAGAGTATCAAGATCATCAGCAGAGCCTGCATCGGATTTAAGTGTTTTATGGGCAATTAGATTTGCAAATCCATGGGTGAAGCCATGGTCTCCTTTAAGAAACTTAAGTATTTCTCCGTGCTTTTCTAGTTTTTGCTTTTTGACAAGATCAACCCATTCTTCCAGACTTTTTCCTGTGTTTTTCTGGAGGTTTTCAATCATAGTTTTGGCTGCATCATCCATATGTCTGGGCTTTGGTTTATACTTTAATATAAACCTTCTTTTTATCCATCCATAATCCTATCAGCCAGATGAGGAGCATGTAGCTGATGGCAAAAAGGAAAGAAGCGTTTTTTGGTCCGAGCCAGGAGGTGTAGAAATTATCATAGAGAAATCCTTTGAGGGTACTTTCTCCCACCGGAATCATATAGAAAATAGAGATGACAATTCCAGATAAAACATATAGTATTAAGGGGTTTCTGCCGAAAACCTGAAAGAAATAAGTCCAGGATTGCTGGTTCTTTACTTCTATCAAATAAATAAGAGCTCCAAGAATTATCAAGTCCCAACCTACAGTTAATAGTACATAGGAACTGGTCCATATTTTCTTATTGATAGGGAATCCCAAATTCCAAATGTAAGCTCCAGCAATTAATATCACCCCTGAAATCAAAAGAGTTCTGACAGTTGAAGGAAGATTCCCTTTGCTTTGGATAAACTTTCCAGCGATATATCCTGCTAAGACATTGACAATAGAAGTAAGAGTGCTTAAGATTCCTTCAGGGTCAAAAGGGATTCCCTCTCCCATATACATTCGATCAGAACCAATCAAAAGTAGGTCTAATTTTAGAGCTGCATTGCCTTCTAGGCTATAGGGTGCAGCTGCATCTCCAAAGAAGTATAGAATTAGCCAGTAGGAGAGTAAAGCTATTCCTGAAAAAATCCAGGCAATCTTGGGTCCTCCCCAGTAGAGGATCAGGGCTGCAAAGAAATAGGCCAGAGCTATTCTCTGTAAAACCCCGAAAAAGCGGACTTCGGAAAGTGAAATAAATTCTATTGCTCCTGATTCGTTGTAATCAAAGAATGGAAATGCATTCAATAACCAACCGATTATAAAGATCAATAAGGTTCTTTTTCCCACTTTTTTGAAAAACTGGGAAGAAGGCATGTCATTTAGCTTTTTCATGGCAAAACTCATAGCATTGCCTACTACGAATAGAAACGTTGGGAAAACCAAATCAGTGGGCGTGAAGCCATGCCAATCCGCGTGGGCTAATGGACCATAAAGATTAGACCAGCTGCCAGGTGTGTTGACAATGATCATAAATGCAATGGTCATGCCTCTCAAAACATCCAAGGCTAGGTACCGATTACTTAAACCGGATTGAATAGGTATTTGAGTCATTTTGGGTGAGGGTCTTTTTTTGAATTTTTACTGAAAGGGTGAATATAAAATATTATCTTGTTTGGGTCACTTTTAACAAAATGATTAGCACTTATATGAAGCAATTCGATATTAAAAAATTGGAGGTAAATGAGCCAGTAAAATTATCCGAAAGGTCAACTTATATGGATTTGGGTCTTTCTGAGAAGAAACTCAAGGATGAATTAAATGATGTACGGGAAGATTTGAGTAAGCATCAAGACACTATGTATGCCCATGGTAAATATGGAGTATTGATTTGTTTGCAAGGAATGGATACTGCAGGGAAGGATAGTTTGATTCGGGAAGTGTTTCAGGAATTTAATCCCCGGGGAGTAGTAGTCCATAGCTTCAAGGTTCCCACCAGCAAGGAACTGAAGCATGATTATTTATGGAGACATTACTTGGCCTTGCCGGAAAGGGGGAAATACGCGGTGTTTAATAGAACGCATTATGAAAATGTCTTAGTGACACGGGTACATCCTTATTATATCATGGGAGAAAATATTCCTGGAGTCGAATCAGTGGAAGACATAACACCTGAGTTTTGGGAAAAAAGATTTGAACAAATAAGAAATTTCGAACAGCATATCGCTGAAAATGGAGTCGTCGTTTTGAAGTTCTTTCTTCACCTGAGTAAAGAGGAACAAAGACAGAGACTTTTAAGAAGATTGGAAAATGAAAAGCATAACTGGAAGTTTTCCCCCGGTGACTTGAAGGAAAGAGCTTTGTGGGAAAAATACCAAGAATGTTATGAGGAGGCTATAAATAAAACTTCCTTACCTCATGCCCCTTGGTATATTATTCCGGCAGATAATAAAGAAGCAGCTAGATTATTGGTTGCTAAAGTGATTCAAGAAAAAATGAATGAACTGGAAGGAATCAAAGAACCTGAGCTGGAAGATGAAGTAAAAGCTAAATTGGGAGAATACAGAGAGATGCTTTCTAAAGAATCCGAATGATTGAACTGTAAAAAATAATTTTTGAATTCAAGACTTTTGATTTAACTTAATTGCTTGATTTTTAAATTAATATACTTCTTTGATGCTATGAGACATTCTGCTTTTTTTCTGATGTTATTTTTGTTGGGTGCTTGTTCCTGTGAAAAAGACTCGAAGGATTCTAACCTTACCACAGAACTTTCTGATCCTTTTGAATTGGTTTTTTTAGATGATATTCAATTCAAACCTTTCAAATTGGGTTCGGTTGATTGCCCCAATCCTAAAGCTTGTGAGGCGAAGGTTAATAAGTTAAAAAAAGAGGTGCAAAAACATCTGAAAGATGTAATAAAACTTCCCAAAGACATCAATTTCCAAAATATTAGTGTCTTAGACAATAAAGTCAGTGTATTGATAGATGGGGTTTCTAAGCAAGACTCATTACTTATTCAATCTTACGTTAATTCTAATTCTTCAAAATTTGAAACAAAAGCTGATATAGAAATTCAAGGCAGAAGACCTATGATGCAGGCTGAGCTTTTTCCACAAGGCAGGAGACCCATGATGCAAGAACAGCTTCGCTATGATGATGTAAACCAAACCAGTAAATTCATTCAATTAATTCGTGGGGGCGTTACGAATTTTCCAAGCATTTCGAAGAGAGTTTGGATTGTTGATACAGGCGTGGATACCAGGCATCCTGATATTATTTTTGAACAGGCTGAAATTGATTTAAGTAAATCTTTTGCAATGAATTCAAATGATCCTTTTGAAGACCCCATTGGACATGGAACCAACATCGCAGGAATAATAGGAGCCTCATCGGCATCACCAGGAGCCAATGAATATCATATGAATGGCGTATATCCAAGAGCTAAAATGGTCTCTTTGAAGGTTTTTGATAATAAAGGAAAATCAACTGAAAACCGAGTAAAAAATGCGTTAGAATATGTATTACTGAATGGTGCTTCTGGTGATATTGTTAATTTAAGTATAGGTCAACAAGGATCTGGCCCAAATTTTTGCACCAGTGGAAAAATCAGAGATAAAATCATAGCCTTGGTTGATTTTGGAATAGATGTCGTAATGTCAGCTGGTAATGAAGCTGAGCCCTCTAATACCAATTTCCCGGGTTGTATCAATCATGAAGGAACTGGAGGAAATACTGCCAGAACTTATACCCTTGGTTCAGTAGAAGTTGATGCCTCCAACAATCCTCTATTTTCTTTCTTCTCGAATTACGAAATCAATGAAACAGATGGTATCATCGATTATTTAGAACCGGGGGAATATATCTTCACTACTGGTCATTTAGAATCTGATCTAATTCCAAAGTACACAGTAGTGTCAGGCACTTCTTTTTCAGCAGCAATTTTCTCAGGAATCCTTTATGGGAACCCTAATCCAGTGATCTGGAAAACAGTTCAAAGAGGGGCAGCCCCAGGCCAAGGAGATCCTGTTTACTTAGTCGGAAAGATTCAATAAGTAGTTGAAAAGCCTATTTATCTGAAATAAAGCTTATTAAAGCTGAGCGCTGTTCAATTTTATATTTGCTTTTTCCAAGTAATGTTTGAATTTTTTCAATAAAACTTAGTAAGTTGAGTTTCAACTTAACGTATTTTATTATGAGAAAAGTGTTTTTTATCCTAGCTCTGATGATTTTTTCATCTTTAGGATATAGCCAAAGCAAGAATTTTGTAGTGGTTTTCAAAGATAGTTTTGAGGAGCCTATCAGAAAAAATCAAACTAGAAATCCAAACAGGCAAATGCAGGCAAATCAAAATGCTGGCAAGAGGACTGAAAAATTAAGTAAAGTCGATAACTTTTTAAGACAAAAAAACATTGCTCCCGGTAAGGCCAAAAAGTTTGTTGATGGAGCTGTTGGCTTTGTAGCTAATCTAAATTCTTCTCAGGTTAATCTCCTTAAATCTGATCCTTCGGTAGATAGAGTGGTGGAGGATTTTACCATGCAAAGTAGGCCAAGAATGCAAAGCTCACGACCTAGAATGCAAGGGGAGAGCTTAGGAGATTTGTTCTACAATGAATCAACCAAATCGAGTTGTGCGATTCCTTTAATGGGAGGCTCTCAGCGCTCTAATTCTAGTTCTTCTATATGGATCATAGATTCAGGGGTAGATTCTAAACACAATGACTTAAACGTAAATCCAAATCGAAATTTCTCTGTTTCATTTATATCCACTGAGTCGGATCCATTTGCCGATTTTGCCGGACATGGTACACATTGTGCTGGATTAGCTGCAGGTTCAGGAAGTGGCAATCCAGGAATAACTGGAATGTCGCCTGGTGCAGAGATTATTTCTCTCAAAGTGCTGGATAAAAATGGAATGGGTAGCTGGTCAAGCCTAGTATTAGCTTTAGATCACGTGGAGAAATTTGGAGTTTCCGGTGATGTAGTCCTAATGAGTCTTGGAGCTCCTGTTGGGCTCAATTGCGCTAACTTTGAGCCATTCCTAAATGGTATAATATCCGATTTAGGTTCCAAAGGAATCACCGTAGTAATGTCTGCTGGGAATGACAGTTCTTCTGCAAACGAAAACTTGCCTGGTTGTATCAACGGCTCCAATGTTTTTACAGTAGGAGCATTAGACTTTACTTGTGAAGGTATGGGTGGGTGCAGTGGCTTATCCAATATGGGAAATCCACCAATTGATTGGTTTGCACCGGGAGCTAATCTGATTTCCACTTTTCCTGGAAACCAATATCAGGTAATGTCTGGTACATCTATGGCTGCAGCCTTGGTGGCAGGATTGGTTCATTCCAAAGGCGGAGCGCCTTCCAGCATGTCTACTATACAATGTGGAGGGATTACTTATTCCGTAGCAGGTCGCTAGTCTGTAATTCTTGATTCATCTCCATTCGCTTCTTCTGTAATTCGCTCAGTAAGGAGCGAATGGGCTGATGACTCAAATAATTTTTAAAAATCGGGTTATTGACTAATTGAAAGTCATCTCTAAATCCTCTGTTATAGGCTTCTTTCAAGTAAGTGCTTGCTTGATTGATATTTCCTCTTACAGCCTCCAGTTGTGCCAAATCAAGCCATAGGTTGAAATCCTCTTTGAAATCTTCCAAGGTTTCTTTTCTAATAGAAATGGCTTTATCTAAAAGTACGTTTGCTTCCTTGGTTTTACCCAGGGTTTTGTAGATATAACTTAGGTAAACCGGAGAGATAAAGTATTCGTCGGATTCATAATCCGGTTTTTTTCTTAAAGATTCCTCTAAATAAAAAGCCGCTTTTTCGAAGTCACCCGCAAAAAAATGAATTGTTCCGGCGGCGACAAAACCCAAAGAGGTGGTGTCATTATTGACAAGAATTACCTGATTTGCCAGCTCTATACCTTCTTGAATTTTATTCTGCTCAAAGTATGTAAAGGCTTTTTGCTCGTAGCTAAGTGGGTCCTTTTGAATCTCTATAGATTGATCTATCCAATTATGGGCCTCATTAAATTGATCCAATACTCGGTATATCCAACCAGTAATCTGATAAGGTAGGTGGTTAGTGGGATTGAGAGTAGCTGATTTTGATTGAAGTTTTAATGATTTGGCCAAGTCTCCACTGATAAAATATACAGTTGCGAGATTGCCCATCGCAGTACTTAGGTTGGGATTGAGTACCAAAGCCTTTTCAAAAGAGATTTTGGCATATTCATTTTGTCCCTTATAGTAATAGGCTGAGCCTTGTGCAGTAAATGCCTCTGCAAGGTAAGGGTCAATGGCCAAAGCCTTGGCGCTGGCTTCCATACTGGAATCCAACCATTGGTCGCCTTCACCGAAATAAAGATACTGAGCATAGGCATTCGCCAATCCGGTGTAGGCTAATGCATATTCTGGGTCAATTCTTACTGCTTCTTTGAATAATTCTGCCGCCTCCAGGGTCGTCTGCTTTCTATATAGTGAATAAAGCTCCCTGCCCTTCAAATAGAGTTCGTAAGCATCAAAGCTACTTGTCTGAGCTTTGTTTAACTGATCTTTTTCGGCTGCACTGAGATTGCTGTTGAGTACACGTGCGATTTCTGAAGCGATTTCTGCTTGAATCTCAAAAATGTCGCTGACTTCCCTGTTATAAGTTTCTGCCCAGAGATTCTTGTTTTCAGATGGGTCGATGAGCTGCACGTTGATCCGGATTTTATCTCCAATCCATCGAATATTACCTTTCAATATGGTGCTTACTCCTAAGGTATTGGCAATGGAATCCAATGGAAGATCGGGTCCTCTGAATGGTTCTACCGCATCTTTGGTGATTACTTTAATGCTCCCGATTTTGGAGACCTGAGTGATAACATCGGCAGTCAGTCCTTCAGAGAAAAACTCTTGTTCGGAGTTGTTACTTAAATTGGTGAATGGAAGTATAGCAACTGATTTATCTTTTTCCCAAACAGAAGTATTCCATAGAATAGAATAGATCAAATAGGTCAAAAGAATGAAGGATACACTCAAAACCGCCCAAAACTTCCAAGGGTTTTTTTCTTGAAAATGGATGTTGTCCAGTATTTGAGAACGTTTTGGAATCGCACAAGGCGGATTGGTGACCGCATGAAGCTGAACCGGATGCTCCACATTTTTGAGGCGGAACATTCCCAGTTTTTGGGTATTAAAATCGGTTTTGAAAGGTAATTGCTCTCTTGCTTTTTCTGAAATCAGAATACAGGATGGAACCCCTATGCCTTGAATCCTTGCAGTTAAGTTTACCGCGTCTCCAAACACATCCCCGTGATCAAAGATGATTTCTCCACAATGTAAACCTATTCGAATTTGCATGTCAGGAATACTCTGAAGCCTCTTGTGGATCTCTATACTGGCTTCCAAAGCTTCAGGAACCGTCTCAAAAGTAGCGAGTATGCCGTCACCGAGTTCTTTGATGATATTTCCCCTGTAGCTACCCAGAATTTCTGTATGGATTTCCAGGTTTTTTTTCATCAAATCAAAAGCATGATCCTCATCTTTTCCCATGAGTCGGGTATAGCCAACTATATCTGAAAAAAATACAACAGATTGTTTTCTATTATGATCCTGACTCATAAAAATATTTTTGAGGAGCTTTTCTGATTATTCTGCACATTTCCTGCTACAAACTAGTCAATTTTGTATCCTAAGTAAGCAAAACTTTCTCTAAACTTGAAGAGATTTGTGATAGCTATAAATACAGTTTTTCTTAGAAAAGTTTAATTGTTTTTAATCCTCAGATGATACTTGCTTAAAATATCGTGTTGGAGGCTTGTTTTGGTGAATTTCAACTTTGTGCATAACTCTAAAGTGCTCGGATATCCTGTTTTTCCAGTTCAGAGCTCAATCGGTTTCTTTTCTCCGAAGCCTTACCATCCACTAAAAAGCTTCAGAATAGCTTTTGTTCATGCTCAATTATCTCCAGCATTCCAGTAAGCCATTCGTTCCAGCGAGTTGACTTCGATGGAGTAAAAGCCGAATTCTTCTACTACTTTTCCTTGGATTCTGTAAATCGCCCGACCTTTGAAGGGATATTTTTTGACCACAGGAGGGAAGTGGACGGTATCTATCCAGTCTCCGTTCCTATCCAGAAAAGTCCCGAAGTTCATCACCTCTCCTTTCACTGTTCGGGTATATTTAACCGTTACCAAATAGCCCAAGACAGTTACCTGTTTGCCTAAGTACTGTGTCATCTCCCGGGCTTTGATTCCTTGAATGCTTTGGTCTTTGACCAGATGAAAAGGTGAGTCCAGTGGAAATTCCAGAATATCGATCTGATCCAATATTTCCTGCCGGATATCTGTTTCGTCCAGATCGGGTACTTGAGGAGGCTTTTTTCCGAAACTGATTTCTGCTGTGGGAGATCGGAAGAGTTCGTGGGTGCTCACGACCGACTTCCTCTTATTTTGGAGGAAATGGGCTTCCCATAGGAGTTCTTGTTTGGTTTTTCCTGTAAAACGAAAACAGGTCATCCGGATCAAAATCAGAAGCTGCTCCAAGCCAATTTCTACCCTTGCCACAAAGTCTGCCAAGCCCAGAAAAGCACCATTCCTTCTGCGTTCAGTCAGTAGTTTTTCTACGGTGGCCTTTTCCAGGTATTTCATATGAATAAATCCCAGAAATACCGTCTTGCCATTGATACGGGTTAGGTATTCACTTTCATTGAGATGGGGAGCCTGAATCTCCGCGCCATTCATCCGCAGTTCGTGTACATAGAACTCGGTATGGTAAAAGCCCCCAAAATTATTGATCACTCCCACCATAAACTCCAGCGGGAAATAGGCTTTCAGGTACAGGCTTTGGTAGCTTTCCACGGCAAAAGAGGCCGAATGGCCTTTGGCAAAGGAATAACCTGCAAAGCTTTCGATCTGATGCCAGACTTCTTTCGCTACCGAATCTTCTCTGCCCAGTTTTTTGCAATTGGCGAAAAACTGATCCTTTACCCGCTGAAATTCATCTTTGGAACGGGATTTTCCACTCATGCCCCGTCTCAGTACATCCGCTTCGGCGAGACTCAGCCCGGCAAAGTAATGGGCTACTTTGATCACATCTTCCTGATAGACCATGATGCCATAAGTCTCCGGCATGATCTCCCACATGACCGGGTGTGCCTGCTTTCTTCGCTCTTCGCTGATGTGTCGGAGAATATACTCCCGCATCATTCCCGAGCGGGCTACTCCCGGGCGGATAATAGAGCTGGCAGCTACTAGTTCCAGGTAAGTATCCGCTTTCATCTTGGCCAGTAGCATGCGCATAGCTGGGGACTCCACATAGAAAGCACCGATGGTATGCCCAGTTTTTAGGTGTTCCTTGATTTTCGGATCCTTCTTAAACTTCTCCACCTGCCGGATATCCACTTTAATTCCCTGATTTTGGTAAATGATTTCCAAGGCAGATTTGATGTGTCCTAATCCCCGCTGACTTAGAATATCAAACTTGTGCAGTCCAATGTCCTCTGCAATGTGCATGTCAATATGGGCTAGCGGGAAGCCCTTTGGCGGCATCTCCGTGGCGGTGTAGTAGTGGATGGGCTTATGGGAAATCAAAATTCCGCAGGCATGAATGGTCAGATGCGAAGGCATATCATGCAAGACTTTGGAATACTTGATGATCAATCTGTCAAATTGGTCCGGCTGATAGCCAGCTTTATCTGCATGATGGATCAGGGATTCGATGTCAGTTTTGGGTAGCCCGAAGACTTTTCCCAATTCTCTCAGCATGGAATTGTACTGAAAAGTGCTGTAGGAACCCAAAAGAGCAACGTGTTCGTGCTTGCCCTGATTGTATTTGCGAAAGATATAATCGGTGACTTCATCCCGGTCGGTCCAGCTGAAATCAATATCAAAGTCGGGAGGATTTTCCCGGTAGAGATTGATAAAGCGCTCAAAGTACAGGTCTAATTCAATAGGATCCACATCCGTGATGCCCAGACAATAAGCCACGATGCTATTGGCTCCCGAGCCACGGCCCACATGGTAGAAGTTGCGCTGCTGCGCAAAAGTGATAATATCGTAATTGATCAGGAAATAGGATACAAAGCCCTTTTGCTGGATGAGTTCCAGTTCCTTTTCTATCCGCTGACTGATCTGTGGTCCGAGTTCCGGGTAGCGTCGGATAGCGCCTTTGAAAGTTTCCTGTCGCAGAAAATCAAAGTCTTCCCAGTCCGATCCCAGAATGTCTCGGCGATTTTTGACGGCTTGGAAGTAGAATGAAAACTGGCATTGTTCGAGCAGTTTCTGAGCGTTGACGAGTAGATAGCTGTGATTTTCGCAACGGGCTATCATGTCAGCGTAGGAATAGAACTGATCACTGGGGTCAGCTTGCTCTTCCGGAGAAAGTTTGCTGAGCAGGGTATTCAAGTCCATGCTGCGTAAAAGACGGTGTGCATTAAACTCTAGTTTGGAACTGAAGGTCGCCGGCTGTAGGAGTACCAGTTTTTCTTTTTTCCGGTACCAAGGAGAGATGAGGAGCTTGTTGAGCTGCCCGGGATGCACGCCGATGAATTCATTTTCCCGCAGGTGAAAAGCTTTTTCAGAAAAGGGATAGATGATAAAGCTATGCTCAAATTCAGGAGCTCTAGGTTTGAATTCCCGCTTGTGGATCAAATGTTCCGATAGATGCTCATTCAGTTCAAAAAAGCCTTCCTGATTTCGCGCTAAACCGATGTACTGTTGCTGAACTCCATTACGGAAGTCGATGCCTACGACAGGATGAATGCCTGATTGCTGTGCCGCCCGGATAAAAGGGAATATACCGGCAGTACAATTGATATCGGTCAGTGCCAGGGCATCAAGTTTTTTGCCCTTCGCCTCAGCGATCAGCGCTTCCACAGACATCGTCCCGTATTTGAAGCTGAAATGAGAATGGCAATTTAAAAACATTGATGATTTACGATTTTTGAATTACGGGGTGTAGGAGAATCTTTGTTTTGGCCGCTGTTGTCCTGCTTCTCCAGAAGCTGGACTAGATTTGCATTAATGCTGTTTCTAGAAAAGCAGCATAACTGAGACTTTTTAGAGGCTTATTTCTGTAAGCTAAATGTCAATATTATTAACATTTATATGTTTATAATGTAAACAAAAAGTACTCTTCCTGTCAAGTATTTTGATAGGTTTTGGAAGAAAATGTCAGAAAAGTAAATTTTGAATTTGGATATCCGCTTTCTTACCAGTATTGACAGAAATACGGCTTATTGTCTGCTAAAAGGATCAGAATCCGGAAGCTTCGCCTGTCAGCCGTGGCTGGGTCTTCGGTCTCCGATCGCCTGTACTGAGCGAAGTCGAAGTATCCAACCAGTCAAGCAAAGAAAATAAGGCAACTGGCATGATTGCGGAAGTCAGACTTTGAATTTAGTCTATTTTGATTCCATATTTTTCCAATAATCCGGGTAGGCCATACAAATCAAATCGGGCTCCTTTGATTTTATTGATTTCAGGATCTAGACGGAGATTTTGGGTATTTCGGAAATCAACTTTCTCCAAGACAGTCTGATCAAATACTGTCCCGGATAAGTCAGAGCCTTGAAAGTTTACCTCAGTCAGATTGCATTGGCTGAAGTCTACCTCAGTCAGTTTGCAATTTTGAAAGACTGACTTTTTAAGTTGGAGATTGAAAAAGTTGCTGTAATCCAGCTGACAGTTTTGGAAATTGAATTCCAATAAAAATGGGTTGGCTGTATTGAAATGCACGCCCAGCACTTTACAGTTTTCGAATTTGACAAGCTGAAAGGCTACTTTAAATACCTTGGCATTGCTCCAGTCGCAGGATTTGAAAACACAATTCTCAAAAGAACTTCCATGAAAATTGAAATTGGAGAAATTGCAGTTCTCGAAGCAGCAGGAATCATACTCACCAATTTCAAACTCAATTTGGGTCAGGTTAATAAACTTTTGATCGGAAAAGTAGGCCATGATTTATACCGGATTAAATGCCTGCCAAATCCCATTTTGCAATGGTGTCTTGGATCAATTTCAGCACTTTGTCATTGACTTTTCGGAAGTATTCGTCTGCTTGGTTTTGGTCAAAATTTGGATAGCCCTGTCCTTCCTGATAGAGTCCGATTGATGAAGGGAAAGGAACTGCGGACCAAGCTCTATTTTGTGGGTAGGCTGTAGCCTGATTGGGATTGTATCGTTCTTTGTGAACTAGACTAGGATCAATAGCCTGAATATAGGCTGTCTCATTCAAACCTGCATGACCTCCATCTTCCTTAAAAACTTCCATGGTCACATCCGAAGCATAGGTCCACCAGTTGATCACTAAAGTGCGAACACCCAATTCATTGGAAACTTTTTCGGCAACCTGTTGGAGAACGGCAGTTTGACCTCCACCATGACCATTCAGGATAATGATGTTTTTAAAACCATTTCTGGCCAGCCCTTTCAAAATATCCCGGATAAAAGGGGCATAGGCTTCTTCTGAAATTTGAAAAGCCCCCGGATAATTTGCCATGGAGCCGGTGATTCCATAGTTGAGGGTGGGAGCGATGAGCGCATTCAGTTTGCCTGCCAGATCTTTGGCCATAGCAAATGGGGCAGTATTATCAGCACCGTTGTTGATAACGCCATGCGGTTCTAAAGTGCCAGTAGGTAAGAGGACAGTGTTGATTTTTTCTGGGACAAATTCTGCAAACTCCATCCAGTTAATTCTATCCATTTCCCGTGTACTGGGATTTTGCGGATAGGCATGATTTACTAAGCAAAATAAGGTCAGGAGGGTGGCTAAAATACTTTTCATCAGTGACATCTGTTTTAGTAGGAGATTTTGTCTGTTTGCTTGTTTTTTTTGATTTTTTCAAAACTCAAAATGATTTCGGTACCTTTTCCTACCTCACTTTTGATCTCGAAAATTCCTTGATTTTTATCCATAAATTGTTTTACAAGCTGCAAGCCCAAACCTGTTCCTTTTTCATTTTGGGTTCCGTCGGTTGATTTAACGCGTACCAGTCGGGATTTAATTTCCTCTAATTTTTCAGCATCAATTCCTATTCCGAAGTCCTTTATGTGGAGTTTTTGATAAGTTTCCTCTTCATCTGACAGCCAGATATGAATTTGACTGTTTGGTTTTGAAAACTTGATGGCATTGTGAAGACAGTTTTGAAAAATGATACTGATTTGATGAGGGTCAACCAGTACTTTTTCAGCGCTTTCTAAGTCTGAATAAGCAATTTGAATGTTCTTACTGCTTGTTTGATATTCCAAATGTGCAATTTGATCTCTAAGCATTGGAGAAAGCTGAGTTTCCACCCTATTAGTTAATATTCCATCTAATTGAGCATGAGACCATCGGAGAAGCTCGTTGAGCATTTGCTCTGTTTCAGTTACTTGTCGAATCAGCATTTTTCTTACTTTTTGAGATTCTGATTCGCTCAAGAAACCTTTCTCTTCAATTTCCAAAAGTTGCTTTACAGAATTTATTGGGGATTTCAAATCATGGGAAAGGATTGAAAAGAGTTTATTTTTCTCCTCATTGATGGCTTCCAGTTTTTGGTTTTGGTTTTCTATTTCCGATTGTTTGGCTTCTAACTGGAAATTGATCTCATCTTTTTGTTTCAAAAGCTTGGCATACAATAAAAAACCAATTACTGTCACTATTAGAGCAATAATCAAAGTGATGGTCAGTTTGCTGTTGAAAACTGCTTCTTGCTCAGCAATTTCTTTTTCTTTTAGCAAACTCAAATTGTCGGCAGCTGTAAGCTGTAATTGAAGGTAACTGATTTCGGAGTTTTTATTTTCACTGTAGAGGCTATCTGAATAGGCTTTATTGAGTTTAGTGTATCTCAAAGCATTAGCATAGTCTCCAAGATTTTCATAAGCTTTTGCAATTACTTTGGTAGCCCTTTCCTTATCCCAAAATGCTTTGGCTTTTTCAGCAAGCTGCTCAGCAATAAGTCCATATTGCAATGCTTTACTGGGGTTTTCTCGAACCAGGTAGATTTCCGCCAATCCGGTATTGGCAAATGTTTTCTCCCAAGTAGTAACTTCTGGTTTGATACTCAAGACTCTGGTATAAAACTCTTCTGCCTGAGTTAGGTCATTTAGTTCAAAATTTATCTTGGCAAAGCGGTTTAAAGCCATTGCGTACAATGGTTTTTCTTTGAATTTTTCCAATAGGTTCAATGCAGTGGTCAGGGATTCATTTGCCTTTTGGTATTGCTTTAGCTCCATCTCCGCAATGCTTTTATTGAAATAGCTCTTGCCTAGCCCATAATCATCCACTAATTCTCTGTTTAGTCGAATACATCGTTCCCAGATTTCAATGGCCCTGGCATAATTATGCTGACTCAGGTAGATAAGTCCGCGTCCATTTAAAGCATAGGCCAATTCTTTTTTGTCGGGGTTTCTGTTGAAAATATCATTTGCTTTAGAAAAATTTCGCATGGACTCTGCATAATTTCCCCTGACATAATGCAGAGAACCTAGCATATTGACCACTCTTCCTAAGTCTTTCTCATCCTGAGATTCCATGGCCAATTTTTCGGCTTCCTCAAGAAACATCTTTGCACTGTCCCAGTCTACATATAAGTATTTTTCACCTTGGGTAAGCAAAGAGTCAATTTCTTTTTTATCCTGAGCTAGGCATAAGAAGGTGCTGAGTGAAAAAAATAAAATTGATACAAATCTAAAATAGGGTATCATGACTTGATTAAAACAAAGGCTTAATGAATGATTGAATTTAAATCAAGCTTTGGAAATTAAAAATTGAATTGAAGAAGAATTCTGTTTTTAATAGGGGCTTCAAACTTGAATTTTTTTTAAGCTAAATCCAAACTGCCTTCCATTCTCGTATCTGTTTTAAGATAGTTTATATGTAAAAAATTTAAATCTGGTAAATAATTAAATAGTTAATCAAAACCTACTGATCGGACTATTGAATAGATGTCCATTGAAAAGCATAATTTTTTGAATAGTTGAGTTGGGTAAAATGTCGCTCCGAAAGGGGCGGCATTTTTGTTTAAAAAAAGCAGGCAATGAATTAAAGCCTGCTTTTTTCATCAAATTAGTCCAAACATTTAACAGTAGGATTCCACTTCACGAATATTCCTTCCGGATTATTTTTCCAAACCCAGACATGAAGTTGATAGTTTCTGAAAGGAAGAGGTAAGGGAGGCTGAACTTCTTCAAATTCTTGATTTCCGAAATATGGGACATCTTCATTTTCTAAATCCCATAAGTCTGCTACAATTACAAACTCCACTCCAACAAGTCTCATCCTTCCATTGGATTGTTCTTCATAAAGCAAAGCTTCAGGTTGGGTGGGGTCAAATTCTCCATCAACTTCAGGAAAATTGACAAAATGATACCCCATTCCTCCATCTGGAGAAGCAACGCAATCTGAACCTTGGATATAGCCATCATCTATAGCAACATCAAATTTTTGATATTTAGCTGTAGCAGCTCTTAAGTTTGCTAACATACTAAGTGTCATAGGATCCATCCGAAGATTTTCCAGCGGGTTGGGAAATGGACTATCTTCCAAATATTCAAGTTGAGGATCATTCATCGGATACACAGTTTCTATGTCATTTGGAATACAAGAGCTTATTAGAAAAATCAGCAATAAGCATAGGGAGGGTATTAAGGAATAATTTCCTTTTAAAGATTTCATAAGTGTTAGGTTTTGTTGGGAAGTAAAGAATAGATAAAAACTCCTTGACGGAGACCGAGAGCATCCCTCAATGGGAGGTTTCAAGGTTAATAAATAAAATTAAGTGACTGAATATAAGTAAATTGAATGGATTATTCTAATTTAAGGTTAGACTAAATCTCCACCGATTGAACTATCCAAAGAAATTTTAAAAAGGCTGAAAGGCTGTAATCTGGGATGATTTAAAAGTTCAGGATGCTCAAATTCCTCTATAAATTTCATTCCGATTTTACGCATCACTTGTAAGGAGGCATGATTTGCTGAAGTGGCGTAAGAATATATTTCTTCTAAGCCTAACTGTGAGGCATAACCTATGCAGGCGAGGGCTCCTTCGGATGCCAAACCTTGGTTCCAATGCTTTTTTCCCAATCTCCAACCTATATCAATACAGGGAGTGAAACTTGCTTCAAAATCTCTTTTCCCCAAACCTATAGTTCCGGCCAACTCACCGCTTGCTAAAATGTCAACCGCGAAATAGCAAAAGCCATATGTTTGAAAGTTTTGATTCATTCTCTTGATGCGCTTTTGGCTTTCTTCCAAAGTGAATGGTTTTTCGAAAAAATGCATGATCTCGGGGTCTGAATCGATTTCAAAAATGGCCTCCAAGTCGGATTCAAACCAAGTTCGAAAACCTAACCTTTCACTTTGGAAAATATATTTCTTCATGGATTTAATTCACTGAGCAAAGAATTAATATCAAGTCTTCTAGTATACATGGTCAGTTCTCCCGATTCATCCTTGGGCCAGAGGTTCCTAGGTCTATCCCAATATAACTCTACGCCATTTTCATCAGGATCATCCAAATACAAAGCTTCAGAGACTCCATGATCTGCAGCTCCTGTCAGTGGGTAGGATTGATCTGTCAGCCTTTTGAAAAGAATAGCTAGATCCTTTCTTTCAGGAAGAAGAATTGCTGTGTGAAACAAACCGGGTGAGTTTCTTGGGGCAGGAGGGGAGTTCTTACTTTGCCAGGTATTCAACCCTATGTGATGATGATATCCTCCCGCTGAGATAAAAGCTGCATCTTTTCCATATCTCATCATTAATTCAAAACCCAAGAGCCCACAATAAAAGTCAATCGATCGCTCCAGGTCACTCACTTTCAAGTGAACATGGCCAATGCTGGTTCCAGAGGGAATTTTGTAAATATCCATATTACCAATTAGGCTTGATTCCGGGTGCAAAAGGAAAACTCAGGCTTTTGTAATATTCCAAGTTTCCTTCAGGTTGTTCAATTTCAGAAGGAAAAGGTCTATCTGCAAATGTCTGAAAATAAAGAAGACAGGCATTTCTCCACCATTCGGCTTCTTTGACCTGAACTTTCAAAAGCTGATTCACGTGATCAAACCGTTCCTCATCAATGACATTCTCTAACGATTGCCAAGTTTGGAGAAAACTTCTGGAGCTTTTGACTCCCCGATAATAATGTATAGCTATTTCGGTCCATAGGGTATTCCCTGATTTCAGCTTAAAATCCCAAGGGAGATGATGAAACCACAATAGGTATTTTTCAGGTATTTTCTTTGGATCAGACCATACCTCTGCGATTTCAGGAGCGTATTGATTTAAGGCATTACTCCCTGAGGAAGTTCTATTAAAACCTATCCCATCTGACCCTGCGCGATGGTAATAGAGTGAAGTCCAATCAGCTCTTCCACCTTCTACCCAAGGTCCGGGTCCATAGTGATGACTTCTTCCCATGATGTGATGCAGGCCCAAAGGTGTCATGTAATTCACGGCGGCCTCATGAGAACTAATCATAATTCCTTGAATCTTTTCAATTCCATTTAGCTTAGGCCCAAAGGTTAATTCTGACCATTCTTTCGCTATTTTTTCGGAACTTAAATAGGGATCCCAAGCTAATCTTCCGAAGGCATACCAGTTGGACTGCCCGAAAAGATGCCCTGTCCAATTTCTATCAGTTCCAATATTGGAGACTCCAGCCATCAGGGTTAATTTTTGCCCAGAATCTTTTCCATCAATGATTTTAGCCACTGTTGATGAAGACTTTGGTCTATAGGTATTAGATTTCAATACCTCCTCCCAAAAAGTACCCAAATAGACCAATTGAGTAGCCTGTCCCAAATATTCTTGGGTAATCTGAAATTCCATCCCGAGATTGGTACTTTTTACGGCTCCAAATAAAGGATGGAATGGCTCCCGAGGTTGGAAGTCAATTGCCCCATTTTTTACCTGAATGATCACATTTTCCTTAAATTTTCCATCCAGAGTTTCAAATTCCAAATTTGCCTGTTTGTGGCGATCCTCATCAATTTCATGAGAGTAGACAAATGCCCTCCAAATGACCAACCCTTTATATGGAGCGAGAGCATCTGCAAGCATATTGGCTCCTTCTGCATGATTTCTCCCGTATTCATGTGGGCCGGGCTGTCCTTCTGAATTAGCCTTAACTACAAAGCCACCAAAATCTGGGATGGCTTCATAAATCATCCCTACTTTTTCCTTCCAAAATGCTGCAACTTCAGAGTTTAAAGGATCAGCTGTTTCTAATCCACCAAGCTCGATAGGGGCAGAAAATCGGGCTGTCAAATAGACTTTAATACCATAAGGGCGGAAAATATCTGCCAAGACCTTTACTTTTTCTATGAAGTCTGGTCTTAATATCCAGGCATTTGCATTCACATTAGTGAGCGAAACTGCATTTATTCCGATACTGGCATTAGCCCGGGCGTAATCTATGTACCGAGGATCCACGTAGCCTGGAAGCTTATGCCAATCCCAAATCGAAAACCCAGCATAGCCACGTTCTACAGTTCGATCCAAATTATCCCAGTGATTCAGCATTCTGATTTTTACTTTGGGACTATCTGATAGTTCTTCCTTAAAGTCTACCTTTTCTCTTTGGATTTCCTGGAGTAATCGATAAACGCCGTACAAGACACCGATTGGTTTGTTTCCAATAATGCTAAAGTAGGTTTTGCCTTGAAGTTCAATTGGACCCATCCAGTAACCTTCATCTCCTAAATTTTTGATTTCCATTTGTTGGTCTAAGCCTATGACCTGAGCAAGTTCCTCTCTGGTACCCAGCCACATTTTAGCCACATTGATCCGGTCAGTTGCATAGATAGGAGATTGCCCGATCATTTTTGGAACAGCTTTTTCCAACTCTAATTGGATGGCGTCGTACGTTGGGGTTTTTCCAAAAAAGTAGATTCCACTAAATAATGATTCGACTTCTGATCGAATAGTGGGAGTCTTGATGGAACTGTAGTCCAACCACAATTCATAGCCGTCCTTGGCCTGAACGGATTGGATGCAGAAGAAAAAAAGAAAAGCGTAAATTAGGTTTTTCATAGGTTTATTGGTTGACGATTGAAGTTCTCGAAAAATCAAACTTTTTCCTATAGCTTTTTGATGGATGTAAGGATCCTTTAGAATGCACGACATTTTTTGTCAAAAATAAAATTTCACTCCTTCAATTTCATCAAGCTTTCCTATCTTCAAACTCACTTTTTTCCAAGCTATGTCAGACAAACCTTTTATCATCTACAAATCTTCAGCAGGATCTGGGAAGACCTATACGCTTACACTAGAGTATCTCAAGTTGGCACTAAGGCAACCACCAACAGCTTTCAAGCAGATATTAGCAGTGACTTTTACCAATAAGGCCACTCAGGAGATGAAGGAGCGGATTTTGGATGTGCTGTCAAGATTGTCTCAGCAGGTGGATGAGGCGGAGTTTATGGATCAGGAATTAATGAAATTTCTGCAAGTGGATGCTGAAGGTTTGAAGCATAAGGCGAAGGCTACACTGACGGCTATCCTGCACGATTATAGTCATTTTTCAGTCAGCACGATTGATAGCTTTTTTCAAAAAGTAGTTCGTGCATTTGCCCGCGAGATTGATCTCAATGCGAAGTTTGAGGTAGAATTGGATCAGGATGGAGTTCTTGAAAGGGTAGTAGATCGAGTTGTCATGCAGGTGATGGATGATGAATTCCTACATAAATGGCTGGTTGATTACGCCACTGAGCAGATCCAGAATGGGAAAACCTGGGATATTCGGAGAAATATTCAGGGCTTGGGTAAACAGATTTTTCAGGAGAATTTTAAACAGCATGCAGGCGAAATCAAATCCTTTTTGAGTGAGAAAGAAAATGTCGATCAACTCCAAAAACTGGTCAAGAGTCGAAGAGATGGTCTTATCAAAATTGGTAAAGATTTAAAACAGCAGGCCAATGAAATAAGGGTCGCTCATGGCTTGGCATGGACGGATTTTAGTGGTAGTTCCAATTCCTTTGCAAAGAAGTTTGATCAACTCGGTGATAGAAACAAGGTCGTTCCAGATATTACAAAAACAATGGTTGAGGCCATTGATAATCCTGGAAAATGGTATGCTAAATCAAGTAAAAAAATCAATGAAATTGAAAGTGCTTTTCAATCAGGTCTAAATGATATTCTAAGGCAATTTGAACCTTTGCTTTTCCAATGGAATACCATCAGCGCTATTTCTAGAAATATTTATGTTTATGGAGTTTTTAGGAATTTGCTAGATGATTTATCTCTGATCAAATCCGAGGAAAACATGCTTTTGATTTCGGATGCCAATGAGTTCCTGAAAGAAATCACCTATGAAAATGACGCCCCATTTATCTATGAAAAAGTAGGGAATCAATACCAACATTTTTTGATAGACGAGTTTCAGGATACTTCGGGCTTTCAGTGGGCTAGTTTCAAGCCTCTACTCGAAAACTCCCTTTCTTTTGGTCATCGTAATCTTTTGGTAGGGGACGTTAAGCAGTCTATTTATCGTTGGCGTGGAGGAGAAATGAAACTCCTTCTTGAAAGAGTGGAAGAGGAGATAGGTGCTCATTTGATTAAAACAGAGAATTTGGATACCAATTATAGGAGTTTGCCTCGTATCATTGAATTCAACAATGCATTGTTTGAAACGCTCCCAACTTCTTTTGAGCGGGTGCTTTCTGACACTTATGGGGTGGATGATCCAAGTATTTTGTCTAAAGCTTATGCCGATGTAAAGCAAAAAGTATCCTCGAAAAAAAAGCAATCTAATTTCCAAGGTATGGTGCGGATGGAATTCTTGGAAGAGAATAAGGAGCTGGAAGAGGATGGTAAATTTGATAAACAGGTCCTTGAAAAAATTCCAGAACAGGTCAGGAAACTCCAGGATTTGGGCTATCAGTTGAAGGATATCGCTTTTTTGGTTAGAACCAAGTCAGAAGGTGAGCAGATTGCTGATTGCCTCATGCTGGAAGTTACTAGCGATCAATACCGATACGATGTGCTTTCGGATGAATCCATGTATTTGCATAAGGCAGCCTCAGTCAAAGCCCTGGTCGCTGCCCTTTCATACTTGTATCAACCCGATGATGAGGTGCAGTTTAAGACCATGTGGTATTATCGAGCTGTACTTTTAGATCAGAAAGTTGATCACAAACTGTTTTCCTTGGATCAGATTGATGAAGATTTTGCTAAGGAGATTGAATTATTTAAAGCGCAGGAACAGGTATTGTTGCAACTTTCTTTATTGGAAATGACCGAAGAGTTGATTCGCATACTTCGAATTCAAGAGACGGGATTGGAGAAGGCCTATATCTCCGGATTTCGGGAAGCAGTCTTCGATTTTATTTCTAAAAATCGCTCAGATCTGGGAGCTTTTTTGGATTGGTGGCAAGACAACAAGCAGAAGCGTACAGTAAAGATCCCTGAAGGACATGATGCAATGCGAATTCTTACCATTCATAAATCTAAAGGTCTTCAATTCAAAGTGGTTTTAATGCCATTTTTAAAATGGACCATTTTTGATACCACTAAAGACAACATTGTTTGGGCTCCTTTTAAAGATTCAGATACGGGAATTCAGGCAATTATTCCATTGAAGCTGCAGAGTAGCCTAGCCCAGTCTTTATTCGCTGAAACCTATGGTGAAGAGGCAATATTGGCCTATTTGGATAGCTTGAATATGATCTACGTGGCCCTTACTCGAGCAGAGGAGGTGTTTTGGTCTCTTTCTCCCTATAAGGGTTCTTTTAATTCTCAAAATTACCTAGAGATCCATTTGCAGCAGATTTTAGAAGGAGGAATTCAAAATCTGGGAACCTTAGAGCAAGAGTCAAAGATCTTTCAATGGGGAGATTGGCCAGAATCCAATATTCCTGATCAAACGGTATTTCAAACGCCACCCTTGCGCTGGACTTATAAGAAATGGCAAGAATTATTGGAGGTCAAACAATATGCAGTTGACTTTTCCGCCGAAGGCATGGAGCAGCGGAAAAAGCGGAATTTTGGCTTGCTTGTTCATGAGATTTTAGAAAAATCCAATACCCTAGCCCAGGCTAAATTGGAGCTAGAAAGTCTATATTTTGAAGGGAGGTTGAGTTCAGAAGAGAAAGAAGAGGTCCTCTCTCAGCTTCAGGCATTGTTCGAAAATCCACTTTTTGCTTCTTGGTTTGATCCAGCTCAGGATTCATTGAATGAGCAGGGCATTCTTTTGCCAGGAGGAAAACAAAAAAGACCTGACCGTATTCTCCTCCACCAAAGGGAAGCAGTGGTGGTAGATTTTAAAACAGGAGAAGAACGGGACAGCTATAGCAAGCAGGTTAAGGAATATATGGAACTCGTGAAGTCACTTACCGCAAAGCCATGCAAGGGCTACTTATGTTATTTAGAAACAGGAAAAATCGAAGAAGTACATGCATAATTTTTTAAGAAATACTGCTAAAAAAATCCTGAAGGAATCAGAATCTTTGAGAGAGGTAATTGTGGTTTTACCCAACAGAAGAGCTGGATTGTTTTTTACGCAGCATATGGGGACCTTGATTGATCAGCCTACTTGGATGCCTGAAGTAAAGACGATTGAGGACGTGTTTTATGGATTTGCAGGAAAACGGCCGGCAGATGATTTAACACTGATTTTTGAATTGTACCGGGTTTATGGGGATTTGCACCCTGATCCTGAGTCATTTGATCGCTTTTTCTTTTGGGGTGAAATGATTCTGAAGGACTTCAATGATGTGGATCAGTTTATGGCCGATCCGGATAAACTCTATCACCATTTGGCCGAAATCAAAGAATTGGAGTCTGATTTAAGTTTTTTGACTGAAAATCAAATTGAGTTGATCCGACAATTTTGGAATTCCTTTATCAGCCAAGACAAGAAGCATCAGGAAAAATTTCTGAAATTTTGGCAAGTACTTAAACCGCTTTACCGTGCCTTTCAATCTTCCCTTGAGGTGTCGGGATTGGCTTATTCTGGTAAGCTGTATAGACAAGTGGCCATGAGCCTGAGTGAAATCCAAAAGCCTGAAAAAAAGTATATCTTTTTGGGATTTAATGCTTTTACAAAAACGGAAGAACTGCTGATCAAGCATTTTATCAAGGAGTTTGGTGCTGAAATCCATTGGGATATTGATGCTTATTACACGCTTGATGGCAATCAAGAAGCTGGACTATTTTTCCGTGAGTACAGGAAGGATGTCATTTTGGGTCCCACCTTTCCCAAGGAGCTTCCAGATTTGATTCAAAGTAAGACTTCAGAAATTAAAACCTATGCCATCCCTCTTAAGGTGAATCAGGCAAATTTGGTGGGTTCATTATTGGAACAAATTCCGGATCAGGAAGCGCTGGAAGAGACAGTCGTGATTTTACCGGATGAGCAATTACTCTTTCCGGTTCTTCATTCTCTACCGGAGCGCATCAATCAGGTAAATGTGACCATGGGGTATCCGGTTAAAAATGCTCCCGTCTATGCATTTTTAGAGGCTGTTTTGGAAATGCAGCGATTTATTAAAATTGAAAATGGGGAGCCTTTCTTCTACCATCAACCTATCAAGAACTTGCTTTCATCTACTTATTTAAAAAGTGTTAATGAAGGCTTTTGTAAAGGAGTGTTGGGAGAGATTCAGGCCATGAACAAGGTATATATTTCCAGGTTAGAACTTGTAAAGGGAGGTAAGCTTTTTGAATTGATTTTTCAAAAGCTGGAAGCTGATCAATTATTTCCTTACCTGAGTACCTTGATGCAGGAATTGGCTGAATTGCTTAAAGATGATATGCTTCAGCGCAACTACCTTTTCCAATGTTTCAAGCAATTGACCCGATTGCGGGAGACCTTTGAAAAAGAGGAGCAGTTTTCGGTTGAGCGGGAATTTTTTATCCGCTTGTTCCGACAGGTATTTCAGGAAGTCAAATTACCTTTTGAGGGAGAGCCTCTTCGCGGACTGCAGATCATGGGGGTATTGGAATCCCGTAACCTGGACTTCCGTCGGGTTATCATTTGTAATATGAATGAAGATAGTTTTCCACCTTCGGCCGGTCTGAATTCCATGATTCCATTTTCTATCCGAAGGGCATTTGGGCTGCCGGTTCAGGAGCAAAATGATGCTATTTATGCCTATACTTTCTATCGGCTACTGCATGCCGCAGAAGAGGTTCATATGATCTATACGACTGCAGCAGATCAGGGTAGGGCTGGAGAAAAGAGCCGATACTTGCAACAGATGGAGGTGGAGCTCAATCAAGACCTCTCCGAGGAAGTCATTTATGTTCCCATAGACCAAAAATCGACCGAAGCAATCCGAATTGAAAAGTTACCTTCCATTTTTCATGCCTTAGAACGGTATTTAGTAGGATCGGATGGACACTCGGAAACTGCCTTTTCTCCTTCTGCTTTAAATGTCTATTTGGATTGCAGACTCAAATTTTACTTGCAATACATTGCTGGAATCAAAGAAAAAGAGGAAGTGAGCGAGGAGATTGATGCCGGAGTCTTCGGGAATTTGGCCCATTACAGTTTGGAGAACTTGTATTCAGGTTTTATCCAACGAAAAAAACGAACTCAAATCGAAGAGGGGGATTTCGCTGAATTACGAAAAAACTGGATTTTTCCTGCGGTTGAAAAAGCCATTCGCGATTTTTATCATCTTGAAGACGAAGCAGAAACCAAACTCAATGGTCAATTGGCCATAGCTCGTGATGTGATACAGGGCTATGTGGATCAGGTCTTGGCATATGATGCAAGCACAGCACCTTTTCGTTTAATCTCTTTAGAAAAAGAAAAAAAGTACCAAACAACGATGGAGATCAATACTTTGAATGGAACTCGTAGTGTGGCTTTGAGAGGAATCATTGACCGGGTAGATGAACTTGATGGGGTGATCCGCTTGATAGACTACAAATCTGGTGGAGATCAAAAAACCTTTCCCAATCTTGAAGCACTCTTTGATCGGAGCTTGGAAAAAAGGAACAAAGCGGCCATGCAAACTCTGTTTTATGGATTAATTTATCAAGGAACCCATCCTGAAAATACTGCTCCTTTGAAGCCTACAATTTTCAATTTAAAAGAGGTGTTCAATGATAATTTTGATCCCTATTTGTACCAAAAGGAAGGTCGAAAAACCGGAATAGAAGTCCTGGATTACAAAGACTACGATCCGGATTTTCAAACCAAATTAAAAGAACTGCTCGAGGAATTATACAATCCAGAAATCCCCTTTGATCAAACAGAGGTTTTGAAAAAATGTGAATATTGTCCCTATAAGGAGATTTGTGGGAGGTGAAGATGGTGAAGAGTATGAAGTACGATGTACAAAGTACTATGTACCAAGTATCATATTAAAGTTTGAGTATGTAGATTATTGAAATGGATTTATTCCTCTTTTAAAAAGTCGGATACCAGATTGTTGTTTTCCGATTCCATTTCACAAGTCCAGCTATCTATCCACCAACGTCCATTTTCAAAATGGAGTTGGATGCTGTTCAGACCTCTAATTTGGGTTTCAATTTTGGGGTTAGTTTGTTTTCAACAAGGACTCCAATACTGAAACTCAATCAACTTCCCTTCCCTAAAAAGAAAGAAAAACCCATCATCAGCATCAGTAAATCGGCCCATGATACTAGATAATAGCTCATCATCTCTTCCGTGGATTTGAATGGGAGCTGCTTTTTTTTTCATAAAAAGCTCAACTTCTTGAAGGGAGCTTTTTCCACTGAATTCAATCTCCTGAAAATAAGTCCATTTCATTTTACCTTCCGGGTCGAAAACAATCAAATTCGGGATGTAACCTTCCTCAGTATTCCCTATCCAAGTGATTTGATCATAGATCAGTTGATAATAGCTTTTGCCCTTTTCCTGATTGGAGTGAAAGCTGCATTCGTAATAGGTGTCTGTACTTTGTGTTGGCCCGTACTTTTCAAAAATCCCCTTCAGTCCCTGTTGCCGAAATGCCAATCCATCGACATAAATATATTCTGCCAAAAAGGTCTTTTCCTGTGGCGCGAAAAGAAGGGCCAAAGGCATAAGAATTGAAAAAATAGCCTTGATCATCAATCTTCTACTTCCACAATCACCTCGATTTCAACGGCAATGTCATTCGGTAGAGCTGCTACACCTACTGCCGAACGGGCATGTTTTCCTTTTTCTCCGAAGACTTCGACCATCAGATCAGAAAAACCATTAATAACGGCAGGATGTCCGGTAAAGTCTGGTGCCGAATTCACCATACCCAGCACCTTTACAAACTGCTTGATTTTACTTAAGTCTCCTCCAGTTGCTGCCTTGAGTACTGCGATGATTTCAATCCCGGTTTCTCTGGCTGCCTGATAGCCTTCCTCAGGACTCAAATTTGCTCCTACTTTTCCATAAATATCCGGTCCATTCCCAGCCAAAAAAATCAGATTGCCCACCCGCTTCCACTTTACATAATTGGCCATGGGAGCACTAATCTCGGGAAGTTCTATTCCCAATTCTCTTAATTTTTCTTCTGGGCTTTGTGCATAGCTCAAATTTGAGATGCAAAAGAGGATGAAAAAGAGGGTAAGTAATTTTTTCATTGGATTTTTGATTGAACAAACCTAATCTAGCAGAATAATTTATAACTACCTATTTAACCTATCTGTAATTGTGGAAGCCATTCAAATCATTCCTTTCGAAAATTCACTTCGCACTCATTTTGAAATCATCAATAAGGCTTGGGTAGAAGAGTTGTTTTCTATAGAGCCATTTGATAAAGAACAGTTGGAACAGCCGGAAAAAACGATTTTGGAAAAAGGAGGTGCCATTATTTTCGCCAAAAAAGGAAAGGAAATCGTAGGTACTGTTGGTCTTTCCAAAATTGATGAGCAAACCTATGAATTGATCAAAATGGGCGTTTCCAAGAATGCTCAGGGTTTGGGAATTGGGAAGAAGCTTTGCATTGCAATTTTGGAAAAAGCCAAAGAAATGGGGGCTGGGAAAGTAGTTTTATACACGCATACCAAGCTTCAGGCTGCACTGAAAATCTATCAAGATTTAGGTTTCGTGGAAGTTCCTGTAATGGACGGAAAATATTGCAGATGTGACTTAATGATGGAAAAGGAGCTTTAATGATTTGATTTACTGATTTTTATCAGGTTTTTTATTGACCTTTTTCAAAGGATTTGGCCAGGCTTTTCGTGAACTTGTGGATACATCATAAATCTAGAAGTCATGAAAACTATAGCTGTTCCATTTGATTTTTCCTCTTATTCTCTTGCAGCCCTCAAGACTGCCCAGAAAATAAGTGCGAAAACCAATGCCAATATTTTAGTGATTACGGTCATTCCTTCTGAAGTAGACTTTGAAAAACTTTCTGAAGAAGCGAAGAAGAAATACTCCGAGCTAACTGAACAAAAGCAAGAAGCTGAATTAGTTTTGCCTGAATACGTTCGTGAAATAGCTCCAGCAAAATCCCAGATTGATTATCAAGTAAAAGTGGGTGTTCCTTGGGAAATGATATTAAGGAGTATTAAAGAGGAAAATGTGGAGCTTCTGGTAATGGGAGCTTATGGGAAAGGTTACTCAGAGGGGAAATTTATAGGCTCAACCTTGCAAAAAGTATTGAGAAATTCTCCTTGTCCTGTTTTGGCTGTGAAGGAAGCCTTGGATGGAAATGATCTAAGGAAAATTGCTTTTTGTTCCAATTTCCATCTTAAATCAAGAGAAAGCTTTTCAATCATTAAAACCCTCCTTAAAGCATTCAAGTGTAGTGTTCATTTGCTTTATGTAAATACTCCCGATCACTTTACTTCTTCCGAGGAAGTAAAAAAAGGAATGGATATGTTTCAAAAAGGAAATGAGGAAATCGTATTCCATCAGCATATTCACAATGCAAAAGAAGTGGAAAATGGAATTATCAACTTCACTTCTGAAAATGGTATCAAATGGATAGCAATTGAAACAGGCCACCATGAGAAAAGCCTTTCTTATCAAGTAGGAACTACAGAAACGGTCTTATTTAAAGGCAATTTGGGCGTTTTGAGTATCAAGCAGTAGCCTGTTTTGGTTGATCTAGATTAAATGATTCAGTTTTTGGGTGTTGCCAATGGAAGACGGCAACACCCAAACTGTAAAGACTTCTACAATATTCATTTCCAACATTGCTTAAGGTAGAAAATGGAATATCTGTCTGATGGCTTTTTGCTTCTTTGTATAAGTCTTCCATAAAAATTTGATCTTGATATTGAAGTTGCTGTAGCCATTGAGGTACTTCTCTGTTTTCTTTTTCTTCCAGCCTCAGTTGTTCTATTTGCTCAAATGACACTTTTGCATGATCCTGGATTCTAAGCAGGAATTTTTTCGGTAGGTTTCTTTCAGCTGAATCTAACTCTTTAATGTTTTGGGTGATGCCCTTTATAGCTTTAGCTGAATAAACCATGGACCTAAGTGATTCCATGAGCGAACTTAGATGTCTTGCCTCAACTTCAGAGATTGGTTCGCTTTGAATCTTTATATGATACTCTGTAATCTCGTCTTCGATTTCTTTGATTTCGTTGTAGACATGGATTAATTCAAATGAGCGGCCCAATACTTTTTGCCAAATACTTTCATGTTCTCCTGTTTTTGCCTCGATTCCCAGAGTCTCCTTGATAAAGAATTTGGTACGATCGAAAACCGAGTCTAGCTCTTTCTCTACAGCTTTAATGGCTGCTTCCGGAACAGAAGTGTCCACATTGTGAATAAATGAGGTTAAGCTGATTTTTTTGGTTTTAAAACGTTGATTAATCCAAGATCTCAAAAAACCCAAAAAAGGAAAGAAAATGATAATCCCCGCAAGGTTCATCAACGTGTTGAATACAACCAATAAGATCAAATGATCTCCTCCTATTCTACTGTTTTCTAAGACGGCGATGAAATAGGGGATAAATGGAAAAATCAGTATCCCAGTACAGAAATTAAATATGAAATGGACTGAAGCCAACCTTTTTTTATCGGGAGTTCCACCAATTGCTCCCAGAATAACAGTGATGGTTGTTCCAATATTGGCTCCCACTGTTGAAGCTGCCGCTTGATCTATAGTGATTACATCCGAATTTAATGCACTGAGTAAAATCACCAGTGTAGCTGAGCTGGATTGAATCAAAGCAGTGAGAATAATTCCCAGCCCTAAAAAGAATATCAGTCTCACTTCTGCAAAATGACTCAACTCCATTTTTTGAGCCAACAATTCAATGGAGGTTTTCATTAAATCAATCCCAAAAAATAAAAACCCAAAACCTAATAGGAGGAGACCAAAATTTTTAAGGTAAATTCTTTTGCCAAAGAATTGAAAGAATAAGGCTCCTATTCCTATAAAAGGGAGTGAAAAAGAGGAAATGCTGATTTTAAATCCTAAAGTGGCAACAATCCATGCGGTAACTGTAGTGCCCAGATTGGCCCCTAGTATTACTCCAATGGAATTTTGAAGGCTGATGAGACCTGCTCCTAAAAATGCTAAAACCATCAAAGTAACCAAAGAGCTACTCTGCAAAATTGAAGTAATAAAGGTCCCTGTAAGAATGCCTTTCCAGCTTTTGTTGGTAAATTTTTGGAGTAGGGCCCTAAAGGATTTACCAGCAAGCTCTTTGAGCCCACTTTCCATTTGGTGCATTCCTAAAAGGAAAATCCCCAATCCTGCTATAAATTCCCAATAGTTTAGATTTTCCATAGAAAGATATCACCTCGTTTAGAGGAAATCATTTACGGAAATTAATGGAAATATGAAGAATGAAAAATGATAAAAAGCAGGTTTACCAGAATCGGAAAGCCTTTTCGTATACTCTATTTCTGAATATCCAGTTTTTAAAGATATCTCTAGAGAAATGAATTTCCAGCCCAACATTGACAGTCATATAACCGTCAAAGCGATGAGTAAGGCCTGAGCCTCTGCGGATTCTTCCTCCATTGCGAAGGATTTTATCTACATCCGGCATACCATTGTCATCCAAAAAACCTGGGTTTCTAATAGCCAGCCTCAATCTATCGGGATTTCTTCCCGTTACATAATCATCAACTAAGTCTAGGTAAAACTCACTGACATTATAGGCCGAAATATCATCCATGTAATCAGTCAAAGTGAATCTGTAATTCCCTTCAAATGTCAAATCCATGTAGACATTAAGTTTGTACTTGAATCCCAATCCCATAGGAAAAACTACAATATACCTTTCATAAGGATTGTTTTCTAATTGAAGAGGTCTCAGATCTACCCATTCTCCATCAAGTTGGGCTTCTGGGTTATTGGTAGACATTCCTATCCCTACAAATATGTAAGGGTTCCAAAGTGGTCTATGAATATTTGGAACTTTCACAGGATCCCAATAGTATTCGATAATTCCTGTTACTTCCCAATTCTTAGCTCGGAAATGAAGATTTCTGGGAGTTCTGAAGGCTCTTGGATCCGAAGGAGGATCTTGACCCGACATTTTATAATATGAAAAATCTCCTCTTGCCCGTAAATGAGTTCCTATTGTATAATGGAATGCAATATTAGCATTCCAATCTGGCTGAACTCCCTCATTATATTTCCAAAAAGAATACAATTCTCCAAAATATTGAGTAGGTCCGATACTGGCAGAAAAGGACCATGGCTCCTCAAAACGATAGCGATAGAAGCTTTGGGAGATAGACTCAAAGCTGATAAATAAAAATAATATTAGAAGTAACTTTCTCATCTTTAGGCCAGTTGTAAGCCTACTCCACAGGTAATTTATCGAAAAATAGCCTAATTTTTTAAATTTTCAAATCCTGATTTTAGATGTAAGTCTCTTTGAGGGAATGGAATTTCAATTCCTTCTTCACCAAACCTTTTAAATACTTCATAATAAAGTTGGCTTTTGAGCACATTGGGTCTGTTGATATATTCTGAAGTCCAAACCCTTAAAGTAAAATTAATGGAGTTATCGCCATAATCCGAAAAGAGCACATCGGTTTCAGGGGTATTTAGTACTCCGGGATTTTTCTTGGCTACATCTAATAAAATCTCTTTTACTCTTTGTGGGTTTTCTTTGTAAGAAACACCCACAGGAAAATTAAACCTTACCATCCTGTCTGAATGAGACCAATTAATTACCTGACTATCAATGAACTGGCTGTTTGGGACAATGATAGTGATATTATCATTGGTGACGATCATGGTGGAGCGAGCAGAAATTTTAATTACGTCTCCCGTTACGTCACCAACTTCGATTCTATCCCCAACTTTGATGGGTTGCTCGAATAGAATAATCAAACCACTGATAAAGTTGTTGGTCACATTTTGCAAACCAAAACCAATACCAACACCTATAGCACCTGCAAGGACTCCAAATGCGCTGAGGTCAATTCCGTTCGTTTGCAAAATTGAAAATATACCTGCTAAAATCAGGATATATTTGACCATGGTTCCAATAGATTGCCTGGTTCCAGTGGTGATATCGTAGCGCTTTAATATTTTATTGACTAAGAGTCTTCGAATCCATTCTGAAATCACAAAAAGTGCGATAAATGAAAAAATCAGCGTAAGAAGTAGGCCTATTGTTAGTTTAGATTCCCCCAAATTAACCAAACTAACATTTAAAATTTCCTCCAGCCAATCTATAAAATTAGAGACAGGAGCTGCTTTTGTATTATTTGCTTCACTTTGCATAGAAAATCGCTGTATTTTTCGAAATTCGTCGATTAATCATCAGAATTGAATACCCAATCTAAAGTAATTTTAGCTGGATTAAAAAATCCATATTTTATTTTGTTTATAGGTTGGAAATTTTCCCCATCTGAAATTATCGATTGATTTTAGTTAATTTTGTAACATGAGTAAACACAGAGAAGAACTCGAGCACCGATTAAAACTCCGAAATATTAAGCTTTCCGATTTCGATGATATCCGTGATATCATGGTATCGATATACAAAGACAAAGGCATGGCCTGGACCCGTCAGGAATTGAAGAACCAGCTGAAGGTTTTTCCTGAAGGTCAGATTTGTATTGAAGATAATGGAAAGGTAGTCGCTGCTGCTCTCAGTATAATTGTTGATTATTCTCAATTTGGGGATAACCATACTTACGATCAAATCACCGGTTACGGTAAATTTGATACTCATGATGATGAGGGAGATACGCTATATGGTACAGATGTATTCGTTCATCAAGAATATCGTGGTATGAGATTGGGGCGTAGACTTTATGATGCCCGTAAAGAGCTTTGCGAAAACCTGAATCTCCGCTCTATCATTGCTGGTGGAAGGATTCCCGGTTATACTAATTATGCCGATGAAATGACTCCTCGAAAGTACATTGATTTGGTAAAAAATAAGGAGATTTTCGATTCAGTACTTTCCTTTCAATTGGCCAATGAATTTCACGTGAGGAAGGTGATTACGAAATATCTTCCAGAAGATATAGATTCCAGAGCTTATGCTACTTTATTGGAATGGATCAATATTTATTACGAAAAAGACGAAAAGCTCATCGGAAATAAAAAGTCCATAGTTCGTCTAGGCTTGGTTCAGTGGAAAATGAGAAGATTTTCCAATGTGGATGATCTGATGCAGCAGGTTGAATTTTTCGTGGATACTGTTTCCGGATATAAATCGGATTTTTGCCTGCTTCCTGAATTCTTCAATGCTCCGCTATTGGCTGAGTTCAACGATATGGATGCCTCAGAAGCAATCCGAAATTTGGCAGACTACACGGAAGAGATTGTAAGTAGAATGAGTGATTTGGCGGTTTCTTACAACGTGAACATCATTGCTGGATCCATGCCGGAATATGATGGCAAGAGACTTCGAAATGTAAGTTACCTGTGTAGGAGAGATGGAACGCATGCCAAGCAATACAAACTTCACATTACACCAGATGAAGCAGCTTACTGGGGACTTCAGGGAGGAAATGGAATCAATGTGTTTGATACAGATGCAGGAAGGGTTGGAATTCTAATTTGTTATGATGTGGAATTTCCTGAACTAGGGAGAATTCTTGCAGAGCAAAACATGGATATTTTATTTGTCCCTTTCTGGACGGATACAAAAAATGCCTTCCTTAGAGTAAATACCTGCGCAAGATCAAGAGCAATCGAAAACGAATGCTATGTAGCGATCACAGGGTCGGTGGGTAACCTTCCAAAAGTAGAAAACATGGATATCCAATACTCACAGGCTGCTATATATTCCCCTTCAGATTTCTCTTTTCCACATGATTCTATCGTAGCCCAGGCATCTGAAAATGCAGAAACTACAATTGTCGCGGATGTGGACTTAGATCTTTTGACCAAGCAAAGAAAAGCTGGAAGCGTAAGAAACTTAGAACAACGAAGACTAGACCTATACTCTATACAATGGAAACAGAAGAAATAATCAATCAACTCTTTTCCGGGATTTCAGAGGAGGTTTTGCAAAAAGCATCGGCTATCAAATTACTGATTACTGATGTAGATGGTGTGCTGACCGACGGTGGGATCATCTATGATGACTTAGGTACAGAGTATAAGAAATACAATGTCAAAGATGGCTTGATTGTACAGCATTTGAGAAAAAACCGCATTATGGTGGGTGCAATTACAGGTCGCTCATCCAAGGTAGTGGAGAATAGATGCGAGGAATTGCGTTTTGATTTTCATTATCATGGTGTAAAAGATAAATGGAAAAAACTGAGCGAAATCCTGGAAACGCTGGAAATAGAACTGCATGAGGTCGCCTATATTGGAGATGACCTGATTGACCTGCCTATTTTAAGTAAAATTGGATTTTCAGTGGCTCCAGCAGATGCACTGGCATATGTCAAACCTCAAGTGAATTATGTCACCCTTGCTGCTGGAGGCAAAGGTGTTTTCAGAGAAGTAGCAGACTTAATATTACATTCCAAAGGCAAATTGATTCCTTTGATTGAAAATCATATCGTAAAAGCAAAAGAAGATGAATAGAACCACAAGCACCATGAAAATCAGAGAGGGAATTGTTTTAGGTTCCGATAAACCTGTCCTTTTCTCTGGCCCTTGTGCCGTGGAAAGCTATGATATTTGTTTGGAAATTGGCACGAAGGTGAAGGCCTGGGCTGAGGAAAATGGCTTTCACTATGTTTTCAAAGCCTCATTTGACAAAGCAAATAGAACCTCTTCCAATTCTTTCCGAAGCATAGGAATGGATAAATCTTTGGAGGTTTTGCAGCGGGTAGGTAAAGCTTTGGATGTGCCCTTGGTAACGGATATTCATGAAAGTTATCAGGCAGCTGAAGTGGCCGAAGTAGTAGACGTGCTTCAGATTCCGGCTTTCTTATGTAGGCAAACAGATTTACTTCTGGCTGCAGCAGAGACCGGAAAGGCTGTAAAAATTAAGAGAGGTCAGTTTATGGCTCCTGAAGACATGCAGTATGCAGTCAAGAAAGTAAGATCTGTCGGAAATGAAAATGTCTGTTTGACCGAGCGTGGGTTCTCATTGGGATATCATAATCTGGTTGTAGATATGAGAGGTCTTCCGATCATGCGGCAATTTGCTCCTGTGGTATTTGATATTACCCACTCAGTTCAACAACCTGGAGGCCAAGGCGGAAGCAGCGGAGGTCAAAGAGAGTTTGCTCCGGTTTTAGCGAGAGCAGCGGCCGCAACTGGAATAGATGGCTTCTTTATTGAAACCCACCCAGAACCAGCAAAGGCATTGAGTGACGGACCAAATTTGATTCCTTTAGCCAAAATGGGGAATTTTTTGACTATGTTGAAAGAGTCTTGGGCTTTGGGAAGAAAATACCAGGATTTTAAGGTCGAAGAATAACTCAAAATTTATGAAAGCTAATAGCCACTATATAAACCGCTTCTTTTTGATTGCGGTTTTTTTATTCTCAGGAGTTTGCTCGGCTTTCGCCAGTCAAAAGGAGGTTGCTGATAAGATCAGATTTATCCTGGAGACCGATCAACCCCAAAGAAAATTGGAAGTGAGGGGCTTGCCATTATTGACATCCAGTGAAATTCATACTTTTTACGGAGCAAGAGAGTTTAACCCAGTTTGGTCTTTCAATGGGGAATTGACAGAGTTTGCTTATGAGATGCGCTACGAGATCATCCAGTCAAAATATGATGGGCTAAACCCTGAAGAGTATAATTTGAAATTAATTCAGACCTTCTTCGAAGCTTTTGAAAGTAATAAAAAGAAGAAAAATGCGAATGATTTCAGTGATTTGGCAGATTTTGATTTGCTTTTAACTGATGCGTTTTTCAAGCTGGTTACTCATTTGGAAGTTGGAAAAGTAGACCCATCGTCCTTGAAAAGTAACTGGGGAATTGAGCCTATTCAAAAGCAATTAGACTATATAGAATTACTGCATACTGCTCTTATGAGAAAGGAAATTCGGCCAGTGATCCAGTCTGTTTATCCTAAATTTGAAATCTATCGAAAGGGCAGAGAGGTAGTCAGAAATCTCGAATCCATTGCGAAAAATGATTCTTTGGATTGGAAACCAGTCAAAGAAAACAAATCAATTAAATTTGGTGAGACAAATTCTGCTATTCCCGCTTTACGAGATAGATTGATTTTCTGGGAATATCTTGTCGGATCTACTGTTGCTGATAAATCGTCAAAACTCTATGACTCTCTTCTTTTTGAAGCGGTAAAAAGATATCAGGAAGACAATGGACTTGAAGTAGATGGAATCTTAGGTAAAATGACTTTAGAGGCTCTTAATCAATCTCCAAAAAGTTTGATCGATAAAGCTTCAGTAAACTTGGAAAGGTTGAGGTGGCTTCCGGATACTATTCAAAATTCCACCTTTATTTTGGTCAATATTGCCAATTTTGAATTGGACTATATTGATAATCAGGATACCCTGTTTTCTGAAAAAGTGATTGTAGGTCAGCCTTATCATCAGTCTCCAGTCTTTTCAGCTCAGATGAGTTATATTGTTTTCAGTCCATATTGGAATATTCCTTATTCCATTATGCGGAATGAAACCCTTCCTGCCATTAGAAAAAATCCTTCTTATTTAACTAGAAATAATATGGAGGTGATTACCCGATCAGGGAAATATGTAGATCCTTCTACTGTAGATTTTAGCACCAAGTCCTTTCCATACTTGATTAGGCAAAAGCCAGGGCAAAATAATTCGCTTGGACTAGTTAAGTTTATGTTTCCGAACAAGTACAGCGTGTATATTCATGATACTCCTACGAGAAACTTATTTGAAAAGGAAGAGCGAGCGCTCTCGCATGGTTGTATCAGGTTGAAAAATCCCACCCAACTAGCACAATTGCTATTAAAAAACAATCAAGATTGGGATTTACAAAAAATTGAAAAAGCAATGAATCAGCCTAGAGAACAAATTGTAAACCTTGACAAAAAGATACCGGTTATCTTGGTTTACCTTACTTTCTGGGCGGACTCAAATGGAAAGGGGCATTTCAGATCAGATATCTATCAGCGTGATGCTGAGATTTTAGTAGCCCTTAGATCTTTTTAAGGTTGAACTAGTTCGGAATTTTCTAAGTAGTCAGGAGCTTTGCCGAACACGAACATTAATGATCCTTCTTTTATAAGGTCTATTGCTTGTTTACTGATATCAGGGGGGAGTGCTGGACAGCCTAAGCTTCTTCCTAATCGTCCTGTAGCTTTTGCAAATTCCTCTTTTGCATAATCTGCACCATGGATGACTATAGCTCTGTTTCGTGCTTGATCATTGATCCCCTGTTCCAGTCCATCGATTCTCAAAGAATAGCCATGCTTCCCAAAATAAGTCTCCGCTGTTTTAAAAAATCCCAAGCTGCTCTTATAAGATTCGGGTTTATTGGAAAAAGATTCAGCCATCAATTGACCGGAATTTCTACCGTGTGATACAACTGTGTTGATTAAGATTTCTGATTTTTCCATATCGATTACCCAAAGTCTTTTCTCGGTAGATGGGAGGCTGAAATCAATAATTGTCAAAACAGGATTTTCCAAATTATGCTCAACCTTTTCCCACCCATTCATAGCAAGGTCAAAAATTTCTTTGGATGGAACCAAAGCTGCATCATCAACTATCAGTTGATAAATTTTTTCACTTTCAGATAGTTTAGAGAGGTTGGGTGTAGTAGGTGTGTGTATGATATTTGCTGTTAAAGTAAAGCTTATTAGCGTGTGAATTATGGTAGGTAGGGTCATAGTTTTTCCTTCTTTACAAAAGCCAAGCCAAATATTTAACTAGGATATTATTTGATTATCAAGGACTTGGCTAATCTGGGTGATGAGCGACCGTCCACGTTAAGGAACTAAAATAAAGTGGACTTTTGTTCCTTTTACGGTTAAAATTTCTATTTCTTACTTCTGAATTTGATAAATGGTTAATTTTGCCGAACGCAAAAAATAAATGATTGAACAGCAGGAGTTTGAAATTTCTGTTTAAAGAATTTAAATAAAAATTAAACAAAAATAATTGAACTGCTGTTCAGAGAAGTAATGAAAGTAACCGTATTCCGCAAAGAGCACTTTAACGCCGCGCACAGGCTTAACAATCCTGCCTGGTCACCTGAAAAAAACCAAGCTGTTTTTGGTAAATGCAATAATCCCAATTACCACGGACACAATTATGATTTGATAGTAAAACTCAGGGGAGAAGTTGATCCTGATACAGGATACGTTTATGACATGAAAGTGCTTAGCGATCTTATCAAAAAGCACGTATTAAATAAATTTGACCACAAAAACCTAAACTTGGATACCGATGAATTCAAAAATCTCAACCCTTCCGCTGAAAATATTGCAGTGGTTATTTGGAATATTTTGAGGGAAAAAATTGATCGGAAATTCGAATTAACGATTCGACTTTATGAAACAGAAAGAAACTTTGTTGAATACGATGGGAATTAATCTGTCCCGGGCTTCATTTGAGGAAATCGGTGAAGAGCATGTTGGAACTTCTTTAGAAACTCCTTTGAGAGAGGATGCTTTCGAAATGGATGATGATTTAAAAGTGGAATTGATTGAAAAGCATTTCCGTGAAATCATGAACATTTTGGGGTTAGATCTCACAGATGATAGTTTGAAAGGTACTCCTCATCGGGTGGCCAAAATGTATGTGAAGGAGGTTTTCGCAGGTTTGAATCCAAAGAATAAGCCAGCTGCAAAACTTTTTGAAAACAAATACAAATACAATGAAATGTTGGTAGAAAAAGATATCACGTTTCATTCTCATTGCGAACATCATTTCGTTCCTATCTATGGTAAGGCTCATGTGGCTTACATTTCTAATGGAAATGTGATCGGTCTTTCCAAAATTAATAGAATAGTACAGTATTTTGCTAAAAGGCCTCAGGTTCAAGAAAGACTGACCATGCAAATTGGTAACGAGCTGAAAGAAGTTTTAGGCACTGAAGATGTAGCTATTATCATGGATGCATATCATATGTGTGTTAGTTCAAGAGGTGTTAATGATACCAACAGCTCAACCGTTACTTCCTTTTATTCAGGTAAGTTTGAAAGAGACGAACAGGCTAGAAATGAATTTCTGAAGTATATCAGTTTAGAAAAGTAAAATATATCCTACTAAACCAACTTTAAAAACCGGGCAAAAGCTCGGTTTTTTTTGTTTTTCCCAAAACAAATTCCTTCATCAAATGCTTTTATACATGAAACCAAACATGTTATGCAAGGAAAAAATATTATTATCATCGGAGGAAACTCAGGAATTGGAAAAGCTATTTCAGAATCATTAAAATCAAGAGGTGCAAATCTCTATTTGTATTCCAAAAGTGGGGATGGAACTACTGAATTGGACATCACCGAAGATTTTGACCAGTTACCAGATTCACCTGATGTTATTGATGGTTTGGTTTATTGTCCAGGCACTATAAATCTGAAGCCTTTTCATAGAATTAGCATAAGTGATTTCCAAAAAGAATTAGACATTAATTTTTTGGGAGCAGTTAAAGTTTTGCAAGCTTCTATGAAGGCTTTGAAAAAGTCTGATTCGCCTTCAGTTGTAATGTTTAGCACGGTTGCAGTTCAGACTGGTATGGGTTTTCATGCCGGTATTGCAGCAGCAAAAGGTGCTGTAGAAGGGCTGACAAGATCGTTGGCGGCCGAATGGGCTCCTTCAAAGATTCGAGTAAATGCTATAGCTCCATCTTTGACAGACACCCCATTGGCAAATGTATTGTTGTCATCTGATGATAAAAAAGAAGCAAGTAATAAAAGACATCCTATCGGTAGATATGGTACTCCGGAAGACATTGCTAATGCTGCAGTATTTTTGCTGTCTGAGGAAAGTTCCTGGATGACAGGTCAGATAGTACATTTGGATGGAGGAATGTCCAATCTTAAATAAACTTTAAACAATTTCAATAGAATTTTGTCATTACTTAGGGTACGGTCCCGAGAAGAACGAGCTGTGAATATGAAGACTCCACCTGAATCATTCCTATTGTTTAAGGAAGAATTGAGGAAAGCCCAACTCGAAAAAGAAAGGCTAAAGAAAGACTATGAGAATAAGCTTGCAGAAGTTAATCAAGAGCTTGCGAGGCTGAAAGAGCAAATTAGGTCTCAGCAGGACATGATGCGGACTACTCTCGAATATGCCTCAAACCTAGAAGTTCGCTTGGAGCAATTCAAAGACGAAGTCAATCAATCTGAAACCAAGCGTAAAAATACAGTCTATTAATCCCTCACCATCTTGCCATGAACGACACCTTATATCCATCAGAAACGCGAGATTTTGAATTGGCTTTTGAAGAAAAGTATGCACGCGTTTTAATTAATCCTGACAAAGGAATTGTGATTTGTGAATTACTTGCGGACTATATACCCATTGAAGATTTCAAGGAAACTTTCAATCAAATAGGGGAGATAGTTAAAGCAGGTAAGTACGAAAAATTCATTTTCGACAAGAGATCACTGAGAGCCTTTCATCAACCTACAATGGAATGGTATTTCATTCATTGGAAGAAAGATATGTTAGCATATGGTGTGAAAACCCATCGTAAAATCCTTCCAGATGAAAAGTGGTTTGAAAAAATGGTTCAAATAGCTAAAAATCAGATTTTGGAAACCTATCCGGATAATATTATTGATCAATTGGATATCAAATATTGTGATACCATTGAAGAGGCAATTAAAAAATGATCAAGCATTTCAGCAAAGAGGATATTCTGGAATCAGATTCGTTTTTCAGAAGAAACCTTATCAATTGCCTTTCAGGATATAAAAGCCTAAACCTAATTGGTACAAAGAGTAAATCAGGAATCAATAATTTGGCTCCTTTTTCTCAGGTTTTTCATATAGGTGCATCTCCTCCATTGGTGGGGATTCTCTTTAGGCCTCATACTGTTCAAAGAGATACGCTGGAAAATATTCTGGATACAGAGGTGTTTACTCTCAATCATGTTACCCCAGAATTTTACAAAGAAGCTCACTGGACCTCGGCTAGATGGGCGGGTTCTGAATTTGAAAAAACTGGGCTTGAAGAGGAATATTTGGAGCAATTCTATGCCCCTTTTGTTAAAAAGAGTCCTCTTAAATTGGGCTGTTCATTAGTTGAGACACAAACGTTAAAAATTAATGAAACTGTTTTACTGATAGCTTCTATAGATCACATTTACGTGGAAGAAAAAGGGCTAAGGCAAGATGGATCTCTTGATCTAAATATATTGGAATCTGTGACGGTTACAGGCCTTGATGAGTATTATGTTGGTGAAAAGCTGAGTAGACTTAGTTACGCCAAACCTGACAAACTTCCACAAGAAATTTAAATCCTCGAAAGAGGATTTTCCTTTTTAAAAGTATTTGATAGTTTTAGGAAAAAGTATTTTTATGAAATATTCCTTTTTCGTATTTATCTCAGTATTAGTTCTAATCTCCTGCAGTCAAAAACAATCCGACAAAAATTCGAAACAGTATGTGCCCAAATTGGTGCTGGTGGACAGTATGCGCATAGATCGCTTGGTCGTTCCAACTTTACTGGATTATTCTGATGATGCTCAGAAATTTTTGTTATTCGATTTTAAAAGCAATGAATTTATCCTAACAGACAATTCAGGTAATATTCTCAAGGTTGCTAATCGAGCTCAGGACGGGCCTGATAGTTATAAATCCAAGTATTTTACAGCGGCTCAATTTATGAGTGAAAACCAAATTCTAATTGAAACCTATGCGGGCACCTATATTTATGACCTAGATTTTAATTTACTTGAGGCAAGAGTTCCAAACGTGACAGTATATACTAGATTTTTGGGTAACACACCAAGTTTATTGATTAGTGATGCTTATCAATATAAGTTTGGTTACATTCAAGATGATTCTGATAAAATATTTTCCAAAGACGGTCCTCTGGTGGGTCAATATGATTTTTTGAAGACATTAGATCTAAAAGGAAATGTTCTTTTCGAGGCACCCATCCCATCATCCGTCAATTTTCTTCAATTTCCCGGAGGTTATTTTTCTTATGAGGCTAATTCCCTTATTAAAGATGACCTGCTTTATCTTCAATTTTTAATGACGCCAAAAGTTTACATTTATCAATTTCCTGAGTTAATCTTAGTAGATTCTTTGGAATTAAAACCAGGAAAGGATTTTAAAGTAATCAAACCCAGTCCAGGAGATAATTTTGGGGCTATATTTGAAGAACTCCGAGGTTCAACGTTCAGTGATTTTACTATTTCTAATGAATACTTAATTACATGGTACTTAAAAGGGACTCCGGATGAAGAAGTTGATGCTTTAGATAGGAGAGTAGTTGGGGATGAAAAGTATATGAGCGTAGAAGAAAAATATAAAACGCCTATATACCAGATTTTTAAGGATGATAAAAAGCTTTGGGAAGGAGAGTGGCCGATTAAGTTGCAAGCAAAAAAAGAGTTACTCTATTCAGTTAATGCCAAATTTGGTGAAGACCCGAATGCTGAAGAAAGAGATTTTCAGACTTTTTACTTTTATGAGTTGAAATAAACAATATTGGGGTTTTATGGCTTAAATTAATCAAAGATCCCTTTCCCATTGAATTTGCTAGAGCTTACAGAATCCGGTTTATATTGTCCTCCCGCCCAAGTATTTATTGATCCTTGGAGGCCTGTTGATAAAGCGCTCATTACTCATGCGCATTCAGACCATTCTCGTTGGGGTATGAGGGCTTACTTAGCTCATCATCACTCTGCAGAGGTTATGAAATTGAGGCTGGGTGAAGACATCAATCTTCAAACTCTCGAATACGGAGATGAACTTTTAATCAATGGGGTAAAAGTTTCTTTTCATCCTGCTGGACATATTCCCGGATCAGCTCAAATTAGGCTGGAACACAAAGGACGCATAGCAGTAGTCAGCGGTGATTACAAAGTGGAAGATGATGGACTATCAGCTGCATTTGAGCCTGTTAAGTGCCATGAATTTGTATCAGAGTGCACGTTCGGGCTCCCGATTTATAAATGGGAAAGTCAAAAAGAGATTTTCAATCAAATCAATTCTTGGTGGAAAGAAAATGCAGCCGAAGGCCGAAATTCCGTTCTATTTGCTTATTCTTTAGGAAAGGCTCAAAGAATATTGCAAAACCTGAATCCTGACATTGGTGAAGTTTTCGTTCATGGAGCAGTCTGGAACACCAACCAAGCTTTATTGGCAAATGGCATTTCCCTTTGGGATGTCCCAAAAGTCACTCAAGAAATTCCAAAAAGTAAATACAAAGGGGCTTTGATTATAGCTCCACCATCGGCCATGGGAACTCCCTGGATGCGAAAATTTTCGCCCTATAGGACAGGGATTTGTTCAGGCTGGATGGCTATTAGAGGCACAAGAAGAAGGAGAGCAGCCGATAGGGGATTTGTTTTATCAGATCATGCTGACTGGGAGGGATTGATACAGGCAATTACTTCTACTGAAGCTGAAAAAGTCTATTTAACTCATGGTTCCACAGCTGTATTTGGGAAATATCTTCAGGAAGAAAAGGGAATAAACGCAGTTGAGTTAAAAACCTTATTTGGGGAAGAAGAGGATTCTTGATAAAAGAAAGGGCTTAAATGTCTGATAATTAAGGGTTTTAAATAATTGGTTGTAAGATTCTTTAAAACTGTTACCAAATTTTCTTTGCCGTATTTCAGCAAACCGTTCAACCTGCTTACCTTTGCGCATGGCAGAACAAATTTTGATCCTCGATTTCGGTTCTCAGTACACCCAACTCATCGCCCGAAGAGTTCGAGAACTGAATGTTTATTGTGAAATTCATCCTTTTAATAATGTTCCTGAGATCAATGATGATATCAAGGGAATTATTCTATCCGGCTCTCCTTGTAGCGTAAGAGATGAAGGAGCTCCTGATTTGGATTTGGATAGCTTGAGAGGTAAGCTTCCAATTTTGGGAGTTTGTTATGGTTCACAGCTTTTAGCGCATAAATATGGGGGAGAAGTGCTTCCTTCCACGATTCGTGAGTACGGAAGAGCCAATCTGGATCATATTGATCTACACCATGATCTTCTGAAAGAAATGACTCACGGTTCTACTGTTTGGATGTCTCATGGAGATACCATCAAAAAATTACCTGAAGGTTTTAAAGTTATTGCCAGTACTTCTTCTGTGGAAGTTGCAGCATTTAAGATTGAAGGAGAAAAAACCTACGGGATACAGTTCCACCCTGAAGTAACACACTCTACAGAAGGAAAAAATCTTCTAAGAAACTTCGTTGTTTCTATTTGCGGATGTGCTCAGGATTGGACCTCTGATGTGTTTATTGATGCTACTATTGAAGATTTGAAATCCAAAATCGGATCAGATAAGGTAGTGATGGGCTTATCTGGTGGTGTGGATTCATCAGTTGCTGCCACTTTGATTCACAGGGCAATTGGTGACCAGCTTACCTGCGTATTTGTGGATAATGGATTGCTTCGAAAGAATGAGTTCGAAGAAGTACTAGAGTCCTACAAAGACATGGGGCTGAATGTGATAGGTGTTGATTCCAAGCAAAGATTTTATGATGCCTTGGCTGGATTGACCGATCCTGAAGCCAAAAGAAAAGCAATCGGAAGAGTCTTCATTGAAGTATTTGACGATGAGGCTCACAAAATTGACGGAGTAAAATGGCTGGGGCAAGGTACGATCTATCCCGATGTCATTGAGTCAGTGTCCGTCAAAGGTCCGTCTGCTACCATTAAATCTCACCACAATGTAGGAGGGCTTCCAGACTTCATGAAGCTATCCGTTGTTGAGCCTTTGAATACCTTATTCAAAGATGAAGTTAGAGAAGTGGGAAGAGCTTTGGAGATTCCAGAGAAAATAATTGGAAGACATCCTTTCCCAGGTCCGGGTTTAGCTATTCGAATCTTGGGAGATATTACTGCCGAAAAGGTAAAAACCTTGCAAGAGGTTGATCATATTTTTATTCAAGGCTTGAAAAATCATGGCTTATATGATCAGGTTTGGCAGGCTGGTGCAATACTTCTTCCTATTCAGTCTGTAGGAGTGATGGGGGATGAGCGTACCTATGAAAGAGTGGTAGCTTTGAGAGCAGTAGGTTCTGTAGATGGCATGACTGCGGATTGGATTCATTTACCTTATGAGTTTTTGGGAAAAATGTCCAACGAAATCATCAACCGTGTAAAAGGTGTGAATAGAGTAGTCTATGATATTTCTTCCAAACCACCAGCAACAATCGAGTGGGAATAATTTTAAAAAATCAATAAATGTTAAAACCCGAGGCTTTGTCTTCGGGTTTTGCTTTTATAATCTATTATGGTCCAAACTTTGGGTTTGGAAATAATGGCTTAAATTTGTCTATTCAGTTTGATTCATACCCTTGATTCATGAGAAAATCCTTCCTTTTCCTAGCAGTTTTTTTCATTAGTATTTTGGCTTGGTCTCAGAATTTACCTGAGAATTATAGACGAGCCCAAGTTCAATTAAATTCCGGGTCCTATTGGGAGGCCATGAATTCTTTTAAGGAATTTGTTTCTGTTGAAAAATATGGGAATCTGGCCAATTACGCAGCATTTCACGGAGCTCAGGCTGCTTTGGGTGCTAATCAGCCTAATCAGGCCATAGATTTTCTTGAGCCTGTTGCATCCCGAAATTGGAATAAAGCCGAGGAGGCTAAATACCTTTTAGCAACAGCATACTTTCAAAATAGTCAGGCTCAGCAGGGGCTGAAGGAAGTTAGCCAGCTTCAAAATGATGAGATCAAAAGAAAAGCTCAGAATTTAATTTATGAATTTCTAATCAAGCAAAGCCCTGATTTCTTGATTAGAAATTTGAGAGAGTTTCAGGAATTATCCGGCTACACAGCAGCTTTAAGTACCGTTTTAAATAACAAATCGGTACTTTCTTCAGAAGAAAGAGCACTGTATTATGAGCTTCAGGGAATAGGAGAATTAAGTGGTTCATCTAAAATCAAAGATGAGGTTTTGGATATTGTGGTAATTCTTCCTTTTACTGATGGCAGGACTGGAGAAATTTCTCCATCATCATTTACCTATGAATTATTTGAAGGGATTCGGTTTGGTGTGAATCAACTTAAAAGAGAAGGTAAAAGAGTGAATTTGATTTCCTTTGATTCTAAGCGAGATTTAAATCACTTGCAGAATATACTGAAAGAACCTGCAGTAAAACGTGCCGACGTAATAGTTGGACCTATTTACTTGGAGGAATCTGATTTAGTGAGCGCCTTTGCAGAAAATGCCAGGATTCCTTTCATCCATCCTCTTTCCAATCTGGGGGAAAGATTTCAGGATAAGCAGTATAGCTATTTATTCAGGCCCTCTGCTGAGAATATAGTAGATGGAATTGTTCAAAATCTGAAATTTCAAAGGTGGGGTAAAAGAGTGGCCATTGGGTACAGCAATAGCTCAAGGGATGAAAAAATGAATGCCTTTCTGAAGGAAAAACTAACAAAAGAAGGGTTTAGAATAGTGGATTCCCAACCTTTGAATTCCAGAAATGCAGCTAGTTTTCTTGCTGATTTAGGAGTAAGGCCTGGAAGAGATAGTGCCAATTTGAAGGTAGATCAGGTTATAATGCTGACCGATGATCCTGCCATAGCCCAGTCTACACTTTCCTTGATAGAATCAGTAACAACCTCTTTACCTATTTTGGTAATGGATTCCTGGCTTGGTTTCAATTTTGCGAATTTTGAGATGTTGGAGGATCCGAATTTCTACTTTATCTCCAATAATTCTCCAGCTTTGGATAAAGAGGCAATGATTGCGTTTAAAACGGATTTTTATAATAAAAATTTGGTCTTCCCTTCTATGAACGCTGTTTTGGGGAAGGAGCTTATATTTTGGCTTTCCTCCAACTTAAGCCCAAGCTTTGGGTTTGATCTTAGAAGGAGCTTGAATCAACAGCAGTTTCAACAAGGAAACATAACCTGGGGATTTAATTTTCTGAACAGCAATTCAAATAATTATGTACCTGTATTCGGTTTTGAATACGGTGAATTGAAACCTTTAACAAATCAATGAATATTTCTGAAAGCAAGCGGCTTTTTGCCCATGCCCAAAATTTTATTCCAGGTGGAGTAAACTCACCTGTCCGTGCATTTCGTGCAGTGGGAGGTGATCCTATTTTCATCAAAAGAGCCGATGGAGCTTTTATCTTTGATGAAGATGACAATAAATATATAGAGTTGATTAATAGCTGGGGGCCAATGATCATTGGGCATAACCATGCCTTGATCAGAGAAGCAGTAATCAAGGCTATGGAAAATGGAACCTCATTCGGGGCTCCTACCGCTAGAGAAATTGAAATTGCCGAACTGATTATCAGCATGGTTCCTTCGGTAGAGAAAGTGAGGATGGTTAATTCTGGAACTGAAGCAACCATGTCTGCAATTCGTCTGGCTAGGGGGTATACAGGTCGTGATAAGTTTATCAAAATGGAAGGGCATTATCATGGACATGGAGATTCATTTTTGATTTCTGCCGGTTCTGGCGCAATTACTATGGGAAATCCGGATTCACCGGGCGTTACCAAAGGAACTGCAAAAGATACCCTACTTGCCCCTTATAATTCTTTGGATGCAATTGAGAAATTGGTGGCTGCTAATAAAGGAGAAATTGCGGCCTTGATATTAGAACCCGTTCCAGGTAATATGGGCTTGGCTACTCCTATGCCTGGCTATTTGGAAGGCTTGAGAGAGATTTGTACTCGTGAGGGAATCGTTTTGATTTTTGATGAGGTCATGACAGGGTTTAGATTAGCTCCCGGTGGTGCGCAAGAACTATTTGGAGTAACTCCTGATATGACTACTCTGGGAAAAATTATCGGCGGTGGCATGCCGGTAGGTGCTTATGGTGGCAAGAAAGAAATCATGGAGCATGTTTCTCCAGCAGGACCGGTTTATCAAGCAGGTACATTATCAGGAAACCCCATAGCTATGGCCGCAGGCTTGGCAATGCTGAGGCATTTAAATGCACATCATGGGATTTACGGAGCTCTAAATGAAATCGGAAGAAAAATTTCTGAGGGAATAAAGAAGATTAATATTGAATTAGGCTACTCTTACACGGTTAATCATTTAGGCAGTATGTATTCCTTATTCTTTTCTGATGAGCCTGTGATTGATTTTGAATCTGCAAAGAAGTCAAATACAGCGCTTTTTGGTAAGTACTTCCAAGCTATGCTGAAAAGAGGAGTTTACTTAGCTCCTTCTCAGTTTGAGAGCTTATTTCTATCCACTGCATTGACAGATGATTTGATTCAAAAAATTCTGGATGCTCATAGAGAAAGTATGTTGGAAATCCATGCATAAGTAAAAGGCCGTTAATTCGGCCTTTTTTTATGCCCACTCATAAATTGGCTGACCTGTTTGTGAAAATTTCAGGAAAGCTTTCCCGTAAATCCCTTAACTTCTTCCCCAAGAAATTTTATTTACCACCAACCCAAAAATCCATGAAGCTAAAATCATTTCTTCTGGCATGCATATTCATTTCACCTTTTTTGTCTGGCTATGGACAAAAGGTAGATGAATCTTACAATGCTAAAATCAGGGAGTATACAACTGACACAAGATTTTTGCCTACCTCTGTTTTAGATGTAATAGATCACCCCAGTATTCCATCTCCTTCCAAGCATTTTGGAGAAATAATAGGAGCTCCCGGTGTCATGCATAGAACATCTGACATTTACCAGTATTATCAATTATTGGCAGAAAAATCAGAGCATTTATCCATACAGCAGGTAGAAACTACTGAAGAAGGAAGACCGATCTATCTAGTGGTGATCGGGAATAACGAAAGTATGGATGGTCTGGATACTTATAAAGAATACCTAGATCAATTAGCGGACCCTAGAAAAATCTCTACCGACCAAGCGGAAGATATTTTTCAAAAAGCAAAGCCTGTCTATTATTTGAATGGTGGAATGCATTCTACCGAAATGGGTTCACCGGAAATGCTGATGGAGCTTGCTTATCGTTTGATTACAAGTGAAGACAGGACTGTCAAGCAAATTCGGGATAATGTGATTGTTTTAATTAATCCAGTCTCTGAGCCAGACGGTAGAGACAAGTTGGTGGATTGGTATTATAGATATACCAAAGCCAGAACCGAGTGGGATGACGGGTTTCCAAGATCAGCTCCTTATTGGGGTAAATATGTATTCCACGATAATAATAGAGATGGGCTACAGGTTTCCCAGGCTATCACAAAGGGTATATTTTCCATCTTTTACGAGTGGCATCCTACGGTCATGCTGGATCTTCATGAGTCAGTGCCTTTACTTTATATTTCAACCGGTACAGGGCCTTATAATGAACAAGTTGATCCTGTGACTATAGGAGAGTGGCAAGTTATGGCTAACCATGATATCACCACTTTGGCTGCTCAAGGTATGCCTGGAGCGTTTACTTGGGCATTTTATGATGGTTGGTGGCCCGGATATGGAATTTGGGTAGCGAATAACCATAATTCCAATGGGCGCTTTTATGAAACTTTTGGTAATGCAGGAGCAAACACCTATCTGAGGGATTTATCTAAATCAAGATACGCAGGAGACCCTGCCACCACTAGAGAATGGTACAGGCCTGATCCTCCAACAGAAAAAGTGTATTGGTCTGCCAGAAACAATATCAATTATATGCAGGCGGGAGTTTTAGCTTCTCTAACCTACGCTGCCCAAAACGGAGAGCAGTTACTGCGGAATTTTTATCAAAAAGGGATAAATTCTATCCGTAAAGGGAAGACCGAAGGTCCAAGAGCTTATGTGATCCCAAGGGAACAGCGAGATCCAGCCATGGCAGCTTATTTGGTCAATCAATTGAGAGCTCAGGCTATAGAAGTTCATCAGGCAGAAAATGAAGACTATGTCATTCTTTTGGATCAGCCTTATAGAAATTTAGCAGTGACGCTTCTTTCAGAACAGAATTATCCAAAAGATGCAAAGTTTCCTCCCTACGACGACATTGCTTGGACATTGAGTTATTTATACGGAGTAGAAGTTGATGCAAAAGATTCAATCGATTTTGATGTGTCTTATTTAAAAAAGCTAGAAAATAATGTTGCATACAAAGGAGAAGTTAAAGGTTCCGGCTCCACGTACTACATTTCCTATAAGGCCCAAAATAATGTCTTACCGGCACTTTACTGGATCGAGCAGAAAAAGAGTGGCGCGGATATTCAAGTATTGAAATCTGAGTTTGCCCTCGAATCAGACACTTTAAAATCTGGGTCTATTATGATCAAGGGAATAAGTTCTTCCGATTCTGAAGAGTTAACCAAAAAATTTGCTTTGGATTTAATAAGAAGCAATTCAGCCCCGAAGCAGTCTGATCTGCAAAAAGTAAGCTTGCCAAGAGTTGCTATTTATCATACTTGGTTTAATACGCAAGACGAAGGCTGGTCCCGGTTTACCTTTGAGCAAAGAGAAATTCCTTACACTTCTATTGATAAAGATGATCTCAAAGCAGGAAACCTAAATTCACGGTTCGATGTAATCCTAATCCCAAGAGCTAGGGGAGAAGCTGCGGATTTTATCCATGGAATAGACAGCAGGTTTGGCCCTATGCCTTATACCAAGACTGCAGATTTTCCTTCTCATGGATATCCAGATCAAACCAATGATATGACTGGAGGACCTGGATTTGTAGGAATTGATCAATTGAAAAAATTCATTGAAAATGGTGGAGTTGTAATCAGTATTGATAATTCTACCAGAATGATAGCTGAAACTGGAATCACAAGGGATTTAGAGTCTTATACTGCCTCAGGTTTATTTCATCCAGGTTCGGTGGTCACTGTGAAAGCAAAGAATACATCTAGCCCTATTTTATATGGGTATCCAGAAACGTTTTCGATTTTCAAGGGAAATGGCCCACTTTACCAAGTTGACTTAGCAAAAAGGGATTTGATGGTTCTACAATATGGAACCAAACCTCTAAAAGATGAAGAACCTTACACTGGGTCAATAATGGGGATGGAAAATCCCAACAAAAACCTTGAAAAGAAAGCAGATGCAGGAAAACAGGCTCCGTATGTAAGATCTGGCATGGTACGAAATGAGCAAACTATCATTGGTCATGGAGGAATATTCAATTTGCCGGTTGGTAAAGGCAGAGTAGTGGCATTTACTTTTGACCCCTTGCATCGTTTTCTGAATCACCATGATGCTCCTTTGGTTTGGAATACCTTAATCAATTGGAATCATTTGGGGCAGTAAGGAACAATTTGTCCTTTTATTAGATTTTAAAAGGAAGTCAGGGATCGACGAATTTTAGCAAATTAGAGGCTTGTTTTAGCTTTTGATTTGGGGTTTTGAATGACTCTTGGCTTTAATATTAATTAAAAAACAAAACTCAATATATTAATTATGTCAGTGAAAGTTTACGGAATCAAGAATTGTAATACGATGAAAAAAACCTTTGACTACCTGGATTCAAAGGGAGTTGACTATGAGTTTATCGATTACAAAAAGCAAAAACCCTCTTCTGATCTCTTAAACAAATTTTTAGAAAAGACTGAATTGGACCAATTGGTCAATAAGAAAGGAATGACTTACCGTAAAATGGACGAGCAGCAAAGGAAAGACTTAGAACAAAAAGAAACAGCCGTTCCTATTTTGGCTGAAAATTCCAGTATGATTAAAAGACCGATAATTCTGTATCCTGATACAAGTCTAACTTTGGGTTTTGATGAGAAGTTGATTTCAGAGAAACTATAAAAAAAATGCCTGGTAGAATGGACTACCAGGCTTTTTTCTTATATCCAGATTATTTTTCCACTGGAAAATAATCCGGTAAATTTTCAAGTATGTCTTTAGTCATCGCATCTAAGGTGAAATCTGGTTGCCAGCCCCAATCCTCCCTAGCTTTGCTGTCATCTATACTGTCGGGCCATGAATCTGCAATCTGCTGCCTAAAGTCAGGTTGGTACTCTATTTCAAATTCAGGGAGGTGTTTTTTGATACTTTCGAAGATTTCCTTTGGAGTGAAACTCATTCCAGCCAAATTGTAACTGGATCTAACTTTTATAGCCTCTTTTGGTGCATCCATCAAATCCAAGGTCGCCTTAATAGCATCAGGCATATACATCATTGGAAGGTTGGAATCCTCTCTAAGAAAACAATTGAATTTTTCCCCTGCCAAAGCCTTATGATAAATATCTACTGCATAATCAGTAGTTCCACCTCCTGGAAGAGATTTGTAACCGATCAATCCTGGATATCTTAAGCTTCTGACATCTACTCCATATTTTTGGAAGTAGTATTCACACCATCTCTCTCCGGCTTGCTTACTGATTCCATAAACCGTGTTGGGCTCTTTGACACAATATTGTGGCGTATTGAGTTTCGGGGTATTTGGACCAAATACAGCAATGGAGGAAGGCCAATAGATTTTATCCAATTTGGTTTCTTTTCCTAGTTCTAAAACAGAAAGTAAGCTTTCCATATTTAGATGCCAAGCGAAATGAGGATTCTTCTCTCCAGTCGCAGAAAGTACAGCTGCTAAATGGTAAATCTGACTTACATTTTCTTCTTTTACCAAATCAGAAAGAGCTTCTTTGTTCAAAACATCCAGCACTTCAAATCTGCAGTAATCAAAAGAATCTCTTGCAGAATCCCTCAAATCTGTTGCGATTACATGCTCTCCTCCAACTCTATCCGCTAATGCTTTGGTAAGTTCTGAACCCAGTTGTCCAGCAGCACCAATGATTAAGATTTTTTCCATTTTCAGGTGTTTAAAAAAGCCCTCATCCTTCCGAGGCTTTTTGTTTATATTTGGGTTTGCTTGCGCAAAAGTAAGAAAAATCAGAGGGTCAAACAGAATTTTTGACCAATGGGAATCGAAAATTATCAGTAAATAAAATTTTAAAATGTACGATCAATTTAAACCCAAATTACAAGAGGAATTAAAATCCATAGAAGAAGCAGGATTGTTTAAGAGAGAAAGGGTAATTACTTCTCCTCAAGCTGCTGAGATTACAATATTCGGAGGAAAAAAGGTATTAAACTTTTGTGCGAATAATTACCTGGGACTGTCCTCACACCCTAAGGTGGTTGAGGCTGCCAAAAAAGCAATTGATACACACGGTTTTGGTATGTCTTCTGTTCGTTTTATTTGCGGTACTCAGGATATTCATAAAGAACTTGAGAGAAAAATCTCTGAATTTCTGGGCACTGAAGATACAATCCTTTACGCTGCTGCCTTTGACGCAAACGGCGGGGTGTTTGAGCCATTATTAGGCCCTGAGGACGCTATCATATCCGATGCCTTGAATCATGCTTCAATCATTGATGGCGTTCGTCTGTGTAAAGCTATGCGCTATAGATATGAGCATAACAATATGGAGGATTTGGAAGCACAGCTGAAAGATGCTGTTGCTAAAGGAGCCAAACAAAAAATCATTGTGACTGATGGAGTGTTCTCCATGGATGGAACCATTGCTCAACTCGATAAAATTGTAGCATTGGCAGAAAAATATGAGGCTTTGGTGATGTCAGATGAATGTCATTCAACAGGCTTCATGGGTAAAACTGGTAGGGGAGTTCACGAGCTTTGCAATGTAATGGGTAAGATGGATATAATTACCGGCACATTGGGTAAAGCACTTGGTGGTGCTTCAGGTGGTTTTACATCTGGAAGAAAAGAAATCATTGAATTGTTGAGACAGCGCTCAAGACCGTATTTGTTTTCTAACACTTTAGCTCCTTCTATTACAGGTGCCTCAATTGCTGTCTTGGACTTGCTATCAGAGACAACTGAATTACGGGATAAACTAGAAGAAAATACCCAGTATTTCAGAGCAAAGATGACCGAGGCTGGATTCGATATCAAGGCGGGTACTCATCCTATTGTACCCGTGATGCTGTATGATGCGGTGCTATCCCAAAAAATGGCAGAAAAGCTATTGGAAAAGGGAATTTATGTGATAGGATTTTATTATCCTGTAGTCCCTAAAGGGCAAGCTAGAATTCGTGTTCAAATCTCAGCCGGACATGATCGCGAACATTTAGATCAGGCAATCAATGCTTTCATTGAAGTAGGAAAAGAATTGAAAGTTATTTAAAAATAATCTGATTATCGGCAATCTTGCCACTAACCATATTTTCTTTGCTTTACCGGTTGGAAGACCGATGACCGATGACCGAAGACCGAAGAATCGGGATTCTGATTATTTGGCCTAATTCTAAGCCATATTCTTCTTCTTACTGATAAGAAAGCAGATATTGATATAAAAAAAGCCGAACTGAATGTTCGGCTTTTTTTTTATGATTTACTGGTCATAGCCAGTTTTCTTTTCTTTTTCATTTCGTAGTCTTCCAGGTTTTCAAATCTTGAGTCTACATCCAAGCTGTTAAGGTAATCGTTCAGGGTTTCCCTTACCTCTTGGAAAGACATATTATGCAAAACTTTCCCATTTTTTGCCATTGAAATCTGGCCCGTTTCTTCTGAGACAATGAGAATCACTGCGTCAGTTGCCTCCGACATCCCTATACCTGCGCGGTGTCTTAAACCAAATTGGGCAGGTACTTCACGCTCTGTTACAGGTAAAATACAACGAGCCGCTTTTATTTTCCCGTTATGAATAATCACAGCTCCATCATGGAGTGGGCTGTATTTATTGAAAATCGAAACCAATAATCTTTTAGAAAGCTCTGCATCCAGAATATCTCCACTTTCAGCGTAAAATTTCAGTTCTGTGCTTTTTGAAATAACCATTAATGCGCCGGTATTGGAACCCGCCAAAGTTTTGGACGCATCAATTATAGGACTGATATTGAAGGAGGAATTGTCCTTTTTTCTCCAAAAGAACAGAATGTCTTTCCAGACATTATCGTCTGACAATAAGGAAGATCTTCCAATCAAAAGGAGGAACTTTCTGATTTCGGGGGCAAAAATGATAATTGCAGCGATAACACCTACTCCCATAAATTGGCCAAGAATAGAGGAAAGCAATTCCATTCTAAGGGCACGCACTAATAGGTAAACAAGGTAAATTGAGAGGAAGCCCAAGAAAATCTTGATCGCAACACTCCCTTTCAGCAATTTGTAGACTTGATACAATAGAAAAGATACCAGCGCAATATCGATCATATTGACGATGGATATTTCTAAGAATCCTATTTTAAAAAGTAAGGTCAAGGGTATAATTGTTTATATAATTTTAGGGTTTCATTTGCTTCTTTAACGTCATGAACTCTCAGGATGTTAGCACCTTTTAATAGCGCTACCATATTTAAGGCAGTTGTTCCATTCAAGGCTTCGGAAGAATCACAATCCAAGATTTTGTAAATCATGGATTTCCTAGAAAGTCCTGCCAAAATAGGGAGTCCCAAGGCCTTTAAATAATCTAAGTTTCTTAAAAGAAAATAATTTTGTTCCAAGTTTTTTGCAAAGCCGAAACCCGGGTCAATAATTACATCTTTGATGCCAAACTTTCTTATAACATCCAGTTTTTCCGCGAAATAGTTCAATATTTCAACAAGAATGTCAGAATAATTCGTTTTTGTTTGCATTGTCGCCGGATTCCCTCTCATGTGCATCATGATATAGGGTACATTAAGTTGGGCGACTGTTCCAAACATATCCTTATCTAACTCTCCTCCGCTGATATCATTGACAAGGTGAGCGCCTGCCTCAACTGCTTCTTTGGCAACTCTTGACCTAAAGGAGTCAATAGATATCAATACTTCCGGAAACTCTTTATTAATCCATATTACAGGTTGGATCACTCTATTCAACTCTTCTTCAACACTTACTTCTGATGCGCCCGGTCGGCTGCTGTATCCACCGATATCTAAAATGCTCGCCCCTTGCTGAATCATTTCTTCAGCCTTCTTCAAAATAATGTTCTTTTCCGCCTTTACTCGACTTTTATCAAAAAAAGAATCAGGAGTACTGTTTAAAATACCCATAATTTGTGGCTTTTCCCAATGAAAAAGCCTTCCCTTAATTTGAAGTGTATATTTTTGAGGAAATAATTTATCTTCGATCGAAGAAGTCACGCCGTTGGCAGGTAACATTAAATTAGAATAAATTGGAAAACAAAACGAGTAACGAATATACGCAAGTAATTGCCCGTTGTAAAGAACTATTCCGCAAGAAAACCATCGATTATGGAACAGCTTGGAGGATATTAAGGCTTTCTTCTATTACAGATCAAATTTTTATCAAAGCCCAGCGGATTCGCTCTATTCAGGAAAAAGGAAATCAGAAAGTAGAGGACCCCATTGTAGACGAATTTGTCGGAATCATCAATTATTGTCTGATCGCTTTATTGCAAATTAGTTTTGAAAAAGATGAAAGGATGGAAATTCCATTTGATGACATAGAGCCTGTGTACGATAAATGGGTCAGTCAAACCAAAGGACTTTTGGAAAACAAGAACCATGACTATGGAGAAGCATGGAGAGATATGCGGGTGAGCTCAATGACAGATATTATTTTGATGAAACTTTACAGAGTAAAGCAAATAGAGGACAATGAAGGCCAAACCTTAGTGTCTGAAGGGATAGAGGCCAATTATCAGGACATGATCAATTATTCAGTGTTTTGTTTAATAAAATTGAATTACCATGCTTAATAAAGGAATATTGTGGGTTTTGAGACTTTTGGTAGGAGGTCTATTTATTTTCTCAGGCCTGATCAAAGTGAATGATCCAGTAGGAACAGCTATTAAGCTGGAAGAGTATTTTGATGTTTTCTCAAATGACATTGCTGGATTTTTCATCTATTTCAAACCGTTTGCATTATACATTGGAGTGGTATTGGTTGTGCTTGAGGTGGTTTTGGGAGTGATGCTCATTTTGGGTGTAAAGAGTAAATTGACTGCTTGGGCATTAGCGGCCATGATTCTCTTTTTCACATTTTTAACTTTTTTCTCAGCCTATTTCAACAAAGTAACTGATTGTGGATGTTTTGGTGATGCAATAAAGTTGACTCCATGGGAGTCTTTCTATAAGGATGTGATCCTAATGGTTTTGATCGGCGGTATTTTATTATTGAGAAATCACCTTCCAACTCATTCCCCGGGATGGGCAAAAAAATCTGTGATAGCAGTGGCAGTTTTATCTTTGATTTTATCAATCACAGCGATTAGAAATCTGCCTTTTCTTGATTTTAGAGCATATAAAATTGGGGTCAATATCCCCAAAAGTATGCAGCCATCCTCTCCATTACAATATTCATATATCATGAAGAAAGATGGGCAAACAGTGTCTTTAGACCAATATCCAACAGAGGTAGGGTATGAGTTTGTGGAAATGGTATTAAAAAATCCCGAAGCCCTTCCGAAAATTTCTGATTTCGCGGTTTGGAATGAGGACGGAGATTATTCTGAAGAGATTTTTTCAGGAAATAAATTGTTGATTTTAATTAGCAATCGAGCTAAGATGAGTTCTTCAAATTTGGATGAAATTGATGCTTTGGTGAAGGACTTAAAGAGCTCTCCTATCCAAGTGGTTTTGGTTGCAGCGGCATCTCAAGAAGAGATTGACCAGTTGTTAATAGACCAAGGTTGGGATATCCTTGCTTTGCAGGCAGATGCTACCGTAGTGAAGACAATAGTCAGGTCAAACCCAGGCATCATGTTGCTGAAAGAAGGAACCGTTATCGGTAAGTTTCATCATAACAATACTCCTGATGCTTCAGAGGTTTTAGATTTGTATATTCAATGAGCGAGCATTTAAAAGTAGTTTTGGTAGGGCTTCCAGGTTCAGGCAAAAGTACTTTTGGAAGACAATTAGCTCAGTCCTTAAACTTCCCTTTTTATGATTTGGATGCTATGATCGAGCAAAAAAATAAAATGAAAATCCCAGACATTTTTTCCAGAATGGGAGAGGGGAAGTTTAGAGAAATGGAATCTGAAATGTTGGCTCAGGCATTGAGTTATGATAGGTCATTTGTCTTAGCGTCAGGAGGAGGTTGTCCCTGCTTTAATGACAACATGGATTTGATTAACTCTATGGCCATTTCGGTTTATTTGGATGTACCTCTAAATGATATTTCTGATCGCTTGGAGGGAGCTAGAATTCAAAATAGACCCATGTTCCAAGGCATGGAGGGAGGTGAGATTATCCTCAAATTAAAAAACCTTCTGGCAGAAAGAGAAGAGTATTACAATATGGCAAAAATAAAGCTCAGTGGATCTGATTTCTCCACTGAGCTTTTAATATCTGAGCTAATTCACCAGCTTAGAAAGTAATTCCTAAAGTCAAAACCCCTGAGAAAATACTATTATTCAACTCAGTGAATGGTCCAATATTATTTCCCTGCTGATCCAGCACTTGGTAAGAGTTATATAAAGCGTTCGATCTTCTGTTTACCACAGCAAAATCAATAGTGAAATTATTTAATCTGGCTCCAAACCCTCCACTATATTGCTGCATACTTCTATCGAAGTTAGAGTTGCTGTAAGGATCTCCAAAGTGTGCAAAGCCCGCTCTTATTCTAAAAATATCCAATCTTGCTTCTCCACCAAGTCGGAAATTCAATGTGCTGGTGTAGAAATCTCTGATAGCTTGGTTATCCGGACCTTCGTTAAAATCATTGGAATTTAATCTTGCAGCGCTAAAGTCTACATAATCCACATCTGCTGAAATAAATCCATTTTTCCCTAAGAAGAAAGTCGCTCCGGCCCCTAACTTCAGAGGAGAATTGAGTCCATATCGGCTTAGGATAAAATCTGTGGCAGCTTCCACTCTGTTCAATAATTCGTTTTCAGGCTCGAAGAAAAAATTATCGTAATCAGCTATAATTCTGGCGTCATACTCCTCATTTAGAGAGTACCAGGTTGGGCTTTGGAAGTTAAACCCAAGGTTTACATAATCGATTGGTTTATAGATTAAGCCAAGATTTAAATTAACCCCTGTACCATTGATAAATAGATTTTCCCTCAGTGAAGAGGAAATCAATGGTCCATCTGGAAATTCTTCATTATATATTTTTCTGGAAGCAAAATTTAAGGATCTAATTCCTAAAGAGCCTCCCACAAATACTTTATGATTAAAGTTTGCTCCATAGGAAAAAGTTATTTGACTTGCATTTCCCTCTTGAGTAATATTTTCGTCTTGAAATGGGAATCCAGTGACAAAAGAGTCGTACCTATCAGGATTTGAAATAGGGTTTCCATTATCATCTTCAAAAATTGGATTGATTTGATAAGTTAAGTAAGCAAGTCCAGTTAATCCAAAATTTTCTATCTGACTTTCTGGAATACCAAAGGCATCCTGGATGTAAAAATCTAGAATTGATGTTTCTCCTAACTGGTCTGAAAAGTATCCATATTCCGTATTAAAATTCGCTATTCTTTGGATGCTGATACCAAAGGAACCTCCCTTGAATGCGCCTCTATTTAAGGGGCCTTTAGGGTTAGCGAAAACGACCGAAAGGTTGGGGATTGAAAAATTACTGGTATTATATTGTCTAGGCTGCCCCAAATATTGGGTGTCAACTCTCCAGTCTGAATATCCAAATGTGATGCTGGCTTCAGATTTTCTAAAGAAACCAAGTCCGGCTGGATTTCCAGCAATGTTTGAAACGTCACCTCCTAAGGACCATTGAGTTCCCCCTATACCAATCATTCTTGCTGAACCTGCTGGTACATTTTGGCTAAATCTTAATGCATCTTCAAAATATCCACTTTGACCAAAAGATTGAGTGGACCAAAAGAGCATGACTGCTATGAAAATAGAAGATTGAACTTTCATTAAATAAATTGTTGATTTCCTAGATATAACGGTAAAAATGTACTTTTTGGTTAGATTTTGGCAAAAAAAAGGGGGGAATTAATTCCCCCTTCCTCCTCTGGATCCTGATGAGGAGCTACTTCCGCCGCCCCCTCCTCGGGATCCACCAGAACTCATTCCTCCTCCACCGGAAGAACTTCTACTTGGTACGCTTACGCTACCTCCGGAAGAACCTCTGCTAGGAGTATAAACACTTCTTGAATTTGAACCGCTTGAACCTCTATTGTATGAAGGGCTAGCACTTCTGCTTGGTACCGCGCTTCTATTATAAGAAGGACTTGATGATCTACCATAGGATGGACTAGAAGATGGTCTTCTATAATTGTTCATGCTACTTCTGGAATTTGTGTTTCCATAAGATCTCATTGTTGGTCTTGCTGAAGGCATTGCACTTCTTGTTCTAATTGAAGACGATCTGTCTAAAGCAGGTGAACTTGCAGACCGGGCCCCAGCTCTTGAAGTTGAAACTCTAGATCTACCAGAGTTATAATAGTCATTTTGACTTGAGCTGAAGTCACGAGAAGTAGATCTTGCTCTATCTGACCCTACTAGACCTCTGTTTTGATTCAATACGTTTCTTCTGGCTTCCGCTCTGGCTGTACTAGGCAAAGCAGCTGAACTGGCTCTATCAAAACCTGCCCCTGCTAATCCTGCTCCACGAGTTGGTCTTGCACCTCTCACTACTCTTCGGTCTCCAAATTCACTTCCTGGAAGCACATAGATTGGATTACCAGCATAAACAGGGAATCCCCATCCGCCACCCCAGGCAGGAAATCCTCCGAATGCATAATTAGGAAAACCCCATCCACCAAATCTCGGACCAAATGCTGGACCCCAGAAAGGATCATAGAAGCCCATGCCGAAGGGACGTCCAAAAGAACCAAAGAATGGATTACCCCAACCAAATCCAAGGCTAAGATTGAATCCTGGTCTGAATCCCCATCCAGGTCCCCAGAAAGGGTCATAGAATCCAAAGCCCCACGGACTAAATCCATTCATGATTCCCATGTTGAAATTAATAGAGGGGTTGTTAAATGCACCGTTATTTGCTCCTCCGACGCGGTAGTTATTATATGCGTCTATGTTTCCTGAATTTTGTTGCCCTTCAAATTCATCAAAATAAACTACCTCATCACCAGTTTCTACTGATTCTGATTGGTATCTTGAAAGGTAATCAGGATTTACATTTCTGCTTGAAAAGCTTTCATCAGGTACATTGTTTAGGGCATCAAACTCCTGAAAGGTCTCAGGGTTGTTGTTTTGAACAGCATACTGATTGACAAGTTTTGCGTCAGAAGCCATAAAATATAAATTATCCGACTCGCCTCTAGATGCCATCTGAGATGTACTGCAAGAAGCAAGGATAAATGTCCCTATGACTGCTGGAGTTAATATTTTTGAAAATTTCTTCATACTAGAAGTTGGATTGTTACTATGTTATACGGCGTACCGAGTGAAGGGTTATACTTTTTAAGTTATATTTGCCCCGCTCAATTTAGCAAAAATATAGACATTTCATATCCAAATCAACAAGTATGAGTAAAGGATTACCAAAGCGTAGCGAGGATTATTCCCAATGGTACAACGAGTTAGTGAAGCGTGCCGACCTAGCCGAAAATTCAGCAGTCAGAGGTTGCATGGTTATCAAACCCTATGGATACTCTATTTGGGAAAAAATGCAGGCCGAGCTCGATCGAATGTTTAAAGAAACTGGCCATACCAATGCATACTTCCCTTTATTTATTCCTAAATCATTTTTGAGCAAAGAAGCTTCACACGTGGAAGGCTTTGCCAAAGAATGCGCGGTAGTCACTCATTACAGATTGAAAAATGCAGAAGATGGTTCTGGGGTTATTGTTGATCCTGATGCAAAATTGGAGGAAGAACTGATTGTAAGACCCACTTCTGAAACAGTTATTTGGAGCACCTATAAAAATTGGATTCAATCCTATCGTGATTTACCGCTTTTAGTTAATCAATGGGCAAATGTGGTAAGATGGGAGATGAGAACTAGGCTTTTCCTCCGTACCGCTGAGTTTTTATGGCAAGAAGGGCATACAGCCCATGCTACCAAAGAAGAGGCGATGGATGAAACCGTTCAGATGATGAATATTTACGCTCAGTTTGCTGAAGAATTCATGGCTTTACCAGTTGTAAAAGGTAGAAAAACTGAGAATGAAAGATTTGCCGGAGCAGATGAGACCTTCTGTATTGAAGCTATGATGCAGGATGGTAAGGCGCTGCAAGCTGGAACTTCCCATTTTCTTGGACAGAATTTTGCAAAGGCATTTGATGTAAAATTTGCGACTAAAGAAGGTGGTCTTGATTTCGTATGGGGAACCTCATGGGGAGTCAGTACACGTTTAATGGGTGCCCTAATCATGGCTCATTCAGATGATAATGGATTGGTTTTGCCTCCAAAATTGGCCCCAATTCAGGTTGTTATTGTTCCTATTTATAGAGCTGAAGAAGAGTTGAAGGCTATTTCTGAAAAGGCGAATGAAATCATGGCTGCTTTAAGAAAAGTTGGGGTATCTGTTAAGTTTGATAATAGGGATACGCACAAACCGGGATGGAAATTTGCTGAATATGAATTGAAGGGTGTGCCATTAAGAATAGCGATAGGCCCAAGAGATCTCGAAAATGGAACCATAGAATTGGCCAGAAGAGATACTTTAACGAAGTCAACCTTTGATCTTTCTTCAGAACCTATAGAGATTATGATTCCAAAATTATTGGAGGAGATTCAGGATAGTATATATCAAAAGGCTTTAAGCTTTAGAAAAGAAAAAACTACTGAGGTCAACTCTTGGGATGAATTTCAGGAAGTATTAAATGATAAAGCAGGATTTGTATCTGCTCATTGGGATGGGACTTCTGAAACCGAGGATAAAATTAAGGAATTGACAAAGGCGACAATACGTTGTATTCCTTTGGATCAGAAAGAGGAAGAAGGTAAATGTATTCTCACAGGTAAGCCATCTCAAGGCAGAGTCTTGTTTGCTAAAGCCTATTAAACTTCACCCGGATTTAATTCCGGGTTTTTTTTTGCAAAATGTTACGGGTTCAATTGTTTCTAGTATTTTAGGAATCTAATCTCTTTACTTATGAGTATAGTCATTTTAGCTAGTCTTTTGGGAATAGGATTAATATTATTGCTCGCAGAAGTATTATTCATTCCAGGAACCACGGTAGTGGGGATATTGGGATTAGTGATCAGTTTGGCAGGAGTCATTTATGCATTTAGTATTTACTCTGCAGAAACTGCCTGGTGGATCACCGGCATTGCTGCTATTTTGAATTTAGCGGCAGTGATTTATGGGTTTCGCTCAGGGGTTTGGGACAAGTTTTCCCTTAAGTCCGCAATAAAAGGGGGGACTTTTGACGGAAGGACTTTAGGATTGGAAGCGGGCATGAAGGGGAAGGCTATTTCAGATATCAAACCGATCGGAAAAGCGTCCTTTAAGGACTCTATATATGAAGTAAAGTCCGAAACAGGATTTATTCCCGTAGAGTCAGATATTACCATTATCAAGGTTGAAAACAATAAAATAATAGTCAAATAATATGGATCCATCTAGTTCAATTTTCATTTTGATAGCCGCATTTGCCGGCATCATTTTACTTTTCATCTTTTTATACTTTGTGCCGGTTAATCTTTGGATTACCGCTCAATTTGCCAATGTAAGAGTAGGCATTGGGGAGCTTATCGGAATGAGAATAAGAAAGGTGCCACCAAGCATTATTGTGAATTCAATGATTACGGCCACAAAGGCTGGTTTGGATTTAACTACTAATGATCTGGAAACCCATTATCTGGCGGGAGGTAATGTGCCTAATGTTATAAGGGCATTGATCTCTGCTGATAAGGCGAATATCAACTTGACCTTCAAGCAGGCAACAGCCATTGATTTGGCTGGTAGAGATGTGTTTGAAGCTGTTCAGATTTCTGTAAATCCAAAAGTAATCAATACGCCTAATGTAGCCGCCGTGGCCGCTGATGGGATTCAATTGATCGCAAAGGCTAGAGTTACTGTAAGGGCAAACATCGCTCAACTGGTAGGTGGAGCAGGAGAGGACACTATTTTGGCAAGAGTAGGAGAAGGAATTGTGACCTCAATCGGTTCTGCTGATACGCATAAAAGCGTATTGGAAAACCCTGATAAAATTTCCAAACTGGTATTACAAAGAGGTTTGGATGCGGGGACAGCATTTGAAATTCTATCCATTGATATTGCTGATATCGATGTGGGAACAAACATTGGAGCAAAATTGCAAATTGATCAGGCCTCTGCAGATTTGAAAGTGGCTGAAGCCAAAGCTGAAGAAAGAAGAGCCATGGCCGTTGCTTTGGAACAAGAAATGAAAGCTCGTAATGTAGAAATGAGAGCAAAAGTAATTGAAGCGGAAGCAGAAGTCCCTAAGGCTCTGGCTGAGGCCTTCCGATCAGGAAAACTGGGAGTGATGGACTACTATAGAATGGAGAATATTAAGTCTGATACTTCCATGAGAGAATCAATCGCAAAATCGGATGATGATTCTAAAGATTCTGGAAAATCCAGAGGAGATAAAAAATAAGAAAGGGGCTTAATTGCCCCTTTTTCTTTTTCTTCCCTGCGTTTCAGGTTCTACGACCACAATAGGCTGATAACTTCCTCTTACCAAAATTTGCCTGTTTGCATTATCAATAAGGATTTCCTCATAATCAAAGGGTAAGAGCGTTTCTCCTTTTTCATCTATTAGTCCGCTCTTATTATTTTTCCTGGCTATGACCCAATTTCCTCTTTCCCTTTTTAAATATTCATACTCAGTGGATAGGACCTGCTTTCCATTTGGGTCCAGCAGACCAACCTTTTGATCATTTTCTACCAAGAAATAACCATTATCGATTCTGCAAATTTTGTTGAACCCTCCAGGAGTTAATTGATTGCCATCTTTCGAAAAGAGGTAGAATCGATTTTCTTTTTTACCTACACCAAAACCACCTTGAAAGGCTTTTATTTCTTCCCATTCTGGGTTAAGAATAACTTTTCCATAATTGTCAATGGCACCCCAATAAAGTCCGGACTTAATAGCAGCTATTTGCTCGGAATAATTAAGCGAAAGATCGTATGTCGGTTTGATCAGCCATTTTCCTTCTCTATTTACAAAGCCATATTGCCCCTTTTTTCTGGCAGGAAAATAACCTTCAGATCCATTTTCTATTTTCTCCAAGCTATCTGTCGGATTAACCAACCACCCTTTTATTCCAAGTAAGCCAAGCTTTCCGTCTCTGAATCTGACATTATACAGATCTTGATCGATTCTTATTACCTCTGTCATTCCTACAGCATCCAGAAGAATTCCATCCCCCTCCATCACTCTTCGGAGTTTTCCGTGAATATATTCTAGCATCAACCCATCTTGATAGGTGATTTTGTGGTAAGAATTGTACCTGATATTTGCTTGTACCAAATCGCCTTCAATAAGTACATATTGCCCCTCATCAAAGCCATAATAGAAATTACCTTTGGTATGTTGTAATTCATCAATTACCGGATCTAAGACTAGATTTCCCTCAACATTCACTAAGCCATAGCCATCCTTAGTCTTTGCCAAAATATATTCGCCATCGTTGTCCTCTAACTTCTCAAATGGCCGATCTGGATTGGAAGAAAGCGGAAGAAAGTACGAGTTTCCTTTTCGGGAAATGATTTGTCCAACTTTTGAAATTTTCGCTTCATCAAGTTCTCCCAAGTAATTTGTCGTCCCTTTCCCTCTTTGATATACCCAATACTCGTTTCCTTTTCGAGCTAACAAAAAGTTGTAATAAGTTTGAATTTCATCAAACTCCAAATTGAGAACTTTTTGACCGTACTCATGATAAGCACCAATGCCCTTTTCTCCTTTCATAAGAATCCAGGGTTCCAAAAATTGATAAACCTCTTTTCCTTCTAATTGGACTGCTGGTTTATAATCACTGGACAGTAAGAATAGTCCATTCTCATTTTTACCAATCTTCACCGCATCGCTCAATAAGGCGATGGACTGATAGACCAATCTGCTTTTCAGCTGGAGATCATAATCGTAAACTTCCCATGTTTGAGCTTTTGTAGAGAAATGAATCAATACAGTGCATAATAAAAGTAGGAGAGTAGAGCGTAAAGTTTGAGTCATAGGACGACTTGCAATGGAGTGGATACAAAAAGACCAAAAGAGGAAAGTCCCTTTTGGTCGTTTAATGGTATGAGTTATTTTTAATTTTCAGTCTTTTCCTGATTCAAATCGAAAAGATCTGAAATGAATTCTATCATTTCCTCAGCCTCATCTCTTTTACAGGCTGCTCTCAATTGTACTACCGGAACCTTGAGGACTTTTTGCATCATGCTCTTGGTAATCTTGTCGATTACTGCAAATTCCTCCTCGGAAGCATTTTTCATAAATCTAGCCAGTTCTTCTTGCCTGATTTGCTCGAGAGACTGCTTTAATTTATTGATGGTAGGGGATACAAGCATCTCTTTTTTCCAGCCGGAGAATTCCTCAATAGTTTCTTCGATGATTTCTTCAACTCTTGGAATGGCAGCAAGACGTTTATCCAATGCCTCTGTAGCTTTACTTCGAATGTTGTCTACATTATATAGTATAACTCCAGGGATATCTTCTACAGTAGTTTCAATAGACCTAGGAACCGAAAGGTCAACCAGTAATTTGTAAGATTGAATTTCAAAATCACTGATCAATTTCTTGGTGATGAAGGGTTCTGAGCGCTGAATGGAGCTAACAATAACATCAGCTTCTTTCATTGCGTCCAAACAATCATCAAAAGGAACCACTTCAAAACCTAATTCAGCAGCAATTGCTTCTGCTTTAGATTGAGTTCTATTGGTGATTTTGACTTTTGCGTCAGGGAGGTAGACCATGTTTTTAGCCACATCCTCTCCAATTTCACCTACACCAATCAATAAAACCCTAGGCTGATAAGTATTTGATGTTAAACTCTCAATCAGTTCGATAGCAGCGTAAGACAAAGAAGCAGCACCGTCTCGGAAGGAAGTTTCCTGTACAATCCTTTTATTGGTAAAAAATACTGTGTGCATCAAGCGATGAAGAAACGGACCTGCCATGTCTAAATCGGCTGCTGCCTGATAAGCTCTTTTTACCTGATTTGATATTTGAATATCTCCTACTACTTGGGCTTCTAGACCCATGGAGACTCTGAATAAATGATTGATGGCAGACTTGTCATCATTGAAAATCTCAAAATAATCGAAATAATCAACGACATCAGTCATTCCTTTTTCCAAACCAATTAGCTTGATGATCTCCGTGCTAAGATCCAAATCATGGCTGTAATAGACTTCTGTCCGATTACATGTAGATAGAATCAAAGCATCTCCAAGGCTGAAAAATTCTTTCAGCTTGATTAAAATACTGTGGATAGCTTGATCATCTAATGCTATCAGTTCCCTGATTTGAACGGGGGCGGTTTTGTGTGATAAACTTAAAGCTCTAAATTTTATCTGCATAGCATCAGTCTTGGGTGCAAATTTAAGAGACAAATCAGCTTCAAAGGATTTTTTCTTATAATCCTTGATCAATTTAGAATTCGTCTAAATTAAATTTAACCTTTCAAAGTTCGGTAATTTTTGAATGTTAGTCCAATATTCTTAACTTATACGTTATTGAAGAAATCTATTGATATTTTTTATGATCAAGAAGCTTTTTTATTTCCTTAAACTCTATCTCGGCCTTAGCAACAAAGAGTCTAAAGGTTTGGTGCTATTTATTCCGTTTTTATTCTTCATAATCTGTCTTCCTTTTTTCATACAAAAGGTTCAGGGAAGGAAATCAGAGATAAAACAGTATAGAATAGATTATTTGATTGACTCTTTATCGATAAGTGGTTTTGAGCCAGCTACTTCTCCATTACCTATTTTCAACCCTTTAGATACGGGAAAAGTTATTTTACCGGCCTCAGTTCAAAAAATATTATTCTCAGAGGCTGATTCCATCACATTGCAGATAGTTCCGGGAATAGGGCCAGCAATGGCATCAAGGGTTATTAAATTTCGTGAGAACTTAGGTGGATTGGTTCATAAAGATCAGTTAAAAGAAGTATTTGGAATGAAAGAAGAAGTGGCTGACCAAATCTGGAATTATTTTGACTTTGATCGACCAAGTCTTAGGAAAATCTCCATCAACCAGGCTGACATTAATACGCTAGCGAAACATCCATACATAGGTTATGGGGAGGCTAAAGTAATTTTTGCTTTCCGAAATCAACATGGGCCATTTTCAAGCGCCGATGATCTCTTAAAAATTAAAATATTCAAGGAAGATTGGGTGAAGAAATTATCTCCCTATTTGTCTTTTTCGGATTAATTTTTAAGAATTCCTGCCATCTTTGGAATATGAAATCCGAAGAAGGAAAACTTCAATTACCGATTTTAAATTTACCCGAAATTCAGTCGAAGATTTCAGAAAGAGAACAAAAATTCTGGATTTTCGACAGTTTAAGAAAAAAGGAATTGGTCCTGACTCCGGAAGAATGGGTTAGACAACATTGGATTTCCTATTTGATTTCAAATTTGAATTACCCTAAGGGCTTGCTAACCTTGGAAAAAGGTCTAAAATACAATCAGCTCCAAAAGAGAACTGACTTAGTGGTTTGGAATACAGAAGGAAAGCCCTATCTGTTAATTGAGTGCAAAGCTCCTCAAGTTCCCATCAACCAAAAGACCGTAGAACAAGCCTGCCTTTATCATCATCAACTTCAGACTGAGTATCTGATTTTGAGCAATGGTTTAGTTCATATTTCCCTTCAATGGTTATATGAAGAAAAGAAATTTATACAGCTTAAAAAGTTTCCGGAAGCCCCTAAATAGTGGTGTATTCTATGATAATAGTCAGTATTTTTTTATCTTGATTAAATTAAACTTATCAAAAACCCGTATGTCTAATCAACCTCGAAATACGCCGTGTGAACTCTGCGCCAGTCGGAAATATTCCTTGATGTCAGACTTATCCCATGCGCAAGTCTGCTCTATTTCAGATCATAAAAATTTGATTTCTCATCGTAAAGGTCAGATTCTGTATTATGAAAGCACCAAACCGTTAGGCATATTTTGTATCAATTCTGGAGTGGTGAAAGTGTATAAAACAGCCTCAAATGGTAAAGAACAAATTGTCCATTTGGGAAAAGAGGGAGATTTTTTAGGTTATGCCGCTCTGCTCGGTGAAGAAAACTACACCAATTCTGCGATGATAGTTGAGGATGCTAAGATTTGCTTTATACCCAAGGAGGCGTTTTTGAATACTTTACTGGGTAATACTCAATTTTTTAAAAGAGTAACGAAGGAATTGAGTCATGAATTGGGAGTGATGGAAGAAAAACTTACTGATGCAACCCAAAAAAGTATAAGAGAAAGATTGGCATTTGTCCTAATTCATCTTGCGAGTTCATATGGTATTGAAGGGGGAGACAGCCAGAAAATTGATTTGATTTTAACTCGAGAAGAAATTGCCGGGATCGTTGGTACTGCCACGGAATCCGTAATCCGTCTGCTTTCTGAATTTAAGAAGGATGGCCTGATAGAGTTTGAGGGTAAAAAAATTATCATTAAGGATAAAAGAGGTTTAGCGAGGCTTTCGGATTTCTATGCTTAATCAGAACCATATTGTATTTTTTGAAGTTTTGTGTGTATGAAAGCACCCAAACCCGGCATTTTCTCCTTAATTATTGGTTTGATTCTATTTTCGATTATCCCTTTCAAAGAGGCACTTTCTCAGTCTTTTGCATATAAGACATTGTTGAGTACGCTCTATGAAAAAGATTTCCCTGTGCTTTACCCAGAAGAAATTGATGATCTATCTTACTATCAGGTTCTTGATACCCGTGAAAAAGAAGAGTACCAAGTCAGTCATTTAAAAGGTGCGGTTTGGGTTGGGTATGATCAATTTCCAACCTTTAGCCTAGATCGTTTAGATAAGTCAATACCGGTACTAGTGTATTGCACAGTGGGAGCAAGATCTCAAAATATTGGAAAAAAGTTGATAGAAAATGGCTATGAAGTTTACAACCTCTATGGAGGTATAATTCATTGGGCCAATGAAGAGTATCCATTGTACAAGGGCGAAAATAGAACAGATAAAGTTCACACCTATACACGTGCCTGGGGTATTTGGCTCAATAAGGGTGTGAAAGTATATGAATGAAATGTCAGACTCAGGACAATAAGTTATTTTGCTCAATCTTACTTTTGCTTAACCTCGTAAATGATTCCAAACAGACACATTATGAACATTATCAAAACAGTGATCATGGTATTTTTAACCATGACTATTTTAAGCTGTAAAAACTCCAGCATAGGAATGGCAGGTACGACTCCTCCAAGTCATGAACTTTGGGATCAGTTGCTTAAGAAACATGTAAAGCCAAACGGCTTGGTAGATTACAAAGGTTTTATCAAAGACAAACCTCAATTGGAAAAGTATTTAAATTCGCTTTCAAGCAATGCTCCTGACAGAAAGACTTGGAGTAAAAATGAGCAGCTTGCTTATTGGATTAATGCATATAATGCTTTTACAGTAAAATTAATCGTAGATAATTATCCTGTTGAGAGTATCCGTGATTTAGGACCTAAGTTGAAAATTCCTTTGATTAAGGATGTGTGGCACTATAAGTTTTTCAGCATTGGAGGTCAGGAATCCAGTTTGGATGAAATTGAACACGGAATTCTTCGAAAAGAATTTAATGAACCAAGAATACATTTTGCTATCAATTGTGCATCTATTTCTTGTCCTCCTTTGAAAAATGAGGCTTATGTTGCATCAAAAATTGATCAGCAATTAGATCAGTCTGCCAGGGAATTTATCAATAATCCTAAGTACAATAAAATCTCAAAAGATGAGGTTCAGATTTCTTCAATTTTCTCTTGGTTCAAAGGTGATTTTACCAAGAAAGGTAGTTTGGTTGATTTCCTTAACAAATACAGTAAAGTGAAAATCTCTTCCAACGCTAAAGTCAATCATCTAGATTATAACTGGAGTTTGAACGAGTAGAATTTACAACCAATCATCAACCTTTCACCCAGTAATGTCTCAAGCCCGGCACATAGTTATCATTGGAAATGGAATATCAGGAATAACCTGTGCCCGACACTTAAGGAAGCTAGATAGTGATGTCAAAATCACTGTCATCTCAGGTGAAAGCAAGTATTTCTTTTCCCGAACTGCTCTGATGTATGTGTACATGGGGCACATGAAATTCAAGCAAACACAGCCTTATGAGAATTGGTTTTGGGAGAAAAACCGGATCGATTTGATAGAGGGGTGGGTTAAGCAAATTGACTTTAAATCGAAGGCTCTTCTGTTTACCAATGGCGATTCTCTATCCTACGATCAATTGGTGATAGCGACGGGCTCTAAGCCAAATAAGTTTGGCTGGCCTGGGCAGGATCTAGCTAATGTTCAAGGCCTTTATTCCAAGCAAGATTTGGAGTTAATGGAAAAGACCACTGAGAAGGGTGTATCTCATGCAGTTATTGTAGGAGGCGGATTGATAGGAATTGAAATGGCTGAAATGCTTGCCTATAAGAAAATCAGTGTCACTTTTCTAGTTAGAGAAGCCGGTTTCTGGAATAATGTACTTCCTAAAGAGGAATCCGAACTGGTAGGTAGACATATAAGAGAACACCATTTTGACTTAAGATTAAACGCTGAGCTAGCGGAAATAATTGGTGATCAAAATGGAAAAGTAAAAGCAGTTAAAACCAAAGAAGGTGAGCTGATTGATTGTCAGTTTGTTGGATTAACCGCTGGAGTTTCTCCGAATATTGATTTTCTAAAAAATTCTGAATTAGAGTTAAAAAGAGGTGTTTTGGTTGATCAATATTTCAGAACCAATATGCCTGATGTTTTTGCAATCGGTGATTGTGCAGAGTTTAGGGAAGTGCCCGGGAAAGACCGAAAAAATATTGAACAGGTTTGGTATACAGGAAGGATGCATGGAGAGACGCTAGCTCATAATTTGATTATAAAACCTGTGCCTTATACCCCAGGTGTCTGGTTTAACTCTGCAAAATTTTTAGATATAGAATACCAGACATATGGAACTGTTCCTGCTAATTGTGAAAATGATGATGTGATCAATTTTTATTGGGAACACCGTTCTGGTAAAGTGGCATTTAGAATGTTGATGGATCAGGAAAAGAAAATTCTGGGAGTCAATAATTTTGGATTTAGACTTAAGCATGAGTTTTTTGATAAAGCAATTAGTCAGGGTTGGACTGGGGAAAAGGTAATGGCTCATTTATCAAAAGCTAATTTTGATCCGGAATTTTATGCTCCCTACATCAACGAAATCCAAAAGGTCTACAAAGACCAATTTGGTGGAGAATTTACTCCTTCCAAAAAATCATTTATTCAAAAACTACTAGGAGCAAGAATATGAAATTAATTCAAAAATTAGGCTTGGTTTTGTTTCTAGGAGGATTGTTAGCTTTTACTATCATCCCTTTTTTGGGCAGTTATCAACTTTCTGAGGAGATAGTTTTATCTCAAACCAAAGAGATCCATCAGGAGTCAATGAATGAAATATTGAATCCCCTCTATGGAAAAACCTATCAGACGAATTTCACATTTATAGCTGAGCTTAAAGGAAAAATTGAGGCTTATAATCAAGAACTTAAAGATAAACAGGAATGGGATCAGGTAATATGGGATGATTATACATTTCCTTTGACAAAAGCATCTGTGCAGAGTCCAGTCAAATCTCAACCTTTGCTTTTTTTGTTTCTGTCAATTGGCTTGGTGGTCTTGGGAGGCTTATTATATAATATCCCCAAACATCAAGGAGAACCTGAAGGAATAAAGAACAATGGGATTTTTCACTCTAAAATGAAAAATCGAGGTTGGTTGGGGATGATTACCGGAACCTATCTCATCTTATTCTACATCATTCTATACTGGTTTCCAGCCTATATGGTAAATGCTGTCTGGATGGTCAATCCCCTAAGCCTTTTACTATCCGGAAATCCTGCTAGCCAATGGTTTTTGTATGGATTTATTTACACACTTGCCATTTTGGTGATGGGTATCCGAATGTTTAGAAAATACAGGGGTAATAAATACCAGCAGCTTAGAACAGCATCAGTTATGTTTTTTCAGACTGCATTTGCTTTTCTAATCCCCGAGATATTGGTATTGCTTAACCAACCCTACTATGATTTCAAGAATATTTGGCCATTAGATTATGATTTTTTCTATGATTATCAGATAAGCACATTCCTTTCCAATGGAGGGGTAGGTATGTTTATGTTGATATGGGGTATTCTGTTAATAATCATCGCCGTTCCTCTTTTTACCTATTTCTATGGGAAAAGATGGTATTGCTCTTGGGTTTGTGGATGCGGTGGTTTGGCAGAAACTGTTGGAGACCCCTATAGACAGCTTTCCGACAAAAGCATAAAAGCCTGGAATATTGAAAGATACCTGATTCATGGGGTTTTGGTTTTGGCGGTGGTGATGACTTTGGTCACAATTGCTAACTATTTTTCATCTTTCAGCTTTTTGGGAAATGTCACCAACCAGCTACATTCGTTTTATGGATTTGCAATTGGTTCCGCATTTGCGGGAGTGGTTGGAACAGGCTTTTACCCCTTTATGGGAAATAGAGTCTGGTGCAGGTTTGGATGTCCTTTGGCTGCCTATTTAGGTATGGTTCAAAGATTCAAGTCTAGATTTAGAATTACGACCAATGGTGGTCAGTGTATATCATGTGGCAACTGTTCAACCTATTGCGAAATGGGAATTGATGTCAGATGGTATGCTCAAAGAGGACAGAATATTGTGCGCTCTTCTTGTGTAGGTTGTGGGGTTTGTTCTGCGGTTTGTCCAAGAGGAGTATTAAAACTAGAAAATGGTCCTGAAGAGGGACGAATTAACGAAAATCCGATTTTGATCGGTAACGATTCCATTAAAGTCAATGCCTGAGATCTTAGCATTCATTCTTCTGGGGATATATCTCTTGGGAATGGTATTCATATTTACTTATAGTTTGGCCCAAGGGCATCTATTGCTTTTTTTCTTTAAGGAAAAAAGAAATCCTCAGCCCATACCCTCCATTCCTTCCGAATTGCCACAAATCACCGTTCAGCTTCCTCTTTTCAATGAAATGTACGTGGCTGAAAGGTTAATCGAAGCTGTTTCAAAACTGAATTATCCCTTGGATAAATTAGAAATTCAGATCCTTGATGACAGTACTGACCAGACAAAAGAACTGATTCAGGAGAAATTGAAGGAGTATCCCACAATTAACTTTCAATACATTCACCGAACTGATAGAAAAGGTTTTAAAGCTGGAGCTTTAAAAGAGGGGCTGGAAGTAGCTAAAGGTGAATTTATTGCCATTTTCGATTCGGATTTCATTCCTGATCCTAATTTTCTGCTACAAACCCTTCCTTGGTTTTCAGATTCAAAAGTAGGAATGGTTCAGAGCCGTTGGACTCATTTAAACCAGCATTATTCATTGTTAACCCGCCTACAGGCCTTTGCACTGGATGCTCATTTTTTAATTGAGCAAATGGGTAGAAACCGTCAGGGTGCTTTTATTAATTTTAATGGTACGGGAGGTATTTGGAGAAAGGAAACTATACTTGATGCGGGGAATTGGCATGACGATACCCTTACTGAGGACCTGGACCTGAGTTATAGAGCTCAAAGAAAAGGTTGGAAATTTATCTACAGGCCTGAAGTGGAATCACCTGCAGAACTTCCTCCTATCATGTCAGCTATTAAATCCCAGCAGTTCCGATGGACCAAGGGTGGGGCAGAATGTGCGGCTAAACACGGGGCTGCAGTGCTAAAGACAAATTTGCCAGCACATGTGAAAATTCATGCAATGGCTCATTTATTTAACAGTACCATATTTTTGGCTATACTGATTGTCAGCCTGAGCAGTATTGGGGTTTGGTGGTTAGTAGATCAGCAAATTTTAGGTCCAGGTTGGATTCAATTAGCAAGCTTTTCTTTGGTGGGCTTTGCCATTATATCCCTGATCTATTTGGTTTCCTATTTCTATAGGAAGCAACATTTTTTCAAAAGTTTATTCGAAGCTATTTTTCTATTACCCTTATTCCTTTCTGTTTCTATGGGTATGGCATTGCATAATACCCAAGCGGTCATGGAAGGCTTAACTGGAAAGAAATCACCCTTTATCCGGACACCAAAATTCAATTTGGAAGGAGGGAAATTCAGTCTTCGCAGTAATCAATACATCAATTTACGGATGCCGATTACGACTTGGTTAGAAGGCGCCTTGGCTCTCGTTTTCATTGGAATGGTTGTACTTGGAGTATTTCAACAAAACTACCTCTTCCTGCCTTTCCATCTGATGCTAGCGGTGGGTTATTCCCTAGTTTTCATCAGTTCCTTTAAATCTTATGCCCTAGGGCGATAATTCATGTTTCCAAATCACCTAATTGACGTCATCATTCCTGCATTTAATGAGGAAAAATCTATTGCCAAGGTTATACAAGATATTCCCAGATGGGTTAGAAATATTGTTGTTGCCAATAATAACTCAACAGATCAGACTGGGTATGTAGCGGAGCAGGCGGGAGCAGTAGTCGTCTTTGAAGGACAAAAGGGCTACGGGAAAGCTTGTTTAACAGCCATGGATTGGATTCGATCTCAGGAAGTTCAGCCCGATATTGTGGTCTTTTTGGACGGAGACTATTCAGATTATCCGGAAGAAATGACAGGTTTAATCCAGCCTATTATCAATCAACAAGCAGATATGGTAATTGGCTCTAGAGCGCAAGGGGAGCGGGAATCCGGGTCCATGACTTTCCCTCAGGTCTTTGGCAATTGGCTAGCTACAACCATGATGAAATACATTCAAGGAGCTAAATTTTCTGATTTAGGCCCTTTTAGAGCTATTGTATGGCAAAAGCTGATGGACATCAATATGGTAGACCAAGATTATGGTTGGACCATAGAGATGCAGATCAAAGCCCATAAAGCAGGTCTGAGATATACTGAAGTTCCGGTAAGGTATAGGAAAAGAATAGGAGTGTCCAAAGTCAGCGGTACTGTTAAAGGAGTTTTTGGTGCTGGTTATAAGATTATCTATACGATTTTTAAGTATTGGTAATTTTGGCAATCTTAGAGAAGTTTTTAAATCTTCATACTTATGAGAAATTCCCGAAACATATTACTAATATTTTTGCTGGCATTTTCGATTTACGCCTGCGGCCCCAAAGGTAGGGAGGGAGTAGAAGAAGAGCAGTTTGCAGGCTATTGGTATCAGGGTCAAGCCGAAATCAATGTTTTTGATTTGGAGCAGGTTAGGTACGGAGAATCCAGAAATGGTACTGCTGTTTTAATTTTTGTGACGGAAGATTTTTCCAAAAGGAAACAGGTGAAGCTAGATGATCCCTCCGGAGCAGGAAGGGATGCCAAAAAGGTTATGAAACTCAACATGACGAGAGAGTTTGTCACTGGAGTTTACCCTTATAATACTATGCTGTCAGTTTTTACACCGATCTATGAAGAGCTCAATTCCTATAAAATCGTCTCCTCGGTCACGGAATGGTGTGGTCAGGCCTTTACTCAAATGAATTGGAAAAATAGTGCCTACAAGGTGCAATTGTTTTCATATTTTGAATCGGAAGGAGATCAGGAGCTGAAAATCGATGCCAAGGCAGAGGATGAGTTATTTAATTTGATTCGCTTGAATCCTGATTTGATTGCTGAAGGAGATGCCAGATTAATTCCGGGATTGACTTTTCAAAGGTTTTCTCATGTAGAACTAAAAGACTATCGAGCTGATATCAGCAAAAATGACCTGGGTGAAAACAGTTCTGAATTGATCGTGGACTATCCGCAACTCAGAAGAACCCTAAAAATACAATACAAGAAATTTTTTCCATACGAAATCTTAGCCTGGGAGGAAATTCAAACCAAAAGTAATGGTGATCAGGAAGTGACTAAAGCTATTCGAAGAAGTCTCAATATGCTGGATTATTGGAATAAGAATGAAGAATTATTTGAGCCTCTGAGAAACGATTTAGGAATTGAAATATAATAAGCATAAGGCGTTATTATTAATTTTTGGCGCTTTTCTAGTCATTGGTGTTTATGCCTTAGGGTACTCTATTTCCAGAGAGAATTTCCCATATCTCTTTGCAGCATTTTCCCTGTCTTTTTTGGGGATGTATGGAATATATAAGCTTCAAAAATATCAGGAAATATGGTTGGGCATATTTCTTTTCGGATTTTTGCTAAGGTTTATATTATCTCACTCAATACCTTTATTATCAGATGATTATGCTAGATTTCTTTGGGATGGTGAAATAGTCAGATTAGAGGGGAATCCCTATGACAAAACTCCTCAGAAATTGGTAGAAGATTCAGCTAACGAGCTCGAATTTTTTGAGCGCCTTTATCCTTATTTGAATTCTCCGAATTATTATTCAGTTTATCCGCCTTCCAATCAATTGTTGTTTGGATTGGCTGCAGAAGCCAGTGGGGAAAACACGCTTTTCGGAATAATTTCACTCAGATCTTTCTTATTACTTGGTGAGCTTTTGGTCTTTTTCGGCTTACTCAAGCTATTCCGAAGGTTTGATGTGCCATTGAGAAACCTGGTTTTATATTGGCTCAATCCTTTAGTGATTCTAGAAGTCATAGGCAACCTTCATTTTGAAGGGATAGTTCTGATGTTCCTTTTAGGTTCATTGATCGCATATTCAAAAAATAAGAAATTTCTAGCTGGTACATCTTGGGGATTGGCTATAGGAGTGAAGCTTCTGCCTTTTGTCTTTCTACCTTCCTGGTTGTTTTTTAGAAAAATTAAATTCAGCCCGTTTTTTTGGATTGGAACTCTATTGGCCTTTTGTATTTCATTTATTGGATTAGTTTGGGATGATGCCTGGATTAATTTTTTACAAAGTATCAGATTATACCAGGGAAAGTTTGAATTCAATGCTTCAATTTATTACCTGCTCAGGGAGGTAGGCTTCTGGATCAAAGGCTATAATACAATCGAGACTTTAGGCAAAGTTTTAAGCTTGACTTTTGTGATTTGGGTTTGGTTTATTTCTTGGAAAAAAGGGCCCAAGTCACTTTTTAAGCTGGCAGATTTATGGGTCTTGATCTATCTGAGTTACCTATTGCTTCAACCAGTTATACATCCTTGGTACTTAATTCCAGGATTAGGATTGAGTTTGATGACTGGAAAAAAGTCTTTTTTGGTATGGAGCTTTGCAGTGATTTTTTCCTATCAGGCATATGGAAACCCTAATTTTGAAGAAAGTAGCTTTTACTTGGTGCTAGAATATGCTTTATTGCTGATCGCTTTGGTTTGGGATTATCGCCCTCAAATCTTCTCTACTCTCAATAAACTTTCAAAAAATGAATCTTAATGTAAGATATGTCCTCATTTTAATTGTATCGTCCGCATTAGTCTCTTGTACTCCCTCGGAGGAACAGCAGGCAAAAGATATTCTTGAAAAGTCGATTGAAGCACATGGGGGATGGAATGCTTGGGATAAAGTAGAAACTATCAGTTTCAGAAAGTGGACCAGATTATTACTAGAAGATGGAGCTGTTGAGAGTGAAACTGATCAGCTTTTAAGCTTTAGGTTACAACCTTCTTTTGAAGGAACCATTCGCTGGGAGAAAGATTCTGTGGAGCATTTAGCCCATTTTGACGGAGAGTTCATGCATTATACTATTGGCGGAAACCCTGTACAAAACCCGGATTTTTTAGCTTCTAAGAAGAAGGATTTTGATGCTGCTTTTTATGTCATAGCCCAGCCTTGGAAATTATTGGAGGATGAAGGGGCTAAACTTACCTATGTTGGTAAAAGAGAAATCTTTTTCCAATCAGTAGAAGTAGTTAAAGTTGATTATGGACCCGGGAAAGATATTTGGTGGTATTTTTTTGATGCTGATAGCTATATGATGGTAGGAAATGAAGTTCAGCTTTCCGATCACAGAAGCCGGATCGAAAACTTGAATTATTCTTATGCTGATCCGTTTATATTCTACGGAGAAAGAAAAAGCTTTAGAGTGAACAAATCAGGCGATAACACCTTTTTAAGGGCCGAGTATAGCTATAGTGATTTTGAAATTGAAAATGTTAAATAACAGAAAATGAAATATTTAATAATATTTGTTTTAAGTATTACATTAATTTCATGTAACTCAAAAACGGAAGCTGAAAAAATTGTGGATTTGGCAATTGAGGCACATGGAGGGAATAACTATCCCAACTCTTTGATTGAGTTTGACTTTAGAAACATTCATTATACGATCTATAAATCAGAGAACTCATTTGAGTATATCAGGGAGTTTGAGGATTCCACCGGAATGGTGAAAGATTTACTCAATAATGAGGGTTTTACACGAACTGTCAATTCTGTAAAGATCGATACTTTAACAGAAGAAAGAATAGGAGCATTTTCAAGATCTGTGAATTCTGTGGCATATTTTGCTTTTCTACCTTACGGCTTAAATGATCCTGCGGTAATTAAGACATATGTTGGAAAAACAGAGTTGAACGGAGAGTCTTATCATTTAATCAAAGTCACATTTCAAAAGGTAGGAGGAGGAGAGGACTTCGATGATCAGTTTTTATATTGGATAGGGGAAGAGGACTACTTGATGGATTATTTGGCATACAGTTATCATACTGATGGAGGTGGAGTTCGTATGAGAGAAGTGAGCAATGCTGCTGAGAAAGGTGGAATAAGGTTTCAGAATTATTTAAATCTTAAACCTCAGGATAAAAATACTCCTGTCGACAGCATGCAAGTCCTTTATGAAAAAGGTAAATTAGAATTACTTTCTGAAATCAACCTGGAAAACATTCAGGTTGCGGAGCTAAAAAAATAAAAAAGGATATCCGCTTTCTTACCAGTAATAACAAGATACGGATTATTGTCTGATAAAAGGATCAGAATCCGGAAACTTCGCCTGCCTGCCGTGGCTGGGTCTTCGGTAATCGGTCTTCCAATCGGTCAAACAAAGAAAATATGGCAACTGGCATGATTGCGGATAATTAGAAAAATAAATTTTATGAATCCCAAATCCCTTACTTTTTCAAATAGCGATGGCATCAATCTTTCGGCTCACTTATATATGCCTTTAGATAGAGAGCCTAAATTTTATGCAATTTTTGCCCACTGTTTTACCTGTTCCAAAAACTTCTCTGCCGTCAGTAGAATTTCCAAATCACTTTCTCAAGAAGGAGTAGCGGTTTTTAGCTTTGATTTTACCGGATTGGGAAGGAGTGAGGGAGATTTTGAAGACAGCACCTTCAGTTCCAATATCTCAGATTTGCTGGATGCTGCTGCTTTTTTAAAGGAGAATTATGAGGCTCCAAAAATGCTTATTGGTCATTCCTTAGGTGGTGCAGCAGTATTATATGCCTCTCCTCATTTGGAAGAGGTAAGTGCCGTGGTGACCTTGGGAGCTCCAGCTGATCCACTACATGTAAAGCATCTTTTTCAAAATAGTATTGAGGAAATAGAAGAGTCTGGAAAAGCCAAAGTTTTCATAGGAGGTCGTCCTTTTCAAATTAGCAGTCAGTTTGTCAAAGACCTCGAGAAGAAACCTATAGACAGCTTTCTGAAAAAATTAAAGAAGTCATTATTGATCCTTCACTCACCACAAGATGAGATTGTTGAAATCAAAAATGCTCAGATGATTTATGAAGCTGCTTTTCATCCTAAATCATTTGTCTCTTTGGACGGGGCAGACCATTTGGTGTCCAAAACTGAAGACGCTGCCTACATCGGTCAGGTGATTGCTTCCTGGAGTAATCGTTATATTGAATCCAAGCAAGCAGTAGAGAATGACACCAAAGGTAATCCTGTGATGGTTCGCCTGAGTAAAAATCAAGGCTATACTACGGATGTTAAAACACCTTTTCATCATTTGATCGCAGATGAGCCAAAGGATGTGGGTGGCAATAATCTAGGACCTACCCCCTATGATTTATTGATGGCTTCATTAGGGACATGCACTGCTATGACCTTGAAAATGTATGCAGAACGCAAAAAGTGGAACTTGGATGAGGTGAGAGTTTACTTAGATCATCAAAAAGTCCACAAAGAGGATAGTGAAAATCCCGATGAACCATCAGCCAAGGTGTCTCAATTTACCCGGGTGATAGAATTGGAAGGGGATTTGAATCAGAAGGAACGGCAAAGATTGCTTGAAATAGCGAATCGATGCCCTGTTCACAGAACTTTAGAAGAAGATATTGTAATCCATACCGTACTCAGCAAGTGAAAAATATCCCTATGAAATACCTCTTAAGTTCTGTTGCATTAGTCTTCATATCTTCCTTTTTCTGGTTTTTTTCTTTTGATTCTAACCTTCCCGTATGGAAAGAAAAGTACAACGGCGTCTGCTGGGTAGGTAGTAGAAATCCACTACAAGGGGGAGAGTTTCAGGAATTGACTGCTAATGGTATTAATGCAATTTCTCAAACTCCATTTGGTTGGCAGTCAGAAATCAATAATCCCGAAATCAGGTGGCAGGTTGAAAATGATAGGCAATGGTGGGGAGAATCTGGTAGAGGAATCTCAGCTACGCTGGACTCTTCACAGAAGTTTAATATTCACAATATGCTCAAGCCGCATCTTTGGGCTCGTGGAAGTTGGCCGGGTGAGATTGAAATGACGAATGAAGCTGATTGGAAAATTTGGTTTGAAAATTATGAAAACTTCATAGTCGACTATGCCCGCCTAGCTGAAAAAGAGGGGATTCCAATGCTTTGTATAGGAACTGAATTGGAAAAAACCTCTCAAAGGGAAGCAGAATGGAGAAAAGTTATTCAAGCAGTGAAAAATGTCTATTCCGGTCAATTGACTTATGCTGCCAATTTCACGGAATATCAGCAAGTGAATTTTTGGGATGAATTGGATTTTATTGGAATCCAAGCTTACTTTCCTTTGTCTGATAAAAAGACTCCCAATCTTAAAGATTTGAAAAGATCTTGGGAAAATCACATTCAAGAAATTGAAAAGCTGGTTAGAAAAACCGGAAAACCTGTTTTATTCACGGAGATAGGATATTGTAATACAGTAGATGCGGCAAAAGAGCCTTGGGTTTGGCCGAATGAACGAAAAGAGATTGCCTTATCAGAAGATATTCAGGCCATGTGTTATCAGTCGTTTTTTGAAACTGCCTATCAAAAAGACTGGTTAGCAGGAGTTTATTTTTGGAAATGGTATCCTGAAGGAAAAAGGAGGGATCCTGACTTTACTCCTCAAGGACTTCAAGCCGAGAAGGTGATGCAACAATATTTTCTTGTTGACTGAATTCATTTCCTACTGTGACTTTTGTCATTTTTTTCATGTAATGGATAGGCTAGCTTTAATAAGCTTATTAAACAGTCCATTTCTAACCAAACTTCAAGAGTCATGAAAAAGAACATGGGTACCACAGATAGAGCAATCCGATTGACGATCGCCGCCATTCTTGTCGCTCTCTACTTCTCAAATTTTATATCCGGAATCATTGGAATTGTGGCAATTGTGATTGCTGCTATTTTCACTTTAACGACCCTAGTTGGTTTTTGCCCACTATATACATTGGTGGGAATCAATACCTGCCCAAGAGCAGAAAGTAAATGATAATGCGTAATAGTTGGGCGAAAAGCTAGAAGCCATGCTTCTAGCTTTTTTCTTTTGGGAATTTTTAGATGAACTTTTTTGAAAATTTTAGTAAATAGTATTTTCAAAATCAATAAAATCAAAAAATGAAGAATAATCCCAGAAGAGAGTTTTTGAAATCCACAGGTCTTTTTGGATTAGGCTTGGTTGGTGCAGGGTCAGCTTTGGCACAGGAGTCTAAAATTTTACCTTTTGAGGCTCAATATGGAAAGCAAAGAAACCAGGCTTTCAATATGTCTGGTTACGCTGCTCCCAAAATTGACACTGTGAGGGTGGGTATCGTGGGCTTAGGCATGCGTGGCCCTGGAGCTGTGGATAGGCTTAGTAAAATTCAGGGAGTTGAGATAAAAGCCCTTTGCGATCTTTTACCTGATCTTGTTGAAAAAGCGAAGGAAATGCTGAAGGGAACACCGCATCAGCCTATTTCCTACTCTGGAAATGTATATTCCTGGAAAGAAATGTGCGATCGGGAAGATTTAGATTTGATTTACATTGCTACACCATGGGAGTGGCATACACCTATGGCAGTTTATGCCATGGAAGCTGGAAAACATGCGGCAGTTGAAGTCCCAGCTGCCAGAACTTTGGATGAATGTTGGCAGTTGGTAGAAACTTCTGAGAGAACAAAGAAGCATTGCATGCAATTGGAAAACTGCTGTTATGATTTCTTTGAACTGATGACTTTAAAAATGGCTCGTGAGGGATTTTTTGGAGAGGTTGTTCATGTGGAAGGCGCCTATATTCATGATTTGCTTTGGTTGAACTTTGACAAAGACAAAGGCTACCAGAATATGTGGAGACTACGGGAAAATTACAGAGATGGAAATCTTTATCCTACCCATGGTCTAGGTCCAGTTTGCCAGATTCTTAATATCAACCGTGGAGATCAAATGGATTATTTAACTTCATTGAGTTCTAATGATTTCCAGATGAAAAAGAAAGCTGAAGAGTTGGCTCAAGAGGATCTTTTCTGGGCTGAATTTGCATCTAAAAATTACCGAGGGAATATGAACACAACCATGGTAAAGACGAAGCATGGTAAATCAATCATGATTCAGCACGATGTAACCTCACCAAGACCATACAGTAGATTACATGTGGTAAGCGGAACAGAGGGATATGCACAAAAGTACCCTCAACCTAGAGTTTCCAAAGGTCATGCATGGATGAAGGAGGAAGAGATGAAAGAATTGGAGAAAAAATACACTCCTGAGATTGTTCAGAAAGTGGGTGAATTAGCGAAAAAAGTAGGGGGCCACGGAGGAATGGACTTTATGATGGATTGGAGACTAATTGATTGTTTGAGAAATGGATTGCCATTGGATCAAGATGTATATGACGCGGCACTTTGGAGCTGTATCAGTCCATTAAGTGAGTGGTCTGTGGCCAATAGATCCAATTCCATTGATGTTCCAGATTTTACGGGTGGAAGTTGGAAAACCAATGAGCCAGTTAAAATAACTTTAGAAGGAGGGGGAAATACCCAAGTGCGGGTTTAAGTTTCCACATGACCTTGAGTACGGGGATGGTTGACAAAATACATGTTCATCATCCCCTTATTTTTTACATCTATTTCACCTCTAAATTCACATGCGTAGGTATTTTTGATCTCATTGAAAAAGTCCTCGGAGACATTGATTTTGCCAGTTTCAGAGTTACTCTCCATTCTCGAGGCGATATTGACAGTATCTCCCCATATGTCATAGGCAAACTTTTTGTGCCCAACTACACCTGCTACAACAGGACCCAAGTGAATACCTATGCGGATCTGAAATACAGGTTTGTTATGCAATCTACTTTTTTCATTGTATTGATCAGTGAATTTTAAAATATCCCTTGCAGCTTCTAATATGCGCAGCGCATGGTCCTCGCTTGGGATAGGAATACCTCCTGCTGCCATGTATGCATCTCCTATGGTTTTGATTTTTTCCAATCCGTATTCATCCATAATCTCATCAAAACGAGTGAAGAACACTTGGAGATTTTGAACCAATTCATCCGGACTCAACCTTTGAGCTATTCTTGTGAAGTCTTTGATATCCACGAACATGACTGAGACTTTTTCATACAGTCTTGCAGAGGCTTTGCCTGTTTTAATCAGTTCTGTTGCTATTTCTTTTGGAAGAATATTGAGCAAAAGGGCATCACTTTTTTGTTTCTCTTCTTCTAATTCCCTTGTTCTCTCCTGAACCAACTTTTCCATATTCTCATAGAGCAAAGCATTCTCAATGATTCCTCCGATTTGAGCAGCCATCAATCTCATCAAAGAGATTTGATTTTTTGAGAAAGCATTTTTTGTCAGAGAGTGAGTTAGGTAAATGATACCTGAAATCTTAGACTGATTGATAAAAGGAATACACAGAATTGATTTTAGCCTTTTGGACTTTACAATTTCATCGGAATCAAAAGGTTTGGTTGTAAATGCATCTTCAATCAATAGAGGCTCTTTACTCGCTTTAGCATAATTGATTATTGCGGGACTGACTGCTTCAGTTTCATCCAGATCCTCTTTAGGAAAATGGGTGTGAAGTTGGTGGTTTGCCATGGTTGACACCTCCAAAATCCACTTTCCATCCCGATTGATAAGAAAATGTCCTTCCTGTGCGCCGGTATTTTCCATGGCATAGGTAATTAGCTTTTCCAGGAGAGCTTCTAATTTGATTTCACTCACCAGTGCTTCCATGGTCTTCACCAGGGTTTGAGTGTCAATTTGTCCAATTTCTGTGGATGAGCTTGAAAATTCGTAGCGACTGGCTTTAGAGGAAGTGGAATCGTCCTCTTCATGAAGAAGGAAAATGGACTTTGACACACACCCAATTCTTTTCGCCTCTGCAGCTGCCTGATTACTCCAATATTCAGACTTAGGATTCTTTTCTTTTTTGAAAAATTGACTGATCAACTCAGCAAACAGGATGTAATATCGAGTATGCTTTAATTCCTTTAAATTTTCTGCACTTACCTCCAGCTTTTCATAATCCAACTGCTTGGTTTCATAATACTCTAAACTTGCCTCAAAAATATTCAAGTAAGGAGTGTAGCAGACTGGGTTAAGTTTGGAAAGTGATTTTAGGTCATCAATGGTTTCCTTAATCATTGCCTTTAAATCAGAATCCCGGAAAGTGGAACTTCCAATCTGAAACATCAGAAATACCGCATTGAGGCCACTGTTTATATTGTAATAATGGATAAAAAATGAAGTGGGTTGGTCTTTGCTATGTCTTGGCAATTTGTCAAAGTAATCGAATGCTTCGCTATACTTGCCAAAAAACATCAGGGTAGAACCTATATAACCATAATAAGACATCAGAAAAATATGATTGGTCTCTTTTAAGGCGATTTTATAGTTGTCCTCCAGCTTTCTTGGTAATTCTTTCAGTGCCTCGTTGATATTTTTACTTTCTTCCAAATAAACTGCCAGGCATTTTTCGATTATTTGGGTGATTGCCGCCTGATTGGCAAAGTTATATTGGATGGCAAACTTTTCTGTTTCCATTGCCTCCTTATGCTGGGCTTCGTAATCATCACCGACATGAAACTTCAGTGCTGTTCCGAAAAATAAATTCCAGCAGGCATACTCCATATTTCCATATTCCAGCCCCTTCAAATATCCCTCATAGGTTAAAGGAACACTGTCTACGATGTTCTTTTTGATATGGGAGGTAAATGAGACATACATCATATTGATGGTTGCCGCGTACTTCATTCTTTCCGGACGGGTAAGGAGTTCCATGGAGTTTTTTACCACCTCATATCCGTCTGATGGCTTTTTAAGGGCAGTTGTCAAGATCAATCCGTAGGAAGCTATTCCAATTACCGATTCAGGCCCCATTCCTTTTTTCAGAGTAAGTTGAATCATTTGGAAAATTAGAAGCGGATAAGTTGATATGTTGACGAAAAAGTAGGAAGACAGGGATGCCAATAAGAGCTTGAATGTAGCAAGCGCCAAAGGATCTGTGGCCTCAGGAATGTCTTTAATTTTACTCAGTTTCTTCCTTGGGAGTAATAATTGGATTTTGATAGCATGGAAAATAACCTGGATTTTGGATGCTTTATCCGGGATGTGGATTCCAACTTCTTTCAGTGCAACTTGGGCAACTTCAACAGCTTTTTTGGGTAAATTAGCGAAACCCAAGCATCTTACAATCACTTCATTGACCAATACTCGCTTGACTTGGTCATCCGCTATCTGAAATGCTAATTTTTCAAATTTTGCCTGCTTCACTGGGTCCCTTAGAAGATATGAGTACTCCAGTGCGCCTAAGTAGAGTTCAAATTTCTCCTCATTACCCAGCTTATCATCCAATAACTCAATTCCTTTCTCGGTAAAGCTTAAAGCTCCTTCAAATGAGGCTGATTGAGCAGATTTTCTTCCCGAATCCAATAAGAGCCAGCCGATTTGTTCCTTGTTTTTGGCTTTCAATACCTCCTTGTACCCAATGGAAAAATGAAGCCCGATTTCAATAGGTTTCTGGGCAATTTCTGATTGAGAAAGTTTATTTAAATAAATCTGACCAACTTCAAAATGAAATTTACTTTCTTCAGTTTCCTCTAATAATGCATAGACAGCTTGCTGAATTCTTGCATGTGCAAAGCGAAAACGTATGTCTTTATTGGTTTCTCCATAGTATTCTGGAATATACTTATAATCATTCCCAACAGGAATCAATGAGCCTTCCTGAATTAATGGCCATAAATATTGGTGAATCTGGGTCATATGCTGCCCGGTGATCAGGGATAACTGAAAAAGAGAAAACTCCATCCCAAAAACAGAGGCAACTTTTATAACTTGAAGTGCTTCCTCTGGTAATTCCCGAATTCTTAAAAGCAATAAATCGACAATATCTTCACTAAGGTTTTGGGCATTGATTGTTCTTATATCCCAAGTCCATTTATTACTGTCATAGTCAAATTCTAAGAGCTTTTTGATATAAAGCGATTCTAAAAATTTATTCAATGAAAAGGGATTTCCCTTGGTTTTAGAATAGATCAGTTCCGCAAGACTGGCTACTTCCAGTGACTCCAATTTTAGGGTGTCGGATATGAGCGCTCCCACATGATTCAAGCTCAATGGGGCCAAATGCAGCTCTTTGATAATCAGATAGTCCTCATCCAGATTATTGGACTTGATGGATTTGATGGCTTGGGTGAATGGATGGAATTCATTGGTTTCATTATCCCGATAAGCCACTAAAATCATCACATGAGAGAGACTATAATTATTGAATAAACTTTTCAATAATTCTATAGAAGCATCATTGGCCCATTGGTAATCATCTAAGAATAATACCAGGGGAGTATCTTCTGATGCTAAACTTTGCAAAAAAGCATTAATCGTAAATTGTATCCTTTGTTGGTTTTCATAACCAGTCAAGTTTACCAATTGAGGTTGAGGGGGAAGAATATGCTTCAGATTGGGAGCCATTTCCAAAATGATTTGTCCCAAACCCTTCAAATCTTTATTGAGCTTTTTTGCCCAATGAGCCTGCACCTCTGTAGTTTCTACCAAAAGCCACTCAGCAAATTGCCGAAAGGCTTTAACAAAGGCTAAATAGGGGGTTTGCCTATCCAAAACATCAAATGCTCCGGATAAGAAAAGTCCATTTTTCACCGAACTCTCTTTGTATAATTCCTGTGAAAGAACGCTTTTTCCTACTCCGCTAAAGCCACCAATTGTCATTAAGACTTTCTTTCCCTCACAAGCAAGTTTAAAATGCTTTGATAGCTCTTTGATTTCTTTTTCTCTCCCGTATAGCTTCTGAGAAATATGAAGTTTAGAGGCAATATCAGTGAGACCCGGCTCGAATTCAGGTATTTTTCCTGAAGCCTTCCAATTTTCTAAAGCGAAATTTAGATCTGCCAATAAACCAGGTATGGACTGATACCGTTCTTCTGCATTTTTTTCCAAAAGCTTGAGTACTATTTTGTCCAAAGCCTCTGGTATGTCCTTATTTATTTGACTAGGCGGTACAGGATTGATTGCAAGGTGACAATGAATCATAGCCAAAAGGTCCGAGCCCACGAAAGGAGGCTGGGAGGTAAGCATTTCATAAAAAGTAGCCCCCAAAGCATAGTAATCACTCCTTTGGTCCAATTTCCTATTCATTCTCCCCGTTTGCTCTGGAGATATGTATTCTATCGTTCCGGAAATTGTAGATAATGGCTCGTATTGTAATTCTATATTTTCAATAGAGGACCCAAATTCATAATCGATTAACTGACAGGCAGAAAGGTCTTCAGCTACAATGATATTTTTTGGATTAAGATCATTGTGAAGTGCTCCTTTGGAATGTAAATCCTGAACTTCATGACATAGTTTGATTGCCAATTCCAGAAAGCTTTTTGTGTCAAGTGATCCTTTTTCGAGTGCTTCTTTTAAGGTACTTCCTGGGATGAATTCTCGAACCATTACCACTCGGCCATTATAAAGAATTACCTGAGAATTGACTTCATTATGACTGGATCTACCGGAAATCATAGCCTCATTATGAAGTCTGCCCAAATCGCCGGTTAGATCTTCTTTTAGCAAGATGGTGTCACCAGATTCACTTTGACCTGTAAAAAGTTTACTCCTATGGCTTTCATAGTGCAGTTTTAACTGTTGTATTTGAGGGATTTCTTTCACTTTTTATTCAAAATGTGGATAGATATTTTTTTCGAAAAAGTCTTCCAGAAATTTAGTATCGGCTTTGATTTTTATGCCTTGGATTACTTCTCCATAATCCTCCCTAACCGGGATTTTATAGCTTTGATCTGTGGTAGATGCCTCAGGCATCCAAGAAGTATGAAGCGTAAAACTAAATTTCACTTCTTCGTTTTTCATTTTGCAAATTGGACCCTTTGAGATCGAAGTGGCATCAAAGACCCAAAATTCACTGCTATAAGTCCAGCCACCTTCGGGAATTTCAGTTCCTACCTGAACCGGGCAAAATAAATAGCCATCTAATTCTTCTGGAATACTTGGGTCAGGAGTTTTGCGGGGAATAAAATGAACCCCTCTTATATAAGTTTTTTTGGCACATTGATAATAATCTTCAGTCTCCATGGTCTCGAGATTTACTCGAGTAATACTGAATGGCAATTCTCTCTTAGTTGCCTCTTTGATGTCATCCAGAGAAAGATCCCGATGCGGATAATCCTTGTAAAGATTATAAACAAATTTGGTGAGCAAGTTTGAGTCAGTACCATCACTGACATACCAAAATTGTTTAATGGTCGGTACTACCTTGTCTGCAGAAAGAATATCTCTATAGGTATAAAGCACGATAGTCCAGGTATTTGGGCCTATCACATCTTCTTTCCACTTTCCAGGTTCTTCTAATACTTTGCTTTTTTCCTCTAACACCTCCAGTGAATTGCTATCAATTCTCCACTTTCCCAGTCTACTAATATCCATACTGCCTACTGCGAATAGTGAGTAGTAATTAGGATCGACAGGCTTGTTGTCCAAAGCTCTTTTATCGAAAGTTCTAACCCATTCAGCGATACAAGTTGCAGCATTATGAACTCCGTAAAGAGTGATAACTCCATCTGGATTTGCATAATCGCAGCTGTAATGGATAGTTTCCAAAGGAATCGGCTCTTTCAGTCTATAAGCAGTCAGTTTTTCTTTGGAAGGATCCATATCTTTCCTTTTGACAAGGTAGACAGTGGTAAAGGCTTCCATTTTTACAGTGCTTAAACGTCTTATCAACCTTTCTATCACCTTGCTTTCCGGGAATGGATTATCAAAAAGTAGGTCCATCGCAAACTTAAAAGAGCAATCTGTTAGAATGATAAAATCCTCGGTGATTCCCAATTGATGCATGCATTCATAAATGGCCAGTTTATCCCCAGTCTGGTCTTCAAGTTCCCAGCGCTTCATAGGACCGTTGCCATCCCATGCAAGTAAAAACATGAATACATCTCCTTTTGGCTCATCATTGTCATGAGGTTTTCCATCGACGTGATGATTTAGGTTGGTGAAAAAACCTTTCACTTCTTCATTCACATGATCGTGGTCGGGATGATCAACCAGTTTATGCGCCAGAGCTTCTAACTTATCTTTAAAAGACTCTTTATTATGCCTTAAATGATGAATAGTTTGCTCCATGTGAGTAAAGGAACCTTTATCTCTGGAGTAATTGACGGTGTAAACCTCCTTGGTAAGCGGATCAAATACGGGGTGCGCTGAGGTTTGGGCAATTCCAAAAGGCCAAGGAACCATGGGGGGCTCCGCGGTCATCCATTCAGTGCTTTTGCCCATTGGGGTAATAATTTCCAGACTTTTGGGATCCAGTAAATAGGGCCTTCCAACATCATAGGTGGCCATCAAACTTCCCTGTTTCTGCCCATTGAATTTGACAGGCTGAGTAGCTGTGTTCAGTTCGTTTCTAGAGCCGAAAACCATACTCATTCTAGTGATTCCCATATTATGGAAACCCATCAATCCATGATGTTTAGTCCCTTGTTTTGTTGCTTCATCTGCATAAAAACAAGGTGTTTTCATCAATTTGGTCTTAACCTCTGGGCTTGATTGGTTCAGATTGACCTGAATAACCATACCGTCTCCATTCATTATAGGTGAACCAAATTCGGGATTATTCTTTCCTTCTTCTGTTTTTTCCGGGAAAGGAAGGCCTTCGGAGTTAACTGTTCCTACAGGAAGTGAAACATGAAAAACCCCAAAAATATTCGCTGGAAGTTTCCCTTCAATTATCTTTAATTCACCAGTGATTTCTTTCCTTGAAGCTTTCAATAAGGGTTCACCTTGAATCGCCTTTATTTCAGAATTTTTCTTAAAAAAATTCAAAATGGCATTCCATGTCTTTTTCAAAATCATTAAATAATCAGGCTAGGTAAAAGTAAATTAATCATTATAATCTACTTTTTTTTAGCTTCTTAGCGAAAAATTAAATGAAAATAGTTTGATTTTCTTGACAGAATAGGTAGTTCGTCCAAGTTGAAAATCTCAAAAAATTACAATAACTGTCAATTCTGAATCGATTTGATTGATTTTAGCGTAAGGCCTTAGTTACCAGCTCTTTGATTTTAGTACGGTCATTTTGATAATCAGCTAGGTCAATTAGCTCAATTTTTCGAAAATCAATGGGATGGCTCTCACTTTGAAGAGCTATATAACCAGCTTTTAGAGGGGTTCCATCGAGTTTAATCAAACTATCTAAGGGACTAACAATCCCTCCTCCAATCTGAGGTTTGTAGTAGGAAATAACGGTGTCTTTTTCCACCAAATGATGAATTTCTTCATCTCCCAAAACTATCAAATAGGCCTGAACCCATTGATCTCCATGATATGTTTTGGAAGTGGAATTGATACAATGAGGAGTGAATAAAGTATCTGCCATAACCACATGGGTTCCCGGAGTACATAGATTACAAGTGCTTCTTTCATCACTGCCATTCCCACCCAAAAATTGTGCTTCGATAGATATTGGAAAATCCTGATCTGTTAAAATAGTACTCGGATCTTGGGAGTGTAGCATGGCTCCACTATTTCTGTATGCCCAATTTTCACCTTCCGGAGCTTGATCTCCAACAAACCTATATTCTACCTTAAGTAGGTAATAAGAGAAAGGTTTTTTGAAAAAAATATGCCCATATCTTCTTTGAAAAGCATCATATGCGTCATATCGAACTTGAAGCAGTCCATTATTTACCCGAAAGGTCTCTCCGAAATTATCATTCAATTCGTACCCCCTGATTTTTATATGCCAATCCTCTAAATTCTCTCCATTGAAAAGGGAAGTCCAGATTATATCTTCTTCACTTTTTTCACTGCTCTGGCAAGAGAACAAAATGATTGAAAAAGCAAATGCTAGGTATTGAAGTCTCATTTTTATTTAAATCTAAAGGTGGCGATTATTGGATAGTGATCTGAAAAGGGCTTATTTAAAACCTCATAAGAGATCAGTTCCAGTTTCTCAGGATTATACCAAATGTAATCTATTCTCCCTGTATAGGATTCGGATGAATAAGTTGCTTGAGTGTTTTTCGCCACTTGACCTGCATCAAGCCAATTTTCTGGGATGCTGTGATATTCCTCAGAATCAGGCTTGAAATTTAAATCCCCCATCCATAAGATCACATCCTGTCGACCTTGAACAAAGTTCAAAATAGAAGCTACTTGTGCCAATCGATTTTCAGGATATTCATGACAAAGGTGAGTTCCTCCGACTAGCCAGGTTTTCTGATCAATGTTTAATCTTGCCCATGCCACCGATCTGGGTTCGCCACCCTTGGGAGTTGGAAGTAATTGGGTTTCGAAATCTGCACCTCTTTTTACTAAAATACCTTCACCATATCCTCCATCTGAATAATCCATCGCCTTTGCAAAATAGCCCTGCATGCCCGTTTGCTTGGCCAGTTCTTTGACCAAATCGGTTTTTTGCCCATAGATGGGGGTTAGTCTATTCGTCATGCTATCTACTTCCTGAAGAGCAACTATATCAGGATTTAATTCATGGATCAGATTGGCCAAGCTATCTAGATTAGGCTTTCCCCTTTGGTAAGGATTTTCTCCATGGTAAATATTATAGGTCATTACCTTTATATTCTGTGGATATCCCTGGAGGTTCATAACTCCACAAAAAAAAATAAATAAAAGAAAATGAGGAAGTTTCATTGATTGAATATTAGTGCTTTGAATCGTGCATGAAATCAAGATAAGTCTTTAATATAAGCTAAGTAGTACATAATCGAATAACTCCTTATATTTCTCTTAATTTTTAGTAAATGAAAAAAGCTGTACTCTTCTTCATCATTTTCACTGTTGGTATAGGTTTGGCCTTCTTTGGCCTTGATTTTTTGTTGGCCAAGAAAATCGATAAACTGATTAATGAGAATCCGGAAAGGCAATATGACCTGCTTTTTGAAAATGTTGATGTCAATATTCTGAGAGGCAGAGTAGAGTTGAAGCATATTTTGTTGGACCCTTTAGAGGAGGGATTGCCAGTTGAAATCACTGGTTCTGTAGAACAAATAATATTTTCCTCACTCAGCATTTGGGATTTGATTTTCAACAATGCCGTGGACATAGGAGAGATCAAGCTGATCAATCCCTCTTTTAGACTGATTAAAATTGACTCACTTTCCAATTTGCAGGATAATTCAAAAGCCTTTCAGGATCTTTTTGGGGATTTAATATCCAGAGGGATTGTCAGGGATTTCGTCTTAGAGGGAGGCAAGGCAGAATTATTGATTCAGGAAGACAGCCTGAGATCCTTTGGGTTTTTTACAGATTTATTTATTCATGCTAAAGGTTTGAAAACAGATAAAAGAATTGTGACTCATGTGGTTCCTTTTGAGTTGAATCAGATTCAAACAGGGCTGAAGAATTTATTTTTACAAATGAACTCCAAGCAGTCAATAAAGATTGGAGCCATTGATTTTGATTTTTTGAATGAAAGCTTATCATTTCAAAATGTTGCAATGCGGTATGATCAGGAGATAGAAAAAATTTCTTTTGAAAAAACATATCAAAAAGACTTGATAGAATTTGAACTGAAGGAGTTGAATTTTGTGGGTTTAGATGCAGAGAGTGATTTGTATGGGAACTGGTCTATCATTGCAGATAAAATGATTTTGGACTCCTTGATTTTCACAGATGTTAGGAATAAGAATAAACCTAGAGAGAAAGAGATCAAAAAGCCGATGTTTGCAGGGATGCTTTCAGGTATTCCTATTCCTCTTCAAATTGATACCCTTCAAATTCGAAATAGTCAATTGACCTATATTGAAATCCCCGAAGGTCATTCAAAAGGACCAAAGATTTCATTTGAGAAATTCCATGCAGATATATATGGGGTAATTAGCATAGATTCACTTCGAAGGTCCAAGGAAATGACTATGGAGGTGAAAACAGAATTTTTAGGACAAACTCCCATACAGGCAAATTTTACTGTTCCATACAATCAGGAGCTTTTCAAAATGAATCTCAACTTAGGAGCCATGGACTTAACTATTTTAAATCCCATCATTGAGCCAATGGCGGCATTGAGAGTGGAATCAGGAAAGCTCCGCAAATTGAGCTTACAGATGGATTCTTGGGAAGTAGCATCCAACAACCAGATGGTCTTTGATTATGAAGGTCTCAAGCTAGAAGTGCTAAAAGACGGCACTTCCAAACAAAAAAACTCTTTGCTCAGTGTCATAGGAAACATTGCGATTAGGTCTGAGAACCTACCCGAAAAAAAGAATTATCGAATCGCTAATTATCAAACCAAAAGGAATGTATACCGCAGCCCTTTCAACTTTATTTGGGAAAGCACCAAAGGTGGCCTGCAGGAAATTACCCCCGGTGGGCTCACCAAATTGCTGACAGGAAGAAAAGATTCTGAAGGAAAGCAGGAAAAAAATCAGAAAAAATAAAGCTTTTTGCTTTCCGTCACATTTTGTCAGAGAGGAATACTAGGACTTTTATAAATTTAGGCATGAATCAAGAGTCCAATGAAAAGCTGGAACTGGCAGCGAAGTTTGTTAACAGTACAGCAGCCCCCATTTTTTTAACAGGAAAGGCAGGAACGGGAAAGACAACTTTCCTCAGAGAACTTGCCGTCAAAACCCATAAAAATTATGTAGTCGTAGCACCTACAGGGATTGCGGCCTTGCAAGCTAAAGGTGTGACCATACATTCCCAGTTTTTACTGCCTCTAGGAAGTTTCTTACCTGTTAAAGAACCTGAAGGGAATTACACGGATCAATATGGATTCTATACTCAACATACCTTGGGAAGAAGACATCCTTTGAATAAGATCAGAAAATCTGTATTGAGATCTATTGATCTACTGGTAGTCGATGAAGTCAGTATGCTACGAGCAGACATTTTGGATGCTATCGATTATAGAATGAAAAGTGTCAAGGGGAATTTTAATCAGCCCTTTGGAGGAGTCCAGGTCTTGTTGATAGGGGATTTATATCAATTACCTCCCATTGTAAAGGATCATGAAATGGCAATTTTGGGAAGATTTTATTCCAGCATGCATTTTTTTGAGGCCAAAGCTCTTAATCAATCCGGCTTGGTTTATCTGGAACTGGATAAGATTTTTCGCCAGAGAGATGAGGTTTTTATCAACTTACTGAATCATCTCAGAGATAATCAGCTAGACGCAGAAGATGTCAGATTATTGAATAAGCACTTTCGAACTCAGGAGGAAATCAAGGAAGAAAAGGATTGTATTACCATCACTACCCATAATTACAAGGCAGATCAGATTAATCAGAATGAGCTCAATTCACTTTCTGGGCCTTCTTTTTTTTACCGAGCTGATATAGAAGATGATTTCCCGGAATCCTTGTTTCCCTTGCCAGAAAAACTCGAATTGCGAGAAGGAGCTCAAATTATGTTTGTCAAAAATGACAGCTCAGGCTTTTCCTCCTATTTCAATGGAAAGTTGGCAACCGTTACAGAACTCAGCGATAATTCCATTACTGTGATTATGGCCGATGAAACCGAGGAATATACTCTGAGAAAGGAGGTTTGGGAGAACAAGAAATATCTTGTGAATCCTCAAACAAAAGAGCTTGAAGAGGAAGTCGTAGGAACATTCTCCCAGTTTCCAATCAAACTGGCTTGGGCAGTAACAGTGCATAAAAGTCAAGGCCTTACGTTCGACAAGGCAATCATTGATGTAGGAAACGCCTTTGCTCCAGGTCAGGTATATGTGGCTCTTAGCCGCCTGAGAAGCTTGGATGGATTGATCCTCAGAAGCAGAATTCAAAGCGGCTTGATTTATTCGGATCAGCAGGTGGTTAATTTCTCCCAAGGAGCCAAAACCCATCAAAAACTGGATGAGGCCTTGGAAGTTCATCAGCGAAATTACCTCCAGCAACTTTTGGAAAACACCTTTCAGCTAAGGCCTATTTATAAAGAGATCAATGATCATCTATCCGGTCAGGAAGGAAAGATGGAGTTCGCATTAGAGCAAATGCAACAATGTCTGCCTTCTATTCGGCAATTGATTCAATTGGAATTGGAAAATACCGAGAAGTTCTCTAGACAGCTCGTCTATTTGTTGTTTGAAAAAGACCAAGACAAATTAAGGGAAAGGTTAGAAAAAGGAGTAGCTTATTACAAAGGTCTCTTTTTGGATATTCTAGAGAAGCTTGCACTTCAGTTGGTGTTGGTTTCGAATTTTTCTAAAACAATGGCATATCAAGAAGAAGTGGAAGCTATAGAGGAGATGTTTATTCGAAAATATCTGGAAATCAATAAGATAAAAAGGATAGTTCAGGCTGTTTTAGAAAATGATATTCCTGGCAGGATGGATGATATCGAAGATAAGTTCAAAGGCTTGAGAAGACAGTTTTATGAGAAAGCAAAGGACTTGGCCTCTGATAAATTGAAAGACATCAAGTCAAAAACCGGAAAGGTAAAAAAGGGAACTGCACAGCCTAAAAGACAAAAAGGAGATTCTCAGGAGCTTACTTTTCAGCTTTTTGAATCAGGAAAGGGAATAGCAGCAATCGCATTGGAGAGAGGGTTAGCAGAGTCTACTATTAAGGGTCACTTGGCTGATGGGATTGTTTTAGGAAGAATTGAATTGGAAGATTGCCTTCCCGGTGAAACTATCATTGAGATTCTTGCCAGCATGGAAAAATTCAAAAGCATGAAAGAGCTAAGGGAGCATTTCTCAGGGAAATATGATTACGGAACCTTAAAGATGGTCATTGCAGGAAACAAGACTGTATAAAAAAGGGAAGCCATTTGACTTCCCATTTTCAATCTTAATCCTTCTTGCTGTAATATCGATCATGAAATTGATAGCGTGCTTCAACATTCGATTTCTCTTCTTTAGAAGTCACGTCAATAATAAGATAAGGAGGATTAGAAATATTGCCTCCCATTGAAGACCATTGAGCTAAACCTTCGCCATTCGGATTTCCAGTTTTGATAAAGTTGGCGAAATAGCTTTGCATTTGATTGGATACTTTATAATCCTCGGCAGTCCAAGCATATTCTTTGACCAGGGGGAGATTACCCATTGCATATTCTATTTCGCAAGCATGTGGTGCTCCAAGAGCCTTTGGGGCTTCCTGGCCATTTCTTTCCATAGTTCCTCCCGCCAATCCTGGCATTAAGTTTTGATCTTTTAGAGGAGGTCTTAGCTTGCTGTATAAATACCGATAAACCGGCTGATTTGAATTTTTAGCATGTAAATCCAGCCATTTCCATGTACTGTAAGAAATAAACCTATCTGCTGCAAGGTTGGTTGCTGCCCATTCGACTTCTGCAGGAGTATTATGGGGATGAAGTTTCAATACCTCTTCCCATTCTTGAGGATAGGTTTCTTTCACCTTTTCAATAAAAGCTTCTTTGGTAAAAGGCTTGCCCTGCATAAAGGCCATACCTGGAATTTCAGCAGAATTCCAACCTGCCAATAAAGGAACTTGCGCCTGTTCACCAGCTTCAAAAATTTCAGGGAGTGTTTTAGGAAGGAAGTATCCATCGATTGTCACAGGAAATCCGAATCTTTTGGATTCCAAAAACATCTCATACAATTCGCGGGTGGAAAGGGATCTAAGCTCTTTCAGTGAGCTTACTCCCGCCTTATCAGCAAATTCTTTTCCATTAGCTTCTGCTTGTGTTAATGGCATTGGAGCCAGAGTAGGATGAATTCCTGCGCCACTTTCTCCAATTGCACCTGCGATCAGATTTTTTGAAAGGGGAGAGGCCATCTGATAGCTTACTGAGATTGAACCAGCCGATTCTCCTGCAATTGTCACTTTTTTGGGATCTCCACCGAATGAAGCAATATTATTTTGAACCCATCGTAAGGCCATATTTTGATCCATTAATCCATAATTGCCAGAACCTTTGTAGGATGTTTCTGCACTCAATTCAGGGTGAGCAAAGAACCCAAATATTCCCAACCTGTAGTTGACTGTAACAACGACAATTCCTTTTTGAGCCATGCTCTCTCCATCATATCTTGGCTCAGATCCGTCTCCGGCAGAAAATCCTCCTCCGTAGAAATACACCAAAACTGGGAGATTTTTACTGTCTCTTTTAGCTGGGGTCCATACATTTAGATACAAACAATCTTCGCTGATTCCATCAGAGCGAAAATTCATATCGCCAAAAATGGGAGCTTGAACAGCTCTAGGACCAAATTTTTTAGTCTCCCTAATTCCAGCCCAAGCTTTGGCAGGTTGAGGAGCTTTCCATCTGAGGTCTCCGATAGGGGCTTGCGCAAATGGAATACCTAAGTACTTTTGTATTCCTGTCTTGGTATCATACATTCCTTCAATAACTCCTGTTTCAATTTTCGTTTGAACATCAAATGAATTGGAGGTTTGTGCTTTGGCACTGAATGAATGGACTTGGATGGATACCATAATCAAAAAGAAGGCTAATTGAGTTTTCATAGCATTGATTATTGTTTCATTATGAAACAATAGTACTTGCTATTTGGCTTATTTCCTATTTATTTGAATAAATTTTGTAAAGCATGGCTAGTCCGCACCTAAATCAGTATCTGCCCCATATCGCCTACGATTCTGTGGTATTTGGTTTTTCAGGGGAGAAACTTAAAATTCTCATCATGGAATATCACAACACAGGCTGGTTTGCTTTGCCTGGTGGTTTTGTGAAAATAGATGAACCTTTGGATGAAGCGGTTAAGCGAGGGCTGAAGGAGAGAACAGGACTTGATGAAATTTATTTGGAGCAATTTCACACTTTTGGTTCTTTAGAGCGGGTTCAGCCAGAAGTGATGAAAAAGATTCTAGAGGCTCAGAATGGAGATATTCCAGATAATCATTGGTTGTTGGATCGCTTTATTTCCGTCTCTTATTATGCTTTGATAGACTATGAAAAAGTAGAGCCTAAGCCTGATGCCTTATCAGATTCTATTGGATGGTATGGAATAGACGAAATTCCAGATTTAATTTTTGACCATAGCTTTATTGTTCAAAAAGCCTTAGAACATTTAAGGGCACATCTTGATCAAAAGCTGTTATCAGTAAACTTACTTCCTACACGCTTTACCATGAAAGAGCTTCAGAATGTTTATGAGGCTATTTTGGGAGAAAAATTGAATAGAGCTAATTTCCAACGAAAAATGCTAAGCTTAGATATTTTGGAAAGGCATGAAAAGCTCTTTTCAGGAGGCTCTCACAAAGCTCCATATCTATACAGCATTAAAGGAAAGAGCAATTCTTAACCAACCTTATTGCAAAGGCTGGGTAAGAACGCTAAGAATTGTTGTGATTCCTTCTCTATAATTCCCCAGTCTGATATTTTCATTGGGGCTGTGCTGATTATTATCTGCATTTACTGTGGGGATAGTCACAGCCGGTATTCCCAATGCATCTACGAAAGGAGAAATTGGAATACTTCCACCAGAAATTCTGATTTGAATAGGCTCTTCCCCGAAAGCTCTCACCATCGCTTTTCTTAACCATGCTCCAGCCTCTGAATTCATAGGGGTTCTAAATGCTTGGTATGAAATGGTATAATTCATTCTCAGCAATTTGGGATACATCATCCTTTCCTCATCTGTAGGTTCATCGCTGATGATATGAAATCCTTGTTTTTTGATGTGATCTTGAATTAAGGCAAAAAGCCTTTCGGGATCGGATTCTGGAACCAAACGCATATCTAATTCAGCCATTGCTGTTGCAGGTACTATAGTTCTGGCTTCAGGACCTACCCAAGCAGATTGCATCCCTCTGATATTTAAGGATGGATATTGGATGCTTTCTTGATAGCTTTGGCCTACCTGGTCAGTTCTTCCTAGACCCAGACGTTTCTTGATAGCTGCCTCATCATCAGGGACAGCCTCAAGTATGGCCTTTTCCTCAGAACTAAGATTAATTCCATCGTAAAATCCAGGAATAGTGACTCTTCCATTTTCATCTTTCATACTTGCCAATAGCTGCGCAAGAAGAAAGCCGGGATTGGGTGCATAATTCCCATAATGTCCTGAATGCTGTGGTACTTTTGGACCATAAGTGGTAAGAGTCATTTCAGAGATTCCTCTTGCTCCATAGCTTAATGTTGGCAGGTTCGAGGTATGTCTTGGTCCATCCATAATCAGCATCAAATCTGCACTCAGTTTATCTTTGTACTGCTTAACAGCACCTGGTAGTCTTGGAGAGCCTTGTTCTTCCTCAAAATCCAAAATAACCTTCACATTGTAATTGGGTGAGATTCCATTTTTAGATAGAGCATCCCAACCTGTCAAAAACATGGCAAAAGGTCCTTTATCATCTGAAGTGGATCTTGCAAATATTCTCCAATCAGGATCGTATTCATCTAATAGTTTCGCCATAGGGATGATTTCCCATGCCCCTTTGTCATTTTGAACCTTAAGTTCAGGAACGTAAGGGTCTTTTTGATGCCATTTACTTCTATCCACAGCCTGCCCATCTATGTGGAAATAAAAAAGCACAGTTTGAGTTGCCCCGGGTTGATTCTTTTGAGCCAATAAAAGCGGAATTCCTCCTGTATCTAATCTTTCTGAGCTCCAAGCTCTTTCACCAAACTGTCTTTCGCACCATAGAATATTGACTTCTATTTGCTCAGGATAAACCGCATCGTTAGGCATAGCCACTATTTCATTTAAGAGCTTGACGCCTGATTGCCAATTGTCAGATGTCATTTGCTCTAGCTCACTTTGAGATGGAACTTGGGCAATGATTTTTGAGCTCAAGAATAAAAACAGGATGAATATTGTATTTTTCATAGATAGAAGCTTTGCTGGAAATTAGATAAAACTATGGGTAGGAACAAGTGGAAAAATTGCCAATGGTTATTGGAAATACTGTAAAACAGTTATCGAGATTCAAACATGCTAAGCTTTTCCTTGTTCTTTTTAAAATTACAAAAGCTTAAAATGAGATTTATATCAGCTCTCTGTTTTCTAATGATGGTTTTTTCTCCTGCTTTTTGCCAGGAAAGTTCATCCTATACATACCAATCACCAAGTAGGGATGGTTCGGGTAAAATTTACATGGGTCGTGAAATTTCCCTGATTATGGGTTTTCAGGGAAAAGCCTGGCTAGAAAGAAACAGTAGAGAGCAGGAAGAAAGTGTTTCTTTAGCTATCAAAAATCTTCCGGTAACAGAGGAAAGTGTGGTTGCGGATATTGGAGCGGGTTCGGGCTATTATACTTTTCGTATCGCTCCAAAAGTACCAAAGGGTAAAGTATACGCGGTTGAAATTCAAGATCCAGCCATAGACTATCTCAAGTCAAAAAGTAAAGAACTAGGCTATAGTAATGTGGAGGCAATAAAGGGAAGTGCCACCTCACCTAATCTTCCGGCTAATTCAGTGGATTTAGTGATTATGGTAGATGTTTATCATGAATTAGAGTACCCTAAGGAGATGCTGCAATCAATTCGAAAATCTTTAAAGCCCGATGGGAAACTATTACTGATTGAGTATAGGGGAGAAGATGCTTGGATTCCAATAAAACCTTTACATAAAATGACGGTAGATCAAGCAAAGAAAGAATTGGAGGCTAATGGGTTTAAATTCATTGAAAACGGGAAATTCATGAAAATCCAACACTTCCTGATATTTGGGAAAGAGGATTAGTGATTTTTGAAATTCTAATTTTTCAACTTGACTAAAGGATAATTCAACCCATTTACTTCATTTCTAACCACTATATATTTATCTAGGCTTTTGAATAGTTCGGTCAAGTTTCTAAATCCATAAGACCTAGGGTCAAAGCTTGGGTCTATTTTTCTGAGGGAAGCACCGATTTTAGCAATGTGAATTTCTTCTTCTTCATCTGATGAAATTTCAAAAGCACGATCAATAAGATGCATATCCAAATTGGATGAGAATTTCTTTTTTCTTGAATCTTCCTGATTCGAATTAGGCTTTTTGGTTTGTTCTGATGTTTTTGAATCTCTGTTGCTTGTATCCTTTTCATCTTCCACTTCATCGCCCAGATTTTCTGCAAAAGTGAAAATCTCACATGACTGTACAAAAGCCTGTGGAGTAAGTCTACGACCTATTCCCATGACAAACATGCCTTCTTCCCGAATTCTTTTTGCAAGTCCAGTATAGTCTGAATCGGATGATACAATACAGAAGCCATCTACCGAATTGCTATGCAAAATATCCATCGCATCGATGATCAAAGAGCTATCTGTAGAGTTCTTTCCTGTGGTGTATGCGAACTTTTGAATAGGACTAAAGGAATGTAGGTTGATGACCTCTTTCCATGAATTCATTTGGGGAGTAGTCCAATCACCATAAATTCTCCGAATGGTTGCTTTCCCGTATTTAGATACTTCTTCCAAAATTTCTTTGATCAATTTGGCTGAGGCGTTATCTCCATCTACGAGGACTGCAAGATTTGATTTGGTATCTCTCATTAAAAATGTGTTAGAGTTTTATTTAAACAAGTAATTCTAAGTTATATAAGACTGTTTTTACCCAGGTAGTTCCATAACTAGTAATGAAAAAGGGCGAATCTCGCCCTTTCTCTGAACTGGTTTATGGAGTTTATTTGAGTTTTTCCTTAAAAAAGGCGATGGTTCTCTCCCAAGCCAACTGAGCAGCTGCCTCATCATATCTTGGAGTGGTATTATTATGAAATCCATGGTTGACACCCGGATACATATGCATGGAATATTCAACATTATTGGCTTTTAGGGCTTTTTCATACTCTTCCCATCCAGCATTGACACGCTCGTCCAGTTCGGCATATTGAACTAGTAATGGTGCCTTGATCTGAGCTGCTTCTTCGGCTGATGGCTGTCCTCCATAAAAAGGAACTGCCGCACCGAGATCAGGAAGTTTCACTGCCATCATATTAGAAATCCAACCGCCAAAACAGAATCCAACTACCCCAACATTTCCATCACAATCCGGATGGTTTTTCAGGTAATGATAGGCAGCGATAAAATCCTCCAGCATACTATCCCGATCTCTTTTCCGCTGCATTTCTCTGCCTTCATCGTCATTGCCTGGATATCCGCCCAAAGGCCATAAAGCATCGGGTGCTATGGAAATAAAACCAGCCACAGCGCATCTCCTTCCAACATCCTCAATGTAAGGGTTTAAGCCTCTGTTTTCATGAACGACTACAATTCCCGGGGATTTTCCAGCTCCCGATGGCTTGGAAAGCAACCCTCGGATTTCGCCTCCACCCTTAGGTGAGTTATAGAGAACGTAATCTGAGCTCTGCATCCTGTCATCATCTGGCTGAACTGTTGCAGTGGTAATGTAATCAGGCATCATGGTGCTCATCAAAGTGGCCAACGTAATCCCACCTACTGCATAAGCAGAAAGCTTTTCCACGAAAGTCCTTCTATCCAGTTTATTGTGTGCGTAATAGTCGTAAAGGTCAAAAACTTCCTGAGGTATATCCTCTTTCTTTAATTTATCCATTATTCCAATTTTGGGTGTAGCATTAAGTTGCGAAAAAAGGAAATAGAATCCATGAAAAAGTTGAATCACTCATCAAAGTGAGGGATAAGTGGCAAAATCAATCAGTACTTCTAAATTTCAATTGTAGCCCCATGAGGAAATTTCTCAGAATCTGATCCTTGCATACTCGGTATTGGTGTTGGTCTGGTTTTCTAAAAAAAGCGCTCAATTCATGTTTGCTGATCCGGAATTTTCTTAACTCAAAGACATCCAGCATATCCTGATCTTTCATGCTTAAGGCTATCTTCAGTTTTCTTAATATCATGTTATTATTCAGGGATTTCTCGGCTGCGGGAGTTTCACCATCCTTTTGACCTCTTTTCAAAACAATAAATCCATTTAGAAAATGAGCCAACTCTTTGTCATATATCTGTTTGTATTCAGGATCATCTTCTTTTTTAAGCCAGTTGCTGACTTCCTCTCTGGTGCTTTCCAGCCCCCCTTTTTTGAAAAGATCAATCATTTCAAAATCATTAAAATCAAAAGTGAATCGAAGGGTTCTCAGAATATCATTATTACTCATAAATCGCTGCTTGTTTCAAATCACTAAGATACTTACAAAAATTAGATGAGGTCTTTTAAAGTGAATTTGCTTTCCAATTGATCTTTTCCCGAAAAATCAGTAGATCTTTGTGACAGCAACTATAAAAAAAAGAGTGACTCAAGTTTTATTTATAACTCCTCCTTTTACCCAGCTGAATACTCCCTATCCCGCTACGGCTTACCTCAAAGGATATTTAAAAACCTTGGGATATGAATCCAAGCAGATGGATTTAGGTATTGAATTGATCTGGAAAATTTTTTCAGTGGAGGGCTTAGGACAGATTTTTCATCAAATTGAACAAAGCCAGATTGAACTGTCTGAAAATTCTGCTAGAATCCTGAGGCTTAAGAAGAAGTATTTGCAAACCATTGATTCTGTTATTGCATTTCTTCAGGATAAAAACCCGACTTTGGCATACACCGTCGTAGAGGGTGATTTTCTTCCTGAGGCTTCCCGCTTTGAGCAAATGGATGATATGGAGTGGGCTTTTGGAACCTTAGGGATTCGGGATAAAGCCAGATACCTTTCCACCTTATACTTGGAAGATATAGGAGACCTGATTACTGAGGCGATAGACTCGAATTTTGGATTTAGTAGATATGCAGAAAGATTAGGCTTGAGTGCGAGAGAATTTGACGAAATGGACGAGGCACTCAAGCAACCCAGTGGACTTTTGGATGAGTGGATGTGTCAAATTTTAGACGCCAAAATCAAAGATGTCAATCCAAAATCAATTGCCTTTTCTGTTCCTTTTCCGGGGAATTTATATGGAGCTTTAAAATGCGGTCAGTTTATAAAAAAGGCTTATCCTGATATCAAAGTATGGATGGGAGGGGGATACCCCAATACAGAGCTAAGATCCTTGAAAGACCCAAGGGTATTTGATTATATTGACTTTATCACTTTGGATGATGGAGAGGCTCCTGTCAAGTTGTTATTGGAATATCTGGATGGCAAAAGACCAGTTGATGAATTAAAAAGAACATTTATTCGGCAGAGTGGTGCAGTGAGATTTATAAATAATTCTGCTGTAAAAGATATTCCCCAGCGAGAAACCGGAACTCCAGATTACAGTGACTTGCACTTGAGAGAATATCTCTCAGTGATCGAAGTGGCTAATCCCATGCATAGGCTTTGGTCGGACGGAAGGTGGAATAAGTTGACTTTGGCGCATGGTTGCTATTGGGGTAAATGCACGTTTTGTGATATTTCTTTGGATTATATCCAACGCTACGAACCCATCAATGCCTCCATTCTTTGTGATAGGATAGAGGAAATCATTGCTCAGACTGGTCAGAATGGATTTCATTTTGTAGATGAAGCTGCACCTCCAGCTTTGATGAGGGATCTCGCTATTGAAATTTTACGAAGAGGCCTATCGGTAGTTTGGTGGACCAATATCCGCTTTGAAAGCAGTTTTACCGCTGATCTTTGCAAGCTCTTACGGGCGTCAGGATGCATAGCAGTATCAGGCGGGTTGGAAGTTGCTTCGGATAGGCTATTAGAGCTTATAAAAAAAGGCGTGACAGTTGGGCAAGTGGCAAGAGTTTGCAATCACTTTACCCATTCAGGGATTATGGTTCATGCTTATTTGATGTATGGATTTCCTACTCAAACTGCCCAGGAAACCATTGATTCTCTGGAAATGGTTCGACAGCTGTTTGAAAGTGGGGTATTGCAGTCAGGTTTTTGGCACCGATTCGCCATGACTGCTCACAGTCCAGTTGGCTTGGCACCAGATTTATTTAAAGTGAAAAATGCTGTTTCAGGACTGGGTCGCTTTGCTAATAATGAGTTGCAGCATGAGGACCCAACGGGAGCAGATCATGATCTTTTTGGAGAGGGATTGAGGAAATCACTCTTCAATTACATGCATGGAATAGGATTTGACGTTCCGCTTCATCAGTGGTTTGATCATCAAGTACCTTCAAGCAGTATTCCCAAGAGATATATAGAAAAAGAGCTTCAGGAAGAGCAGTTTCTTTTGAAAGATCAGCAAAGAATAATTTGGATAGGTGAGCAGCCTGAATTAGTGCCTTCAGAAGAGGAAGGTTTTGCTGAACTCATTTTTTCAGGTAAGAAAGAGGATTTTGCCTTGGAGTTACCTGAGGAGTTTGCGGAATGGGTTTACTCTTTTTTGGAGAATGTCGGCTATCAAAATCAGCTTCAAAGGCTGAAATCTATCAAGGAGGATTATGAAGAAAAATTGGGAGATTTTTCCGAATTGGCCGAATCTGAAGTTTGGCAAATATTAAGGGAAAATGGGCTTTTGATCTTTTGATATCTAATTATAGGTTGATAGTTTCGGAGAATTTAATTTGGTTTTCTGCCGAGAAAAATTGTTAAATTGACTCAATATTTAGCCAACATGGAAGAAGAGATTTACCAAAATGTAAAAACTGAGAAAACATCTCGTGAGAGGCAGACCTTTTATAGAGTTACTTTTAATAACAATTCTCAACTTTTGAAAATAGCTGATAACAAGGCAAATATTATCATCAGTATCAATGCATTAGTGATTTCATCTATGGTAGCCCTGGTTGGATACGGATCAGTTTCCAATCAAATAGACATGTCCAATTTGGTGATGTTAATCCCTTTGGTAGTTTTTATTCTTACTTCATTGACATCTACTATCTTGGCTGTTCAGGCAGCAAAACCAAAGATAGTTGGCAAATCAAACCAATCTGTTGAAAAGCGATCAGTCATTTTCTTTGGCTCCGTCTCAGAATTTACCAAAGATGAATACTTGAGAGAGCTCAATGAAACTTTGAAATCCAAGGACGAAATTCAGGATCAAATGTCCACTTCCTTATACTACCAAAGCATGGTGCTCAATCATAAATACAAATTGTTGAGACATGCTTATCAGGCATTTATTTTAGGATTAGTGATCGGAGTAATTGCCTTATTGCTACAGATATTTTGATTAATCTACCCTGTTGAATTCGATAGAATTACCTAGCTGCAAGTTGTAGCTGATGTACTTTCCTTTTTCATCCTCTTTAATCTCTATTTTCTCTCCGCTATTTCCTAACTCAACATTTTTCCAGTTAGAAGGAAGATAGGTCTTCAGTGTAAGTGGAATACTGTAGATAGCGGGGTCTAGTTCAGATTTTAGTGAAATTTGAATCTTTTTGTCCGATTCAATACTAGTACTGATTTCACTATTCATTCTTGCTCTCAAAAACTTGGTAACATCCCGGAAGGTGGCGATCCATAATTGGTTTTCATTTGCTTTCATGTAGGAAAAATATTCCACCAGTTCATTTCTTGTTTTAGGCTCCCAACCTAGGTTTTCTACACCATGAAAAACTAAAACCAACCAAGTATCATCGTGCTTCATGACTGTGTCTACCCAAGATTTCATTTCACCAATTCCGATTCTGCTTAAAGGGCCTCTTTGCCATTGCACATATTCTTTATTTGATTCGCCCGGAGTCATTTTGCTTCCTCGGTTAATTTCCTCCAACCAATCTTCAGGCATTCTATTTCTCAAAGAAGGATAAATCTTATGAGCATATTCCATTACGCGTTCATTCTCCGTTCCATAAGGCCCCTCCGCACTAAAGATTGATTCTTCTCCTATAAATTTGAGGAGATCAGCTTTACTTTGCTCCAACTCATACAGCATGTTTATTTCGTCAAGAACTGCTAACCTGGGGTGAGTAACAGTGTGTGAGGCTATCTCATGTCCCTGTGCGGCATAAGATTTATACTGGTCCCAAGTAGTAGTATCTTCCACATTGTTATGAAATACCACGTCATTGGTGTTTTTCATTTTGCCTTCCCGTATTTTTTGGTAGCCTTCATCCAGTAGAAGATATGCTTCTTTTACTTTTCCTTGCTCGAATAGAGAACCAACTCTAGCATGATAATCCTCCGCCTCAGAGGTGCCTGTGAATGCAATTAGAGAGGCTCGCTCAAAGATATTAGTTGAATCAGTGGGGGTATTGGCGGTTTCTGTAATTATTTCTTTGGGGTCTCTTCCTAAGAATTTTCCTTTACCTGATCCATCTACTTTTCCTGTAATGATGTAAAATGTCCCAGGAAGCCCCAAACTATCCATGATAGGTTTGGCGATGGTAAATTGATTGATAATCCCATCATCGTAAGTGACTGAAATTGCTCCTGATTTATCATCAGGCCATTTTGTGATCTCTGTTGTTACAGTGATGTTGTTTTGACAAGCAAATAGGCCAAAGGCAAATAGAAAGAATATTCCGTAGCGCATGGTTTGATAGGGGTGATGTTTCGAAGTCTAATATCCTCAAAATGATATCAAAGGTCCAACCGCTGATCAAAAAGAAAAAGCCGCTTGTGGCGGCTTAGATTTAATAAGTGTATTTGACATAAACTCTCCGATTAATCTTCTGACTATCCGGAGCCAGTTTTATTTGGGATTGCTCGCTGGCTTGATCTGCCATGATTCTAAACATAGGACCTGGGCTAGGAGGAGAGTCCACAGTCACATGGTAAACAGAAATATTTCTTATCCCCAAAGTTTCTGCAATTAGGAGAGCCCTGGACTGTGCATTTCTCAAAGCATCGGTCAATAAGGAATTCTCCAGTGATTTTTGAGCAGTTTCTGATACCTGAAAGCTTAAATTAAAACTCATATCTCCTGATTCTTGGATAGCCTCTGCTATTTTTTGCAGGTCTTCATTTTTACTTCCGGTGACAATCCTGAGTGTCTGTCTGGCAACATAACCACTGTCTCTGGAAACCCCACTTCGGTAAATTCTATTAATGTCTACAGAGTAATTGTCTGCTATTAATTTGTAGTCCTTAATCTTGGCTTTTTTGAGAAGATCTGCCAAGCGTTGAGTTTTGTTATTGAGGATTTTGGTGGCATCACTGACTTTCATGCCTTTTTCTTCAAGCATAATATTAAAAACTGCCTCGTCAGGGGAAATAAGTCTTTCTGCAAATCCTTCAACCTCAATCAAAGGAACTTGCTGAATTTGTTGGGCGAATACTTGAAAGCCAAAAATGGCGGCAAGTAAGGTCAATGCTATCTTTTTCATTATTTCTTCATTTAAGTAAAAATGGCTTATTACAATAATTACTTCCAAAACGCGGTCCAAAATTCATATGCTACAGGAATTGCTCATTTAAAAGAAGCGTTTTGACAAATTTTAAGAAAGCCCTGATTTAATCATATTTCAATTTAGTTGAATTCTTTTAAGTCTAAGACTATTTAATACTACTGATACGGAACTGAAGGCCATCGCCGCTCCAGCAATCATTGGGTCTAATAAAAAACCATTGATGGGATAAAGTAATCCTGCGGCGATAGGTATTCCAATGAGATTATAAATAAAAGCCCAAAATAAGTTTTGTCTAATTCCCTTTACAGTCAGATGCGAAAGTTTAAAGGCCTGAGGGATTTTTTCCAAATCTGATGTAATCAATGTCATTTTGGCTACATCCATAGCAATATCAGAACCATGACCCATAGCAATGCTGATATCCGCCTGGGCAAGAGCTTCCGAGTCGTTGATACCATCACCAACCATCGCAACCACCTTTCCCTGAGCCTGAAGATTTTTAACATATTCAGATTTATCAGATGGAAGTACTTCCGCGCGGATATTTGTGATAGAAAGTTCCTTCCCAACTGCTTCGGCTGTTTGTAGGTTGTCGCCTGTTAGCATGTGAACTTCTATCCCTGATTTTTGGAGTTGATGGATTGCGGACTTTGAACTGGTTTTGATTTGATCTTTTATTCCAATAATGGCCAAAACTTGATTGGAATTCGCAAAATAAACCACAGTTTGAGCTTGATCTTTCCAAGAATTAGCTTCTGATTTCAAATCGCCATCCAAAACAATATTCCTGTTTTCTATCAAGCGCTGGTTTCCGACATAATAGGTTTCTCCATTATGAATAGCTTTGATTCCGAGCCCAGTAATACTTTCAAACTGAGCGATTTTAGTACCCTGAATTTCTTGGGTTTTTAAATAGTTGACAATAGACCCCGCAAGTGGGTGCTCAGATTGAGATTCAATAGCAAAGAGCAATGATAAATTTTCCTCTGTGACATCCTCAGTACGAAGCCATTTGATATCGGTAACGCTAGGTTTTCCTACTGTGATGGTCCCTGTTTTATCCAAAACCAAGGTGTTAACCCGATGGCCAATTTCAAGACTTTCTGCATCTCGGATGAGAATATTGTTCTCTGCTCCTTTACCCATCCCAACCATGATGGCTGTAGGGGTGGCCAATCCTAAAGCACATGGACAAGCTATGACCAGAACAGCAATAGAAGTTAATAAAGCATGGGTAAAGGCTTCATCATCTCCAACTAGCATCCATATGGTAAATGTTAGCATGGAGATCGCAATGACTGTTGGGACAAACACTCCTGCAATTTTATCTACCAGCTTTTGAATAGGTGCTTTACTTCCCTGAGCTTCCTGCACCCTTTTGATGATTTGGGCTAAGAGAGTGTCAGAGCCTACTTTTTCAGCGATAAACTGGAAGCTTCCTTTTTGATTGATGGTTCCTGCAAAGATTCTATCGCCAGTTTTCTTGGAAACCGGAATGGGTTCTCCACTGATCATGCTTTCGTCAATGTAGGATTCACCAGATGATAATTGGCCATCTACAGGTACTTTTTCGCCAGGTTTAACCAATAAAACATCACCTTCCTGCACCTCTTCTATGCCTAGTTCTACCTCGTTTCCATCTTTAACAAGGTGAACTGTTTTGGGTTGGAGACCCATAAGTTTTTTCAAAGCTGAAGATGTACTCGATTTGGCTTTCTCCTCTAGCATTTTTCCAAACGAAATAAAGGTGATAATCACCACTGCTGCCTCATAGTAAACATGGGCTTCCAGGCCTCTTGAAGTCCAGAATTGAGGATAAATAGTATTGAAAAATGAAAAAAGGAAAGCTATACCGGTACTTAATGCGACAAGCGTATCCATATTAGCCTTGCGATGTCTGGCCTGCTTGTAGGCATTGATAAAAAATGTCTGGCCAAAGTAAAATAGAACTGGAACAGAAAGAGCCATGCTAATCCATTTTCCGGGTTCCCAGGACATAAAAAACATACCCAAAATGAAGACAGGAATACTCAGGAAAGCGGATCCTATGGTTTGTCTTCTGGCCTTCTGATATTTTTTATCCTGTTCCTCGTCTACGGATTTCTGGAGATTTTCAGAATCCAAAATTAATCCATAACCGACTGCTAAAAGCGCTTCATGCAATCCCTGAGGACTAACTTCACCTGAATACTTTACTTGGACCGTGTTTGTGGCAAAATTTACAGAAGCTGATTGTACACCTTCAGTATGTGAAAGGATAGTTTCAACACTGGAAGCACATCCCGCACAGGTCATGCCCGTAACTGGGAAGGTTGATTGATGTATTACCGTATTTTTCATGCTTCAAATGTCAGATAATAGTTAAAAAAACAGCTTATAGAATTTTGGCAGTTTTTATCAAAATTTTGACCTAGTTGCCTTTTCTAGTTAAATGCTATCCAAAGAAATCCTCGAGTTTTTTCTGGAATTTTTAAATTCACTGGGCGTCATTCCTGTCTCCTTTTTAAATTGGGAAGAAAGGTATGAGGAACTACTATAATCCAGCTGATAGGCGATTTCGGAGAGATTCAATTCTTCATAGGAAAGAAGTTCTTTCACTTTTTCAATTTTCTGTTTTGAAATATATTTTTCTATGGTAATTCCTTCTACTGAGGAGAAAAGCCTACTTAGATAACTGTAATCATGTTGTAATCCGCTGGAAATTAATTGAGAGAAATTTACTTTTCTTTCTCTCTCTGCCTGATGAATTTCTTTGATGATTATAGCTTTGATTTTAGAAATTAGGATGGATTTGGGTTCCTCCAATAATTCAAAGCCTAATCCTGACAAATCACCAGCTAGCTGATTTTTTGACGAAGTTGAGATTTCTGAATCTAAAGTGACAGTTCCTAACTGAATGCTACTGAATGGGATATTATGCTCTTGCAACAGACTTTTAACTGCCTCAATGCATCTGTGGCAAACCATGTTTTTAATTCTTAATTCCATTTTATCTAGAATTCTTGATCCTTTAACAATCAGGAAGCTGTTAATAATTCCAGAATGAGGTAGAAAAGAGAAGGGCAAAGTAAACAACCTAAGCCTGTATAGAAGGTAGCTGAAACTGCTCCATAAGGAACAAGTTTAGGATCTGTTGCTGCTAGACCTGCTGTCACTCCACTTGAAGTCCCCATTACTCCTCCATAAGCTATAGCCGCGGTAGGGTTATCAAGCCCGATTCTTTTGGCAAAAATGGGAGTCAAAACGGTGACAGCGATAGTTTTTACAACTCCCGTTGCAATGCTCAGGGCAATTACTTCGGAACTAGCTCCCAAGGCTCCTCCCGTGACTGGTCCAACAATATAGGTACATGCCCCGGCACCTATTGTACATAAACTGACAGCATCTCGGTATCCAAAGGTCCAGGCAATGAGTACTCCTGCAATAAAAAATACCAATGTACCGGTGATAAGAGATGCAAGGCCAATCCAGCCGCTCTTTTTGATTAGAAAGAAACTGGCACCCATGGCTGTAGCAACGATGGTAAAGTCTCTAAACATTGAGCCTCCCAGAAAACCAACTCCTTTAAAAAGCTCTAGGTCAGCAAGACCCTTGTTTCCATTTGTAATCAAACCTCCCAAATATCCTAAGCCCAATCCTGCAAAAATTGCGATTGCAGAGCCAGGAATTCTACGCTTGAAAATTGCTCGACTTAACCAATCCGAAACAAAATAAAGGAGCCCAATCAGTAAAAATGCTAGAATCAGCCCATTTTGATCGATTACTTTAAATAGTTCCTGCATCGGTTCTAGGCTTGAAGTTTTCAATCAAAAGCTTGAATGCAAAAAAGGCTAGAATCACTGGGATCACTCCAGCTAAAATGGCCAATATTCCTGATGATAAGGCTGATCTCACGTTGAGGCTAGCTGCCATGGCAATTACCACAGGTATATAAAGCTTTCCCCAGAAATTAATACCAAAGGTCATTTCTGAATCCAGAAGATTTCTTTTCGTTAACCGTTCTTTGCAGAGCAATAAAATAATCATGGCAAAGCCAACTCCCCCTACATTTGCATCTATACCCAAAATAGAACCTAATATTTCTCCTGCCCACTGGCCCATCAAAAATGAAAACGCGAGTAAGGCTAATCCATAAATCATATCAGAAGAGTTTTTTAAGTTCGTTTTTGGTCACTTTACCCATGGCATTTCTCGGTAAATCTTTGAGCTGTATGTAGTTTCTTGGGATTTTATAAGCGGGTAGTCGTTCTTTCAGCCAGAATATTAGTTCTTCTTTTTGAATTGACTCCGAGCAAACAATTCCAGCGGCTACCAACTCTCCCCATTCTTCATCCGGAATACCTATTACTCCACAATCTTTGATCACAGGATGTTTACGAAGCACTTCCTCTATTTCGAGAGCTGATATTTTATATCCACCGGATTTGATGATATCCACGGAATCTCTCCCTAGTAATTTATAATATCCATCTTCGATGGTAGCAATATCTCCGGTCTTGAACCAACCGTCTGAGGTAAAGGCTTTATTTGTTGCTTCTGGTTTCCTCCAGTATTCTTTAAAAACGCAGGGGCTTTTTACCTGTATTTCTCCCGAGTCCCCGAGTTCTATCTCATTATTGTTTTCATCCACAATCCTTATTTGAACCTCTGGTAGTGGGAAGCCAACATGACCGGCTCTTCTTTCTCCCTGGTAAGGATTACTTAAGGCCATTCCGATTTCAGTCATTCCGTAACGTTCAAGCAAATAATGCCCAGATAAGCTTTTCCATTTTTCCATTACTGAGACAGGTAGAGCGGCTGATCCTGAAACCATCAGACGGAAACCCTTCATTTTCTCCTTCAATTCTTTTTGATCCGATTCTGATAATGATTCAATTGCTTGAATGAGTTTGAAATACACTGTAGGTACAGCCATGAAAACATTGATTCTTGTTTGGATAAATGCTTTCAAGACCTCTTCTACTGAAAATGGATGAACAAACTGAATACAGGCACCTGACCACATGCAGCAAGCTAAAACATTGATGATTCCATGTACATGGTGAAGTGGTAAAATCCCCAGAGTATAATCGTTTTGACTCCAATGCCAAGCCTTTACCAATGTTGAAATTTGTGCTTCAATATTAGCATGAGTAGTTAGCACGCCTTTAGGAAGACTGGTGGTGCCGGAAGTGTACAGGATCATAGCACCTCGTGTCAAGGAGATTTCAGGGAGATTTGTGCTATGGGATTTATTTTCGGTTAAAGACTCAATATTTAAACTTCGAATGTTTCCTTTTTCTACAATCGGAGTTAAGATTTCCTGATATTCATTTCCAAAAAGCAAAATTTCTGCTTCTGTATCATCCATTACATACTGCAAGGAGGGAAGAGGGTAGCTGATGCAAAGCGGAACAGCAATACCACCAGCCATCCATATAGCCCATTGGGTTTTGACATAATCAAACCCAGGAGAAACCATGAATGCCACGCGAGTCTGATTCAAATCAGATTGTCCCTGAAGTAGGATGCCGGCTAAATTTTGGGCCTCTGTCAATAACTCTTGGTAATTATAAGAGCCTTTAGCGTCAATGATGGCGATGTTGCTGCTAAATCTCTCAGCGTTTTGGAATAGGGTGAGCATTTGAGAAAATTCTTTTTTCCAATATAGGAAGTACTTTACTGATGAAAGAAACTTTGAACACCCTAAACTTCCGCCATTGGAAAAATCAGGCATAAAAAAAGCTCCGATTAATACCGGAGCTTCAATTAATAAGTACTGATGTTATTTTTTAACAGCAGGTTTCGGACCTTCTTGCTTGCTTACTTTATCACCGTCCTTCAGTTCTTTGCTCACCACGAAATATGGACCTGAAATGACTTGATCTCCTTCCTGTAAACCTTCCAATACCTCAATGTTTTGGAAATCAGAAATACCAGTCTTGATTGTCTTCATTTTCGCCTCTCCATCTTGCATCACAAATACCAATTCACGCATTTTGGTAGAACCGTCCGCCAAAGTATCCAATTGATCTTCTCTTGTGGTAACTGCAGAAAGTGGAAGGGACAACACGTTTTCTTTTTGATTGGTGATGATCTCCACAGCGGCTGTCATCCCTGGTCTAAACGGATATTTGTTTCCAGCTGCAACCAAATCAGCATAAGAACTATTGAGAATTCTGATTTTCACTTCGAATTCCGTAACTGCATCTGCTGAAGGTTTGGTATTCGCTGTGTTTGCAATGCTAGTTACTATTCCTTTGAATTTTTTTCCTGAGAATGAATAGGCATCTACTTCAATAATGGTCGTATCACCCTTGCTCAATCGAACAATATCATTCTCATTTACATCTACCCTTACTTCCATTCTGGAAAGGTCAGCTATGGTTAGCATTTCAGTACCCGCCATTTGCTGTGTTCCAACAACACGCTCACCTTTTTCTACCAAAAGATTGGATACAATTCCGCTAACCGGGGAATAAACGTTGGTTAATCGTAAATTTTCAGCCGCTTCGTTTACAGTAGCTTGAGAACTTTTCACAACAAATTCTGCAGCCACTACGCTTTGCTTTGCTGCTTCTAAGTCTTTTTGTGCTGTGATGTAATTCGCCTGAGCCTGCTCAAATTCGGAGTCTGAGATAGCCTTTTGCTCATAGAGTTTCTTTTGTCTGTTGTATTCCAGTTCACTTCTGGTATACTGTGCTTCTGCTCTCTGAAGACTTGCTTTAGCCTGTGCCAAATTGGCTAATTGCTGGTTCAAGTTTGCACGGCTTCTATCTAGTGCTGAAACAAAATTATCAGGTCTGATTTTCACTAGAAGTTTACCGATTTCTACAGAATCACCTTCAGCGACATTAAGTTCTATAATTTCACCGGCAACATCCGGGCTAAGGTTTACTTCAATTTCCGGCTGGATTTCTCCGGAGGCACTTACCTTCTCAATGATGGAATTTTTTCCAACTGAAGCTACTTCTACATTGGTGACTTTTTCCCCACCAATCCATCCTGCCGCACGGCCGATGATTGCAAAAACGATGATAACACCTACTATTCCAAGTAGGTAGTAAAGGAGTTTATTTGATTTTTTATTAGCCATGGCTTAGTTAAGGTTGATAGGGTTTCCTAGATAGAAATCAAGGACTTTTACTCTGAAAATATAGGTGTATTTAGCGTTCAATAAATCGGCCTGAGCATTGAAGTAATTGGCTTGAGCCACTTGAAAATCAACTGAATTTATAGCGCCTAGATCAAATCTTTGCTGTGCTATTCTAAATGATTCCTCCAAGCTTTTCACTCTAGTCACAGAAGCAGAGTAGGATTGCTGAGCAGCCAAAGCTGAAGTGTATGCTGATTCAATATCCTGTCTCAATTGATTTTTAACTTCTATTTCAGTTACTTCAGCAAGTTGCCTCTGTACTCTTGCTCGCTGAAGAGATGCTTTATTGCTTAATTGAGAAAAGATGGGAATGTTCAATTGCAAATTCACAGACTGAGAAAGGTTGTTTTCTATCTGAGTGGTGAATGCATCGGGTTCTCTCCCAGGGATTCCTCTGTCCACATAGTTAGAGAAAACATTGGCTCCAATACCTAAGGTTGGTAAAAAAGCTCCTCTTGCTGCTTTTACTCCATATTCTGCACTTTCAATATTTTTCTCAGCTGCTTTTAATTCTGGCATAATTGCTAAGGCACTTTCATAAATCTGAGAAGGATTTTCAGTTGCCATTAGAGATTCGTTGATTTCGAATTTAGGTTCAATTACCTCGAATTCATCCGTGAAAGGAATTTGCATCGCTTGGGCCAGATTTAACTTTGCTATCCTAAGCGAATTTTTTGCATTGATTACTTCCAGTTCATTAGTAGCATTTTGAGCTTGTAAATCCAATTGATCTGAAAGGGGAAGAGAACCAGCCTCCACCAAACGAGTGGTTCTTGCCAGCTGATCCTTAGTTGTTTTCAATTGATTTTCAGCAATATTCACTTGCTCTCGGTTGAAGACAACATTGACAAACAAATTGATCACATTTAGGGTGATATCATTTTTGGTTGCTTCAATATTGTACAAACCCGCCTCGATGTCAGCTTGTGCCTGATTGATTGAGCTGTTGATTCTTCCTCCAGCAAAAATACTGACATTGGAGTTGGCGAATAAGTTGATGTTACCGATCCTTTGGGTTTCAAAGAGGTTAGTAACCGGGTTGATGGATCTACCCCATCTATATCCTGAGCTAGCGCCTGTCTGGAATGAAGGGTATCTGCTTCCTTTATTTTGAAGAAGTGTGGCTTCATTGCTAAGTTGGTTCAGTTCTGATCTTTTGAGGGAGAGGTTGTTCTCTAAAGCAATTTGAACAGCTGTTTCCAGGTCATAGGCTCCGGAAACATCTTGGCTCATTGCAGAAAAATAACAACCCATAACCCCAATAATACTAAGTATAAACTTTTTCATGTGGTGAGTTAAAGGTCAATATCTGGTATATAAATTAATTCTTTTATCCAGGGAAGTGATTTAAGGTATTCTATAGTAATAGAGTTAATTCCGGAATCCATTTCAATTACGTGGCAGGCCAAGTCGTTTTTACCTTTTCTAGACACCGACATTGTTGCAATATTGGCTTTTTCCTGAGCTATAACTGAAGAGATGAAAGCGATAGCACCTGAAACATCCTGCGCTTTGATGATTAATGTATGCATCTGAGCAGAGAAATTGGCAACAAAACCATCTACCTCTGCAATGTTAATCACCCCTCCGCCTAAACTTTCCCCAACTACTTCTATTTTCTTATCTCCTTTAGTTAAAAGGAGTTTTATTGTATTGGGATGATGTACAGATGAATTACCGATCGATTTAAACTGGTATTTAAAATCTGTTTTCTCTGCAATTTTTAAGGCATCCTTTATTCTCTCATCATCGGTTTTAAAGTCCATTAACCCACCAATGATCGCTCTATCACTGCCATGGCCTTCATAGGTTCTGGCAAATGAATTATAAAACACAACTTGCGCTTGATCTGGCTTGGAGCCAAGAACTCTAATAGCAGCTCTTGCTATCCTTACAACTCCTGCCGTGTGCGATGAAGATGGGCCAATCATTACAGGTCCTATCATATCAAAAATGCTACTTTTTCCAGCCATTGCCCGAAATATCCAATTTTGGTGCTAAAGTCAAATCTATTTGTAACTATCGCCTAAAATTGCCAATTAATGGCCATTTTAGAGGCATATTATTTCTCAATTCTTAATATTTAACTCCATTCTAAATAGACAGTTTGGAATAATGTCCGATTACGTACAAAGCTATGAGCGATTTTGAAACAGTTCTTTATAAATCATCTGATTCTGAGACATGGCTATCCGATCCCATGGGAAGGATTCCCAATCGGGCCATGTATTTTGGAGATGGTCTTTTTGAAACAATGGTCTATGATGGAGAGCAAATCAGGTTTTGGGATTACCATTGCCAAAGGCTTTCATCCGGCTTGACTTTACTAGGATTTGAAGATTTTAAAGTTCCGGCAACAGAAATGACACATTTAGCGGATTTTTACGGAAGTGGAAAACCGCTTAGAATAAGGTGGACTGTTTATCGAGAGGGATTGGGAAAATATAGCCCTGAGAGTAATTTAGTGTCTCAGGTACTTCACTTTCAGCCTTTTCATCCAGCACCGAAGTTGAAAGAAATTGCCGGTTTTTCTGAAAGTATATTTCTGGTCGGAAATGCTTTTTCCTCACTTAAAACAATTTCAGCGCTTCCCTATGTCCTTGCCAATCAAGAAAAGGTAAAAAAGGGACTGGATGAATTGATTTTAATGGATAATACTGGAAATATTTCTGAAGGTAGTACATCCAATATTTTTTGGATGAAGGATGGGAGGATCTTCACGCCATCTCTATCGACGGGTTGTATTGATGGTGTGGGAAGGAAAGTTTTAATTGAAAAATTAGCTCAAATGGGATTTGAAGTAAATGAGGGAGAGTTTGGACAGACTGACTTATTGAATGCTGATTTGGTTTGGGTCAGCAATGTCACGGGTATCAGTATGATCCATCAAATTGAAAATCAAAAATTTGATCCAAATCTTCCTGATTTTCTGGAAAACATTTTATGATTCTTGCTTAAAATGAAAGAATAAAATGAAGACCTTTCTTCTAAAATCTTATATTTATCGCTTTAATCAAACCAAACACCTTTTTGTATTAAAGAATTAACCATAAAACCCAACCTATTTAAATTATGCTCTTAGAACCCTTAGACCTGGCGGTATTTATAGGATACTGTCTATTGATTATCGGAATGGGGCTTTTTGTTTCTCAAGAAAAAAAAGGTCACGTAAAAAACTCCTCTGATTACTTTCTTGCTTCTAAAGCACTCCCTTGGTGGGCAGTTGGAGCTTCTTTGATTGCTTCCAATATTTCCGCGGAACAATTTATAGGGATGTCTGGATCAGGCTTTGCCCTTGGTCTTGCTATTTCTACTTATGAGTGGATGGCAGCAGCGACTCTCTTAGTGGTAGCGATATTCTTTTTGCCAGTTTATATCAAGAAAGGTATTTACACCATGCCAGGATTCTTGCTGGATAGATATGATACCAGAGTGCGTACTACCATGGCCATTTTCTGGCTTTTATTGTATGTTTTTGTCAATCTTACCTCAGTTTTATATCTAGGCGCACTAAGCTTAAATACCATTCTGAATGTTCCTTTGGTTTACGGAATTATAGGTCTGGCTTTGTTTGCGATGATTTACTCCATTTACGGAGGATTAAAAGCAGTTGCTTGGACAGATGTAGTACAAGTGGTATTCTTAATTGTGGGTGGCTTAGCTACCACCTATATCGCGCTTCAAATGGTAGGCGGAGGAGATGCTTGGGAAGGCATTGGCTTATTAAGAAAAGAGGTTCCTGGACATTTTTCTATGATTTTATCGAAAGGGGAAATGATGATTCCTGATGGTCAGGGCGGAACAAGAGATGCTTATCTTGATCTTCCGGGAATTTCAGTCTTGGTTGGAGGTATGTGGATTACCAATTTAAGTTACTGGGGATTTAACCAATACATTACCCAAAGAGCATTGGCCGCAAAAAGTTTGGATGAAGCTCAAAAGGGGATGATTTTCGCAGGTTTCTTGAAATTGTTGATGCCATTGATCGTGGTTATCCCTGGAATTGCAGCCTTGGTTATTGTCAATAATGGTCTGGATGCGACATTCATAGAATCCATGAAAGATCCGGGTACTGGCTTGATCAAATCAGATAGAGCTTACCCTACTTTATTACAATTACTCCCAGTTGGTCTAAAGGGCTTGGCCTTTGCTGCTTTGACTGCTGCCATTGTATCATCTTTGGCATCTATGGCTAATAGTACCTCTACTATTTTCACCATGGATATCTACAAGAAGTACTTTGGTCAAAATGCATCTGAGTCCAAGCAGGTTTCTGTAGGAAGGATTACGGCAGGTGTAGCATTCTTTATTGCTGCATTGGTAGCACCAGCATTGGGTCAACTGGATCAGGCATTCCAGTTCATTCAGGAATATACCGGATTTATCAGTCCTGGAGTTTTCGCTATTTTCTTCTTCGGAGTTTTCTGGAAAAAAACCACTTCCAATGCAGCCTTGGTGGGCGCAGGATTAAGTATTCCATTATCCATAGTTTTGAAAGTAGTGTTCCCTGCTTTACCGTTCATCGATAGAATGGGTGTGGTATTCTTGATACTTGCCGCCTTGATGATTATTATCAGTTTGGTAGAAGGAAAAGGAAAAGATCATCCAAACAGCATTGAAATCAATAAGGCATTGTTCAAAACTAGCCCAGGCTTCAAGATTGGGGCATTCATCATTTCTGGAATCATTGCCGCTCTTTACATAGTATTCTGGTAAGAGATGAGAAAATTATTATTAGGACTTGATTTAGGCAGTTCTTCTGTCAAAGCCTCTCTTTTGGATGCCGATACAGGGAAATCTTTAATATCAAAGGCCTTCCCGAGCCAGGAAATGCCCATTGATTCACCTGAATCAGGATGGGCAGAACAAGATCCTGAAATGTGGTGGAAATATGTGGTGCAGGCTAGCAACTTTGTAATTAAGGAGGCTCAAGTCAAAAAAGGTGAGCTTCATGGAATTGGAATTGCCTATCAAATGCATGGATTGGTTTTGGTTGATAAAGACCAGAATGTCCTACGATCCTCCATTATCTGGTGTGATAGCCGAGCTGTTTCAATTGGAGAAAAAGCTTTTCAAACAATAGGGGAGGAATATTGCCTTTCTCATTTGCTTAATTCTCCGGGTAATTTTACTGCATCCAAGTTGCGCTGGGTAATAGAAAACCAACCCGAGTTGGCAGCAAAAATTCACAAAATGATGCTGCCTGGTGATTTTATCGCCATGAAATTGACTGGGGAAATTCTAACTTCTGAAACGGGTCTCTCTGAAGGGATTTTCTGGGATTTCAAGAAAAATGGAATAAGTAAACAGGTACTTAAAAACTATCAAATTGCTGAGTCTTGGATTCCAGAGGTAGTTCCTTCTTATTCATTGCAAGGAAGGGTGAATTCCAAGGCTTCCCAACTCACAGGAATTGAAGAAGGTGTTCCTGTTTCTTACCGTGCGGGTGACCAACCTAATAATGCATTTTCATTGCAGGTTCTAAAGCCCGGTGAGTTGGCTACTACAGCAGGGACTTCCGGTACCGTATACGGGGTATGCGATACACCTTTATATGACCCAAAGTCAAGAGTAAATACTTTCGTCCATGTGAATCATACAGAAAAAAAGCCTTCATACGGCGTTCTTTTATGTGTCAATGGAACTGGTATTTTAAATAGCTGGGTCAAAAAGGCTATGGGAGCTTCCAAAATAGATTATGAAGAGATGAATCAATATGCCTATTCTGCAGGAATTGGGGCTGGTGGATTGACTTTTATCCCTTTCGGAAATGGAGCTGAAAGAATTCTACAGAATCAGCAGCTGGGAGCACATCTGCTTGGTCTTGATTTACTGAAACACGATAAAAGGCACTTAATGAGAGCAGCCCAAGAGGGCATAGTTTCAGCTTTGACTTTCGGGTTTAGAATTATGAAAGATATGGGATTGAACCTTAAGACAGTCAAAGCTGGTAAAGCAAACATGTTCTTAAGCCCTGTATTTAGGCAAGCGTTTATCCACATGAATCAGGTCAGCTTGGAGCTGTATGATACCGATGGGGCTCAGGGAGCTGCTAGAGGAGCTGGAATCGGAGCTGGTGTTTATGGATCTGAAACCGAAGCTTTTCAAGGACTGCAACTGCTTGAGACTTTCGAGCCTAATGAGAATTTCATAGAACCATATGAGGAAGTTTATTCCCGTTGGCATAAGTGCCTGGAGGGAATCCAAAAAATGGCCTTATAATTACTGAAGACAAACCTAAATAAACCTATTATGACGAAAACCTATTTTAAAGGGATTGACAAAATTTCCTACGAAGGAAAAGAAAGCGACAACCCATTGGCCTTCCGTTATTATGATCCTAATCGAATGATTGGTGGAAAAACGATGAAGGAGCATTTCAAATTTGCTATAGCTTATTGGCATTCCTTCTGCGGAACAGGTGGAGATCCTTTTGGTCCTGGAACAATCAGCCATCCTTGGGATGCGAATCCAGATCCTATCCAAAGAGCAAAAGATAAAATGGATGCTGCCTTTGAATTTATTACCAAAATCGGAGCTCCTTATTATTGTTTTCATGATATCGATCTGATTGATGAAGGAAACTCTTTGGCAGAATATGAAAAACGCATGGAGATCATTTCTGACTATGCACTTCAAAAGCAAAAAGAAACAGGGGTAAAATTACTTTGGGGTACGGCTAATGTATTTAGCAATCCTCGCTACATGAATGGAGCCTCGACTAACCCAAATTTTGATGTAGTGGCATGGGCAGGAACCCAAGTGAAAAATGCGATTGACGCTACCATTAAGTTAGGCGGTGAAAATTATGTTTTCTGGGGAGGAAGAGAAGGATATATGTCTCTGTTGAATACTGATATGAAAAGGGAAACTGAGCACTTAGCCCAATTCCTTGGCATGGCTAGAGATTATGCAAGAAAAAATGGTTTCAAAGGGACCTTCTTTATAGAGCCCAAGCCGATGGAGCCAACTAAGCATCAATATGATTACGATTCAGCAACTGTTATCGGCTTCCTGAGGCATTTTGGTTTGGATAAAGATTTCAAGTTAAACATCGAAGTTAACCATGCTACCTTGGCTGGACATACTTTTCAACATGAATTGCAAGTAGCAGCTGATGCTGGTATGCTCGGAAGTATAGACGCCAATCGAGGAGATTATCAAAACGGTTGGGATACTGATCAATTTGCCTTGAATCTGCAGGAATTGACTGAGGCCATGTTGGTATTGTTGACTTCAGGTGGTCTGCAAGGCGGAGGAGTAAATTTTGATGCTAAAATTCGTAGGAACTCGACGGATATGGATGATTTATTCCTTGCACATATTGGAAGTATGGATGCTTTCGCTAGAAGCATGATGATTGCACAGGACATCCTGGAAAAATCAGATTACCTAGAAAGAAGGGCTCAGAGATATTCCAGCTTTGATTCAGGCAAAGGGAAAGATTTTGAGCAAGGTAAATTAGGCCTAGAAGATTTACGAAACTATGCTGCTCAAGTAGGAGAGCCAACCCAAATCAGTGGTAAGCAGGAATACTATGAGAATTTATTGAATCGTTTTATTTAAATTAAAGAGGCAATCGCCTCTTTTTTTATGACCAGACTATGAGAAATATACTTGCACTACTTCTTATTACCTTTCTGTTTTCCTGTACAGATAAATTTGAATCTGTAGTAACGCTTCCCTCTGTTCTAAGTGATGGAATGGTTTTGCAAAGAGACAAACCGGTTACCATTTGGGGAAAAGGAATCCCAGGAGAAAAAGTACGAGTAAGTATTGCGGGGTCAATTTCCAGTGGAAAAGTATTGCCTGATAGTACCTGGAAAGTGAGTATACCTGCCAATGTAGCTGGAGGTCCACACATCATGCAGGTAAATCAGCAACAAGTCAAAGATGTGTATTTCGGGGATGTTTGGCTTGCCGGAGGACAGTCCAATATGGAGTGGCCTTTAAAGTCTGGGGTGATTGGTGGCAAAGAGGAATATGAATCAGGAGGAATTCCTTTGATTCGTTTTTTTAAAGTTGAAAAATCATATGCAGCTATTCAGAGATCAACAATTCCACCTGCTGAATGGAGGAAGGCAGATAGTTCTAATTTGATGGATTTTTCAGCCATAGCCTGGTTTTTTGCGAAAAAAAATCATCTGGAAATGGGTGTTCCGGTTGGAATTATAGAGTCCAATTGGGGAGGAACTCCTGCAGAAGGATGGACTAAGGCAGAGATTTTGGCTGAAATGCAAAATATGTCCTATTCAGAGGAAGCATTGGATATGCAAGAAAATCAGGAGAAATGGGAGAGGGAATTTCAGGCAAATGAAAATCGGAGAGAAATGAGGGATATGATGGTTCATCATCCAGACTCAATATCGGCAAAGGATGTGTCATCTGTTTCATACAACGATTTAAGCTGGAAGAGAATTAACCTTCCAGCAGATAATCCTCTTTCAGATATCGCATGGTTGAGAAAATCATTCAATCTGACTAAGGTTTCTGACCTGGAGCTTATTTTACCTGCAATTGATCAAATGGCTTTCATTTATGTCAACGGCAAACTGGTTCATCATAAAGACTGGGGCTCAGTAATGCCAGATGTTAAAGTTCCGGACGATCTTTTATTTACCGGAAAAAACGTGATCACAATTAGAGTCATCAATACTTGGAACAATCAACCGAGAATTGGAGAAAAAGGTATGATGTATCTCCTTCAGGATGGTAGAAAAATAAATCTAGAAGGAACTTGGGCATATTCCAATGATTTGGTCGAACCTAAACTTCCAGAGGTAAAGTGGTATAACTGGAAGCCGGGAGCGATGTACAATGCTATGATTCACCCCTTGGTGAATTATACTTTAAGAGGGATTATTTGGTATCAGGGTGAAAGTAATGCAGGTAGAGCGGGAGAATACCAAGCTCTGTTTTCTACTTTGATTTCAAGTTGGAGAACAGCCTGGAATTCTAAGGAGTTGCCGTTTCTCTTTGTTCAGTTAGCGAATTTCATGGAAAGAAAGGAAATGCAACCAGAAAGCAACTGGGCAGCATTGCGGGAAGCTCAGCGAAAAACTTTAGAACTTCCGAAAACCGGAATGGCTGTAACAATTGATATCGGAGAAGAAGATGATATTCACCCCCGAAATAAAAAAGATGTCGGGGAAAGGCTTTGGCTACAAGCAAAAAGGATTGTTTTCAATGAACAAGTGGTGGCTTCGGGGCCTGAGATTAAATCCATTGCCAAAGATGGAGCGCATTTAACTTTGACCTATGAGTCCACCGGTGAAGGCCTGACTCTAGTGAAAGATGGAGATGTATTAGGCTTTATCATCAAAGACCAAAATGGCAAGTGGCATCAGGTTAAGGGACAAATTGAGGGGAAAAATCAAGTGAAAATTCCATTGGAAAGTGGAATAGAACCTATGGAACTACGTTATGCATGGGCTGATAACCCTGAAGTCAACTTAATCAACTCAGAAGGACTTCCTGCGATCCCATTCCAGAAAATAATGGCTAAGAAAGAGGAGTAACCCTATTTTTCTTTCACTTCTTGAACTTGCTGCATTTGATTGACTAATTCCGCATATTCTGGACGTGAAGGTATTTTAACCACGTTTTCCAAAAAATCAATGCTTTCAAAAAGGACTCCTTCCCAATCTTTGGAGGTAATGGAGCTGGCTATTACATGGTCTCCTGCCTGAGGGAATGCTACTTCTCTCTTTAGGGACTCTGGAGTGGATACCTGTTGATACATCTCGAGCATTTTGGGAACAGACACCACAAAATCCTGCTCTTCTGCACTTTTATAATAATAGCCTAAAAATAAAGGCTGATTTATCTTTTTGAACGTGCTTTCATTCATCATGCTGTATAATAATACAGCTAAACTTTCATAAGCGTGGATATGGTAATCTTCAGACCAAAAAGCAGCTTTATCACCTTTTCTTTCCTGATGAATAACACTGTTTTCCATCATGGTTTTTTCCATTAGAAACTTTGACCAAGGCTTAAAAAGAGGCTCTAGCCTACCGCCATTATCCCTTACAGCTGGGGAGTAAAGCATGATGGCTTTAATATCTTCTTGCTGACTAGCTAGGAGTAGCGTCAATGCTCCTCCCATGGAAGTGCCAATTACAATTACTTCATCTCCCAAGCTTTTTCCGATTTGATAAGCTTCACCTGCAGCATCAGCCAGTTTTTGAGCACTTATGTACTCCATACCGTTCTCTCGTTTGATACCATGCTCAGGTAATCGGGTTACAAAAAGGTTGGCCCCAAAATGGTCTGCTAAAAATCTATGCACAGGATCACCTTCCATAGGACTGGCTCCAAACCCGTGAATATATACGATAGAGTAGGGTGTTTTTCTTTTATTGGCGCTGTCAGCCCAAATGATGTATGCCTCATTTCCAGCTTTCAATCCTTTTACAGTATCCTCTCTTTGTTGAATATATTCAGAAAGCTCATTGACGCGAGTAGGAACCTCAGGGAATTGGATTTGTAATTCCTGCTCTTCCACTTTTGGGCCCAGCATATAGACTATGGCAATAAGCATTGCAGTGGCAAAAAGCCCAAGGAATATTTTACGAAGCATATCTCTAGTTCAGTTTCAAAATTGGAGAGCTCGAATTTACGACGATTTGGTTACCATTTTTCAGAAATAAAAAAGTCCGTGTTTTCAGTTGTGAGTTATTGGAGATGTTACCCTTATAACTAAGCCCAATCAACCTGTCGAATTTTTTAAAATCTCTGATCTCCGACAATCGAATACCTTCAAAATTTTCAAATAGATAAGAAATATCAGAACCAGCCTGAAGTTCGCCATAGGACTCTGTCAGGGTGATAGCGATGTTGGAGATATTTCTAAAATCATAGATCGGCAAGCAACTTAAGGCAAAGGCTCTTCCAAGCTGAGAACTACCTGTAGAGTTCTCGGATAATAATTCAGGTTCTAATTCTAGTACCACTTGGAAGTCTTTTGAATTAACGGTATCTGTTGATTTGGAGTAGGTATTATTTATGTAGGGTAGGTACAGCACTTTGAGATCTATTGCATTAGCTGCCCGCGGTGGTGGACAAGATTCGTATAAATCAGGTAATTGCTCTTGAACACAGGAAGACCCCACCAAAAAAGCTAAGTATCCAAAACACAGAATCAAAGTGCTATTGATAGATTTTGAGGTAAATAGTGTTTTCATAGCAAGTGATAAGATGCTTTTAAAGAAAATAAATCATTTTTATTTGAATGTCAGAATCCTAGATTGAAGCATTCATTATATATACTTAAATATCTGAAAATGAGTTTTGTAAAATATGAATTAAATATACTCAGAATCGGGCCGGAATTAAAAATCCTTTTTGGTTAAGTGATAGAAATTAAATTTCTGGAAATTTTGATGTATCGATTTACTAATATTGCCGTATAAGCAAAAAAGTACAATCATGAAAAGAGCCCTATTATTTTTCCTGTTCCTCCTAGTATTCAATTTTGTCAGCGCACAGGAACCTGTACCTTCCCGTTCTGTATATGTCGAAATCGGTGGGCCGGGACTTCCATATAGCTTCAATTATGATTTTCGATTTGATAAAGAAAGAATGGATTCCTGGGGAATGAGAGTTGGGATGGGAGGTTATAAAACTTCTGATAACGATTCTTTTTTCTCCATACCATTGATGGTCAATAGGCTTTATGGAAAGGGTCCTCATTATTTTGAGTTAGGATTCGGTGCCACTTTTTTTGCCTTTGATACCTATGACAATTCTTATTGTATCGATGGTTTTTTCAATCAAAACGGAGAATATATATGCAGACAAACCTCTTCTAATTATTACAGCTTTATTTTAGAAGTGGACGGTTCTCCTAGTGTAATGGGAACGATGAATTTTGGTTATAGAAAAGTCCCTGTGGATGGAGGTTTTACTTGGAAGGTCAATATCAACCCAATATTTAACAACAATGGTTTTTGGCCACTCTTTGCAGGAATAGGAATTGGTTATTCATTTTAAAAGATTATGAAAAAATTTGTATTAGTATTTTTATTTCTTTCTCTGATTGGACATTCTGCTTCCTACGCCCAACAAACAGAGAGAGAGCAAGGCAGAGGAGTTTATTTTGAGCTTTTTGGTAGTGGCCTTACCTATTCTATCAATTACGATCAAAGGTTTGAAAAGCGATTTGATGGATTGGGCTTCAAAGCGGGTCTTTCCTACATTGGAGTAGATGGCACCTCTGTGGCAACTTTTCCCTTAGGATTAAATTACCTGCTTGGGAAGAATGGAAAATACTTTGAAATGGGTTTAGGTGGAACTTACTTGGCGGGAGCCGATAGATCAAATACCTTTTTCTCAGGAGATAGCAGAACGACGGGAGATGGATTTGTGGGGAATTTGATTCTAGGCTATAGAAGTGAACCTCAAGATGGAGGATTTTTGTTCAGGGCCTCTGTCACGCCAATGTTTGGATCAGGGTTTTTCTGGCCCTTTTATGCTGGTTTCAGTTTTGGTTATGCTTTCTAAATTTCAAAACCATAATCTCTCTCAACCCTACAAATTCTTGTTTTATAGCATTGATACCATTTGAGTTTGCCTAAAGTTTGGGCCTCTAGGTGATCTAGATTCTGCTTCCAGATTTTGATGGATTCCAAGTCCTTCCAATAACTTACTGTGATTCCTACTTCATTTCTTGCGCTTTCGTGCCCAAGATATCCTGCTTGCTGACTAGCTAAGTTTACCATCAATTCTGACATTTCTGCATAGCCTGCTGTTTCATCGCTTAAAATCGAAGAAAAAATCACTGCATAATAGGGGGGAGTTGGAGTCTGAGCTAGCATCTGTATTTATTTTTCGTATTCCATATAGTTTTTAGTTTTTTGGAAAACCTCGTTCCCAAAAGTCTGGCTTACTAAATGCAAAGCCAAATCAATTCCGGCAGAAATTCCTGCGGCTGTAAAAAGCCGATCCCCTGATTGAACAAATCTGCTTTTTCGGATAGGAATAGAGGTAGGGCTTAACTTTAAAATATCATCATAAACCTCATGATGGGTACAGAATTGCTGTTGATTCAGTAAGCCAAGTTTGGCAGGTATCCTCACACCAGAACAAACAGTCATGGTCCACTTTGAGGATTGGATAAGCCTATTTAGCTGATTTAGGGAATCTTGATTTTTAATCACCCTTTTACTTCCGTCTCCACCTGGGATTACTAAAAAATCTAATTGCTCAACTGAATCAAATGATTTAGCTGGTTTCACTGTCAGATTGCCAATGGTTGTTAGGCTGTTTAAGGAATCTCCTATGGTAAATACCTCGAGTTTTTCTTTACCGATAATTTCACTCGCTACTGAAAAAACTTCAAATGGTCCTGCGAAATCAAGAACTTCCACATCCGGAAAGATGTAAACACCCAAGCTTAATTTTTGTCCTGATTGAGCCATATCTGATGAATTGGAACTAATAGAATTTTAGAAATTGAAATGAAGTTAATCCTGATTTTATGTTCTGATTAATTTTTGAGAGTTTCTTCTTTTGATATGAATCAAATAATTATTTCTACTTAATCAAATTATAAAAACCCATCGTAATTTTGTATGCAAGACGAGTAATTATTTTCCAGGAGCAAAATATTATTTCGTTTACTGTATTCTATTTATCGTAAAGATAAGATCTCATAGGGTTAGTTGATTAAGAGTACAAACCAAATAGGGCTCCTTCCCTGAAAAAGGAATAGTGATTTTTGTTTATCACCAAGAGCCCCGGCCTAAAACCGGGGCTTGTTTTTTATTTACCCAAGCTTTCCAACACCATTTTAACCAGCTCCGCCTTGTCTTCATTAGGTATCCATCTGGCGACTATGAGTAGATCATTTTCAGGATCCACATAAATCATGTTGGTTCCAGCTCCAATATGTAAAAAGGCAGATTTTGGAGCTGCAGGAACTTGTTTCAAGTCTTCGTTCAAAAAGTAATTCATGAAACCATAGGAAGGATTGGCCGGAGTAGGGGTCTTTGATTTTTTGATCCATTCAGGAGCTATCAATTGTTTTCCATTCCAAGAACCATTTCTAAGGGTTAAATAGCCAAATCTCGCCTGATCCCAAGCGGAAAGCATCATTCCACCACCCCAATGAGACCCACCACTTACTGATTGAATAATTTGACCATCTATTATTACAAAAGAGTTTTCATAGCCCGTCCAGCGCCAAGTATCACTGGCGCCTATCGGGTCCATAATTTTTTCTTTCAAGACAGTTGGAAGTGGTTTTCTCCATATATTCAAAAGTGCCAATGCCAGTACATTTACTCTTGTATCATTGTATTCATACACAGATCCAGGTGTGTTTTGCGGTCTCGCTCTTTTTTTGGACACTCCTTCACTGGGTCTATCAGCCCAATCAGGCTTACCCCATAAGCTTCCTTCCCAATCTGAAGTTTGTCTCAATAAATGATCCCATGTAATGGTTCTGTTGTGTTCCGTGTCAAAAAGCTCAAATACATCCTCTTCAAAAAAATGATCAGACTTGTTGACCATCAATTTGGCGGGTTCATAGGGATAAATCGGAGCCATATAAGGATAGACCAGATCATTTTCGTCTGCAATTAATCCTTCTTGAACAGCTAATCCTGCAGTGGTAGATAAAAAGCTTTTGGCAACTGAAAATGTCAAGTCAACTCTATCTGGTTCACCCCATTGACCGACTACATATCCTTTGTAAATGATAAGACCTGTAGCAGGACCTCTGGTTTTCATAGGACCCACAGGATAACCGAATGGTTCGCGACCAAAACCAGATTCATAATGGGCTATTTTTAAATTAGGATTTGCATCGCTTTCATGAGATTTGGCAAATTGAATTGCCTCAGCAATTTTGTCCGAATTCATACTTAATTCGGAAGGAGATTTTTGCTCCCATGCGCCCTTTTCGGGGAAATAAACTTGGGCACTGGATATTGTGGAAAATAAACAAAGGATCAGGGCAGTAATGTAGAATTTTGTCATGATTGGATGATTTATTGCGATTTTACCAAAAAAAGAAAGTAAAGCCTCACCGTTGATGTATTTGAGGAATATGGTATCAAAATTAGATCATATCAAACTCTTTCTTTTTTCCTTGGTTAAATTTCTGAACTTTATAAGCAAGTAGATTAGAATACACATTGTTTTACCCAGCAAAAAAATGAAAGAGAAAAAAATTTACATTATTGGTGCAGGAATATCAGGATTGATTGCCGCTTTGGAATTAGAGAAGGCAGGATTTTCTCCTGTAATATTGGAATCAAGCGATCAAGTTGGAGGTAGAGTTAAAACTGATGTGGTAGATGGATTTCTCTTGGACCATGGGTTTCAGGTATTGAATACTGCTTATCCCGAGGCCAAGAAATATCTGGATTTTCAAGCGCTTCATTTGAAGACTTTTGATCCAGGGGCAGTAATTCTTAATTCGAAAGAGTCCTATATCATTTCAGACCCAATGAGAAACCCATTGAAAATTATGGGGATGGTTTTTTCTAAGGTTGGGACCTTTTTGGATAAAGTGAAAATGTTTGCTTTGACTCATGAATTGAAGAAAAAGACCAACGAGGAAATTTTTAACACTCCAAGTTTACCCACCCTTCAGTATTTGAAAGCGTATGGGTTTTCTGATCAAATAATTACGAATTTCTTCATTCCTTTTTTCAGAGGAGTTTTTCTCGAAAAACAATTAAATACCTCCTCCAGAATGTTTGAGTTCGTGTTTAAAATGTTTTCCCTTGGTCATGCGGCCGTTCCTGAAAAAGGAATGGGTGAAATACCTAAACTCTTGCGGAAACAGCTAAGCACAACTCAAATCTATTTCAATACTGCAGTTAAGGAAGTTCAGGGAAATGCAATCCATTTAGAAAACGGTGAAACCTTATTAGCAGATAGAATCATCATAGCTGTTCAACCTGATAAAGTGATGAAGCAGCTTCAGGGGCAGTTTGCTGCTCCTAGAAAAGTGATAAATATGTATTTCTCTCTACAAAAATCTTTCTTGGCCAGGCCTATGATAGGTTTATTAAATGAGGGGAAGTATGTGAATAATGTTGTGTTTATGGATGATGTTTCAGATGCATACAGTGGTTCTGATAGGTCATTATTATCGGTGACTGTTTTAGAATCTGACTTAGAAGAAAAAGAGCTAGTAAAAGCTGTTCAAAGTGAGTTGGAGGCTGTTTCTGGCATCAAGTCAGAATATTTTAAGCTGATAAAAACTTATCAAATAAATTATGCTTTGCCAGTCTTGGATGATTTGAAATATACAATTCCATTTACTGAATGTAAGATTACTGATCATGTCTTTTTAGCAGGAGACTACTTATTAAATGGTTCAATAAATGCAGCTATGACTTCGGGAAGAATTGCCTCTGAGGCTGTTGTACATTCTTATATGCCAACTCATTAAGTATACTTTGGATCATACTTTTTTCGGTTTTTATATATATTATATATTTCTTTCCGTAACTTTTGAGAGTTTAAATCACCACCCTCAATGAACTCTAAATACCTCAAACTTGAAAAGGATACCATTCGACGGCATATATTGCTGATTGGTATCCTTTTTATATTCTCGAATTATACATTAGCTCAAAGCTTGGTGAAAAGCCAAATGGATCAGTTGGACTCCATCGTTAGGCCTGCTTCCAATTCAGTTGGATTCTCAGTCGTAAAAGATAGCGACCTGGCCAATTTTAAATCCTCCCTTGAAAGCCAATTGAAATCTATTGAGGATGAATTGGCCCAGATTTCCAAAAAGAATGATTCCCTTCAGTATTTGGTGGATTTGGGAAAAACAGAGTCTTCTAACGAGGCTCAAACTGAACAAAAGCCTGTATTTGCATCATCCAGCGATTCGGACCTACCAATTCCCCTTCCTATTTTTTATGCGATTATAGTAGTATTAATCATTTATGCAGGATATATAAGCCTTCGTTTTTTTTCAAATCAAAGCATCCTAAGAACTAATGAGGAAAGGATTATTAATATTGAAAAAGAGTTTGAAGCGCATAAAAGAAGGGCTGTAGAAAGGGAGAGAAAGCTCAAAAGAGAATTGATAGACGTCAAAAGAGATCAGGGGATCGAACCCGAGGAGGACGAAGAATAGATTGGCCTAAAAGTATTGTTATAGGTTAAATTCCTTTCCTCAATCAGGAGTGTCACCAACTACATATTGTAATCCATTAAGGAAAAACTCCAGAAGGTCCGGATTCTCAAAGCTTTGAGCGTTATGAGAGGCTGCTGAATACATAACTCTTCCTTTTCCTTCCGACTTGATCCAAGCCACATAGGTTTTTCCTGCAGTAAGTTCCTGGTTTTTTCTTTGATCTTTGATTTCAGAATTATTGAAAAATAGCAAAGGTTCGAAGGCTAATTCTGAATAGGCATTTTTGTAAAAATAAGGTTCATCCACATGAACAAATCCATTAGCAGGAAAATGCTTTACAAGAGGATGCTCAGCATCTTCTAAGTGAATATGGATAGTTTGCTGAGGAGGATGGTAGTCAAAACTAGCACCCACCAATTTGCTAAAATCCATAGAGTTATTTTGAGTAGTTACTGCTCCGTGTAATAGGAATAAGCCGCCTCCATTTTTGACATAATCGATTAGATTTTGCTCTAACTCCATAGCCTTGCTCATGAGAGAAACGGAATCCTTATCCTGCACAATATTTAATTGGTCCCAAAATAAGTTTCTGTGTTCTGGTTTTGAACAGGTATTATTCATCACCACTGCATCATATTGGGCTAAATTCTCTTTCTCAAACTGGTTGATATCTATACTTTCTACAACCTCAAAGGCGCCACTTTTCTTACTGATAACTTTGATCATTTCTGTGGTATGTGGAATTACCCAATGCTGAAAGCCGGTGTAAAGTGAAAAAACCAATATTTTTTTCTTTTCTGAAAAGGGAAAATTAGTTTTAGAGGGAGCAAGTTTTTCTATTTTCTGTTGCCATTCTTCGGTAAGTGCTACTTCTTTCAAATCCTGACTTAGGGCATTAAGGGTAGCAAAAGCAGCAAGCGAAAAAGTCAAAATAAATTTTTTCATAGGGGTTGGAGAGTTAGAAGTCAATTAAATAATCTGATTATCCGCAATCATGCCAGTTGCCTTATTTTCCTTGATTGACCGGTTGGATACTTCGACTTCGCTCAGTACAGGCGACCGAAGACCGAAGCAATCCATTTAGCTGACAATAAGCCGTATTTGGTTGTTACTGTTAGGAAAGCGGATATCCATATTAATTAATATTCATGATCAGAGCCAACTATTTAATGGTGAACGGGTATTTTTTGTAAACAGTCCCGCCATTTTATGAACACCTAATTGCTTTTGGGGGTTATATACCTGAATAGAATTTTTATGAACATTGAAACAGAAACTTTTGAAGAGAAAAAACTAACAGTTGCCATCGCTGGGGCAGGAGGCTATATCGGTCGATGGTTTATTCACCAGTTCAAAGATAAATACAACATTATAGGCCTTAGCAGGAGAAAGGTCAAGCACAATCCCAATCCTGAAGTAAAATGGAGACAGGTAGAGCTTTATTCCATTACTTCTACAGTGGATGCTTTAAAAGACGTGGATGTGGCGATTTATCTTGTTCATTCTATGAATGCATCCACGAGATTGAATCAAGGCAGTTTTGAGGATACGGATCTATTATTGGCAGATAATTTTAGCAGAGCTGCCAACATTAATCATGTCAAGCAAATCATTTATCTGGGAGGTTTATTGCCTGATGAGCCTGAAGAAAAACTGTCTCGTCACCTTCGAAGTAGATTGGAAGTAGAGCAAACTTTAGGTTCCAGAAAGGCAAAACTAACTGCTTTGAGGGCTTCTATTATCGTAGGACCCGGTGGATCGAGCTTCGACATGATCAAGAATCTGGTTGATAGACTTCCCGTGATGATGTGTCCCAAATGGACTGAGTCTGAAACTCAACCCATTTCTTTAAGAGATACTTTAGACATCATGGACACTTGTATTGGGAATCCAAATGTTTACGGGAAAGCTATAGAAATTGGCAGTCCTCAAGTGATGACTTATAGAAGTATGCTGGAAAGGACAGCTGAGGTAATGGGGAAAAAGCGCTTTGTCTTTTCAGTTCCTGTTTTTTCTTTAGGCCTTAGTAAATTTTGGGTTGGACTTTTTGGTGATAGCCCACCACAATTGGTTTCACCCCTAGTGGAAAGCTTGATTCATACGCTTACAGTTTCTCCAAATTTGGCGTTTAAAGAGAAAAAAATTGATTATCTCAGCTATGAAGAGTCTGTCAGCATAGCATTGAACTCCAAGGAAAAACCGATTTTACCCAAATTCTATAAGAAGAAAGGTGTTAAGAATACGGTAAGAAGTATTCAGCGTATGGCGAATAAAAATGGCCACACAGCCACCTGGGTAGGAAATCGATATAATATTTGGTTGCCCAGTTTTTTTAAGTTTTTGATTAATGGAAAGACGACAGAAAGAGGCGATGTTGGTTTTCATTTGCTTTGGGGGAAAAAGCCCATGCTGCAATTGACCATGATTCCTGATAGAAGTGATCAAGAAAGGCAATTATTTTACATTACAGGAGGATGGCTTGTAAAACGCTTTGATTATGGATGGCTTGAGTTTAGAGGAGTTTTAGGAGGGAGGTATATTATCACAGCTATTCATGAGTTTGTTCCCAGGTTGCCTTGGTTCATTTATGTTAATACCCAAGCAAGATTTCACCTATGGGTTATGAATCGATTTAAAAAATATTTAGAAAGAAAAGAGGATTAGCACGTCTTTATCCCTCTTATATTACGTAAGAAAAATAAGGCTCAGAAATCGCTCTCTTAATCAGTATTAGATTTTAGCGCAAATTGTCAAAAACGATTGTAGAGATATCAATATTTTGATTTTCCAACGACCTCAAATAAATCAACACAAATGAAATGCCCATGAGGAAAAATCTCACACAACTTGTCCCGTCCACCGCGGCGGATCGGGAGGGGGATGCCCCGATAAATCGGGGTAGGACATTCCATGAGACCTTTGAAACACAAATTATAAACACATGAAATCAGTGAATTTTATAAATGGAGATTCCATTCCCCTTCTTGGACTGGGAACTTGGAAAAGTAAACCGGGAGAAGTTAGGAAGGCAGTTTTTTGGGCAATCGAGGCTGGGTATAGGCATATAGATTGTGCAGCGATCTATGGCAATGAGAAAGAGGTTGGACAAGGTTTAGCAGACGCTTTCGCTGCAGGTTTGGTTAAAAGATCTGATTTGTTTATTACCTCCAAATTGTGGAATGATAGCCATCGCTTCGAAGATGTCGGACCTGCCTTGGATAAAACGCTAAGCGATTTGCATTTGGATTACCTGGATCTTTATTTGATTCATTGGCCCATAGCATTTAAACATGGAGTAAGTTTTGCCTCCCACAGAGAAGAGTTTTATACCTATCAGGATGTCCCATTGACCCAAACCTGGGAAGCTATGCAGGAACAGAAAAAACTAGGAAAGACCAAGCATATAGGGGTTTCAAATTTCAATCAAAAAAAACTAACTGAGTTGATCAGCATGGATGGACAAAGACCTGAAATGAATCAGGTAGAAATGCATCCTTTTTTACCCCAAATTGATTTGGTAGAATTCTGTAAATCCAATGGAATTCTTATGACTGCTTACTCGCCTTTAGGCTCACCAGACTCCAGAGGTGAAAAACATCAAAATGATCCTGTTTTGCTTAGCAATCCAATTGTAAAAGAAATTGCGCAAAGACATAATATATCGGAAGGACAGGTTTTGATAGCCTGGTCAATACAAAGGGATGTAGTGGTAATTCCAAAGTCGGTCAACCAAGGGAGAATTCAGGAAAACTTTCAAGCCTCTCAGGTAGAGCTGACGAAGCAAGATGTAATGGAATTGAATGAAATAGGGGTTTCCCATCGTTTTGTAGATGGCTCATTTTTTACAGGTCCTCAGAGTCCATACAAACTGAGTGACCTTTGGGATTAAAAAAATAAGAGGCTGTCTCAAAAGTGCAATTTGTCACATTGAGCGAAGTCGAAATGTAGGCCACAACGATAGGAATGGCCTTCGACTCCCTGTCTGACGTCAGGCAGGCGCTCAGGCTGACATTAGAGCTATTTATGAGACAGCCTCATTTTTAATCTTCTACTTCTAATTCTTCGAGTATATCTGCGAGTTCATCAAAGTCTTTCAGGCCGGGCTTTATTTCTTCTCCGCCTTCCAGAGAGATACCAAATAAGCCCAGATCGTCTACCAGTTTTTTTACATTGAATGCTGAAATACCTGAACCTAAGATAACTTGAATTGATTTCGCCAGAATTGATATGGTAGTCAATTCATCTTTACTCAGTTTTTCATGATCCGCTTTTAGTAATAAATAAACCCCTTCACTCTGAAGTTTTTCGGCAACTTGGCTTTCAATATGAGCTAACTCAGCAATATCTGCCTGAAAAATGAGATTTTTCCCAGTGTCTTTCAATTTGAGTAAAGTATCCAGCCGCTGATGTTGAATCCAAGTTATGTTCGGATATTTTTCCAGTTTCAATTGGATAATATCTGCTTCCTCTGTTTCAAATTCAGCAGCGAATTCCAATCCTGAAACCCAACCCGTAATTTCTTCATACTGAGTTGGATTGAGAAATTTCTGAGAACTCTCTTCCAAATTGAAACCCAATACATCCACATACATCCCTGCACAGTAACGGGCATCACTGAGGTTGGTAACTCCATCTATTTTTACAAAAGTACTTAGCGCCATTTTTTTGAATTATTCCGCTAAGGTAAAAACAAAGGTCATTTTGACCATAGAGTTCAGCATCTAAAAGAGGATATTTGACTTATTCCTTCTATTTTTAGGTTGATGAAAATAATATCTACAAAAGCAATCTTTAGCTTTTTGATTCTATTCAGTTTTTTTTCCTGTGAAAGGGAGTTAGAAGAACCCATGCAAACTGTGGGTTTGGATTACATTTCTTTAAGAATTGGAAGTCAATGGGAATACGAGGTTTCTCAAACCATTTATTTTGGAGAAAATGATTCCGAGGACTCAAACTTTTTTTACAGAGACAGAGTTCGAACCGTCTTTATCAATGACGCGAAAGAGCAGGTTTTTATAATTCAAAGAAGCAAATCCGAAGACAGATCCAATTGGGTGAAGGAAAAGGATTATACACTCTTGGTGAGAGAGGGGAATATTGTTAGGACCATAGACAATCAACCTATAGTTATTTTGATCGAATCAATTCGTGATGGAGTCACATGGGATGGCAATAAATATAGAAGTCAAAATTCAGATGAGTTTGTGGCCAAAAGAGTAGGGGACACATCTTCAGAAATATTTCAAATCGAGCAAGAGGATTCTGATGATCAAATTACATTCAGAGATATTCGCTATGAAAGCTATGAAAAAGGAGTTGGAATGGTGGAGTTGTACTATGAAGTATTAACTTATTGTTCTAGAAATGATTGTTTGGGTGAACAATTAATTGACTCCGGGAGTAAGATTCATATGAAATTATTGAATTATGAGAGCGAGTAAGCTATTGGTTTTAACCTTTATTTACTTTTTGGCAGTTGGATCTATTTGGGCGCAGGATAGATATGCTGTTTTTTATAAGTATAAACCTCAAAATGGATTAAGCTTAGAAAAGCCTCAGGATTTTCTGACTTCGAAAGCCATACAGAGAAGAGCAAGAGAAGGAGTACAGGCAGATAGTACTGACCTACCGGTGGCACAGAAATATGTAGATGCTGTATTTGAAAAGTCAAATTATATCCTTTACCAAAGTAAATGGCTGAATGCCTCGATTATCGTGGCTGATGAAGCTGGAGTGGCTGAGATAGCTTCATTCCCTTTTGTAGATAAAGTCACGCTCATAGGCAGGGGATTTCTTCCCAATCCAAATGCGAGGGTGAGCAGAAGACTTTTCGCATCATCTACCGCAAAAGCTTGTAAATCGGACAGTAAATCTGAAAGAGTTTTGGAAAGCTTGGAATCTCCTTCCGATTTCCAGAATAAACTTTTGGGAATCGATGAAATGCACAAATTAGGTTTCAAAGGAGCGGGCATTACCATAGCTGTCTTTGATGCTGGTTTTCCCGGTGCAAATACCGCATCTTCATTAAGTCATTTATTTCAAAATAATCAGATTGTTGCAACACGTGACTTTGTTAGACCTTGGAATAACAATGTTTATGGCGATAATCAGCACGGAACAAACGTATTGTCTTTGATAGCATCCAATGAGGATGGGAAAATAATAGCAGGAGCACCTGATGCCAGCTATATTTTGGCTATGACAGAGGAGGTGGCGACTGAATATTGGGTAGAGGAATACAATTGGCTCAGAGCAGCCGAATTTGCAGATTCTTTGGGTGTAGATATCATCAATAGTTCTGTTGGATACTGGGACTTTGATGATACTTCTATGAACTATACCATCAATGACTTGGATGGAAATACCACCACTATCACCAAAGCAGCCAATATTGCAGCATCTAAAGGTATTTTGGTAGTAAATAGTGTAGGAAATTATGGTTCTAGAGTTTCCTCTTTAGTAGCTCCTGCCGATTCTCCCAATATCCTAGCTATAGGGTCAGTAAATCAGGACCTTTCTGTTTCAGGCTTCAGTTCGAGAGGCCCCACAGGCGATGGCAGGATCAAACCTGATTTGGCAGCTTATGGTAATGGTACAGCTTTAATCAGGTCTAATGGGAATGTGGGTTTTGCCAACGGAACCTCTTTTTCAGCTCCACAAATAGCAGCTTTAGCAGCTGGCTTATGGCAGGCTAAACCAGAATGGACCAGAGCGGAGTTGATAGATAATCTTCTGAGAAGCGCAAGTCAATTTGAAAAGCCGGATAATCTTTTGGGTTATGGAATACCTAACTTCTTCAAGGCTTATTATGGAGAAATCCTAAGTGTCGAGGAAAATGAGGAAACTATTTTATGGAAGGTTTATCCTAACCCAATTGAGGAAAATGAGTTGAGCATTTATTTTGGAACCGGTAATGAAGCCTCATTTGAACTAATTGATTTCAGCGGAAAATCAGTTTTGAAATCCACCATCCTAAGAGGATCCAATCAAAATCCATATTGGATTAATTTGGAAGGAATCAAACCAGGCCTTTATCTAATTAGACTCCAAGAGGGTAAATTGATTAAGCAGACTAAGTTATATAGATATTAAAAAGGACAGGTTGATCGAAACAGTCCTTAAAAGAATTATGAAACCAAAAATTGCACCCTCCATCCTTGCAGCAGACTTCGCAAACTTACAGCGCGATGTAGAGATGCTTAACGAATCCGATGCAGATTATATTCATGTGGATATCATGGATGGTTTATTTGTACCTAATATATCTTTTGGGATTCCGGTTACCGAAGCTATTCACCGCCATGCAAGGAAGCCTTTGGATGTGCATCTAATGATCATGGATCCGGATAATTATCTGGAGGCATTTAAAAATGTAGGTGCTTCTATTATCAGTGTGCACTATGAGGCATGTAAGCATTTGAATAGATCGCTGCAGGCAATCCGTCAATTAGGAATTAAAGCTGGCGTGGCGATCAATCCTCATACGCCTGTGGAGCTTTTGAGCGATAGTTTAGAAATGTTGGATTTGGTTTGTATCATGTCTGTTAATCCTGGCTTTGGAGGGCAAAAATTTATAGAAAATACCTATTCCAAGGTTTCTCGTTTGAAGGAGATGATTGATACGAATGGTTGCGAGACTTTAATAGAAATTGATGGCGGGGTAAATCTTGATAATGCTCCCAAATTGATGGAGGCAGGAGCCGATATATTAGTAGCGGGCAGTTTTGTATTTAACTCTTCAAATCCCAAAGAGACAATTTCAGAATTAAAAAATATTTAAACATATAATTTAGGTTGATTACCATTTATCCTAAAAAACCTTAATTCTGGCGATTTTTACTTGATTTTTTGACTTTAAGGTATTTCTTTGAAAGCTTATCGTAAACTAAACTCACTAATGATTATGAAAAAAGTATTGCTATTTGGGTCTTTCTTTATGTGTCTAGCATTGTCCACATTTGCACAAGAAGCTGCGAATGAACCAGTAACAGATGAGGATCTAACCCAGTATGCAACGGTAGAAGTGATGACTTCATTGTACGTTGAGGATAAAACCGATGAATTGAGAAATATGATTCTTAATAATGAGGTGATTGACGGAGGAGCTCGATATAATGAGATCAAAGCTGCATGGGGAGATGACGCTAAAATGGCGGAAGCAAATGTAACAGATGAGGAGAAGGCGGCTTACCAAGCAATTTTGGATTTCCAAAACTCCTTGCAACAAAGCGTAGTGGATTACAAAACAAATTTGATCACTGACAGCGATGTAATCAGTGTATCTGTATACAATAAAGTTTTGGCTGCTATTAAAGGTGATCCTTCTGTGAAGGAAAAACTGGACTCAATGATTTTGACGATCAAAGAGGAAAAAGATGCTGAAAGAGCAGCCGCAAAAGAAGACGGAGAAAATTAATAGATCAATAAAAACACTGAAAGCCTCCAAATTTTGGAGGCTTTTTTTTTACTTTCACACTTTGAACAAATTTTGAGCGTTCTCTTCGTATGAAAAAATCCTGTTTTCTTCTATCTGCTATCTTGTTATTTTCTTTTTGTGACCTTCAAGCCCAAGACGAAGATATTTTTGGTATCAGTAGAAAGGCCAAAAATCCTAAAAGTGAGTCCTCTGTCGGAAATTTGAGCAGGAATATCTTAGAAATGTTTGCCGTGGAGATTTCGGGGGGAGCTGCTTATCATCAATTTGGAACAGGTTTTTATACTGAGAATTTAGGTTTGTATGATAATTTTAGCAGGTTTAGAGAATCTGATTTGACCTTAGATATATCAGAGGAAAATCCCCTGGAAATGAAATCGAATGATTGGACAGCTCCATTATTTAATGCAGGACTGAGAATTAATGTTTTTAACATTATTACCATCGGGGGTGGTTATGGACAAGAGTGGGGAAATCTAAGCCCAATGCAAGGAGGAGATTGGCAGTTTGATTTTGAAGGAGCCTCCTATCAAGTCAGTAAATTGTACGGAACAGTTGGATTGGTACTTTGGGACGCCAATAAAAGAGCAAAGTTTTTGCAATGGCAGTATAGAAAATATGCCGGTGCTAACATTTATATGCAGTCCGAATTGAAACAAAGAGTGAGGCAATTGTATCCTTGGAGAGTCATATTAGAGGGTGAATTTGGACAGTTAACACTAAAAAAAGCCTTTGATCCTTCTTTGAATGCCAATGGAAATTATACCCCCCGCTTGGCCGTTGCTAACGAACCATACTATGGAATCGGTCTGCGATTAGAGCGTGATTTTTCTGAATATACCAAATTGTTTATCAAAGGAGGAGCTGAATTTAGGAAGTTTACCTTTGCCTCCTCTGACTATTCTGAGTTGCAAAACATTGACCAACAGGTATATGCGATGCAGATAGGTTTTTCTGTGCGTTTCCCTGGAACAAAAAGATGTAAAGTTCAGGGCTGTGGTGTAGTAATGAAACACATGCACAATGGAATAGAATATAGAGGCAGTTCAATTTTTAATCTACAGAATAGAAAAATAGGCCAATGGTATTAAGCTCGTTTTTCCTTGCCTAGAGTTCACATTCTCTTTTCAAAAGCTTAGGCTTTTTACTATCTTGCAGGCTTAATATACCCTGTGAATAGCATACTATGGCTCAAGGAGAAAACGAGAACATTATACCCATTAACATTGAAGAGGAAATGCGCGGAGCCTACATCGATTATTCGATGTCGGTTATTGTTTCAAGAGCGCTTCCAGATGTCCGAGACGGACTCAAACCAGTTCATAGAAGAATCCTTTACGGGATGCAGGAATTGGGAGTATTACACAACAAACCTTATAAAAAGTCTGCCAGAATTGTTGGTGAGGTACTAGGTAAGTATCACCCACATGGTGACTCAGCAGTTTATGATACCATGGTTCGTATGGCCCAGCCTTGGTCTTTGCGATATCAGTTGGTAGATGGACAAGGTAACTTTGGTTCCATCGATGGAGATAATCCAGCCGCGATGCGTTATACCGAGGCAAGGTTGAAAAGAATCGCCGAGGAGCTTTTGGTAGATATCAATAAGGAAACTGTTGATTTTCAGTTCAATTTTGATGACTCTCTAAAAGAACCGATTGTTCTTCCTGCTAAGGTTCCTGCTCTATTACTTAATGGAGCTTCCGGAATTGCAGTAGGTATGGCTACTAATATGGCACCTCATAATTTGACAGAGGTGATCAACGGCATCGTAGCCTATATTGATAATAGAGATATTACCGTAGCAGAACTGATGGAGCATATTGTAGCTCCTGATTTCCCAACCGGTGGTATTATATATGGATACAATGGAGTTAAGGCTGCCTTCGAAACAGGTAGAGGTCGAATTGTAGTTCGCGGAAAAGCGAATGTAGAGACCAAAGAAGGTGGCAACAAAGAAATGATTGTCATCACCGAAATTCCATATATGGTGAATAAGGCGAGCATGGTAGAAAAAACCGCTGCCTTAATCAACGAAAAGAAAATTGATGGAATTTCTGCCATTCGCGACGAATCTGATAGATCAGGTATGCGAATCGTATACGAACTGAAAAGGGATGCGATGGCGAATGTTGTCTTAAACAACCTGTACAAGCAAACCCAGCTACAGACTTCATTCTCAGTAAATAACGTAGCCCTTGTTAAAGGAAGACCACAGACCCTGAACCTGAAGGATCTAATCGTACACTATGTAAGCCATAGGCATGAAGTAGTAGTAAGAAGAACTGAGTATGAGCTAAGAGAAGCAGAAAAAAGAGCTCATATTTTGGAGGGTTACTTGATCGCTTTGGATCATTTAGATGAAGTAATTGCTTTAATTAGAAATTCAGCTGATCCTGAAACTGCTAGAAACGGTTTGATGGAAAGGTTTGAATTAAGTGAGATTCAAGCCAGAGCGATTTTGGATATGAGATTGCAGCGTTTGACAGGAATGGAGCGCGACAAAATCATCCAGGAATACAAGGAGATTATGGCTTTGATAGAAGAATTGAAAGAGATTCTTGCTAACGAAGACAAAAGAATGGAGATTATTAAGACGGAACTTCAGGAAATGAAGGATCGTTATGGAGATGATCGCCGAACTGAAATTGAGCACAACGCGGAAGATTTCAGCTATGAAGACATGATCCCAAATGAGGAAGTAATTATTACTGTTTCTCATCAGGGATATGTTAAAAGAACAGCCCTTACAGAATATAAAACCCAGGGTAGAGGTGGAGTTGGTTCTCGAGGTGTTAGCACCAAAGAGGATGATTTCACTGAATACTTGTTTACCGCGTCTACCCACAATTACTTATTGATCTTCACCGATAAAGGGAAGTTATTCTGGTTGAAAACTTATGCCATTCCTGAGGGTGGAAAAACATCTAAAGGTAGACCAATCCAGAACCTGATAAATATTCAGCAAGACGATAAGATTAGGGCGATTATTCAAGTAGACGACTTGAATGATGAAGATTATGTGAATAATCACTTCTTGGTAATGGTCACTAAACAAGGCATCATTAAAAAGACTACTCTTGAACAATATAGCAGACCAAGGTCTAATGGAATTATAGCTCTGAATATCAGAGAAGATGATCAATTGGTTAATGTCGATATGACTAATGGAGATCAGCACATTGTGATTGCAGCGAAGTCGGGAAGAGCTATTCACTTCCACGAATCAGCAGTAAGGCCTATGGGTCGAACTGCTACGGGTGTTAAAGCCATAACCTTAAATAATCCTAACGACTATGTGGTTGGCATGGTATGTGCATCCGAAGAAAATGCAACGCTGTTGGTAGTTTCCGAAAAAGGTTACGGAAAACGTTCCAACCTTGACGAATATAGAATCACCAATCGTGGGGGTAAGGGTGTCAAAGCAATGAACACTACCGAGAAGACTGGCGCGCTAGTGGCGATCAAAGAGGTAGTTGACACAGATGACTTGATGATTATTAATAAATCTGGAATTATTATCAGGATTTCAGTGAATAATCTGAGAGTAATGGGTAGAGCCACCCAAGGAGTACGATTAATAAAAGTTGGGGAAAATGATGAAATTTCTTCTGTTGAAAAAATCTCGAAAGAAGAAGATGTAGAAGAAATAGATTCTTCCCAAATTGCAGAAAATTCTTCTGAGAATTCGGAAGATAAAGAAGAATAACCAAACAATTTATAACGCTAAATAAATGAAGAAGCTAATTCTATCATTGGTTTTGGTCGGCGCAACGACTTTGGCCTTTGGACAAAAGAAAGTGGTACGCTCAGCAGAGAAAAACTTTAAAAGTGGTGATTTAGCCACCGCTCTTTCTGAAGTGAATACTGCTCTACAGGACCCTGAAACTGGTGCTGATCCTGAAACACATTTGTTGAAAGCTAAGATCCAATTGAAAATGTTCGGATCTGACTCTTCCAATACAATGGAAACTTTGGAAAAAGGTCAAGCATCTTACGAGACTTTCCAGCAAACTCTGGAAAAAGCCGGTGCATCCTCTAAAGTTGGTGAAGCAATTCTGGAAGATGATATCCCAGGAGTTCCTGAAAACTTAAGACCATATTCTATTAACACCCTTAAAAATACCTCGTTTGATAAGGCAATTACGCAATACAATGAGGATGATTTTGAGATGGCCTATGAGTTCTTTAATCTTGCAGGTGAGGTAGATAAATCAGATACGACCATTCATTACAATGCTGGTTTCTTGGCCAATGATCTAGGTAGATTTGAAGATGCTAAAAAGCACTTTGGCTATTTACTAGAGATCCCTGAATACAATAAGCTAAATGCCTATTACTTCATGGTGCAGATTTTAAGTACTGAGGAAAAAAACCCAGAAGCTGCTTATGATATTGTAATGGCTGCTAGAGAAGATTATCCTTCAGATAAAATTTTGGCTGAGTATGAGATTCAGTTGTTACTTCAATTGAACAAAATGGATGAGGCTATGGCTCAAATCAAAGAGGCTTTAGCTAATGATCCAGAAAATACTTCCATCTTGTTGAGATCTGGTTACTTGAAAGAGCAATCTGGTGATATTGATGGTGCTTTGGCTGATTATAAAAAGTCTGTTCAGGTTGACCCTGATTTCTACGAAGGAAACTACTATGCAGGAGCTCTTCTATTGGAGAAATCTAGAGAAATTCTTGCTGAGCTTAACTCACTTTCTGATGCTGAATGGGAGAAGAGATCTGAGTCAATGGGCAAAGAAGCAAACCAGTATTATTCAGATGCAATTCCTTACTTTGAGAAGTCTTTGGAATTGAGACCTGATGATACAGATATCATGGGTATTCTCTACCAGATTCACACTCGTTTGAAGAACACAGCTGAAGCTGAAAAATATAACAATAAGCTGATCGAATTGTTAGGTCCAAATTGGATGGAAAGATAATCTCGGTTAAAAATTGAAATAAAAGGATCACATTTTGTGGTCCTTTTTTATTTATTAGGAATAAAAACTACTTTTTGAAACAAGAGTTCAGGTCTACATCGTATAAATGGACTTAAAATTGCACTCGAAAACCCTTATGAATACTATTATTTCTTTGCGGCTTTTTTTGGTTTTAGGAATAATGATTTTTTCTCTTCCATCACTGGGACAACAGAAGTATCAGAAAATTCTAGAATTGTCCTATGAAAATGGTCCTATGATCAGTAATGGGAAAGAGTGGGCTGATGAAATTAGAGACCTTGTGTCCTATCGTGGAGCAGATATTAGATTAGGCTGGAGAAAAACTTCCAATAATTTTTATAATAAATTATATCGTTACCCGACTTTTGGAATTGGTTTTTCTACGGCTCTTCCATATTATCCTGAAATCGGCAGACCTCAGGGTTTTTATGGTTTTGGAGAGTTTCCATTTTCAAGTAAAAACCTAGACAAAAGACTTTACCTGGCCTACTTTGCTCAATTGGGACTTGGTTTTAATCTCAATCCTTATGATTCCTTGGATAATCCATTGAACCAATATATTGGCTCAGAGCTCAATGCCTATATTCATTTTGGTTTCAAAGCAAATTATCGACTCAACCAAGACTTTGAGCTCTTTTCCACAATAGGATTGAAGCATTATTCCAATGGAGCTACGAAGCGTCCTAATGCCGGAATTAATCTCGCTCCAATTGCTTTAGGTGTACGATACAATATTGATAAAATTAGCCCCGAATCACTTAGATCAATCGATTATCCAGAACTTGAAAAGCGGGGATATTGGAATTTTGCTCTGTATTTGGGCTCAAAAAATTATGAGGTCGGAGACCCTTCTTATTTTAGAGGTGGATTTGGTGTCAATTACTTGTGGGATGCATCCTATAAGTACCGGATTGGACTTGGTTTAGATTACTTTATTGCTCCTGGATTCGAATCGAGATACCCGGGTAGAATAGGTACCTTTTCTAATCAGTCTTCTTTGGCAATAGTGGGCTCTTGGGAATGGAAACTGAATGATAGGCTGTATATGCCAATAGGTTTGGGAGCTTATCTCCACTACAATTCTGAAAATCAGGAAAGTTGGTTTTATGAAAGAATAGGTGTTAGATATAAAATGAATGAACATTTATTCGGTGGATTACAGATTAAAGCTCATAAAGCCAAAGCCGATTTCTTTGAATTTACTATCGGTTACACAATCCCCGGAAAAATACAAAAGGTAGTTGGCAATTGAACTTTTCCACTAATCACAAAAAATTTTTATTTCCGTCCAGCAAAAGGTAGTTTGTGAAAGTTTTCGCGAAAACTTCCTATGCTAAACCCAAAACTTACCCGCTGCTTGCTTGCCTTCATGGCGAGTATTATTTCTTTGCAATCACAATCTCAATCTCTTCCCTCTTCAGAGCTTTATCATGAGCTTTTAAAAATTGAAGAGACCAAAAGAGTGCTTTATGTAGCAGCACACCCTGACGATGAAAATACTCGGTTAATATCCTATTTGGCTAATGAGGAGATGGCTCAAGTTGCTTATTTGAGCCTTACACGTGGAGATGGTGGCCAGAATTTGATTGGGCCAGAGTTGGGGATTGGGTTGGGACAAATTCGAACTCAAGAACTACTCAAGGCTAGAGAAACAGACGGGGGAAGGCAATTTTTCACCCGGGCGAAAGACTTTGGCTATAGTAAAAATCCAGACGAAACCCTGACTAACTGGGGAAAGGAGCAAATATTAGCCGATGTTGTATGGGTCATTCGCAAATTCCGACCGGATATTATCATCACAAGATTCAATACAATTCCTGGGGTAACACATGGGCATCATACCACATCTGCCATTTTAGCAGAGGAGGCCTTTGATTTAGCAGGTGACCCAAAGGCCTTTCCTGAGCAGCTGAAGTATGTGGAAGTTTGGCAACCGAAACGGATTTTTTGGAATGCTTATAACTTCCGTGGAGAATTTGTAGAAGAGGAGGGGCAAATATATCACGCATTTCCTACTGGAAATTTTAATCCTCTTTTGGGACAGACATATAGTCAAATTGCCGCTGATAGCAGGACCATGCATAAATCTCAGGGTTTCGGCTCCACGGCTGGAATTGGAGAAGCTTTAGATCATATTCAATTTACCAAAGGGGAGGAATTTAACGATACACCTTTTGATGGGGTGAAATCAAGGTGGAATGAATTGTCTAACTCAAATGAAGTTCAAGATCTTTTGAAGAAGACTATTAAGGATTTTGACTTTATAAATCCTGAATCAAATCTTCAAAATCTTTTAGCCCTAAGGAGAGCTTTTGCTACTCAAAAAAGCAAAGCCACCTGGTTTCTTGAAAAGAAAGAAGCACTGGATCGCCTGATTTTGCAAGTGTTGGGTATAGATTTCGAATTCAATACAAATAAAGAAACCGGTTTTCCAGGTTCAGAAGTACAGGGCTTTTTCATTTTTAATAATCCTTCCAAAAGTGCTGTGGAAAATCTTGAGTTTGAGGTTTTCAATTCCATCTTAAAAGGCGAAATAGACCAAATCTCCAATAATCAGCCTGTAGAAATCGATGTGAATTTTAGGATTCCAGATAATGCTTCCTTTTCTCAACCTTATTGGCTAAAAGATTATAAGGAAGGAGACGCGATGTATACCGTCAAGGATCAGACCCTTATTGGAAAGCCTTTCAATGATATACAGATAGGTGGAAATGTGAACTTTACTTTAGGAGGAGAGCAATTTTATTTCCCCGTTCAGCTATTTCATAAATTCAATGATCAGGTGGACGGAGAGGTGAAGCAACCCTTCACCATAATTCCCAAAATAGATCTTAGCCTATCCAAAGAAGCAGTTTTTCAGTTGCCAACTTCTAACCCAACTTTGGAAGTTACAGTGAATTTTAGAGGTCAAATTTCTGATGGAAAGCTGAATTTTAAAGGGTTAGAGCCAAATCAATATCAAATATTAGAGGTAACTGATAATCCTGTTTTGAAGCAGAGAATTTACAAGGTTGGTTTTCTTCCGAATGGAAAGGGGAAAAAGGTGATTACTACTCAATATATTACCTCAGATGGAGCTGTATTCGATCAAATCACGCATCATATTCGATACAAGCACATTCCGAATTTGACCTACTTTACTACTGCAGAAGTTTCCTTAATTCAGGAAGACTGGAAAGTTTCAGGCGATGTTTTGGGATATATTCCCGGCGCAGGAGACGATGTGCCACAGGTACTTGAAGCTTTAGGTTATCAAGTAAAAATGATTGGACCTGCTGATTACACCGTAGAAAAATTAGCTGAATTCAAAACCATTATTGTTGGTATCAGAGCTTACAATACAAATCTAGATTTGGCCTCCAATCAGCAAGCTTTAATGGGTTATGTGCGTTCTGGTGGCAACTTGATCGTACAGTATAATACTTCATCTCCTTTACTTACCAACCAATTGGGACCTTATCCATTTACCATAACAAGGGATAGAGTTTCTGTGGAAGGGGCGGAAGTACAAGCAGATTATCAACATCCACTTCTAAAAGGGCCAAATCCAATCACTTCAAGTGACTTTGAAGATTGGATTCAGGAAAGAGGACTGTATTTTGCTGGAAAATTATCAGAAGAGTACAGCACTCCTTTGGTGATGAATGATCCAGGAGAAGACCCAAAAACAGGTTCATTGATTTATGCAAAGTATGGTAAGGGAACCTATGTGTACACCGGGCTTTCCTTCTTTAGAGAATTACCGGCAGCCGTTCCCGGTGCTATTAAATTATTCATTAATCTGATCGAACAATAAATTGGAAGAGCGAGATATCAAATGGAGAAACCTGTATATTGGCTTAATGCTTAGTTTAGGCGGATTGATCGTCCTATTTTTCTTGCTAATGAAATCCTTCTCATGAGTTTAATTGATTGGATTGTACTCTTTGGAACCTTGGGTTCCATCGCTGCTTATGGTATTTATATGACCAGAGGCAAAAAGAACCTAGATTCTTACCTAAGAGGGGGCAATACTATGAACTGGTGGACCATAGGGCTTTCAATTATGGCGACTCAGGCTTCTGCTATTACTTTTCTCAGCACACCAGGGCAGGCTTATGAAAGTGGAATGGGCTTTATCCAATTCTATTTCGGCTTGCCATTGGCTATGATCATTATCTCAGTTTTTTTTATTCCTATTTATTACAAACTGAAAGTCTACACTGCTTATGAGTTTCTGGAAAATCGTTTTGATTTAAAAACCAGAACACTCGCAGCCTTATTATTTATAGTGCAAAGAGGGCTAGCGGCAGGAATTACCATTTATGCGCCGGCGATCATCCTATCTACCTTATTAGGCTGGAACTTAACCTGGACTGTAATTTTCATTGGGGTTATTGTCATTATTTACACCGTTTCAGGAGGAACTAAGGCAGTGTCCATTACGCAAAAGCAGCAAATGGCAGTAATGATGGGAGGGATGATTTTGGCAGGAATTATAGTGATACAGCTGATACCTGTTTCATTAACTGAGGCGCTGCACGTGGCTGGAAAAATGGAAAAACTGAATATCGTCACCTTTGAATTTGATCCTTCTGATCGATATAATGTCTGGTCAGGGATGACTGCAGCGGTATTTTTGTTTTTATCTTATTTCGGAGCAGATCAAAGTCAGGTTCAGAGATATTTATCCGGTCAGTCCCTCGCTCAAAGCCGAATGGGGTTGATAATGAATGGTTTTTTAAAGATTCCAATGCAATTCATTATTCTTTTCATCGGAGTAATGGTTTTCGTTTTTTATCAATTCTATCAGCCTCCAGTCATATTCAATCAGGTTCAAACAGAAAAATTGGAAGATAGTCCTTACTCTGAGGAATATCAGGTTCTGAAAGACAATTACACTCGAAATTTTGAAACGAGTAAGTCCAGCTATATGGAAATGTTGGCAGCGATTGAAAAAGAAGATGAGGCCAAAGAAAGAGAGTTGCAGCAGCAACTTCAAACACTCAAGGCAGAGCAAAATCAAATAAGGGATGATGTAAAGGAGTTAATTGTCAAAAATGATCCTGTTGCTGAAACTAGGGATACGGATTATGTATTCATGCGCTTTGTCATGGATCATTTACCAAAAGGAATCATTGGGTTACTCTTTGCGGTGATATTTTCAGCGGCTATGTCATCCAGTGCCTCAGAGTTGAACTCATTGGGATCTACAACTACCATAGACCTTTATAAGCGTTCAATGAAAAAGGATGGAACGGATAATCATTACGTCTTTTCTTCTAAATTCTTCACCGCATTTTGGGGGGCAGGGGCTATATTATTCGCCATATACGCTTCCCTTTTTGAAAATCTAATCCAAGCTGTGAATTTGTTGGGATCCTTGTTTTATGGAACAATCCTTGGAATTTTCTTGGTAGGATTTCTGATGAAGTGGGTGAAAGGGCAAGCTGTTTTTATATCAGCATTGATGTCACAAGCCCTGATTTTATTGATTCATTTCAGAAATGGTGTAGGCCTTTTTGGAATTGAATGGGAAATAGGATTTCTCTGGTACAATGCCATCGGATGTTTGTCTGTAATGCTATTCAGTACAATCATACAGGCTATAAAAAAATAAAGGTTCCTCCAAAAGAGGAACCTTAAAGAAATCTTATCGTGAAGATTATTAATCCAAACTTTTGATCAATCGCTCATTGAGCCCTACATAATCAGGGTTTTTAGCTTCTTCAGCCAGTTTCATGGATTCTTGTGCAGACGTTTTTGCGGCTTCCTTTTTACCTAATTTGGCTTCAATTTTAGCTTTAAGATGCATGGTCCAATATTTTGGATCTGAGGATACAGATTCAGAAATCCACTCATACGCTTGGTCTAGATCTTTATTATTGGTGAAGTAATAGTTAGATGCAGCATAAAGTAGGCTTGGATCTTTGGTTTTAGTATCGATTACATTTTCCTTGATTTGCGCCATCACAATAGGATCTACCTCTGTTGTGATTCTAAAATCCACTCTGGTATTTTCCCATTTCATAGAAAGGTCAGCTCCATTATCAGTCATGTTATTGAAGCTGATTTCAAAAGTTTCGTACTTTCTGCTTAGTTTATTGGGGGTAACATCAAACCTGAGAATATCATCTTCTGGGCTATATCCAATCGCTCCCCAAAGCTGAGTGTTTTTGGATAGAACTACTGTCCACTTATTTTTCCCCGGAATGCTGTATAAGGCATATTTACCCTTTGGAATGCTATTACCTTGGATATTTACTTCTGTTGAAAATTCAACGGTAGTTGCCGAATTGGCACCGGTTCTCCAAACCTGTCCAAAGGGAACTAATTCCCCGAAAATTTTTCTTCCTTTGGTACTTGGTCTGGAATAATCTACAGTGACATCTGTTAAACCTACTTTCTGAGAAATTTTGGCAGAAGGTGATGCCTGAGGCATTTGAATTTGCTGTGCGAACCCAAAACTGAAGGAAAATAGGGTAAATAATAAAATTGGAATAATTGACTTTCTCATTGATATAAATTTAGTTTAAATGCGTTTTGTTAAGCTTCAAAGACGCATCAATTTATATGCCTTTAAATACCATTGCGGTATATTGGAATGAATTTTTTATTGCCTTTGTTTTAAGCTATAACTGTCTAACAGGGCTTAAAATTCTAACAAGCTCAAAAATAATTTCTTTTTTGATCAGTGGGCCTATGATTCTTTGCAGTTATTCGAAAGGAGTAAAGGAATTTAGAACTTTGCATTATGAATTTAGCAATCATTTGTCCGGGGAAGAATCCAGAACCATGGATTGAAGCATTAAAGTCTTACCAAGAAGACCTAGATATTCAGGTTTATCCAGAAATTACTGAACCTGAGAAAGTTGAAGCAGTTCTTGTTTGGCAGCATCCCAAAGGGATTTTATCTGATTTTCCGAATCTGAAGCTAGTTAGTTCTATGGGAGCTGGCGTTGATCATATTTTAACTGATCCCAGTATTCCGGCTCACCTTCCCATTGTTCGAATCGTAGATGATAGACTCACTTGGTCTATGACCAATTATGTGGTGATGGGAGTGTTGAACTACCATAGACAAATCACCCGATATCAAAAGGATCAAAAGCGTAAAGTTTGGGATATGAGTAATCCTGAGATTCCAGTTAAAGTTGGTGTCATGGGAGTAGGGGCTTTAGGCTATGATGTTTTGGAAAAGTTAGATTTTATGGGCTTTGAAGTCGCTGGTCTTGGTTTTACTGCCAAAGAGAATTTCAAGTTCCCATATTATACCAAAGAGCAACTGAATGAATTTTTGCAGGAAATAAATGTGGTCGTTTGTCTTTTACCACTAACCAAGGATACTGAGAATATACTTGATATGGAATTTTTCAAATCCTGTCAAAAAGGGACTTATTTGATCAATGTGGCTAGAGGAAAACATTTGGTAGAAGAGGATTTAATCAATGCTATAAATGAAGGATATATCTCAGGTGCCTTGCTTGACGTTTACAGAAAAGAGCCCTTACCAAAAAATCATCTATTTTGGGATCAAGAAAAAATCACCATTACTCCTCATATTGCTAGTGTTACTAACCCAAAAGCTGCCGTTCCTCAAATTTTAGAAAACTTTAGTAGAGTTAAGAATAACCATGAACTATTAAATTCCGTAGACCGTGAAAAAGGATATTAAACTGCACGAATGAATAAAACACATACTATACTTTGTCCGACTGATTTTTCTGAGTGTTCTCTGAATGCAATTGAATATGCTGCTAGGATAGGAGAAAAGTATAATTCAAGGCTAATTCTGTTTCATGTAGCCAATACGGAAGATTATCTTAAGCTATCTCCTATGGACATCAACGCTGTTTATCAGATGGATTTTTTAAAAGATAAACTTAAAAGCTTGCATAAAGCGATAGAACGGGAGAGTTTGCCAAATGGATTGGAATCCTGTGAGTGGAAAATAGTAGATGGAAAAATTGTGGAAGAATCCCTGTCTTTGGCAAAAGAAGTCAAGGCGGATATTATTGTTGTGGGAACCGAAGGAATGAATGAGTTAAGGAAAAATATTATCGGTTCTAGAGCGAGTAAAATAGTAGAGCAATCCGAAATAGATGTTTTGGTAGTCCCAAGAAAAGTATTTTTCAAGAGACCTAAAAAATTGATTTTTGCCACCAATTATTTGGAAGAAGATAAATTGGCCGTGCAAAAAATCATAGATCTTGCCAGGTACTATGATGCTGAGGTGGATATAGTTCATGCGAGTCAGGGTAAACGTGCCACGGATAAATCTCTTCATCAAATTATGACAGATGAACTTAGGCCCTTTATCAAGTATGATAAGGTCAACTATGTGTTGAAAAGCTTCCGCGACGATCTGGCTTTGGGTTTGGAAAATTACCTGCAAACCTCCAAAGGGGATATGCTGATAACTCTCAGTGAAAAGAAGGATTTTTTCGACCGGGTATTTACTAGGAGTCTTTCAAAAAAAATGGCTTATTTCATCAATAAGCCACTTTGGGTAATCAAAGGTTTTTGATTTATTGAAAAGGTTTTTTCAGGAAAGTAATAAACTCTTTCCTGGCCTTTTCATCCACAATTACTGATTTTAAAGTTTTGAAAAAATAGGATAAAGTCAGCTTTTCTTCCTCTTTGGCAATGGGCTGAATAGGCTTCTTTTCTTCAGTTCCAATCTTCGGAAGTGCGTCTTCTTGATCTTGGTTTGGTTTGTATCCTACCAATTCATCCGCTTTTTCAAAACTCTTTTTTGAATGTGACTGATAGCCGAGTTTTTCTTCCACCAATCCTTTATTGTTATAAGCTACTGCATCCTCAGGATCCAGTTCAATTGCTTTTTCATAATCCTCAATAGCTCCCTTCAAATCACCGATTCTGTCTTTGAAAAAAGCCCTGCTGCTATATCTATAGGGATTGGATGGGTCTAAGTTAGCTGCCTTATCAAATTCAGTTAAGGCTTCTTCATTTCTTTTGAGCAGGTGAAGAACAACAGCTCTATCAGAAATGAAATTGGTATTGTATGGTTCCAGGGCTACGATTTTATCAAAATCAGCCAAGGCATTTTCTGTTTGACCTAGCCTGGATAGTATTCTCCCTCTATATAAAAGCAACTCTGTGGAAGAGTCATCCTTTTCTATCAGGAAGTTAAAAACCTCTAGCGCTTCCTGAAACTTACCTTCTTTATATAAACTGATACCTGTTTCGAAATTCATATTCAATCGTTTTATTTAATACAAAATTAAGCCCTGAATAGTTTAGCCAAATAAACTTCCTTTGGTTTTTGTTCCCATTCGGACTGTCCTGTTATCTTTAAAGCCGAATCAATTGAGTCTATGCCACAGAATCCAGTTAATGTTCTTAAAGATCTGCAAGGAGGGAAATTTGCTCCTATTTATTTTTTAGATGGAGAAGAGCCTTTTTACGTGGATTTGATTACCAGTTTTATTGAGAAAAATGCCATTGCTGAGCATGAGAAAAGCTTCAATCAAATTGTGCTTTATGGAAAAGATTCCAATATGGGGTTGATTCTCAACAATGCCCGAAAGTTTCCAATGATGGCTGAAAGGCAAGTAGTCATTGTCAAGGAATTTCAGAGTTTACCAGATCTAGGCAAAGAGGATTCAGTAAAGCTTTTGCAGGGATATCTTCAAAATCCTTTGCCCAGCACCATTTTAGTTCTGGCGCATAAGCATAAAAAATTGGATGGTAGATCTGCGCTATACAGAGACTTAGATAAAAAAGCAGTCTATGTAAGATCTGATAAAGTTCAGGATTATAAACTTCCGGCTTGGATAGATGCTTATTTCAAAGATATGGGGCATAGCATTGAACCCAAAGCTTGTCAATTATTAGCAGACTCCATTGGAAATAACCTGGAGGTATTGACCAATGAGGTAGGTAAAATGTTGATCAATTTTCAGGGAGCCACTCAGGTAACTGTAGATCATATCTCCAAGTACATTGGCATCAATAAGGATTACAACAATTTTGAATTACTCAAAGCGATTGGTTTTCGGGATGTGGGAAAAGCTAATAAAATCATTCACTACTTTTCTCAGAATCCAAAAGCACATCCGGTAATTCCACTTTTCTCCCTGATTTACAATTACTTTACCAGGATAGCGCTGATTCATCAATCCAAGGTATATTCAGATTCCCAGGTAGCCAGTGTAATCGGAGTTCCTCCCTTTGTTGCAAAGGAATACGTGATCGCAGCCAGAAACTATAAATTGGGCAAGGTAATTGAGGTGTTCAGATACATCAAAGAGGCTGATCTTCGTTTTAAAGGAGTTGACTCCGGAAGTTTGAGCGAATCAGAAAACCTCCGCGAGCTTGTGTATAAGATTTTACACTGAACCCCTTATTCCATTTATGAAATACCACCTGGTGCTTCTAGCAAGCCTGGGTCTGTGTTTGAAAGTCCAAGCTCAATCCGGTTTGTACCAAACCAGTCCCCAGCGATCTATCGATGAGCAAGTCGAGTTGTTTGATAAGCAGCTTTTTTCTGCCGCTCTTTTGGATAATCTGCAAATCCAAAACTTACCATTAAGTTCCGAACAAAGTAGAAGTGGACAACTTCATGCAGCCATGTCTGCTTTGCAGTTGGAGGCTCCCAATGGACCCGGCTTAATGAAAACCTATATACTGGAAAATGGAAATCATCCATCTGTAGCTACTGCGGGCTTATATATGGGGGATCATTTTTTCTATAAAAGAAATTATAGGGAAGCTCTAGAAGGATATAGCTTAGTCAAAAGCGAAAAATTAGATGCGGAAGCTAGGGCAGATGTATTATTTAAGCAGGGTTATGCTTACTTCCAATTGAATGAATACTCCAAGGCAGCTCCTTTTTTTGATCAAGCAAAGACTTTAAACCAACCGGTAAGTTTTGATGCCTATTATTACTCAGGATATATCGCCCTGAAAAACGGGAATTCACAGAAAGCTATCGCAGATCTTCAAGCGGCTTCTAAGTCTCAGTTTTATGCCAATAAAGTTCCTTATCTATTGGCGGCCATGTATTATGAGCAGAAAAATTTTGATGAATTGATTTCTTACGCAGAACCCAAATTAGCATCAGTTTCTAATCTGGAAAGGAAAGAAATGATTCACTTGTATTTGGCAGAGGCTTATTTTGCAAAAAAACAGTTTAACAAGGCAGCTGAGAATTATGATGCTTTCGTCAATGCCAGAAAAGGAGAATTGACTCGTGAGCAGGTATATAAAGGAGGGATAGCTCAATTTGAAATCAAAAATTATCAGCGTGCAGCTGATTACTTAAAAGTCTCTGCTTCTTCTAATGATGAATTGGGCCAAGCTTCAAGCTACTATTTAGGACATTCTTATCTCAAATTGGATAATTTCCAATTTGCCAGCACTTCTTTCAAGGCTGCTTCAACTTCCACATTCAACAAGAATATTCAGGAGGAAGCTATTTTCAATTATGCCAAGGTCAATTTGCAAAAAGGAAGCTTTCAGGCTGGAATTTCAGGCTTGGATGAATACTTGGAAACTTATCCTCGAGGCAAATTTAAAGGCGAAGCTGAAACCCTATTATCAGAAGCTTTGATTAACACCAATGACTATCTGCGTGCAATAGAGCAGATGGACAAAATCAACAACAAGTCACCAAGAATAAGAGAAGCCTATCAAAAAGTAGCCTTTTATCAGGCAATGGTATATTACAGGGATCAGCGATTCCCAGCCGCTATTTCTTATCTCAACAAATCTTTGGAGTATCCCATTGACAAGGATTTGATTTTGGAATCACATTTTTGGAAAGGGGAGATTTATGCTGCTTCCGGTGATTTGAATGCTGCTATTAAATCCTATGAGACAGCGATCAATTTGGGTCGTACCACTTCAAGTTCCTACATCAATAAAAGTCTTTATGGATTAGGTTATGCCTATTTCAATAGCCAAAAATATGCTCAGGCCGAACAACAGTTTAAGACCTACACAGATAGACTCAGAAATAGGAATGATAAGGAGAATTATGGTGATGCTTTACTGAGATTAGGCGATTGCTATTATGTTCAAAAGCGATTCAGAGAAGCTGAGCAAACATTTCAATTGGCAATTACAGAAAGAAATGAAGGGATAGATTATGCCTATTTCAGATTAGCTGTTGTACAAAATTTCCAATCAAACAATAATGCAGCATTGGCCAATCTGGAAAGGTTGATTTCAAACTATCCGAACTCGCTCTATTTAGAAGACGCACTTTTCCAACGAGGTCAGATTTTCATGGAGGAAACTCGCTACTCCGAAGCTGCCAATGCATTTACTGAATTGATCAACAAAAGACCAAACAGTCCTTTTGTTCCTTATGCCTTGGAGGGTAGAGCTGTAGCCAATTTCTCTATGAGAAATTATGATAACACGATCAGGGATTATAGAGCAATTCTAGATCAGCATCCAAATTCGCAATCATCAGAAACGGCACTGAAAGGATTGCAGGAAACTTTGGCTTTGCAAGGAAGATCCGGCGAGTTTTGGGATTATTTAGAAAATTACAAGAGGTCCAATCCGGATGGTGGATCAGTGCAGTCTTTAGAGTTTGAAGCTGCTAAAAGCTTGTATTTTGAAAAAAGCTATTCACAGGCTACCAGATCCTTTGAAAACTATCTGAGATCCTACCCCCAGTCTGCACAGCGTTCCGACGCATTATACTTCTTGGGAGATTCCTATTTGCAGTTGGGAGATAAAGAAAAAGCATTGGTTTCATTCAGAGCTTTGGAAAAAGAGCCTGCTTCTCCACAAAGATTGAAGGCTATTCAGAAAATTGGTAGCATAGAACTTTCCAAAGGAAATTATGAGCAGGCGATTCCTTATTTGGAGACTTCCTCTCAGAATGCAAGAACCAAAATAGAAGAAGCGGAAGCTTTGGAGGGCTTAGTGTTGGCTTATTTCCAAACACAAAAGCATAATCAAGTGATAAGCACTGCTGAGAGGCTGGAAAAACTGGATGGGATCCTACCTCAGGCTAAACCTAAAGCCCTGCTCTTCAAAGCAAAATCCCAATTAGCATTAGGTCGAAGAGATGCAGCCGAAATCAGTTTGGCAATTCTGGTGGATGGATTTAAAACTGTGCAAGGTGCAGAAGGCTTATTCCTTTTGGCAGATTCTTACAGAGCAAAAGGTCAAATTGAGCAATCTAACAATGCCATTTTTGATCTGTCAGGACCTTTTGTGGATTTTGACTACTGGTATGGAAGGATGTTTATCCTGCTTGCCGAAAATTATATTCAATCAGGAGAAAGCTTCCAAGCGAAAGCAACACTAGAATCTATTGTAGAAAACACTCCAAATGCTGAGATTAAATCAATGGCTCAAGCTAAACTTCAAAACCTTAAATAATCATGAAAAAGCTTTGCATACCTTTCTGTTTAGCGCTGGTATTTGGTGCAGGTGCTGAAGTTAAAGCTCAGATTCAATCTCGTGGAGAAGTTCAGGATCAGGAGTTTGTCATCCGTAAAGACAGAGTTTTGACTTTGCCCACTCAGCCTAGAATTTTTGAGAAACTTCCTGTTTTGCCTCAGCCCAAAGGTCTGAGTGATTTTAATTACCAGGTGAATTTCTACGAATTAAATCTGCCTCCGGTAAAACTGGAAGCTGAGCCCGTTCAAAAAAATTATAGACAGGAGAGAATAGATTTATATCCGGGCTTTCTGAAGGCGGGTTATGGTAATTTTGCAAGTCCCTTGTTGGAAGCCAGATTTATGGCTACAGAGGTTTATGATTGGAATTACGCCATAGATTTGAGACATCAAAGCTTTGGAAAGGGTCCAGTTTTGGCTGAAGAGTCCAAAGAGTCTCACTCTACTTTGGGAGGTTCGGCTAGTTATTTCATGGATCAGGTTGAACTATTTGGAGGACTTCGTTGGGCACAGGATTCCTATTCCTTTTATGGAGTGGATAGTGCTTTTTATAATAATCCCAATTTGGAGTTCATGGGCTTTGATGGAAATGTCCTGAACACGATCAAAATTGAAGCCGGAATTCGGGATATTGAAAAGACCGGACCGGTTTCATATGAAGGTAAAATCAATTTCAGAAACTTCAAGGACAGTTATTTTGTCAATGAAAATGAATTTGGTTTGAATGCTAAAGGTAAGTTTCGACCTAGTGATGACTGGACAGGTAATCTAGGTTTCGAATACTTCTTTACAAACACAGAAGATGAATTATACCAGGGGAATAGGACGTATTTCGCCATCAGGCCGCAAGTAGCTTATCAATATGAAGCTTTCAATTTTTCCGCGGGACTGAATATTATTTCTGAAAATGATAGTATACCGGGGAAATCAAGTGATTTTAGGATTTTTCCAAATTTAAAAGCCAGCTATCAGTTTGCTGAAGAGTTTGGTTTTTTTGGAGAGTTTAGTGGTGATGTTCAGCGAAATACCTACTACAGTTTTGTCATGCAAAATCCTTTTTTGGGTCCTTCCGAGCAACTCCTTAATACGGTTAATAATTACAAATTAGCAGGGGGAATAGAAGGACAATTCCAGGGGAATTTTCATTACAAGGCAGGAATTGATATCAGCCGGTTTAATCAATATCATTTCTTCGTGAATTCTGGTGCAGATACCTCTCGCTTTGAAATAGTTTACGATGATAAGGTCAGTGTATTAAATATCAATGCTGAATTAGGTCTCAAATTATCTTCCATTTACAGCCTCAATTCGAGGCTGGATATATTCCAATACGACCTCAATCAACAGCAAGAAGCCTGGCACCGACCAACTTGGCAATTGGGAATCAACAACCAAGTTACTCCATTCAAGCAATTGCTAATTCAGGCTAATGTCAATGTAATGGGTGGTTTGAAGGGGAGAGGATATTTGTCTCCTTCAGACGCTGCAGCGATGCTTCCTTATCCTGTGGTCAATCTAAGGACAATTGCAGACCTCCAGTTAAAAGCAGATTTTAAAATCACAGAAAAAATCGGTGTATTTGCTGAAGGCAACAATCTATTAAATGCTCAAAACACCCGTTGGTTAAACTATCCAGTGAGGGGAGTGCAATTAATTGGTGGAGCTTGGCTGAAATTCTAAAAATTGGTTTGCCTTTCCGGGCAAATAACTTAGTTTCGTAGCTACCTTTTTATAAAATGGCAGAAAAGAACTCTGAACAACGTATGTGGTCTGATCCGAAAGATTATGGACTTCCTTATGTGGAAGTTAAACCCTTGCATAATTCGAAGAGTGAGGCTACCAAAAATTTAGATTCTGAATCCAAAGAAAAAAAAGTAGAACAGGTGATCCCTGTAGCCAAGCCTGAAGAAAAAGAGAAGGCCAAAGTAGCTACAGAAAAGCCTGAACAAGTCTTGCCGGTAAATGAAAAAGCGAAGGCTAATGATAAGGTAGAAGCTGAAAAACCAGCTGAGCCTAAAATTATGGCCAAAAAGCCAGAGCCAGTAAGTCCGAAACCGACTCCAAAAAAATCTAATTCCTGGGTTGTATATGCTGCCATCATTGGCTTGCTATTGGTCTCGACCATTGTTTGGCAGTTGATGAAAGAGGAGAAAGCAGACTCTCCTACAGAACAAGCATCTCAGAGTTCCATGACCCCAACAGAGAGTCCTGCGAATACTACCGAAGAAATAAATAATACATCAAAAGAAGAAAATCAAGTAACTGAAAATCAGGATTCTATTTCAAATTCTAATGCTCTTTCCTCATCACCTCAAGAAAGTACTGAAACTGGTACAACTATTGATCGTAAAGAGGAGAGTTCTTTGATTCGAATTGAAGCAAGAGAGGCAAGACCCCGATATTTTATAGTTGTGGGTAGTTTGCCAAACGAGCGACTAGCAATTCAGGAGTCTGACCAGTACAGAGATCGCACGAAGGAGCTTTATTTAATCTCTCCTTATGATGAGGTCTCTAATTATCGATTGGCCATAGGGAAATATAATTCCTTTAGTCAAGCGAGTGCTGAGTTGGATAAAATCAAAGAAAACTACACCGAAGCATTATGGATTTTGAAATATTAATATGATTCTTCTTCAAACCCTCTCAACAGATTCATTTTCTGCAGCTGACAGTCTTGGAATGGATGCAGCTGGACAAAACATCGGATTACTTGACCTCCTGATTAAAGGTGGTTACATGATGATTCCGCTTTATTTACTCTTCATCTTAGCAATTTTCATTTTTATTGAAAGGCTATTGACCTTGAAGAAAGCTACTGCAACATCTTCCCATTTATTGGATCAAGTGAAAGTTTTGGTTTCCAGCGGTCAAATAGAAAAAGCAAAAATTCTTTGTGCAGGTGAAAAAACGCCAGTGGCTAACATGATCGCTAAAGGAATTGAGCGAATCGGTTCTCCATTGAAAAACATTGAAGTTTCTATTGAGAATGTAGGTAAAATCGAAATCTACAAGCTTGAGAAAAATCTCAATCTATTGGCAACTGTTTCAGGTGCTGCTCCTATGATAGGTTTCTTGGGTACAGTGGCAGGTATGATTCAGGCATTTATAGCAATTGCCCAAGAGGAGGGGATGGTTTCTCCTAAATTGCTTTCCGAAGGGATATATGAGGCCATGATCACTACAGCAGCAGGACTGGTTGTGGGTATTTTGGCTTATTTAGGATACAACTACCTGGTTACTCAGGTTTCTAAGTTGGTACACAGCATGGAATATTCTTCCATAGAGTTTATCGAATTACTTCAAGAGAAATAAGATGGGACTCCAGTCAAAAAATAAAGTAGAAACTGCTTTCAGCATGTCATCCATGACAGATATTATCTTTCTGTTGTTGATATTCTTTATGTTGACCTCATCATTCATTACGCCATCAGGTCTTCCAGTAAATCTACCTTCCAGTGAAACATCTGACATTGCTCTTCAAGAGGTCACAGTATCGGTAACCAAAGACCTGCGTTATGCAGTAAATGATAGAGTAGTAGCACGAGATCAGATTAAGGCAGAATTGACCAATTTGTTGGCAAATAAAAAAGGACAAGTCGTATTACATATTGATAAAGAAGTACCTGTGGAGTATTTGGTGGAAATTGGCGGTATAGCTGCTGGTTTGGAAGCCAATGTTTCTATCGCTACAAAACCTTATTAAAATGGAATTTTGGGATGCAGATAAAGTAGAAAATCAAAATAAAAGGAGATCAGGTTTGATCACCCTTTTGATCAACATCCTATTGTTGATTGCTTTTTACTTTATTGTAGTCTGGAAGCAACCTATTCCACCTTTACCTACTTTTGGATTGGAGTTAAACCTAGGATTTACTCCTACAGGTTCTGGTGATAGAAATTCAGCAAATGCCCCTTCCGAAACGGTAACTCCCGTTACTGAGGCCGCTGCTCCTGGAGAAATTGCGCCACAAGTAACTCAGCCGGCTACACCCGCTCCAAGTACTAAGACTGAAACAGCAAAACCCAAAGCAACATCTAAGCCAGCTGCAAATGAAGCAGTAACCACTAAGCCTTCTCCCATTAAGGGTGAGAAAAAAGCCGTGGAGACTACCAAAAAACCAGAGCCTACCAAAACTGAACCGGCAAAAACAGTGACTACCCCTGCAGAATCTAAGGCAGAAGAAACTGTTCAGAGAGCGCCTGAACAACCAAAAATTGATCAGAGAGCGATTTTCGGTGCGGGAGGCACAAAAGGTAAGGGAACAACTCCTGCCTCTGGAGGTGCACAAGGAAGCTCAAATGAAAAGGGTGACGAAGGTGATCCTAAAGGTACTGTAGACGGTAGAGCGATAATGGGCCAAGGTTCCGGACAAGGTACCAATTCAGGTGCGGGCTACAGCTTGGATCTTGCTGGATGGGATTTTGCTTCCAGACCTAATATCAATGACCGGGTAAGTACAAGAAACGGCAGGATAGTTTTTAAAATCACAGTGGATGACTCAGGTCGTGTGGTTCAAGCAGTACCGTTGGAGTATAATGTATCCAATGATGTATTGGCTTATTACAGACAGGTAGTCAATCAGATTTCCTTCAAAAAACAGGGAGGAGCTGTTGCCGATTTCTCCACTGGAAAAATTACTTTCATTATCAAGGTAGATTAATTATGACCTATCAGGAAACGCTGGATTACCTGTATCAGGCACTTCCTATGTTTCAAAGGGTAGGTGCTGCTGCTTTCAAAAAAGACCTGAGTAATACTATTGCCCTTTGTGAGCACTTAGGCAATCCTCAGCATCAATTCAAATCAATCCATATAGCTGGAACGAATGGAAAGGGAAGTTCTTCCCATTCTATAGCAGCAATTTTGCAAAAGGCTGGTTACAAGACCGGATTGTATACCTCACCACATTTAAAATCCTTTACCGAACGAATAAAGATCGACGGAGAAGAAATTCCGGAAATCTCTGTGATTGATTTCGTTGAACAGAATAAAGCTTTTTTAGAGGATTTAAGGCCCAGTTTTTTTGAAATGACTGTGGGTATGGCTTTTTGGTACTTTGCCAAGCAGCAGGTAGATATAGCAGTAATTGAAGTAGGTATGGGCGGACGATTGGATAGCACCAATGTGATCAGCCCTGAGATTTCACTTATCACAAATATAGGCTGGGATCATATGCAATTTTTGGGAGACACCTTGCCTCAAATCGCCGGAGAAAAGGCAGGCATTATTAAGCCTCATACGCCGGTAGTAATTAGTCAAACTCAAGAGGAGACCACTTCGACATTTAAAGAAAACGCAGCTAAGCAGAAAGCACCTCTTTATTTTGCTGATCAAATCTGGAAGATTGAAAAGAATGGAGAAGAGGCGGGGAAAGCGATTTATCAGGCTAGTTCCGACAAAGCAACCTTTTCATTTAAATTTGAGCTATTAGGGAATTATCAAAAATGGAATTTGCCTGGAATTTTTGAGACTGTTTATCAACTGAAATTGAAGGGTTGGAATATAGAGTCTCAGGCAATCATTGAAGGTTTGGATAGTGTTGTTGCCAGTACTGGTTTGAAAGGAAGGTGGCAAACCTTGTATGAAAAGCCTTTGACAATCTGTGATACAGGGCATAATGAGCCTGGTATGAAAGAGATTGTTACTCAGATTAAGACTTATTCTTATGAGCAATTGTGGATGATCCTAGGAATGGTGCAGGATAAAGATGTAACCAAAATTCTCAGGCTCTTACCTCAATCTGCAAATTTCATTTTTTGCGAAGCGAATATTCCCCGTGCTATGAAGGCCAGTGAGTTCGCTAAGAAAGCAGAAAGTATAGGGATTAAGGGCCAAATAATGGTTGATGTAAATGAAGCAATTCAATTTGCGAGAAAAAAAGCAGGACCAAATGACTTGATATTTGTAGGAGGCAGTACTTTTGTGGTCGCTGAAATCGAAGAGCTGTAATAATGAGTAGAAAAAAACTGGTTCGTTTTAAGGAAAACGAATTAAACCCGAACGTAGTCCAGGCTGGCAAAGTAATTTTTGAAGAAATCAAAGGCAATTGGAATGAAAAGCAGTTTAAAAATTCTAACCCTCTTGTGGTTGAATTAGCCTGTGGGCGTGGAGAGTTTACTGTGGGTTTAGCCAGAGTTTTTCCTAATCAAAACTTTATTGGGGTCGACATCAAGGGAAGTAGAATTTGGAAAGGCAGTTCTACTGCCACAGCGGAAGGAATTGAGAATGTGGCTTTTTTGAGAACTCAGATTCAACAGTTGGATCAGTTTTTTTCAGAAGAAGAAATATCAGAATTATGGATCACTTTCCCAGATCCATTTCCAAGGGACGGAGATGAAAAAAGACGATTAACCTCTCCCAAGTTTTTGGATATGTATAAGTCCTTGGTGAAAAAAGACGGAATTATTCATTTTAAAACAGATAATACCGGCCTTTTTGATTACTCATTGGAGTTGGTTCAGTCCAGAGAAGACATAGAAATTCTAGGGTTTACTCATGACTTTTATCAAAGTGAATGGAAGGATGATCACTTTGGAATCCAAACCCGATATGAAAAGATGTTTTCCGAAAAGGGTGAAAAGATCAAATATTTGAAATTCCATTTCAGGAATTAATCAAACTTCAATTTGACCTTCTCAAGGTAAAGCGTTCCTAATACCTTTTCCAAAAGCAAATCCCTATCCACAGGTTTTGTGAGGTATTCATCCATTCCTACAGATATGGCTTTTGCTTTGCTTCTTTCTGTAGTATCGGCAGTAACTGCTATAATTGGGATATTTTGATGATGTGAACCTGCCTGACCTGCTCTTATGGCCTGAGTAGCTTCATACCCATCCATTTCAGGCATTTGAAGATCCATCAAAATCAAATCACATGGTTGAGCATGCAATTTATCCAGCGCTTCTAATCCATGATTTGCAAAATCATAACTGGTTCCTTCCCACTTTTTGAGGATGGACTTGATTACTAGCTGATTGACAGGATTGTCCTCTACCACTAATATCCTTTTTCCTTTCAATAGGTTTTTTTTCTCGGCTAAGATCAGCTCATTGGTCTCTTTTGCTGCTTTTTCAAATTCTAGTTTAATAATGACCTCTGTGCCCTTATTCACTTCACTTTTAATGTTGATTTTGCCATGATGTAATTCGACCAAAGCTTTAACGATGCAAAGCCCTAAACCAAAGCCACCAAACTTTCTTTTATCATCAATTTGCTCTTGGATAAAAGATTCAAATATTCTGTCAAGTTTAGCCTTTTTTATGCCTGCGCCTGTGTCTTTGATGGAAAATATCAGTAGGTGTTTGTCTTTTTTATCTTCATAATCAAGCACATCGAGTTTTATCGAACCTTCATTGGTGAACTTGACAGCATTATTCAAAACATTACCAAGAATCTGACGGAATCTAGTAGCATCTCCAATTGCGCGTTCAGGCAATATTGCTTTTTCTTCATAAGCAAACTGAAGGCCTTTATCCCTAGCTTGTTGATAAGTGATTGCTTTTAATTCATGAATGACCTTATGGACACTGAATGGTCTGCTTTCTAACTTGAGTTCATTCTTTTCAATTTTCGAATAATCCAGGATATCGTCAATGGAGGAGAGTAGGGAGAGAGATGAGTATTTGATGACTTCCAGGTTCTCCTTCACCTTTTCATCTGGCAAATCCCGCATGATGGATTCTGATAGTCCTAAAATCGCATTGAGAGGAGTTCTCAATTCATGACTCATATTAGAAAGAAAATACGATTTGATCTGATTACTCTCCTCTGATTGCTGTAAGGCCTCTTCTTGTGCTTTTTCTTTCTCTGATCTCAGTAGACTGATTCGGTTTGCCATGGAGAGTGACAAGAAAATTATTTCAAGTCCAGTTCCGATTTTAGAAGCATTTTCTGTGATAAAGGTATTGGGTATTACACTGAAATTATTCAGTATAAAAAGAACAAAGCCTAGGGTAAGGAAGAATATACCAATGGTGAAAAATGCGTCTATCTTTTTTCCTTTGATGTACCCAATAATTATGGAAGAAATTACTAATAGCAATAAAATTAGAGCTAAGCCATTTGCCGCTGGATAGTACAGTGGTCTCCCGGAATCCACGAATATCACAAAAACAAAAAGAGCAATGATACCAATAATTAACCCAGAAAAAATCTTATTTAAACCTTTACTGATTTCTTCAATTTGGATATAAACCTGAGTATATCTTCCAAATGCTAAAGTTGAAAAAACTGCAGCGATTAGAATGCTTTTATCTGCTAAAAAACCGGGCGATTGAAAGATGTATTGGTAGAGGTAACCATCTAATCCTAAGTGTAATAATGCTACAGAAAACACATAAGTGATATAGAGTAAAAAACTTTTCTCCTTAATTCCAAAATAGAAAAATAAATAGGTGATCCCTGTCAATAATAGGATTCCATAGAATATACCATAGATCAATTGATCAAAATAAGAACTGCTGATCAATGAGCTGGGAGAGTTGATTTCCAAAGGGAGATTGATAACCTCCCCATCACTTTGATAATTGATGAAGAAATCAGCATTTTTTCCGGCTTCTAGTTTGATTGGGAAAATTATCTTTCTGTGGTCAAAGGCCCTATCTTGCCATGCGACTAAATCTCCATTGTTTAGTTTTTCATTAATTTGACCTTCCTGAATTTTATAAAGAACCACTGAATCGGTAATGGGTCTGCCGGTTTCCAAGAAAAATACTTTATCCTCTTCACTGTCATTTACCAATTTAAACTTGACCCAATAATTTGAAGTAGTAAATCCTAGATTTGAATTTCTATTTGGAATATCATTAAATGGTAAAATCTCTTCACTAGAGAGTATATTTTGTATGGTATAGATAGAGTCTTCTGCATCGAAAAGCTTAGAGTCACGGTATACAGAAAATGGGTATTCTGTAATTTGTGAAACTTTTACTTGTGCAGAAGTCAATCGCGGCAAAAATAGGATAAGACCTAGGATGATGATCTTAACTATTTTATTTTTCATAGGAATCTAAAATTAGGGTGTCAAGATTACGACTGATATACGAGATTCCTTTCCAATTCAGATTATTGAACTTGAAATTATCAAAAATGTAATCCTTAATAATTTAATTAAATGATAAGTGCTACTTCTAGTTACCTATTCATTTATATAAATCATTTCCGATGATGTATAAATAGATCCGATCAAATAAAAATATAGCCAAATCCTTAAATCACGAAATTTGGATCTTTATAAGACGGATTGGGATATTTATAGAATCCTTCCCCTGTTTTCTCACCTAGTTTTCCTTGATCAATATAAGTTTTAAGGTGTGCTGCGAATGCTTTAGACGCTGAATCTTCCCTGGATTTGGTCACATGCCAAGCTGTATCCAATCCAATGCTATCCAAAATTCCAAAAGGCCCCATTGGCATGTGGAAGTTGACCATCCAAGATTTGTCTATATCCTCTATAGAGGCCACTTCTCCTGTTAATAACTTACCGGCTGCACCTATCAAAGCTAATAGCATGGTATTAAAAATATATCCCGGATTTTCCTTTTTCACCAAAACCGGAACTTGATTCAAACTTTTTCCAAATTTCTCCAACAAAGGAATCAGACTTGGTTCAGTTCCGGGATGAGGCATGATGTCTACAACCCGAGAGTAGAAGACGTCATGAAAGTGTAAAGCACAAAATTTCGAAGGCTTACCTGAGATATCGGCAAACATGGAAGGAAGCAAATAGGATGTATTCGTTGTAAGGATAGTTTTTTCAGGTGCTAATTCACCAAACTGCTTCCATACCTTCTTTTTCAATTCAATGTCTTCTGTGACACTTTCATTGATTAGATCAGCATCTTTTACAGCCTTTTCTGGATCTAAAGTAAAGTAGACCCTAGAAAGAATTTTTTCCTGACTTTCCTTCAGGTAACCTCCTTTATCGAGTTGTGCCAATATCTTTTTCATTGTTTCAAATGAAAAATCAAGCGCTTTATCTGTAATGTCAAAAATTGAAACCTGATACCCTGAAATAGCTGCCTGTAATGCTACTCGGGATCCCAAGGTTCCTGCTCCAAGGATACTAACGTTTTGGATTTCCATATTAAATATTTTCTGTGATGATACTGTTTTTAGCTTTCTTTCCGGCGGCCTTTACTACTTCAATCAAAGCTGCAAATCGAGGGTCTGCAGCCTGTCCTAACTTATACCTTTTATAAATCTGCTGGGCAATAACCCCGACCTTAAATAGCCCAAAGACGTAATAGAAAAGGATATTGCTCAGATCAAGTCCGCTGTGTAAATCATAATAGGAGATAACTTCTTTCCGCGTGAAGTTTCCGGGAAGATGAGTCAGGTTAAACATCTTGAGGATTTCAGGGTCATCTGATTCTGCCCAATAAGCCAAACTTGTCCCCAGGTCCATCAATGGATCCCCTACAGTTGCCATTTCCCAATCCAAAAGAGCCTTGATTTCAGTGATATTTTTAGGATCCAATACCAGATTATCATATTTGAAATCATTGTGGATGAAGCCCACATTTTCTTGATCGGGAATATTTAATTTCAACCATTCTGAGGTTTTCTCCATTTCTGGAATCACCTCCGTTGCAGCGCGGGAATAACGGTCTGCCCAACCCAAAACTTGCCTATTGACATATCCCTCGGGCTTTCCGAGATTAATAAGGCCAGATCGATTCAGCTCCAAATGATGTAGCTCTAAAAGGGTATCTAAGGTATGTTTGGATAGATTTTGGAAATCAGACTCATTGATTTGAACTCCTTGGGGAATTTTATTTCTTAAGACAATACCCTCGACAAATTCCATGATGAAAAATGGCGATCCTAAAACTGTCTCATCCTCAAAAAGTAAAACAGGTTTGGGACTTTTGGAATATCCTGCACGTTGCAATGCTTCCAATACATTACTTTCCCTGACCATGTCATGAGCACTGCTGATCTGATAACCAAAGGGAGGTCGTCTCAGCGCATAGCGATGGGTGGGGGTTTGTACCAAGAAAGTAAGATTCGAAAAACCCCCTGATAGCGCTTTGATTTCTATGGTGGAAGGATCCCAGTTAAACTTTTCATGCAACAAGTCCTTGAGTTTGTCAAATTCTAGCTCTTTCATTTTCGCTGGTAATTTTTCAAAATACTTCTTGCCAGAGAGGATTTATGCACCTCATCCGGTCCATCGTAAATTCTGGCTCCTCTTTCATGTCTGTACCAAAAAGAAAGAAGCGTATCATCGGTAACGCCCAAAGCTCCATGTACCTGAATCGCTCTGTCTATTACTTTCATCAATACATCGGCTACAAAAAATTTGATAGTGGAAATCTCCTCCTTGGCAGCCTTGGCACCTTGCTCTTCCATTTTTCTGATCGTATCCAGCACCATTAATCTGCTCGCATTGATTTCAGCTCTACTTTCCGCTATCCAATTTTGAATGGTTTGCTTTTCCGCAAGACTTTTTCCCGGTGACAGCTCTCTATCAACTGCTCTCTGACACATCATAGAAAATACACGTTCACAAATGCCTATCCATCTCATGCAATGATGAATTCTGCCAGGCCCCAATCTTTCTTGGGCTAGTACAAAACCTTGGCCTTCCTCTCCGATCAAGTGAGTTGCAGGAACTTTGCAATCTGTGAATTTTACTTCGGCATGGGAAAAATAATCTTCTCCAGCTTCCCCCATAATAGGAATGTTTCGCAGTAATTGATAACCAGGATTATCTAAAGGAACGATCACCATGCTAGCCTTTTGATAAGGTGAATCTGCTTCCGGATTGGTAACAGCCATGACTATCGTAAAAGATGCTCCATCAGCAGCCGTGGTAAACCATTTGTGGCCATTGATGATGTAATGATCTCCTTCTCGTCGGGCTACTGTGCTCAGATTGACAGGATTACTGCCTGCATTTTCTGGCTCTGTCATCGCAAAGCAACTTCTGATTTCTCCTTTTTGTAAAGGTTTCAAAAACTTTTCCTTCTGGAAATCAGAGCCAAATAAATGTAACAGCTCCATGTTCCCTATGTCCGGTGCATTGCAATTGAAAACGTAATGTCCTAGCGGGCTTTGACCCAGAATTTCTGACACATGAGCAAATTCCAAAAGGCTCAACCCTAAGCAGCCTTCTTTTTCGGAAAGATGAGGCGCAAATAAGCCAAGCTTTTTCGCCTTTTCTCTCAAGGCATTTAATTGAGGTAGGTATGACTTAAAAGGTCCTTGGACAACTTCCAAATCAATAGGAAATAGCTCTTGCTTTACAAACTCCCTGTATTGATTTAAAATGCCAGCAAGATCGGTTTTGGGTTTATTTTTCGAATCAATCATACATTAAATAGTAAATCCTCCATCAGCTGTAAAAACTCCTCCTGTAGTGTAGGAAGAAGCAGAGGAAGCTAAAAACAAGGCCATTGCTCCGATTTCTTCGCTGGTTCCGGCACGCTTGATCGCGAGCTGCTTCATCACCATAGACATGATTTTATCATTACTCCAAAGTGCTTCAGAAAACTTCGTTTGAATCAAGCCAGGGCAGATGGCATTTACTCTGATTTTTGCATCTCCCCATTCCTTTGCATATACTTTTGTCAGGGAAATTAAAGCTGATTTGCTCACTGAGTATATTCCCAGTCCATGTTCAGGGGATATTCCTCCAATGGAACTGATATTAATCACTGAGGCATTGGATGATTTGCGAAGGTGCGGAAAGCAGAGCCTAGTAAGCTCAAAAGGAGCTTTCACATTGACATCCATGATTTTGTCAAATGCTTCCAAACTGGTTTCATGAACAGGACCAAAGGCGGGGTTAGAAGCAGCGTTATTGACCAGAATATCAATTTGACCATATTTCTCTACTGTTTTTTCCACCAATTGAGGAAGCTCTTCCATATTCCCCACATTACAGGCAATTCCAGTAGCTTCATAGCCACGTGATTTAAGATGATTGGCCATTTCATCCAATGCTTCTTGCTTTCTACTGCTGATGACCACTTTTGCACCTGCTGCTGCAAATATTTCGGCAATTGCCAGTCCAATCCCTTTGGATGCTCCGGTAATCAGAGCTACTTTGTTGTCTAATGAAAAAACGCTTGATAAATCCATTGAAAGTTTATTTTTTATCTCTTGTTCAAGATAGAAAAAAATCAGGCTGATGGTAGGGCTATCAGCTAATATATTCCTAGTTTTAATACTTATTTATTCCTGAATTGTCTGGGGAAAATTGTTTGGCGACCTGATTTGCAGTTTTTGGAAAACAAAATCTTTTGATTAAAGGTAAAATGGTAGGATATAAATTTTATCCCAGAAACAATTGATAGATCTGAAAGCTATAAAGAAAGTCACTCAAGGATTTTGATTTTCTTATATTTTGAAAACTAAATAAAAGATGAATTGTCTTTTAAAAAGTGTTCGAACACTTTTAAGCGATGATCTAAGGTATTTTATGAAAACGTAAAAAATAATTTTATACATATGCAAGAAGTAATTTTTGAAAAAACCGGTCTTCCTTCGGAAGTCCTAGAACTGAAAGAATCTCCAATGCCTCAGCCTAAAGAAGGCCAAGTGTTGATTAAAGTCACTGCCAGGAATATCAACCCATCGGATATCATGTTTATCAGAGGGATGTATGGGATCACTCCCGTATTACCAAGTAGTGCTGGTTTTGAGGCTGCTGGTGTGGTAGAAAAAGGAGATGCTGGTGGAATTTTGAAAGAAGGGACCAGAGTAATGTTTTCCGCAATCGGTACTTGGAAAGAATATGTTTGTGTTCCTGCATCTCTGGCGATCCCAATCCCAGAGGGAATGCCAGACGAGGTGGCATGTCAGGCCTTTGTCAATCCCATGACGGCCTATGGTATGTTAGAGAAATCAGGTCTGAAAGAGGGTGACTGGTTGCTCATCACAGCAGGAGCTTCTGCATTTGGGAAGTTTGCACTTCAGATGGCCAAAGAAAGAGGAATTAAGGTGGCTGCCACTGTAAGACATGATGACCAAATTGAGTATTTGGAAAAAATGGGTGCAGATCTAGTGATCAATTCTGAAAAAGAAAAAATACAAAAAGTATTACCTGAAAAAACCGATGGCGGAGTTCATGTGGTATTCGATGCGGTAGGAGGCACCTTGGGAGCTAAAGCACTAGCTTCACTTCGCCCAAAAGGAAAAATGATGGTTTTTGGGGCATTGAGTTTGGAAAATATGCCTGTTAACAGTGGTTTGATGATTTTCAATAACCTTCAAATTGAGGGGTTTTGGTTAAGCACTTGGATGGATGAAACTGATCCAAAGACTAGAGGTCAGGCCTTTTTGAAAGTTTTTGGCTTTTTGATGAAAGACGATTCCAAAATCGATATTGCAGGAAAATTCCCTTTGGCAGCATTCAAAGAGGCTTTGAATTCCTATGAAATGCCCGGTAGAAATGGAAAAATTCTTTTAGTGAGTTAATTTCTCGCAAATCATTCTTTCTAAAAAAAGGGAATGGCCATCTTTGTACTTTGAAAACTAAAACAAAAAGACAGAACGTAATGAATTGGGACAAGCTGGATAAAGAGCTAACCGAAATTGTTGAAAAAAGAAATCAACTCGCGCAGATGGATTATAATCATGAAGATTACGATGATCTTGAAGAGGAAATTCATGATTTGGAGGATGATTTCAATGAGGATTATGAGACAGTTTTAGAAAAAGAATTAGAGAAAATTTACTCCGTGTTGAAATCGGATACAGATATTCTTCTTCCAACGGCTTATATCGCTAACAAATACAAGCCCTTATTACCGGATGCCAATGGCATAATCAGTTATGAAGTAGGAGGTCAAGAAGGTGTCCCTATTGAATCGGATCAATTTGACAGGCAGGATGTGAGGATCGTATTGATTCCAAACCCTGCGAGATTTGTAATGTTGATCAATGGAAGACAATTAAAAGATCTTTGGAGAAGCCGTTAAAAAAAATGAGGCTGTTTCTCAGGTAGTTTTGATGTAAGCCTGAGTCTAAAAAATTCTTTGAACATACAAAAAAGAGGACGACAGGATAATCCAATTTGGATTATCCTGTTTTCATTAAGCAGGTGAAAACAATTTTAACGAGAACTTATTTTATGTGGGCGCGGTGGGCTGACGCAGCAGCGGGCCAGCGTCCGGCCATGTGCGGGTGAAGCTTCCCCCTGCACTCACTGGCTCAAAAACTATCGTTTTTGCCCTGTCTTGAACTTTTGGTTCTTTTGGTTCAAGCCAAAAGAACAAGGAGAAAAAAGAAAAAATGTTTAATTAAAGCGGCAAATGCTTAAATAATTTAGAACAAATTTTAAATAACAAAGAATTAAATCCCGAAATGATTGAACTTTCGGAATTTGGCTTAACCTTTCATTGATAGCTGAGTCGAAATGTGGGCCACAACGATGGAAATGGCCTTCGCCTCCCTGTATGACCTCAGGCAGGCGCTCAGGCTGACATTAGAGCTATTAATGAGACAGCTTCTTATCTTTTATCTAAACCCTAATTTTTCTCTGACTTGGTTGAGTAACTTCTCTCCAACCTGCCTGGCCTTTTCTTCACCCGCTGCCAGCTTTTCTTCAATTTCTTTAGGGTTTGACATGTAAAAGTCAAAGGCCTTCCTTTCCTCAGCATACTTGGTAAAGATCAATTCAAAAAATTCCTTTTTGGCATGTCCGTAGCCATAGTTTCCACCCTGATACTTGGCTCTCATTTCTTCAGTCTGTGTTTCAGAAGCGATTAGGCTATATAGCTTGAATACATTACAAATATCAGGATCCTTAGGCTCTTCCAAAGGGGTACTATCAGTGACAATCGTATTGACCACCTTTTTCAACTGCTTTTCAGGCAGGAAAATGTCAATATAGTTATTGTAAGATTTGGACATTTTCTGTCCATCTGTACCTGGGATAGTTTTCACTGTTTCAGAAATTCTTGCTTCAGGAATGGTCAAAAGATCTTCTCCAATAATCCTGTTGAATGTAGAAGCAATATCTCGGGTCATCTCAAGATGCTGCATTTGATCTTTCCCAACGGGCACCAAATCGGCAGAATACAATAATATATCCGCAGCCATCAGAACAGGGTAGGTAAAGAGACCGGCATTTACATCAGCCAATCGCTCCGATTTATCCTTAAAGCTATGTGCATTAGCAAGCATAGGGAAAGGAGTAAAGCAGTTCAAGTACCAAGTGAGTTCCGCTACCTCAGGCCTTCTTGATTGTCTGTAAAAAACTGTTTTAGAAATATCCAGTCCAAAAGCTAACCAAGCGGCGGCCACTGCCAAAGTATTCTGCTTGCGTAGCTCGCTGTCTTTGGAACTGGTTAAAGAATGAAAATCTGCAATAAAAATGTATGATTCTTCCTGGTTTTCCTTTGCTAATTGGATAGCAGGAACGATTGCCCCAAGAATATTTCCCAAATGAGGTCTTCCACTACTTTGTATTCCTGTCAGTACTCTTGCCATTGGTCTAATTTTGGCGCAAAATAAGTAAAACAGCCTACAATTCGGTTGGATTTATACGTTATTTGTTGACATGAATACGAATATAAAAACCCTTTTCAGCTGCCTGATTTTCATTTTTGGGTCACAAATTGGTAAGGCTCAGACTCCTAAATTAATTTGGGAGATCAATAAAATCGATTTGGGTACTATTCTGGAAGAGCAAGGTCCGGTTACTGCAGAGTTTAAATTCACCCATACCCAGGATTCGATTTTTGTAATTGAAAAAGTATATACCGATTGTGGATGTACCACTGTCGACTTTACCCAAGATAGTTTGAAAGTAGGGGAAAAGGGCTCTGTCATAGTTTCTTTGGATCCCAGTTCTGCAGCAGGTTTTTTCTCAAGAATGATTGTAGTAAAAGGCAATCTTTCCGGAACTTCAGATACACTTTTTATTGAAGGAACAGCTATCCCGTATCCTCAGAATCCCGAACTGGAATACCCTAAAAAGCAACAAGGAGTAGGATTTAGACTCGATAAAATCAATATGGGGGATGTGTTTACAAACGAGCCTAAAATCAAGGAGATTGAGTTTTACAACTTTTCCAAAAAAACGCTGAATAGCAAACAGTTTCAGTATAAAGGCCCAGAACATATTCAGCTTTCAATGGAGTATGATTCTGTGAGATCAAATGAAAGGGGAATTTTGAAATTGGCCTACTTTGGAGACAAGAAAAATGATTTGGGCTTTTTTGAAGATCAATTTCAGTTTTCCTTCAGAGATGGAGAGGAAATTAGCTTGGAAATTATTGCCAATATATTTGAATACTTTCCTCCATTCTCTAGAGAGGAGCTAGGAAACGTACCAAATTTGGCCATCAACCCTGTGGAAATCGATCTAAAAGAAATTTCTGCTGAAGAAATTGTCAACAAAACAGTGAGTCTGACAAACAAGGGACAAGAAATTTTGGAAATAAGAAAGGTACAGGGTAATTGTAATTGCTTAACTTTAAGTGTACCAAAAACTCAGATTAATCCCGGGGAGACCGTTGAATTACAAATTACCTTTGACCCTAAAGGACGAAAAGGAATAGATCAAAGGAATATTTACATTTTCAGCAATGATCCCTTAAACCCTGTTCAATCATTGATACTTAAATCCAGGGTTAAATAGGAGAAATTCTGAGTTGGTTTTTCATTAACTACTGCGCTATGAAACCGCTTAGATTTTTATTTTTCCTGGCTTTCTTAATCTTTTCAGGCTCTTTTGTCAGAGTTGCAGAACCTACATTCCGTGTAAAACCCTACTTGCAGGTTTTTCAGGATGGAAAAGTTCAAATCACCTGGTTTACCAGTTCTGATGCTGCCTCAGAAATTAAGGTTTTTGATGAACTGGGAACCCTGGTTTTGAGTCAAACAATCAATGGGGAAGAGGTACCGGAAATTTTTTACACCAGCCAAGAATTAAACCAAAGTATTGATGGCTTGGATAAGGGAAGCTGGCTTTATCAGGCTCAGGTATTTAGGTTTAGAATTCAGCTAACCAACCTCAAGACAAATCATACCTATCGATACCAAGTTATTCGGAATGGAGCCGTTTTTGAATCAAATTTCACCACAGCGCCAGATAAAAGTAATTGGGAAAATATTCGATTTATAGCTCTATCCGATAGCGAAACAGAGCCCTTGGGCAGAGTTAATAGAAGGGCATGGTTTCCCAGAGACTTGAGTTATAGACCCTCCGCCAATTCCAGTAAATGGAAGGATAAGTTTGGAGTAACTGTAGAACAGGGAATACCCATCCTCAACTATGCCTTAACTGAAAAAGAAGGCTATGCCCATAATCTGAAAATCATCAATTCCAGAAACCCCAACTTTATTGTGATGCCGGGTGACTTGGTTCAAGGAGGAGGATACCAGCCAGCATGGGATGAATTTTGGAGGCATAATGCAGGTGATTTTGATAATGGCTTGAGCAAGTATCCCATCATTCCGGCTTTGGGTAATTGGGAAAATTTTGGTGGTATCAGTGGCGGGTATGGGAATAATGAAAATGGTCAATTTGCCCCAGTTGTAGGAAGAAAACGCTTTCATGCCTACTTTGAAACACCTTCTACTGACCCTTTACAGAAGCATAGGCAGAGCTATTATAGAGTTGATTATGGTCCTGTGACCATTTTGACACTAGATTCCTCCAATGGCACACCTGATCAAAGCCGCAGTGATTTTCCTGAGAATTCCAGACTGAAAAACCAGGAATATACTGTAGATGGAACAGATACCCAGGAAAACTTTACAGCCTCACAATACGCAGCAGCAGGAGGAACGGATTTGAGTGGCTTTGGTCCGGATTCAGAGCAATATGTTTGGTTAGAGGCAAATCTAAAAAGTGCCAAAGAGGCAGGCCAGTTGATTTTTGTGCAATTTCATCACATTCCATTTAGTTCGGGTGAGCATGGAGTTCCTATGAATCATGAATTGGCTACTGGTCAGGGTGGCACTCCCTTAAGAGTATTACATCCACTTTTTGAAGCCAATGGAGTTATAGCAGTTTTAGCTGGTCACGATGAGCTCTTTGAGAGAAGCCTGGTGGATTTGGATGGGGATGGAAAAGGGGTTTTGTACTACGATGTAGGAGTTGCGGGCGATGGAATGCGTGGAGAAAAGCGAAATTGGCTCAGAAATCCACTAGAGCTACTCAATTACAATCCTTATAAAAAATGGACAGCTGACCAGAATGAACCTGAACAATGGGATACTTCCGGATCTACCCCTCTTTTAAAAGATGGGGGAAAGCACTATGGACACTTGGAAGTCAATCTGAAAAAGATCCAAGACGGCGGAAAGACATTCGCCCAGATTGACTTTGATCCTGTCTATGCATTTCCTGTGCTGAATAGCAATTATGATCTTGAAAGGGTGGAACGAAGAGTCTATGGAGATTCTTTTAGAGTGATGGTTGAACTTTCTCAATCAAGTGAAGTGATTGCTCCTCAATTCAAGGAGAAAATTACTGTTGAGTTGAATGAAAATGGCATTGCAAATACCAAGGCTCAAGATTACTTCAACAACAGCATTCAGGATAATTGGACAATTACATTTTCCAGAGATATCAATTTTTCCTGTGCCGATTTAGCTGGGACCGAAGTGGAAATCCAAGTAAAGGATGATAAAGGAAATACCTGGACTAAAGTGGTGCTTGTCTCTGTGTTGGATAAAATTCCTCCAAAATTGGTTGGTAAAACACCGACTCCAAAATTGGATTTGATTTTGGGAAAACTGGAATTGATAGCAGAAGATTTCATTGCCTCGGCTTTTGATAATTGCGGAGAGATCAGATATGAATTAAGCAAGCAGAGCTTTACCTGTGAGGATGTTGGAAAGAAGCATGTGGTGAAAATTTTCGGCATTGACTCATCCGGGAATCAGTCTTTTATTGAAGTTGAATTTGAACTTCAATCTTTCCAATCTAAGGACTTGTCTATTAGTCCTGTTTCAGGAACTCAAATTCCATTCGGCCAGCAAAAGTTGGTGACTTTGGGCAATGAATTTGACTACGAGGTCCTTGCATGGTACTATAATGAGGAGGTGATTCCAAACCAATTTGGGAAAAGTATAGAAGTTTCTAAGCCAGGTCAGTACTTCGCCAAAGTAAAACCCTTACCCAATGGATGTCCTATTTTTAGTAAGAAAACAAGTCTTACTCAGGGCAATGATCCATTTGCAGGGATTAAAAAAGAAATTATCCTGATTTTGAATCCCAATGGAATTGCTGAGCTTGGCCCTAAATCACTATTTGATAATTGGACTACCGAACTTGAAAAGTACACCTACATTTTTTCTAAAGACAGGTTCACCTGTGAAAATATAGGGACGAATGAAATCAATTTGGAGATCAAATCAGGAAATGATCTAGTTGCTGAGTACACGATCATAGTGGTTGTCAAAGATACGCTAGCTCCGGTTTTAACAGTCAAGGAATCATTCCAATTGGAGATTAAACTGGAAACTGGAAAAGGGATTTTGAAAACATCAGATTTGGTCATAGAGGCTAGGGATATTTGCTCCATTACTTCTTTGACAGTAAGTAGATCAGAGTTTGGATGCGAGGATATTGGGAAAACTATTCCAGTGAAAGTAACTGCAAAAGATCCTTCCGGCAATACCAAAGAAGCTACTACACAGGTGAAGGTAGTGGGAGTAGAAACGGCAAGACCAAAGATAGTGGGCAATCAAGCACTTTGTGAAGGAGCAACTGGAGTTCTGGAAATTGAAAGTTCTCAGGATTTTGAGGTACTGAAGTGGTTTAGGAATGATCAGGAACTAGTTGGCGAGAAAAATAAAAAGCTTGAGATTCAAGAAGGAGGCAAGTACCAGGCAGTAATTCGATATGTCGGTGCTTGTTTATCAGAAAGTTTGCCTCTGGAAGTTAGCCTAAAAGAAAATCCTGGAGGTGAGATTAAAGTGGATGGAGATATTCTGAGGGCTCCGGAGGGAATGGCTTCCTATCAATGGTTTAAGGATGGAGAAAAAATTCCTGAGGCTACCCAAAGAGAGCTGAAAGTTACCACTATGGGTACCTATAAAGTTCAGGTTACCAACGAGGCAGGATGCACAGCGATGTTGAAAGAAGTTGTCATGACGATAGCAGGTTTGCCTGGAGGTAAGTTGCTGGTAGATAACCTGAAAGTTTATCCCAATCCAGCGAAGAACCATGTGAAATTGATTGCAGAAAGTGACTTGGAGCTGGACTCAAAGACTGTATCCATTTTTGATCTTTCAGGAAAAAATGTAAGTCAGCAAATTATTCTAGTAAGCGCTAATTTGAGTGAAATCAACTTAGATGTAAGTCTACTGCCTTCAGGTACTTATACCATCATAGTTTTAGATATTGATCAAAAAGTTTTGATAGGTAAATTGATCAAGTTGGATTGAAAAAAACTGATTATTTGCAATCGTGCAACTTACCATATTTTCTCTGCTTAACCTATGGGTAGACCGATGACCGATGACCGAAGCTTCGGAATTCTGATCCTTTGGGTTAATTCTTAGCCGTATTCATCTTCTTTCTGGAAAGAAAGCGAATATTCTTGAAAAATAAGGCTTTCAATGAACAAAGGAGATTGAGATATGAGTATGTCTCATAAATAACTCTAGTGTCAGCCTGAGCGCCTGCCTGTCGCAGACAGGGAGTCGAAGGCCATTGGGCATACATTTCAATCCTGTACAATTGTCGGGGCGCTCCATAAGACAAATTGTACTTTTGAGACAGCCTCATCTTCCTTTTTTAATTCGAAATCCTATTGTTCTGTTTTTCATTCCTGCCAGTTATTATCGATACGCTTGCAAAGCTCTGTTTATGGATACTCGTACTCCTTCTAAATTTTCACAATTCCTGTCCCAAAATGTCAAAAAATACCCTGTTTAGGGTATAGATTTTTTAGTTTGAAATGCTTTTCTTTGAGTGTAGCGAAGGGGATAGTTTTTTAGATCGATCAAACTCTAGTGAATCAGAAAAGATTAAAGTCGTTTTTGGAGGATTTGAGATAAATGGTAGAAAGGTGCATTTATGCACTCAAAATCAATGAATAAATGTACCAAAAGTGCATAAATAAATAAGTTACCGCCAATGCTAAAAGACAACGACAGTGAACAAAATGGACGAAAGAAATAGAAAGCCAACCGCGCATTCAGGCACATTTGCTTGCCCCAACACACGGGCGACCGCTTCGCAATCAAAAGAGCCTGAATTTTTTCCAACGTACAGAAAATAATTATATATGGCAGACATTTCTCAAATACTAAACACGCTAAAAACTTCACCAAGTGTTGGTTTGTTACGTTTACGAAACAGAGAAATGATTATTGAATTTCTAGTAAGAACTTTCGTTAATAAACAAAGCTCCATTTCATCTGAAAATATCCATTCTCAATTAGCGGACTTTTTAGAAGGACAGAGAATTGAAATTGATGAAGAAAGTGAAATCAATTTTTTCGACACCTATGAAGAAAAAGCCAAAAAGTATATTCAAAACTGGACTAACAATGGCTTTTTGACGAATTATCCTGATGAACAAGGTGAAGTTTTTTATGAACTATCTTCACATTCAAGCAAAACCATAGATTGGTTGGCAAGTTTGAAAAAGGAAGAGTTTGTTGGTACTGAATCCAAATTCAACAACATACTGAATCAATTAAAAGAGTTGGTTGAGTTTACCAATGAAGATGCAGAAAAGCGTATTCAGTTGTTGGAAGAGAAAAAATTAGAAATTGAACAACAAATTCAACGAATTAAAATCGGAGAAGACGTAAAAGTATTTGAAGAATTTGAAATCGTACCCCGTTTCAGTCAACTCAATCAATCCGCTAAAGAATTATTGTCCGACTTTAAAGAAGTTGAAGACAACTTTAAAGAAATTACAAAAGGTATTTATCAAAAACACGCTGACGGAAGCCTATCCAAAAGTGACATACTGGAATTTACTTTTGATGCACTTGAATCATTGAAAGAAAGCCAACAAGGAAAAAGCTTTTACGCCTTTTGGTCATTCATATTGAATCCAGACTTACAGTACAAATGGGAAAGCCTGACTAAAGATTTATACACAACTTTAGAAGAAAAATCAATCCCAATAAGGGATACATTCCTGATAGGAATGAAAAAGCATCTCCATAGTTCAGGACAAAAAGTTTACAAAGCCAATGACAAAATGGCTGAAAAACTTAGCCGTATAATTCGTGAGAATGAAAGTTCTAAATCAGAAGCAACGAAAAAAATAATTCAAGACATTAAGAAACAACTTGTAGAAATCAGTAAATCGAAGAACAAACCTGATATTTCATTTGAATTAGAAACAGCAACAGATATAAATATTCCATTTGAACGCAAACTCACGAAAGAGCAATCCGAAGAAGTTACATACACCAACAGACCCAAAATTGCTAATGAAGACATTACATCATCTAATCAATTAGGACGGCTGTTTTCACAGTCTAATATTGATAAAGAATTGTTGAGAAAAAGAGTTAAAGATGTACTTAAAGAAAAGTCGCAGACCACACTTTTAGATATTGTAGAAAGTTATGGTGGTCTTGAAAAAGGGTTGCCTGAGTTGTTCGGTTATATAGGCATTGTGAAAGAATTCAAACACATTATCAATCCTGATAAAACTCAAAGTATCATTTTTGATGCGGACAACCGCAAGCAAATTAAAATTCCTGAAATTATTTTGACCAAATGAGCAGTTTAGAAAAGCATATTACTCCTTTTAGCAAAGCCATTGTAAGATTGTTGAAATCAACAGTAGAACGAAACTCCAATGTATGGGATGAGGTAATAAATTATCAAACTGAAATCCAGGACTACATTAGTAAAATTGGTTTAGAATTAATCGTTAAAAAGGATGAAGGATTTGCTTTTGTAAAGCAACTTGAAGATAGTGAAGGTAACACTCTTGGATTAGTTCAAAGACGACAAATCGGCTTTGAAACCTCTATTGTGCTTGTTGTTCTAAGACAAAGCCTAGAAGATTTTGACAGCAATCCTACACAATTGGCAACCGAAAAATTTATCACAAATACAGAAATAAAAGACGAGTTAGAATTATTTCTTCCAGAAAAATATAACAAGGTCAAATTCATAAAAGAGCTTGATAAATATATCAATGTAGCTGTTGATTTAGGCTACCTAAAAGAAATCAGCAAAAAAGACAATGAAACGAAGTATCAAATACACAGAATTATTAAAGAAAAAATCACTCTTGATATTTTACAAGATTTTGAAAATAAGTTAAAAGATTATGTTGAGTCTGTTTAGTACAAGTTCCGACAAAGCGGGGTTCAGACTTCAATATATGGAAGTTTTCAACTGGGGAACATTTAATGAAAAGGTTTTTAGAATAAATCCGAAAGGAAATAATTCACTTTTGACTGGTGCAAACGCATCTGGAAAGAGTACTTACATTGACGCATTACTTACTCTAATTGTTCCTGCAAAGAAAGACCGTTTTTACAATCAATCTTCGGGGGTAGAAAAAAAAGGCGACCGCACCGAAGAAACCTATGTGTTGGGACATTACGGAAACATTCAAGAAGAAGGAAAAACTTCCACTTCCACGCAAAAATTGCGTGATACAAATACATATTCAGTAATTCTTGCTTCATTCTCCAATGCCGACCAAAAACAAATTACACTTTTTCAAGTACGGTGGTTTTCGAATAATGAATTAAGACGGCAATTCGGAATTGCTCACGTTACTCTTGAAGTAGAATCTGATTTTGGTCAATTCGATTCAAAAGGAAATTGGAAAAAGGTTTTAGATAAAAAGTACAACTCGAATGTCACGAAGAAGAAAATTGAGTTCATAGATGGACCTACTGCTTATGCAGAAAGAATGGCGGACTTATTTGGTATGCGTTCAACAAAAGCGTTGACTTTGTTCAATCAAGTTGTTGGGGTAAAAGTATTGGAAGACTTAGATGATTTCATAAGAACCAATATGTTGGAAGAACAAGATGCGGAAGCAGAGTTCATTCAACTTAAAGAAAGTTTCTTGACTTTAATGGATGCTAAAACCAACATTGAAAAAGCCAAAGAACAAATCAAACAATTGACTCCAATCAATGAAATTGCAATAGCACTAACCAACATTAAAGCAGATTTATTTCAATTAGAAAAGTCAAAAGAAACCGCAGTTTATTGGTTTGCCAAAAAAGGTGTTGAGTTGGGTGAAAAAGAATTGGAGAAATGTAACGAAGAATTACTACGCCTGAATAATGAACTAGCGGAATTAAAAGAAAAGGAAAGCGACTTGAAAAATCAGGAAACTGATTTGACAGTTCAAATAAAGTCTGATGAAGTTGGTAATCAAATTGAAAAATTGAAAACTGAAATCACAAGATTAGAAAAGAGTAAAAAATTAAGAAGCGAAAAACTAGACGATTACAATAAAATCGCCCAAAGCATTGATTTAGAAACCAATCCAAGCGAAGAAGCATTTATTCCTAACCGTGAAAAAGCAAAAGAATTAAAACATAAAACCCAACAAAATATTGATTCTGAAAATGAAAATCTCCGTTCCTTGAAAAACAAGGAAGATGATTTAAATAAATCAACCGAAGAATTAGTAGCAACAATTCAAACACTTCAAAAAAACAAGAACAATATTCCTATTAATGAAGCTCGTATTCGTGAAGAACTAATTGAGCATATTGGAGCAAGTAGAGAAGAAATTCCTTTCATCGGAGAATTGATTAAAGTAAAAGATGATGAAATGAAATGGGAATCTTCTATTGAAAAAGTACTTCACAATTTTGCTTTGAGATTGATTGTTCCACATAAGTACTATTCATCAGTGAATCAATATGTGAACAGCAATAATATGAAAGGCAGAATTCGCTACGACAAGTTTGAAGACCAAGACTATCTCAAAAATTTTAAGAACAAAGGTTTTAATGAAAAGTCATTAATCAATAAAATTGAAATTAAGCCAAAAACACAATATTACGATTGGATTGAGAACTATTTTGAATCACAATTTGACTTTGTGTGCGTAGATAATCTTTCGGAATTTGAGCAATTCCACGAAATGGCAATTACTCAAAATGGATTGATAAAATTCAAAAGGGGCAAACACGAAAAAGACGACCGACCACATATTGCTCGGAAGGAAAATTTTGTGTTAGGATGGGATAACAAAGAAAAACTCACCTCCTTAAAGAAAGAATTGATAAATCTTCAAAATCAACAAACAGAAAATAAGAAAGCGATTGCAAACAAAAATATTGAAATAAAAAACTTAGGTATATTCAAGGATGAATGCCATAATTTATTTTCAAAATTTGAAAAGTATGATGATATAAATTGGCAATCGTATGCGAACGAGATTCAAGAAAAAACAGAACAGAAAGATAAACTAGAAAAAACAAACAATCGAGTAAAGCAGCTTCAAGAAGATTTAAAAAAGGTTCAAGACGCTTTGAAACAGCTTTCAGATGTTCAAATTTTTAATAAAGGACAAGAAATATTTACCCAGAAAAATGAAGTTGCCACGATTGAACAATCAATCAGGATTAACAAATCTATTTATGAGCCATTGGGAATTGTTGACGTTTCAATGTTTGAAAAACAACATTCCGATTTGCGGAATATTGAATACGCAACCTTTGAAACAAGTCGTGAGAGATTCCAAAAGGAAAATTCAAGACAAACAAGAGAACTTGAAGAACAAAAGCAAAGGAAAGAAAGAGAAGTAATCATCAAGATAAACGAATTTAAACAGCCCTCAGAAGCTATATTAAGTAAATTCAAGGATTGGCGTTCTGATGTTAATTCCCTACCCGATTCAACACATTTAGAGTTAATCAGTGAATATCAAAATTTCCTTGCTAGGTTGGAGAATGATAATCTTCCAAAGTTTGAAAAGAAATTCAATGACTATTTGCAAGAAACAATTACCAATAAAGTAGGTGATTTTAGAATGTTCTTTGAAAACTGGTCAGATTCAATCAAAGAAAACATCAAACATTTGAACGAATCTTTGAAAGAGATTGACTTCAAAAATAAACCCCAAACCTACATTCAGCTTGTTGCACCTAACAAGATTAATGACGAAGTGAAAGAGTTTAGAAAACTTTTAGAAGAAGCCGTTCCCAATGTTTACCAAATGGAAAAAAATATTGAAGGCAGGAAACATCATTTCAATAATCACATTCAACCATTTATAGAACGATTAGATAAAGAAGAATGGCGGAAAAAAGTAATGGACGTTCGTTTTTGGTTTAGTTACAAAGCCGAAGAATTTTATAAGGAAACAAGTCAAAAGTTTAAGACATATGAAGCAATGGGGCAACTTTCAGGTGGTGAAAAGGCTCAACTTACTTATACTATTTTGGGTTCTGCCATTGCTTATCAATTTGGATTAACAAGATATAATCAAGGGTTAGAATCTAAATCCTTTCGCTTCATTGCCATTGACGAAGCATTCAAGGCTCAAGATGAAGACAAAGCACGGTACTTAATTACCCTTTGTAAACAACTTCATTTGCAATTACTTGTAGTTACCCCAAGTGATAATATTCACATTGTAGAAAACGATATTTCATTTGTTCACTTTGTTGAGCGTAAGGAAGAAAGACATTCGTGGCTATACGATATGCCAATTGAACAATTCAAAGAAGAAAAAGCGAATTATCTGACTAAATGATTACACCAAAGGAAATAAAGGACAAAACCGAAAGAAAGTACATTTCATTTCTTCAATCTTTGGTTGAACAGCGACCTTTTGAGAAATTGGTTATTCGTGGCGATAAGTCGTACACCAAATCTTCACTGTCGGAATTTGAAAGAGAAATTCAACAAATTCATAGCCATTCAAAAGGAAAAAAGGGTTTTGGCTATACATTGGACTTTCAAAAAGTAAAGACAAAGTTTTTAGGAGTTCAAGATTTGCCAATTTCAATTTACTTTGACAATGAAAAAGATTTTTTGAAATTCTTAGGTAAAGAGTATGAAGTAGATTCTTTCAAATCAAATATTGAGATAATCCTTCGGGAATTCCCTGAACTCAAAGATTGGATAATTAAAAATCCTAAAAAGGTTATTGACAATGCGAACGAATGGATAAACATTTTGCAAGTGTGTCAATACTTCAAACAAAATCCAAAACCAAATTTCTACATCAGAGAATTGCCGGTTAAAGTTCACACAAAATTTGTCGAGAGAAATAAAAGCATCATCAGGGAACTACTAGATGTTCTAATCTCGGAACACGTAAAAAGTGAAGAAAAAGAATTTGAAAATAGGTTTAATTTAAAATACGCTGAACCCCAAATTCGGTTTAAAGTTCTTGACAAAACAATATCGGACAGATTTTTTTCGGGTATTGATGATATTGCAATTCCAGTTAGCCAATTTGAAAAATTGGATTTACCAATCTTTAAAGTATTGGTCGTAGAAAACAAGACAACACTTTACACCACTTTGACACTTCCAAAAATGAATGACACCATTGCAATTTTTGGTAGTGGATTTAGTGTTTTCAATCTTAAAAATGTGCGTTGGTTTGACAATCTTAAATTACTTTATTGGGGCGACATAGATGTTCAAGGTTTTGAAATTCTTTCGCAATTCAGGACTTACTTTCCGCAGACAAGAAGTGTATTAATGGACAAACAAACCTTTGACAATTTTTTTGAAGACGATAATGGAACACCGACAAACATTTCAACGAAACTTACCTTGACAGACGAAGAACAACTGCTTTACGACATTTTGAAAACAAACAATTGGAGACTTGAACAAGAGAAAATCCCATTAGAATATGTAAACAAATACTTTGACAATGAATAACCCAACCCTTCAAAGCCACACACATTGCCAAGTCGCACCAGCCGACCCGCAATCCAAAACTTGGCAAAGAGTGTGTCTGCCCCACCGCACAACGGACAGACAATTAGGACGAAAAAGAGAACAACGAAACGCTAACAGCGTGTATGTGGCAATAGCGGGTGAAGTGGTAAATCGAAGGTCTGTGCTTCTAAGAAACTTTGTGCCAAACGGAAAGGTAAGTGCTTCTAATCCGCTACTGCACATACACGCAAACCGTTATTATTCCCCTAATTCAATCCTTTATTTCTTTAACTCCGGTCCCGTCGCTCACAGTGACGGGGACTTTAGAACCAATCAAAAACCTTATTTAAAAGCCGGAATCCCGGTAATTTCATTACCTAATATCAGCAAGTGAATATCATGGGTGCCTTCATAGGTAATCACAGATTCTAGGTTCATCATGTGTCTCATGATAGGGTATTCACCGGTGATTCCCATTCCTCCATGAATTTGTCTGGCTTCACGGGCTATATGAAGCGCCATATCCACATTGTTGCGCTTGGCCATGGAGATATGCAC
>NZ_VLOG01000039.1:224032-225456 GCF_007655305.1 Algoriphagus algorifonticola
CCCCAGGCAATTCCAAATCTTGCCGAATCCAAACACATCAAAGGAGCACCTAAGCCAGATTTACCTTTGCATACCATACCGAATAAACCTTCAGCGAAAATAAACTCGGACAATGCTGTTTCTATATTTGGAAACTTCAATTATCTTTGTGACGTTAAACAAGACAATATTGAATGAGATTTTTTGAGACAAAATTTTTAGAAGAAGCTGACAAGTTTATTTCAAAACTAGATCCAAAGACAATTAAGAAAATCTTTTACAATATTGACCTTGCAGAACAGACGAATGACCCAAAACTTTTTAAGAAACTTCAAAATGACATTTGGGAGTTTTGGACAAAGTTCGCGGGACTTTAAATAAGACTTCTCGCTTTTTGGGACAAGACGGATAACAAAGAAACTTTGGTAATAGCAACCCACGGATTTATAAAGAAAGTTGACAAAGTTCCGGCAAACGAAATTAGCCGGGCGGTAAGACTGAGAGATAAATATTTTAGTAACAAACAAAAAAAGTAATCATATGGCAACCAAGGAATTGAAGACATACTCACTTGCCGAGATGAAAGACAAGTATATCGGCAAAGTAGGAACGGACGAACGAGACGAATACGAATACGAACTTCGTATGGACGTTTTGGGAAAAATGATTAAGGCAGCAAGGCAAGAAAGAAATTTGACACAAGAAGAACTTGGTCGGCTTGTGGGGGTTCAAAAATCTCAAATTTCAAAGCTTGAAAGTAGTGCAAATAGTGCGACCATTGACACCATTATTAGGGTGTTCAGAGCATTGAAAGCAGAAATCAACTTTAACGTAAAAATAGAAGACAATTTTGTTAAACTCGCTTGACAGAAAAAGCCCTACCAGGAGTATCTTTCATTAATGACCCAAAAACGATGGAAAGCTTTTATTCTATCGTCTATTCACCAATCTCCGCCATTTCTCAAGAGCGGATTATGATGTAAAGCCATTCGTGGAAAAAAATTAAAGCGATCCCGATAAAGGTTGGGGGACAGCCATCATTCCGCTTTGTTAATTATGTTGTAATTTCCCCTTCTTCGAGTAGAATGTTGAAGGAGAACTAAGCTTAGATTGAATCTACGCTTTTCGATCTTAGAGAATTTACAATTCTATTAAAAACCCATTCTCAGAAGGCCCCAAAAACCCCATCCTGAATTTCAGGACGGGGCTTAAGACCTACATCAAAAACCTTATTTAAAAGCCGGAATTCCAGTAATCTCATTACCTAATATCAGCAAATGGATATCATGGGTTCCTTCATAGGTGATCACAGATTCCAAATTCATCATATGTCTCATGATAGGGTATTCACCGGTAATTCCCATTCCTCCATGAATTTGTCGGGCTTCACGGGCTATATGAAGCGCCATATCCACATTGTTGCGCTTGGCCATGGAGATATGCAC
>NZ_VLOG01000039.1:225506-307932 GCF_007655305.1 Algoriphagus algorifonticola
CCCCAGGCAATTCCAAATCTTGCCGAATCCAAACACATCAAAGGAGCACCTAAGCCAGATTTATTGGGCAGTAGATTTTCCTTAGGAACTTTCACATTATCAAAAACCAACTCACCGGTACAGGAAGCCCTCAAAGACCACTTGTTGTGTGTCTCTGGTGTAGAAAACCCTTCCATGCCTCTTTCTACAATCAATCCATGAATTCGGCCTTCCTCATTTTTAGCCCAAACAACGGCTATATCTGCTTTCGGAGAATTGGAAATCCACATTTTTGCCCCATTGAGCAAGTAGTGGTCTCCCATATCTTTGAAATTGGTCGTCATGCCCGATGGGTTAGAGCCATGGTCTGGTTCTGTCAAACCGAAGCAGCCTAACATTTCTCCTGATGCCAGTTTAGGAAGGTACTTTTTGCGCTGTTCTTCAGAACCAAACTTGTAAATCGGATACATGACCAAAGAACCCTGAACAGAGGCTGTAGATCTCATGCCAGAATCGCCACGCTCAATTTCTTGCATAATCAAACCATAGGCGATATAATCCAGTCCGCCGCCTCCGTATTCCTCAGGAATTTGAGGACCAAAAGCTCCCACATCACCAAACTTCCTCACTATTTCATAAGGAAAATGAGCCTTTTGAGCCCAGTCCTCTATGTATGGAGAAATTTCTTTTTTCACGAAATCTCGAATGGAACCTCTAATCAATTTATGCTCCTCAGTGAGCAAATCGTCCATATCGAGAAAATCTACCCCCTCAAACGTATCCTGCTTCTGTGACTTATGGATTTCTACTGCCTCCATGGTATTTTGGTTTATTAAAATGAATCTCTGATTTTTGTCGGGAAGAATAAGTGTTCCCGCCTTTCGAAGTAAATAGATAAGCACCTAAAAAACTATCATTTTTCCCAAAAAATCCCCATGCACGAATCTGAATTTGACCCGAAGATATTAGACAAAATCAAGCAACTGGAAGAGAAGTTCAAAGCCTCCGGTCAGGATATGCTTTCCTATCTTGAAGGTCTGCTTTATGCTGATTATTTGACCTATTGGGAATACATCAATTTAGATGTGCTCCTGTCCTTACAGCAACCCAAAACCAGCTTTAAGGATGAGAAAATTTTTATCATTTATCATCAGATTACCGAGCTCTATTTCAAACTCATTATTTCTGAAATGGAGCAAATTGCCGATGAAAAAGAATTGACTGAGGAATTCTTTCAATCCAGACTGGAAAGGATTCTGATGTATTTTGATCATTTGATTAGCTCATTTGCCATGATGTGGAAAGGAATGGAAAAAGAGCAGTTTCTGAAGTTTAGAATGTCTCTTTTGCCTTCCTCCGGTTTTCAAAGTGCCCAATATAGGGAGATTGAATTAATGGCAACGGATGCCTTTCAATTGGTTTCCTTATCCAAAAGATCTCAATTTGATTATCATTCTCCTGCGGATGATTTGTTCGAACACCTGTATTGGCAGCAAGGGGCAATAGAATTGGCCAGTGGGAAAAAGACCTTAACGCTCAAAAACTTTGAGCTGAAATACGGGAAGAAATTAAAAGAACTAATCGAAGGCTATAGAAGAAAAAATTTATGGCATAAGTACATGGAAATAGATAATCCTTCTGATGAGTTGACGGGTTTAATGAAAAAGTTTGATCTAAAGGCAAATGTATTTTGGCCTTTGGCTCATTATAAATCAGCAGTAAGGTATTTACAAAAAGACCCTGTAGATATAGCTGCTACCGGTGGTACCAACTGGCAAAAATACCTTCCTCCACGCTTCCAGAAGGTGATTTTTTACCCGGAGCTGTGGACAGAGCAAGAAATGGAAGAGTGGGGGAAAGGTTGGGTTGTGAAGGAGATTTTTGGAGAAGATAATTAAGCAAAAGGCCTTGAGTTTATTGATTCAAGGCCTTTTGATTTAATATCCAGCAGCTTTATTTTCTCTTCTGGGATCCGCACCTCCTTCAAGTTTCCCATCCGGTAGGACCATGATGGCATCAACCGAACCGATGATAGGCGTACGGCCCTCATTGATGAGGTATTTTTTGGCAGTGAGGATTTGTAGTAAGGTACTATCTAAGGTGTTTTCTTCAAACAATACTTGATCAGGTAGCCATTGATGATGAAATCTCGGAGCTTCTACCGCCTCCTGCATGGTCATGTCAAATTCATAGGCATTTAGGATAGTTTGGGCTACCGCTGTGATGATCGTAGATCCACCAGGAGTCCCGACTATCATCCAGAGCTTTCCATCTCGCTCTACCAAAGTAGGAGTCATGGAGCTGAGCATTCGTTTTCCAGGAGCAATGCTATTTGCTTCTGCACCAATCAGGCCAAACATATTGGGAACTCCGGCTTTGCTACTGAAATCATCCATTTCATTATTCATGAAAAATCCCAATTCATCCAAATAAACCTTAGATCCATAAGCTCCATTTAGTGTTGTGGTAACAGCAAGCGCATTTCCATCCGAATCCATAATGGAATAGTGCGTAGTTTCCATGCTTTCTGCAAAAAGCACTGACCCTTCTGCAATGTCAGATGAACGTGTTGCTAAATCCGGATTAAATGATTCCATTCTTGATTTTAGATATTCTCTATCTAAAAGCTCATTGACTGGAATATCTACAAAATCAGGATCTCCCAAGTAGTAGTTTCGATCTGCATAGGCTCTTCTCATGGCTTCAGTCAAAACTTGAACATATTCAGCGGAGTTATGCCCCATGCTTTTGAGATCAAAGGGTTCTACCATTTTCAAAATTTGACCTATGGTCACTCCTCCAGAACTTGGAGGTGCCATGGAGATGACTCTAAGCTCTTTATAATTAAAGATCACAGGTTCTCGCCAGACTGCTTCGTAGGCTTCAAGATCCTCTTCGGTGATGATACCTCCCATATCTCGAAGATGCGCGACAAGCCTATGTCCTGTTTCACCTTTGTAGAATTCATCTCTACCGTTTTTAGCAATCCGTTCTAAGGTTTCCGCTAAAGCTAAATTCTTAATTGTGTCTCCTGCATTCCATTCTTTACCGTAGAATGTTTCCTCTCCATTGACTTCCCGAACTACATCTCGGATTCCAGCCAAGCGATCTGCCTGCTGTGGGCTTACGACAAATCCATTCCTAGCCAAATCAATAACAGGTTGTAGTACTTCTTTTGGATCCAGCTTACCATATTTGGCTTGAGCTTCAAAAATTCCTGCGATGGTCCCTGGAACTCCGGAAGCCAAAGCGCCTTTTGTGCTCAGTTCAGGGATCACGTTTCCATTTTCATCCAAATACATGTCACGGTGTGCAGCACCAGGAGCCTTTTCTCGATAATCGATGGATCCGGTTTCTCCATTAGCCATTCGAAAAACCGCAAACCCTCCTCCTCCTAAATTGCCGGCAAAAGGAAAAGTCACTGCTAATGCCATTTCGGTGGCCATCATCGCATCAAAAGCATTACCTCCTTTCTGCATGATCTCCACTCCAATTTTTGAGGCTTCTTCTCTGGCAGACACGACCATAGCATTTTCCGCAATCAAGCCTCGCTTAGATTCTTGCTGTGGTTCTGGGCTTTGGCAAGAGAAAATGAGTAGCTGCAAGCCTAGCAAGCAAGCAGCTGATCGGGTGATCTTTGATTTATTCATCTAAGAGCGTACTGTTGAATAGTTTTAAAATCCGTTTGTATTCGTCTGTCCAGGAGCTAGGCTCCACAAATCCGTGATCCTCGACTGGGTAAATAGCCATTTCCCAATTATCTTTCCCTAATTCTATAAGTCTTTGGGATAATCGAACTACGTCCTGAAAATGAACATTGACATCTACCATTCCATGCGCCATCAAAAGGTTTCCTTTCAAACCTTCAGCAAAGTAGATAGGAGAGGACCTTCTGTAAGCAATAGGGTCTTCTTCCGGGGTATTGAGGATATTGGAAGTATATCCGTGATTGTAATGTGCCCAATCGGTTACTGAGCGAAGGGCAGCTCCGGATTTGAATACCTCTGGAGCTGTAAATAGTGCCATAAGCGTGATAAATCCTCCATAGCTTCCACCGTAAATTCCAATTCTATCAGCATCTACTGCATACTTTTCTACCAAATGCTTGGCTCCGTCAACTTGGTCGGACAAGTCCTTTCCTCCCATATGTCTATAGATGCCCGTTCTCCAATCTCTTCCATATCCAGAAGAAGCTCTATAGTCTATGTCCAAAACAGTGTATCCCAAATCTGCCAAAAGGTTATGGAACATGTATTCCCTGAAATAACTGCTCCACCATTTGTGTACATTTTGAAGATATCCAGCTCCATGTACAAAGATGATAGCAGCTCCATTTTTCTTTGAGGCTTCTGGTTGATAAATTCTCGCAGGCACCATTGCTCCATCTTCAGCCTGAAAGCGAATAATTTCCGGATCTCTCCAATTATAAGCTTTGAATTCTTCACTCTGTCCGTTAGTCAACTGAACTGGTTTGGCTCCGGGTTTTAAGTCCTGTATGTAAAGCTCCTCGGGTCGGTTGCTATAAGAATGAATAATAGCCATTTTACTCTGATCAGGAGATAGACTTACATTATTATTTCCAGTCATTGAGGTAAGCTGAACCCTTTTTCCTCCCATTAGGGGCATTTGGTAAAAATGTCTTTCTCCAGGATCTACCTCTGAACTGGTAAAGAACCAACTTTTTTTATCTCTGGAAATGAAAGGATCAAACACTTCGTAAGCACCTGCAGTCAAAGCCTTTTTATTTCCATTTTCTACATTTAAGAGATATAGGTGAGAATATCCGCTTTCTTCTGATTGAAAATAAATATGCTTGCTATCTGGGAGCCAACCTAAAGTTCCTCCTGAAAAAGTCCAGCCGATACCAGGTCCTGCTATCCAAGCTTCATCTCTTTGCCTGTCCAAATTTTTTAATTCACCTGTTTGAAGGTTTACCTCAGCAATCCATCTATCTTTATTGTCAAAAGATCGGGCTTGAACAATTGCTCTTTTTCCGTCAGGAGAAAATATGGGCCCAAAAAGAGATAGCTTTCTGTTTGTGCTATCCCACTCTTTGGTAGGGTAGTCTTTAGTATAATCAGGAAGGTCCTGAAGACCAGGAAGCTTCGAATAATCTATGAAATAAACACTGTCTCTTTTCAGATCATAAATTCCAATTTCAGAAGTGGTGGGTTCGGTTCCCACTTTTGGTCTAGCATTTAAGTCTTCTGTATAACCTGAGGCAGCGACATAGTCCGGAACCTTTGTATTTTTATTGCTGGATGAATTATAATAAGTGAAAGTCGCAAAGTTGCCATCAGGTGAAAGTTGGAGGTTAGCCGGGCTTTTTCCCTCGGTATAATAGACAAATTTTTCCTCCGCCTGTTCTCTGGTAGCCTCTCTGTAGGCTGCACGTTTTTTCTCCGCCTCCTGTCTTTCTTTGACCACTTGAAGAAGCTCTAAATTTTCAGCTTCCACAAATCCCTTGACCTGCTCTGCTTGGTTGGAATTTGATTTTTTGGAGGGTTTAGAACCGGAGGATATTTGAGTGACCTTTTTTACAACTCCTGTACTGAGATTAAGCGTGAAAATATTTTGATCTGAGAGAAATGAGATCAAATTTTCATCTGCCAGAAAAGTTGGATTGGAAACCCTTGTATGCCAATCTAACAGGACCTTATTTTGGCCTGTTTTCATGTTTTCCAAAGAAATTTGGTCTGATGCACTCAAATAAACTCTCTGAGAATAATCAGTATTCCAATTGGCTTGATCTCTCCTCATAGCATGCTCTTCTCTCCAACTGACTTTTTGGATTTGTTTTGGAGAGTTTAGCCGGATTTTGTAAGTGGAATCAGCAGGATTTTTTTCTGGATTGTATTGGAAATAAATCGTTTGACTATCATCACTCCATCTTGCTCTACTTGGGAAAGTACCCATCCATTGAGGATCCCGCATGATATATTCCACGCTTAATTGTGATTGGGCAAAAAGGGGAGAGGATAGGCATATAAATGCCAGGATAAGTAGACAATTACGAGCCATGCTTGTTAACTATTAATCAAGAGTTTTGACGAATTTTTTTAGTTCGTCCTCAATGGTTAAAAGGTGATTTTGAAGTTTTGCATTCAGAGGAAGTGAGTTGGGTATATCCGCCTCAATTTCCTCCAGCAATTTCCTAGTCTTAATAGCTCCAATATAGCTCATGCTAGGCTTTGCCTTATGACATCTTTTTTTGATGATTTCAAATTCCTTTTTTTCGTAAAAATCCCCTAACTCTTTGAGGTCATGGACGTTGGTTTCCAGAATAATTTGGATCATATCCCTGATCATATCCGGATCATCATCTCCAAAATATTGGTAGATGCTTTGTTCACTGATTAGCTGATACATGAGCAATTTGACTAGTCAAAATAAAAATGATTGTTTGGTACCTATCCTTAAAATTAAAAACATTTTTCAATATCAGGGATTTCTTAATCAAAGATTCCATAAATCAGTTATAAAGATGTGTGTTTACTGGTTAAACATTAATTTTGAACCAGAATTAAGAAGCACTGTTATGAAATCGAGCAGGACCCAAAGCGAAATACATAGAGACGCCCCGATGTATCGGGGAATCAATGCGAAGATTCTATCTGACCTTTGAAAAACAAATTATATGGTATCCGCTTTAATACTAGTATCAATAAAAATATGGCTTATTGTCTGCTAAAAGGATCAGATTCACGGAAGCTTCGCCTGCCGTGGCTGGGTCTTCGATCTTCCAACCAGGCAAACAAGGAAAATAAGGCAACTGGCATGATTGCGGATAATCAGAAAAAATCATAAACAGATGAAAAGGAATAAGAAAGTCTTTTTGATAGTCTTTGTGATATTCATGCTAATCATGCTTTGGATTGGTTATGATATTTCTCAGAGAACTACTTTCCCCGGCTCAAAAGGAAATCTAAAAGAACGTATTACAACAGGAGAAGAATAAAATTCAATGACTGGAAAGAAGATAGATGTAGATAAGTTGGATCTGGAACGCATGAAGGATAAGACGACCGAAGAACCCGGTACTCTTCCCTATGCTCATCACTCGGGCAGTGCTCTGATCAAACCTGAAGATAAGGGTAAAATTACGGGCAGAGCCGTGGCTGCTATGCAAAGCCAAACTGATATGCAGATGGCTCAAATCTATGAGCAGATGCAGCTTTTGGCTGATCAGGCAAAAAAGATTAAAGCTCGGGTAGAGGTTTCTGAAAGGATTTATCAAGCATCCATTGCATTCGAACCTTTAATTAACCATACCTACTTCCTGTATCAAAAAGAAGATGGTTCTGATTTTTTGAGCATGATAGCCCCTGAAGAATGGGGGAGAAAGAAAGACTTTGCTGCTTTTGTGGCTGAAGTAAAATTACTGGCAGACCATACTTGGGAAATTGTCAGAGAGAATATATAGTCATGCAACAAGTACTTTTAAGCAATCTCCTCTCCATCTTAAAAGAAGGAGAAGTAGATTTTGATGATCGTTTTCAATTGGAGTTCAACCCCTCATTTCTGGATTCTAAAGGGCAAGCTTGGCTTCATGAAGTTTATGATGACTTAGGTGGAAAAGGCAAGCATCCATTATTGGAAAAGGCAAATTTTGATATGAAAATAAACAGGGTCTTATTCCTCTTTGATTCACCTATTCACTTTAATAGATATAGATTAATAAGCTTAAGATCTGATTTTTACAGTGAAATGTCTTTCCCTTTTTCGGAAGCCTATAAGAGACTCTGTAGAACTTATGAAAAGGAATGTCAGAAAGCTGGTTTGCAGGAAAGAATTTGGAATGGTCCACCTGTTGCGGGGACTTGGTTTGGTCAGGCTTCCGAACCGGGAGACTATTCCGGTGTAGGCGCTTCAGGTTGGAAATTAACAGCTTTCAATGATGCTCAAATCGATCTTCAGTCCAGAATTCATGGTTACAAGTTGATTCGGATAGCTCCCTATGAAACCATTATGACTGGTGGGAGCCTGAAGCGATTGGATCAAATGTTGGTTAACCCAAATGAGGATCAGAGAAAAGTAATCTGTAACTGGTTTTTGAGGAAATTGGAGTAAAAAAGCAGCCTTTCAGCTGCTTTATTTTTTAAGCGAACAATCCAAAGATTTCTCTATGAACCTTATCTACAATAAAAGAGAAGTCCTCAGGTCTTTCTACAAAGTCCAATTCATTGACATCAATGATCAATAACTTCCCTTCTTTATAATTAGATATCCAGTCTTCGTAATGGGAATTTAGATTTTTGAGATAATCAATCCTCATTGCCGTTTCATAGGATCTACCTCTTTTTTCAATTTGTCCAACTAATTTGGGGATATCAGCTTTGAGATAAATCAGCAAATCAGGAGCCTTTACATGAGAAATCATGCTATCAAAAAGGCTTCGGTAATTGTAGTAATCCCTTTCACTCAAAAGCTTGCTTTTATACAAGTTTGCCGCAAAGATGTAAGCATCCTCGTAGATTGTTCTATCTTGAATAGTAGGGGTTTTACTTTCCTGAATAGTTTTGATTTGATTGAATCTAGAATTCAAAAAATAAACCTGAAGGTGAAAAGCCCACCTTTTCATGTCTTCATAAAAGTCAGGCAAGTAGGGATTATTATCTACCGCTTCAAATTCAGCTTTCCAGCCGTAATGTTTGGCAAGCTTTTCTGTAAGCGTAGTTTTCCCGCTACCGATATTTCCGGATACTGCTAAGTGCATGATTTGCTAATGCTTATTTAATGAATCTTGGAGCTACTTTAATGTCCTTGCTTCCCGGAGTATACTGATAAAATCCTTCACCTGTTTTCACTCCTTTGTAACCTGCCTCTACCATATTTACCAATAAAGGACATGGAGCATACTTAGGATTGCCAAAACCATCGTGCAATACCTTTAGAATAGATAAGCAAACATCCAAACCGATAAAGTCAGCCAATTGAAGAGGCCCCATAGGGTGTGCCATGCCTAATTTCATGACCGTGTCAATTTCTTCTACACCTGCGACTCCTTCGAATAATGTGATGATTGCCTCATTGATCATAGGCATCAATATTCTGTTGGCAACGAATCCTGGATAATCATTTACCTCTACTGGAACCTTCCCTAAATTTTTGGATAGGTCCATGATCTTATCTGTAACCTCATCTGAAGTTGCATATCCCCTGATTACTTCCACAAGCTTCATGACAGGAACAGGATTCATGAAGTGCATTCCAATCACCTGTGCAGGTCTTTGGGTAACTGCAGCAATTTTGGTGATAGAAATGGAGGAGGTATTGGTTGCCAGAATCGCACTTTTAGGTGCAAACTCATCCATTTGTCTGAAAATATCGAGCTTGATATTCATATTTTCCGTAGCCGCCTCAACGATCAAATCTGCCTCTTTTACTCCTTCTTTGAGTTCTGTGAATTTTTTGATTCTCCCTAGAGCTTCAGTTTTTTGATCTTCAGAAAGAAGGCCTTTGCTCACCTGTCTGTCCATGTTTTTGGAAATAGTAGCCAAAGCCTTGTCCAAAAATTCTTCTTTCAGGTCTACTAAGGACACATGATATCCAGTTTGGGCAAAAACGTGTGCAATTCCATTTCCCATGGTTCCGGATCCTATGACAGTGATATTTTTCATAATGAGGTGATTAAAATTTAAAAACAGTTCTATTTGGGTTCTTTTGACTTTGCCTTCTAGCAAAGGGATTCAAAACTACTTCCAACAGCTAGGAAATCCAATTTTTAAACATGTGTTTCCTGACTTTGTTTGTCACAAAATTTCAAAAACCTTTTAGATTAATAGCTACCTTTGAACTATGAAAGAACTCGGCTTAGTCAGCAAACTACCCATCAATAGATTTACAGATTTTGGAGCATACCTTCAGTTAGAGTCCGGTGAAGAGGTCTTGTTACCCCAAGGTTATTTGAAAGGGGAGGAGCGTGAAAATGATGAGCTTGAGGTTTTTGTATATACTGACAGCGAAGACAGACCAGTTGCCGTAACCACTCGACCTATTGCACTTTTAGACGAATGGGGTGTCATGGAAGCTAAGGAAGTCACCTCATTTGGAGCTTTTATGGATTGGGGTTTGCCAAAAGATCTTTTGGTACCTAATGCTGAGATGGGTAAAAATATGGAGCCTGGAAAAAAATACCTGGTGAAAGTTTGTGTGGATTACAGAACCAATAGGCTGATAGGAAGTACCAAGCATAAGGACTTTATCTATCCTGCACCTAAGGACTATGAGCCGGGAATTCAGGTTGAAGGCTTGATATTTGACAAAACTGACCTTGGATATAAGGTCTTACTAGAAGACCGATACGAAGGCTTGGTCTATGCAAATGAAGTGTTTCAACCATTGGAAATAGGAGAGCAGCGCACGCTCTATGTAAAGAAAAGGAGAGATGATGGTAAAATTGATTTGCAACTTTTGCCTGCAGGAAGAGAGAAATACGAAGAAGGTGCTGAAAGAATCCTGAAAATTCTGGAAGAAAAAAAGTTTCTTCCCCTTCATGATAAATCAGATCCTGAGGAAATAAAAAAAGTGCTTTCTATGAGTAAAAAGCACTTTAAACAATGCATAGGACAACTATATAAAGCCCGAGAAATAAAAATTCTGGAAGATGGGATTGCCTTAGCTAATAGCGGAGATTAATCCAGCTTTAATATATCACTGGGGGTTCGGCAGAGAATTGCTTTATTTCTGAATAGTGCAATCGGTGATTTGATCAAATAAGGATATTTGACCAAGATTTTGAGCCAGTCTTCATCATCCCAGTTTTTACCTGCGATGTATTTCTGGTAATCCGGATGGGCTCGATTGAGTAGGTCCTTGGCACGCAGTCCAAGTTTCAATAAAATGCTGTCCCATTGAGTCGCAGTGATTCTTTGTTTCACCACATCGATCTCGTTGACAAATTTTGCCAGAGACTTTGCGTAGGCTTTGGTTTGCTTATCAATGGGTTGACCTGCGCTGTGATAGAATAAAAGTTCTGATGGATGTGTTTTCATAGTCATTGGGGTTTTGTGCCATATTAAGATACAAAAAATACGTAATAAATTGAAAATAAGATAGATGTGGTTGCATCAAAAGATTCATTGAATTTAGAATTATTTAACATTGAGAGTAAATCTGAATTCCCAACTAATAAAAAGCTGAAGGAAAGGCTGCGAAAAGTAAAGCCTAAAAAGCTGGATGAGGACTTTGAAAATCTACACGATAAAGTATTCGAAAGTTTGGATTGCCTTGAATGTGCAAATTGCTGTAAGACAACAAGTCCCATTTTCTTGCAAACAGATATAGATCGTTTAGCAAAGGTTTTTCGTCAAAAAAGTAGCGAGTTTATAGACGAATATCTTCATCGGGATGAAGATGGAGATTATGTCTTGAACTCTTCGCCCTGTCCTTTTTTGAATTCAGATAATAAGTGTTTAGTCTATGAGGACAGACCCAAGGCATGCAAGGAGTATCCTCACACGAATCGGAAGAATATTCACGGAATTTTGGGTTTAACTTTAAAAAATACGCTTGTTTGTCCTGCAGTTTTCAAAATTTTCCAGCAGATTGGCAAAGAATATAGGAAGTAAAGCAATTTTTTGGCTTTTTTGAGAATCAAACCTATGAAGAACAAAATGAATAATTCGGAGACACACTTTTTAGGAGTGGACGTGGGCGGGACCCATCTTAAAATCGGACTTGTAGACAAAAACGGAAATATCCTCGATTTCCAAAAAGAGGATACAACGCCATTCAGAGACCATGCCGAAGGTTTTGGTCAAGCATTTATCTCCGGGTTAGACAAGTATTTCAAAAAATATCCTCAGGTTGAGAAAGTAGGTATTGGACTACCTGGGTTGATTAGCAAGGATAGAACTACTCCGCTGGAAATCCCTGCTATTCCGAGCCTGAATAATTTCAATCTGAAAAAAGGATTGGAAAAAGCTTACCCTGATAAAGAGTTCTTCTTGGAAAATGATGCCGCTGCTGCGGCAATTGGTGAGTTCTATTACGGAAAAGACGATCCATCGGATAATTTCCTCTTCATTACTATGGGTACTGGAATTGGAAGTGCCATGGTTTTGGATGGTGAGGTTTTTAAAGGTTCTAGAGGTAACGCCCTTGAAATGGGTCACATGCTATCCAGCGGTAGTGCCAGATTGGAAACATTAATAGGTAGAAAAGGTATTTTATCAATTCTTGAGAGAATGATAGCTGCTTATCCAGAAAAAGCTGGGAGATTGAAAGGTGCCGACCTGGGAACTCATTTATTGGTCGACACAGCCAAGGAAGGAAATGAAGTTTCCCTCATGGTTTTCCAGGAAGTAGGGATTATCCTTGGAGAAGCCATTGTTTCTACTATCCGAATTTTGGACGTGACAGAAGTGTATTTTGGAGGCGGAATTTCCGCAGGTTTGGAGTTTATGATGCCTTCTATGGAAAGAACCATCCGTCAATACCTGACTAATTACTATAATAAGGATTTGAGATTGAAAAAAGCCACCTTAGAAAATAATGCAGGCACATTAGGTGCTGCTGCCTTGTGTTTTATGGGTTCAGGGTTGTAATAGTTACTTCAGAAACTTTAGATATTGCATTCATTCGAAAAAGAACCTTCAACGGTTCTTTTTCTATTTCTACCCCTTCACATGCATTGCTTGGTTCCAGGAAGTAAAAGAAAAAGCTCTGGCTTTTGTCAACCAACTCTACCCGGTCTGGCCTTCCAAAGGTTTTGATGATTTCTTGGTTATTAGCCCCTAGAAAGCTGTTTTTGATTTTTTCCAATTCATCTAAATCTTGAATGCGAAGGCCCTTGCAACCATACCTATCATTTTTCCAATTCTCAATATTGATGTTTCCAGTTTCTAAAGGGCTGGAACAAGCAGCAATCATGAATAGCAATACGAAAATGAAAGAAATCGAACGTTTCATTGGGTAATAATTGATTTGGAGCAAAGGTATAGCGCAAACTTAAATCAGGACTATGTTTTCTATAAAACTATTTGAATCAATTTTGAATACAATTGAAAATTTCCAGATTTGTTTTTTGCCTTAATCAGCTTATGCTCACGGTTTTTTGAATCTATTGACAAATATTGTCATAGCATGAAACCCTAATTGGCACATTCTGTTTGAGCAAATCCTTTATATTAGCACATCTAATTACCCGTGAATTATGTACTACCGTTTTGGGAAAGCCTTTTACTACATCAGCATCATTTTCTTTCTCTTTTTTCTCCTTTACTTCTACTCAGCATTGACCGATCAGGTCACTTATCAAACGGATGGAGAAGGAGGTATTTCTACTATCGGAAAAGGAAACTTTTTCTATGGGATGATTGCAACATTTGTGGCTTTGAATGCTTTGGTGCTCGTTCCACCAAAAATGTTGGAGACCAAATCGTATAGAAAACTCCACAAGCTTTTTCCGATAGGAGATATTTATAGAGATTATTTATTGACTTGGTTTTACTCCTTTGGAGGCATTATCAATCTGAGTCTTGCGACCATTGTATTTTACATCCATGCCACCAATAATCAGGAGGAGATCGCAGCAGATGAATTTGGCTTTTTCTTTTATTTGATTCCTGGGCTTTTGGTGCTTTGGATCATTGCACTCTTTTTGCTTTTCGTAGGAAAAGCCAAACAGCTACAAAAAAGAGATTAAGGATAAGACTATGGCAGAAACAGTTAAATATACCGAAGACAGTATTAAATCTCTGGATTGGAGAGAGCATATCCGCCTTAGGCCGGGGATGTATATTGGTAAACTCGGAGATGGAAGTGCCCAGGATGATGGGATTTATGTTTTGGTCAAAGAGGTTTTGGATAACTCCATCGATGAACACATGATGGGGTATGGACGAACCATCGAAGTAAAAATTTCTGAGCATCGAGTTGAAATAAGGGATTATGGTCGTGGCATTCCTTTGGGGAAAGTGATAGACTGTGTTTCCAAAATCAATACCGGTGGAAAGTATGATTCAGGTGCTTTTCAAAAATCAGTAGGACTAAATGGAGTCGGTACAAAAGCTGTAAACGCTTTGTCAGACTATTTTAAAGTTCAATCCTATCGTGATGGGGAAACCAAAATAGCTGAATTTGAGAAAGGGGTATTAAAGGAAGACAGACCGATTGAGAAATCTTCTGATAGAAATGGCACAAAGGTGATTTTCACCCCTGATGCCAGCATATTCAAGAATTACCACTTCATCCCTGAATATCTTGAAAATCAAATCTGGAATTACGCCTACTTGAATGCAGGTTTGACCATTAATTTCAATGGAAAAAAGTTTTTCTCAGACAGAGGACTTTATGATTTGTTGTCCAATAAAGTTGATGAGGAAAGCTCAAGGTATCCTATCATCCATTTGAAAGGAAATGATATAGAAGTAGCGATCACTCATTCCAATCAATATGGAGAGGAATATTATTCATTTGTCAATGGACAGTATACCACCCAGGGAGGAACTCACTTGGCAGCTTTTAGAGAGGCTATTGTCAAGACAGTTCGGGAATTTTATAAAAAAGATTATGACTCTTCAGATATCCGCCAAAGTGTGGTAGCAGCCATTGCGGTAAGGGTTCAGGAGCCCGTTTTTGAATCCCAAACAAAGACCAAATTGGGTTCTCAATCAGTTGGTCCAGAAGGTCCAACCTTACGAACCTTCGTCAATGACTTTATCAAGACTGAACTGGATAATTATCTTCATAAAAACCCTGCAGTAGCAGACGCTTTGTTGAAGAGAATCTTGCAGTCTGAGAGAGAAAGGAAGGAGATTTCCGGAATCAAGAAGCTGGCAAATGAAAGAGCGAAAAAGGCTAACCTTCACAATAAAAAATTAAGAGACTGCCGTGTGCATTATGATGATGCGAAGGCCAATGAAGACTTGAAGAATAATACCATGCTCTTCATCACAGAGGGGGATTCAGCTTCTGGGTCGATTACCAAGTCTAGGGATGTGCAAACTCAGGCAGTTTTTTCCTTGAGGGGTAAACCGCTCAACTGCTTTGGAATGACGAAAAAGGTGGTGTATGAAAATGAGGAATTTAACCTGCTACAGCACGCCTTGAATATAGAAGATGGTATTGAAAATTTGAGATATAGAAAAATTGTCATAGCTACCGATGCGGATGTGGATGGTATGCATATCCGACTTTTAATCATGACGTATTTCCTGCAGTTTTTCCCTGATTTGGTGAAAAATGGGCACTTATTTATTCTTGATACACCTCTTTTCAGGGTAAGGAATAAGAAGGAAACTATCTATTGCTACTCTGATGAAGAAAGGCAACGTGCGATCCATAAGCTAGGAAATAAGCCGGAAATTACCCGATTCAAAGGATTGGGAGAGATTTCACCAGAAGAGTTTGGGAATTTCATTGGAGAGGATATCCGGTTGGAGCCTATCATCTTGAACAAGGAAACGAAAATCTCTGATCTTTTGAATTTCTACATGGGTAAAAACACACCCGATAGACAAAACTTCATCATCGATAATTTGAAGATCGAGAAGGATCTGGCTTTGGATGACCCAAGAAATCAAGCAGAGGAAGAAGAGGTGGCATAAAAGCCTAATAGAAATATTAATTAATATTTCTGAAGAAAGTTAAACCTGAAGACTAGTCAGAATGACTTCTGATCTTTATAAATAGTGGATTAATTAAATGAGCGAGGAAACAAATAGACCTGAAGAAAAAGACGAAAGCTTACACGATTCGGTGCCTGTTACTGGAATGTATAAGGATTGGTTTCTGGATTATGCTTCTTATGTAATCCTAGAGCGGGCTGTCCCAGCAATTGAAGATGGATTGAAGCCAGTTCAGCGTCGTATCCTTCATGCCATGAAGGAAATGGACGATGGGCGATTCAATAAAGTAGCCAACATCATTGGACAGTCCATGCAATACCACCCACACGGTGATGCTTCTATCGGAGATGCTATCGTCAATTTGGGGCAAAAAGATCTTCTCATTGAAACCCAGGGAAACTGGGGTGATATTCGTACAGGTGACAGAGCTGCGGCTGCAAGATACATAGAGGCTAGGCTTTCCAAATTTGCCCTTGAGGTAGTATTCAATCCTCAAACCACTGAGTGGCAGTTATCATATGACGGTCGAAAAAGAGAACCTGTTACCCTTCCGGTTAAGTTTCCATTACTGCTTGCGCAGGGTGTTGAAGGAATTGCTGTAGGTCTTTCCACTAAAATTCTTCCTCATAATTTTCTTGAGTTGATAGATGGCTCAATTGAAATTCTAAAAGGCAATAAAACCAATGTTCTTCCGGACTTCATCACTGGAGGATTGGCAGACTTCAGTGAATATAATGAGGGCCTTAGAGGAGGAAAAATCAAAGTTCGAGCTAAAATAGAAGAAGAGGATTCTAAAACTCTTTTAATCAAGGAGATACCTTACGGTACAACTACTGATTCTCTGATTGATTCTATTTTAAAAGCCAATGATAAAGGGAAAATCAAAATCAAAAAAGTGGTGGACAACACTGCTAAAGATGTTGAGATTCAGGTTCATTTGGCTCCCGGAGTTTCGCCCGATGTAACTATTGATGCGCTCTATGCCTTTACAGATTGTGAGGTTTCTATTTCTCCTAATGCTTGTGTAATCATTGAAGATAAACCGGTCTTTCTAACGGTCAATCAGATTCTTGAATACAACACCAAGCAAACTAAAGCACTTTTAAAGCGGGAGCTGGAGATCAGAAAAGGGGAGTTAATGGAAAAGCTCCTATTCTCTTCTTTGGAAAAAATATTTATCGAAAACAGGATCTACAGGGATATTGAAGAATGTACAACCTGGGATGCTGTTTTGGAGGCGATTGACAAAGGTTTGGATCCTTACAAGCCTGATTTTTACAGAGAGATTGTTCAGGAGGACTTGATCCGTCTTACAGAGATTAAGATTAAGCGAATTTCGAAATTTGATGCCTTCAAGGCAGATGAATTGATGAAAAGGCTTCAGGATGAATTGAAGGAAGTAAATCATAACCTAAGGCACCTGACAGACTATGCGATCAAGTATTATGAAAATCTAAGAGATAAATACGGAAAAGGCAGAGAAAGAAAAACTGAAATCAGAGCCTTTGATACCATCCAAGCCAGCGTAGTAGCAGCGAATAATGCCAAATTGTACGTGAACCGAAAAGATGGTTTTGTGGGCATGGGATTGAAAAAAGAAGAGTTTGTCTGTGACTGTTCCGATCTGGATGATATCATCGTAATTCGTAGAGATGGAGTGATGATGGTTTCCAAGATTCAGGAGAAGAACTTCATGGGGAAAGACATTCTCCATGTAGGAATCTATAGAAAAACTGATGAGCGCTTGACTTTCAATATGATCTATTTGGACGGTGCATCTGGTAGAGCCATGGTTAAAAGGTTCCAGCCTGGAGGTGTAACGAGAGATAAAGAATATGATCTGACAAAAGGGACGAAAGGATCAAAATCGCTTTATCTCACGGCTAATCCGAATGGGGAAGCTGAAATTGTAACAGTTTATTTGACCCAAGGTGCCAAAGCCAGAGTCAAAGTATTCGATTTTGATTTTGCCACGATAGAGATCAAGGGGAGAGGAGCAGGAGGAAATATTCTGACCAAATATCCAGTTAGAAAAATCCAACTGAAAATGGAAGGGGTTTCCACTTTAGGTGGATTGGATATTTATTACGATCCTATTGTAGGAAGGCTTAACACAGATCAACGGGGTAATTTAATCGGTAATTTCCTGGGTGAAGATAGAATTTTGGTTTGCTATAAGTCTGGGGATTATGAATTGACCAATTTTGAACTGACCAACCGATACGAACCCAATGAGGTGGTGTTGATTGAAAAGTTTGAACCAGAAAAGATCCTTTCTGCAGTGTATTTTGATGGAGGGAGTAAGACCTTCTATGTGAAAAGATTCCAGGTGGAAACTACTACACTCAATAAAAAATTCAACTTTATTACTGATCATAAATCATCCTATCTCAAGCTTGTATCTACCAATAAGCAACCTCAGGTCTCTGCTACCTTGGTAAAAGGTAAGAATGAAGAGTCGGTAGAGTTTGATTTGGATATGCTAATCGATGTCAAAGGCTGGAAAGCCATTGGTAACAAGTTAAGTTCTCATGATATCAAGGACTTGCAGTTGATTGAAGTTAAAAAGGAATCCAAAAAGCAAGAGGCGGACAGTTCTGAGGAAGAAGGTGAAACGGATGATGAACTTGAAGTGGGAAGCACCATAGATTTGAGTCCCAAAAAGGATGACGAAGAACAATTGGGACTGTTTTAAACAGTCCCTTTTTATTTGAAAATGGAAGAAAAAGAGCTTTACAAGAAGGAATTAGGGCTGTTATCCTATCTGGGACAGTACATTACAGATCATAAAAAGAAGGTAATGGAAACTGTATTAGCTCAAAGAACCCGATTTTTCACGGTCGTTTTAGAGGATATTTATAAGCCTCATAATGCCAGTGCAGTATTAAGAACTTGCGATTGCTTCGGTATTCAGGATGTTCATATCCTTGAAAAAACCAATCAATACAAAGTCAATCCCTATGTCACCCGTGGTGCATCTGATTGGGTAGATATTCATAAATATTTTTCCAATGAAGGAAATGCAGTCCAGGACTGTTTCTCTGCTCTCAAGAAAAATGGTTATCAAATATTGGCCACAAGCCCCAATCCCGGATCCATTTCTGTCTATGATTTGCCTGCTAACCAGAAAATCGCATTAGTTTTTGGCAATGAGCATGAAGGTGTAAGTGAAGAAGTGAAACAGCAAGCAGATGGCTTGGTTCATATTCCTATGTTGGGATTTACAGAGAGTTTTAATATTTCAGTCTCCGCTTCAATTTTTCTTTATGAATTGACAAAGCAAATCAAGGATTTAACAATCGAGGGCTTCCATTTATCAGAAGATGAAAAACATGCTTTAAGGCTTAAATGGTATAAGCAGATTGTAAAGAGGTCAGATCTACATGAAAAAATGTACTGGGAAACTCTGAATTCCTGAGTTAATTCTTCTTGAAAATAGAATTGATTTTTTCTCCAAAAGAACTGGTATTTTGCTGATTTTTTGCTCTTTGTCTTTGTCTCTGACGCTTTTTCTGGTCCTTACTTTTGACTAAGACCATTCTCGCTGATATCCCAGCTTGTCCTCTGAAAAACTCCTCTCTTCCTGCCACATTAATATTGGGCTTATAATCAAAAGAAAAAACCGTATTCAAAAAGGTCATTTCAAAACCCAAGATAAAATCTACACCGACTGTTGAATTGCCATAGGTATGCACTATCTCTTTGTTCACTGCATCTTTCATAAAGCTCTCTTCGCTTCCGAAAGCTAAGCCACCTCCATAATAGTAATTCAATCGCTTGGAGATGATAGGTCTATGAATTTCATATAAAATATGAGCCGTTGTGTTTCTTGAAAAGTCCGACTGAAGAATAGCCTCAATGGTATTTCTTTTACTGATTCTTTGTTGAAAAGAAAGTCCTACTGTTCTGCCCAAATCATTATTTCCAAGGCGTAGACCCAATGAATTCCCATAATGCTGGGCTTGAAGAGAATTGATGGAACCAAAAAAAATCAGGAGTAATAAATAAGTATACTTCATAAGTAAGTTCTTTGAACTTCCCCTTGTTCAAGAACTATTCCAAGAATTGTTAAAAAATAAGAGGCTGTCTCATTAATAGCTCTAGTGTCAGCCTGATCTGAGTCGAAGGCCATTTCTATCGATGTGGCCTACATTTCGATCCCGTACAATTGTCGGGACGCTCAATGTTACATATTGCACTTTCGAGACAGCCTCTTGTTTTTATGCTTCGCTGATCACTATTTTTTCAATCTTATCTCCTGCTCGAATAGCATCTATGACTTCAAGTCCTTCTACTACTTTTCCAAAGCAAGTATGGTTTCTGTCTAAGTGAGCTGTATTATCTCTGCTATGGCAAATGAAAAACTGGGAACCTCCAGTATTTCTACCGGCATGTGCCATTGAAAGTACACCTCTATCATGGTATTGATTACCTCCGTCTAATTCGCAATTGATTTTATAGCCTGGTCCACCGGCACCATTTCCGATTGGACATCCTCCTTGAATCACAAAGTTTGGAATTACTCTATGAAAAGTAAGTCCATCATAGAATCCTTTTTGCGATAATTCAACGAAGTTATTTACTGTTTTGGGAGCATCTTTCTCATAAAACTCCACCTTCATTGTTCCCTTTTCAGTGATAATTTCAGCTGTCTTCATGTTGTGTCTTTTGTTCTGAATTTTTCGAGGGGTAAAAATAGTCTTTCCCTTGGATAAACCTTCAATTATTTACCCGAAGGATTTATTTCAGGTTGAAGATTAATAAAAATAAGCCCATGCAAACATACATGGGCTTAGGTTATAGAGGGTTTATATCAATTAAATTTTAGGTGCTCCAGCCAGAATATCCTCAGAGGCGTAAGATTCAAACTGCTTGAAGTTTTGAACAAATGATTTTGCCAAGTCTGATGCTTGCTTATCATAATCTGCCGGATTGCTCCAGGTGCTTCTTGGGTTTAATACTTCACTAGGAACATTTGGACAAGATTGAGGAACCTCAAAACCAAAAACTGCATGAGGTTTAAAATCAACAGACTCTAAGCTACCTTCCAAAGCCGCGGTGATCATGGCTCTAGTGTAAGCTAACTTCATTCTAGAACCGACACCGTAAGGTCCGCCAGTCCAGCCTGTGTTGATCAGCCAAACATTGGTCTCGTACTTTTCCATTTTCTCTCCAAATAGAGAAGCGTATGCTGTTGGGTGTAGAGGAAGAAATGCAGCACCAAAACATGCAGAAAATGTCAATTTAGGCTCTGTAACCCCCATTTCTGTACCTGCTACTTTAGCAGTATAGCCAGAAATAAAGTGATACATAGCTTGACTCTTGTTCAGTTTAGAAATCGGAGGGATGACTCCAAATGCATCTGCTGTAAGGAAAAATATATTTTTTGGGATTCCTGCAGTAGAAGGCTCTAAAGCGTTCGGTATGTAATGAATAGGGTAGGCTGTCCTCGTATTTTCGGTTACACTTTTATCTGCATAATTCACGATTCGAGTTCCCGGATTAAATCTGGTATTTTCAACGATGGAACCAAATCGAATGGCATCCCAGATTTCAGGCTCTTTTTCTCTGCTTAGGTCAATTACTTTAGCATAACAGCCACCCTCGAAATTGAACACGCCATTTTCTGTCCATCCGTGCTCATCGTCTCCGATCAATCCTCTTTTTGGATCAGCAGATAAGGTGGTTTTACCTGTACCTGAAAGACCAAAGAAAATAGCCGTATCACCTTTGTCACCAACATTGGCTGAACAGTGCATAGAAAGCACGTTCTTTTCGTGAGGAAGTATAAAATTCAGAACAGAAAAGATACCTTTTTTCATTTCTCCAGCATATCCTGTACCTCCGATTAAAATCATTCGCTTTGACATATTTAATATGGCAAAGTTTGGATTTTTTGTACCGTCAGTTTCAGGGTCTGCCTCAAATCCCGGAGCACAGATAATAGTAAAGTCCTGCTCAAAATCTGCCAACTCTTCTTGAGTTGGTCTTAAAAACATGTTGTGGCAAAATAGATTGTGCCACGCCCAAGTATTGATTACGCGAATATTCAATCTATGCTGAGGATCAGCTCCGGCAAAAGCATCTCTAACAAAAAGATCTTTGTCAGAAAGGAATGCTTTCATTTTCTCCAATAATCGATCAAATTTTTCTTCATCGAATGGAATGTTGATATCTCCCCACCAAACAGCATCTTCTGTTTGAGCATCTTTGACAACGTAACGATCCTTAGGAGATCTACCGGTGAATTTACCGGTGTCTGCCATCAATGCTCCCGTAGAGGTGAGATATCCTTCCTTTCGAGCCAATGCGTGTTCCACCAATTCGGCTTGTGGAAGATTAAAGTGAACTTTTCCGCTTGTCTGCAAGTCGAGAAAATTCAAAGGAGAGGTCTGGGTGTCCAGAGCTAAATCCTGCATAAAATTTTGGGTTTACAAACTGAAAATTGTCTTCCCAAAATTAGGAAAAAGGTCTTAATTCAAAATGAAAAATCTTTAAAATTTCGCTTTTCAATCGATTACGAAGAAAAAACAGATAAATATTTGGCAGTATTGAATTTTCAATTATTGATCTATCCACAAATCCTTCGGAATTACATATTTTAAAAGGAAAATTGCATGTATTTAAATCAATCCATTTTGAAGAACCTGCCAAATTCTTTTATCATTGTAAAATTTATCAACCTAAATCACTGACTTAATTGGAAACTCCAAACAATCCTGAATTTGAAGGGCCAACTATTTTTGGCCACCCGAAGGGTCTGATGACCTTGTTTTTCACAGAAATGTGGGAGCGCTTCAGTTACTACGGAATGAGAGCATTGCTCATTCTTTTTATGACCACCGCTATTGCTGATGGAGGTCTTGGTTTTGATGATAAAACCTCCGGTGCTATTTATGGACTCTATACCATGGGTGTTTATTTATTGGCATTACCTGGAGGTTGGTTAGCAGACCGTCTTTTTGGTTTAAAGAAATCTGTTTGGTATGGCGGTATTATCATTGCTATGGGGCACTTTATGATGGCTTTGCCAGGTATATTTGGTTCTGGTGCTTATGAAGGAAAAACAGAACTTTCCGCCTTAGACACTAATTCATTTTTTCTAGGCCTTATATTAATTGTACTCGGAACAGGTTTATTAAAGCCCAATATCTCATCTATCGTAGGTCAATTATACCCTGCTGGAAGCTCAAAAAGAGATGCGGGTTTCTCTATTTTCTACATGGGAATCAACTTGGGTGCTCTTATCGCACCTATCGCTTGTAGTACGCTTGCTGAATATGATTGGCACTTAGGCTTTGGTTTGGCTGGATTAGGGATGGTTTTTGGCTTAATTCAGTATAAAATTACTGGTGCTTCTTTGGAAGGATATGGTGAAGCTCCAATTGTGGCTGAAGAGACTGAAAAAGTTCAGCAGAAAAAGTTGCGCTCTTTGGTAACCTGGATTGGATTAGCTTTAGCAGTTTTTGTAGCTGTTTTGTTTACTGGAATTATTCCTATTGATGTATCTGCTATCGCAGGAGCATCAGGAACCATCATCGCATTGGTTGCTTTTGGATATCTAGGCTATGTAATCCTTTTTGGTGGATTGGATAAAGGGGATAAAAATAAGGTTGGAGTAATCGCCATTTTGTTTTTGTTCTCTGCTATGTTCTGGTCAGGTTTTGAGCAGGCAGGTTCTACGCTTAACTTATTTGCAGAAAGATTTACAGACAGAACAGTCTTAGGCTTTGAAATACCCACAGGTTATTTCCAATCCATCAACTCCATGTTTATCATCATTTTTGCTCCGATTTTTGGAGGCATGTGGGTATGGTTAGGCCGTAAAAATTTGGAGCCTAGTTCTCCTTTGAAATTTACATTTGGTCTGCTTCTTCTAGGTTTGGGATTCTTTGTGATGTATTTCGCAGCTAAAATTGCTGCTTCCGGTGATTTGGCAGCTCCTACCTGGTTGATCATGACTTATATGCTTCACACATTTGGTGAGTTAAGTTTGTCACCTGTAGGATTGAGTTTGGTGACCAAGCTTGCTCCGAAAGGCTATGCTGGTCAAATGATGGGGATTTGGTTCCTATCAGTTTCTCTAGGGAATTTATTTGCTGGATTGATTGCCGGTGAAGCGAGTGGGGGAACTGAAGAAGCATTGGCTCAGATGCCAGATCAATACATGTTGATTGTGTATACGGTCATTGGCTCAGCCTTATTACTCTTTCTATTGAAACCAATTATAAAACGAATGATGGGCAATGTCCATTAAATGAAGGGAGGCTGTCTCAAAATTAGCTCTAGTGTCAGCCTGAGTCTTAAATATTCTTCGAACATATAAAAAATGATATGACAGGGCCATCCAAAATGGATTTGTCTGTTGTTATTTCACAATTGAAAACCTTTCCTTTAAGAAGAACTTATTTAGTGAGGGCGCGTTGGGCTGACGCAGCAGCGGGCCAGCGTCTGGCCTAGTGCGGTTGGAGCTTTGCTGCGTCTTGAATTTTTGGTTCTTTTGCTTCAAGGCAAAAGAACGAAGAGAAAAAAAAAAATGCTTAATAGAAGCAGAAGGATTTTAAGTTAGCTAAAGCTTACTTTCCATAACAAAGAATTAAATTCCGAAATAAGTGAAATTTCGGAATTTAATATAATCTGTCATTGGTAGCGGAGTCGAAGGCCATTTCTATCGTTTTGGCCTACATTTCGACTTCGCTCAATGTGACAAATTGCACTAATGAGACAGCCTCTTTTGTTTTAGAATAAACTCGTCTGAACAGTAGTTGGCTTACTCGCCTGAATGGTTCCTTTGAGCATCTCTTGCATTAGTTTGATGAAGCCTGGCTCCCAGTTTTCAGGATTAATTTTAACTTCCTTGGCTTCATATTCAATGGGGCCCCGCATTTTTTCAAATCCTATCATCATACTCCAAATCGTATAAAACGTGATTTCGGGCTGTAATTCCGGTCTGATACTTCCATCTTTAATCCCATGACTGACCATTGCGATTCCTAGCTTGGCAGGTTCATGATGAATTTCTAACAGTTTTTGAAAATGTACGCTTTCCAGAATCAAAGCATTGATAGATTCCCGCTCTTTTTCTGAGTTATATTTTTTCATCAGATCCAAAAAGTTGATCACAGAATCATAAAGGATCTGATTATTTTTCGCAAAATTTGATATCCTGATAATCAAATCAGAAAGCATAGCTAAGCCTGATTTCCCCCGACTTCGGTTGGACCATTCATCTCGGAATTCGTCTTTTAATTGGTCGAATGCCTTTTTGGTCAATGCCATAAAAAGGTCTTCTTTATTTTTGAAATAAAAGTAACTGAGGCCTTTACTTATTCCTGCTTTTTTTGCTACATCTTCCATTCGTGTTGCTTGAAATCCCTTGCTGGTGAAGAGTGCAATCGCTGAATCTAAAATGAGCTTTTCTTTATTTTTTTCGCCTGCCATACCTGTTGCTTGTCTGTTTAAAAAACATATCAAAGATATTAAACCTTGGTCAAAAACAGGAATTAAACTTGGGTCAATATTTAGGTTAAGGACATAAAAAAAAGCCCTAAATTTTAAGATTTAAGGCTTTTTACTTGATCCTCATAGGATTAAACAATCTCTACGATGAAGTAATTTTTCTTTCCTTTTTGCACTAGTAAATACTTTCCTTGTAGCAATTCAAAATTTATGGATGCGTTAGGATCAGCAACCTTTTCCTTATTGATACTTAAGCCACCTCCCTGAATCATTTTTCTTGCTTCTCCTTTGGAACCGAAAATCACTCCCTGAGAAATTTCTCCAAATAAATCTAAAATAGAAGTAAGTGCTGTGTATTCAGCATTTTCAATTTTTACTTGAGGTACTCCATCAAATACTTGTAAAAAGGTTCGCTCGTCCAAAGCTGCCAAGTCTTCTGTTGAAGATTTTCCGAAAAGGATCTCAGATGCTTTTACAGCCATCTCATAATCCTCCTGGCTATGTACCATGATGGTTACTTGCTTGGCTATTTCTTTCTGCAAGGTTCTCAAATGGGGTGCCTGAGCATGCTCTGCTTCCAATGCCTCTATGGTCTCCCTGTCTAATGTGGTAAATATTCGGATATATTTAGATGCATCTTCATCCGACACATTCAACCAAAACTGGTAAAACGCATAAGGAGAGGTTTTTTCCGGATCAAGCCACACGGAACCTCCTTCAGTTTTCCCGAATTTGCTTCCATCAGCTTTAGTAATCAAAGGAACCGTTAAAGCAAATGCACTGCCGCCACCCATTCTTCGGATGAGTTCAGTACCTGTTACTATATTTCCCCATTGATCTGAACCCCCAAGCTGAACAGTACAATTTTTATTTTTCCAAAGGTGGTAAAAATCGTAACCTTGAATCAGCTGGTATGAAAACTCGGTAAAAGAAAGCCCATTTCCATCTTCAAGTCTTCTTTTTACGGAGTCCTTGGACATCATGTAGTTAACGGTAATGTGCTTTCCTACATCTCTGATAAAATCCAAAAAGGAAAACTGAGACATCCAATCATAGTTGTTGACTAACTCAGCCTTGTTGTTAGCATTGGTTTTGAAATCCAAAAACTTAGACAATTGATTTTGGATGCAGGATACATTATGATCTAATGTTTGTTTGTCCAAAAGGTTTCTTTCTGCTGATTTAAAAGATGGATCTCCAATCATTCCAGTTGCCCCGCCTACCAAAGCAAAAGGCTTGTGACCCGCTCTCTGGAAATGCAATAGCGTCATTACTCCCACCAAATGGCCAATATGAAGAGAGTCTGCTGTCGGGTCAAAACCCAGATATGCCGAAGCTGTACCTTTGTTTAAGTGTTCTTCGATTTCGGGTGTCATATCTTGGAGCATTCCTCTCCAGCGCAATTCTTCTATAAATGGATTCATGGAATTATTAAAATTTAAGCCGCAAATATAGCCTTGTCCATCGAAGGATGGAAGAAAAGTATAAAAGGATTGCTAGATGCATCCATTCTTCCTTGAAAAGACACCAACGGTGAAGTTTTGAAGCTAAGTTTTTTAATTTTCATTACTTTCACAATCGAAATTAAAAGCTATGAGATATTTATATAGTATTCTAACTCTGACATTATTCACTCTGATCAGTTCAGGAATCAATGCCCAAGAGAATCCTTCTTGGATGAGATACCCTGCAATTTCTCCCGATGGAAGCACTATTGTGTTCACCTACAAAGGAGATTTGTATACTGTCTCTTCTCAAGGTGGAGAAGCTAAGCAAATCACCTTTCACGAAGCTCATGACTATCAACCAGTCTGGAGCAAGGATGGAAGCAAGATTGCTTTTGCATCTGACCGGTATGGAAATTTTGACATCTTTATCATGGATGCTGCCGGAGGCCCGGCAACAAGGTTGACATATCATTCCAATGATGAGCAACCTTTTGATTTTTCAGCAGATGGAAAGTTTGTCCTATTTGGAGCAAACCGAATGGATATTGCTTCTCATAGACAATATCCTACGGGATCACAGCCTGAATTATATAAGGTTCCGGTAAATGGTGGCAGAGTAGACCAAGTTTGGACTATTCCAGCAGAATATATAAAGACCAGTAAAGATGGATCTAAGATAGTCTATCATGACAAAAAAGGAGGGGAGAATGAATGGAGAAAACATCATGAGTCTGGAATAGCTAGGGATCTTTGGATTTATGATGCAAGCTCTAATTCGCATCAGATGCTCACCACATTCTATGGGGAAGACAGAAACCCGGTTTTTTCACCCGATGAAAAAGAGTTGTATTATCTAAGCGAGCAAAATGGAAGTTTCAACGTGTTTTCCATGGCTTTAGATAATCCTTCGCAGACTACTGCCTTAACCAGCTTGACAAATTTTCCAGTTCGCTTCTTAAGTATTTCCAACAATGGATTGATGAGTTTTGGATATGATGGAGAGCTGTATACCTTAAGAAAAGGTGAAAATCCTAAAAAAGTAGCCGTTAGTCTGAAAACGCAGGCAATCTCCAATCCTGATAACTTTATTTCTATTAATGGTGGAGTTAGCGAAATGAGTATTTCTCCTGATGGAAAAGAAATCGCCTTCGTAGCCAGGGGAGAAGTTTTTGTTACATCTGTCGATGGATCACTCACAAAAAGAATCACCAATACTCCTGAACAAGAAAGATTTGTGGAATTTGCTCCTGACGGGAAATCCATCGTATATGCCAGTGAAAGAGATGGTAAATGGCAGATTTTCCAAAGTACGAAAGCAAGAGCAGAAGAACCTTTCTTTTTTGCTTCAACCTTGCTGAATGAAAAGTTATTGCTGGAGATAAATGATGATGCCTATCTTCCAAAATTGTCTCCCGATGGGAAAAAGCTCGCTTATGTAGAAGGGCGCAGAACCTTGAAAGTTGTTGATTTATCCAGTAAAGTGGCAGTTACTTTAATGACTCCTGAGCAGCTCTTTCATATGAGAGATGGAGATCAATATTTTGTATGGAGTCCTGATAGTAACTATTTATTAGCTACCTACAGACCTACCATGGTCAACTCTGAAGTGGTTTTATTGGATATCACTGGCAAGCAACCCATGAAAAAGATCACCCAAAGTGGCTATAGTGACGATAGAGCTACCTGGGTAAATGAGGGGAAACAAATGCTTTGGATGTCTAATAGAGATGGTCTAAGAAGCTATGCCACATCAGGAAGAAGTGAAGAAGATGTGTATATGCTCTTCTTCGATAAAGCAGCTTGGGACAAATTCAACTTGAGTAAAGAGGAATTTGACTTGATGAAGGAAATAGAAAAGTCCAAAAAGAAAGATGATTCCAAAGAGGAAAAAAAGGATGAGAAAAAAGAAGTTGCTCCTCTTAAATTTGACTGGGATGGATTGGAAGAAAGAAAGGCCAAACTGACCATTCACTCTTCTATGTTGGGGGACGCTGTACTTAGTAAAGATGGGGAGAAACTATTCTATTTGGCCAGTTTTGAAAAAGGACAAAACCTCTGGAGCACTAATTTAAGGACTAAAGAAACCAAGCAGGAGCTTGCTTTGAATGCCGGGTATGGTAGGTTGATGTGGGACAAGGATCAAAAAAATCTTTATTTATTGAGTGATGGAAGTATTTCCAAAATCAACACTGAGTCAATGAAGAAAGAGGGCATTAAGATCAGTGGCGAGATGAGTTATGATAAGGATGCAGAATTAGCCCATTTATTTGATCATGTTTGGTTAAGGACAAAGGGTATTTTTTATACTCCGGATATGCATGGTGTAGACTGGGAAAAAGCTAAAGTAGATTACCAAAAATACCTGCCACATATTGGTAATAATTATGAGTTTGCTGAAATGCTCTCTGAGATGATAGGGGAGTTAAATGTTTCTCATGCTGGAGCAAGATACAACAGATCTATTCCAATGGCTGATCAAACAGCTGCTTTGGGGATACTCTGGGACTATAAGCATCAGGGAAATGGAGTAAAAATAACAGAAGTGATCTCCGGAGGCCCATTGGATAAAGCAGAATTTACTGTAAAGCAGGGTATGATTATCCAAAAGATCGATGGTGAAGTAATTAGTCCAGAAGTGGATTTTGCTAAACTTTTGAACAGGAAAGTGGACAAGTTTACTTTGCTTGAACTAACCGATACCAGTGGCGGAAATGTTCAGCAAATCACTGTAAAACCAATTTCCTTGGGGGAAGAAAACAGACTTCTTTATAAAAGATGGGTGAAACAGAATCAGGAAGAGGTTACAAAATTAAGTGATGGTAAATTGGGTTATGTGCATATTCCGGGGATGAGTGACGGACCTTATCGAAATGTTTATGAGGACATGATGGGTAAGTATCATGATACAGAAGCAGTTATCGTAGATACTCGTTTCAACGGTGGTGGAGACTTGGTTGCTGATTTGGCTATGTTCTTTACTGGTGAAAAATTCCTGACTTATGCCACTGCTGATAAAGTGGTGGGATATGAGCCTACTGCAAGATGGACTAAACCGACTTTAGCGATGTTCAATGAAGCTAATTATTCAGATGGACATTGTTTTGCTTGTGGATATACAGATTTGAATATTGGTAAAACAGTGGGAATGCCTACTCCGGGTACTTGCTCTTTTGCAGGTTGGGAAGGTTTGCCAAATGGAGTGAGATGGGGAGCTGTTCCTATTTCTGCCAAAAATAAAGCAGGAGAGTGGCTGGAGAATAATGAAACAAAGCCACAGTTTGAAGTGAAAAATATGCCAGGTAAGATTGATCAGGGAATTGATCAGCAGCTGGGAAAGGCAATTGAAGAACTTCTGAAAGAGGTGAGATAAAAAAAGCCGGGCAATTTGCCCGGCTTTTTCTTTTATCTGATGCTTATCCGTTAAACGTTTCTGTTTATTGATAATTCTTGTTGTTCAAAGACTCATCATTCTTAAAGAACTGAGTCATTTTTGCAAATGAACTATCAAAATATCCCTCTAGCATTTTCTTAATGATGAATGTTCTGTATTCATCTTTAGAAACGATTGGGAAATACTCATGGCTTTTGCCATAAGACTTGTGACTTACAAAGCCTTTTCTTTCTAGAATCCTAACGATAGTGGAAACTGTGTTGTAGGCTGGCTTTGGTTCTGGCATCGGTACAAGAATGTCTTTGACAAACCCTCTTTCGATGTCCCAGAGGATCTGCATGATCTCCTCTTCTGCTCTGGTTAATGGTTTCATAAGGTGTTAAGTTTTAATTCCTTAGAAAATTATTGGTTTAGTTCCGAAAATCCAAGAAAAGTACAAAAATAAATTTGCCTATTTAGTTAAAAAAAATCTCAAGTATCTGAAAACTAGGGAAATAAAAAAGGAGCAAATTTTGCTCCTTTTTTATTATGCTGTTCTTAATTTAATTATACCCGATGCGTGTAATAATTTCACAATAGGATAGGTCGGATCAAATTCGTACCATTTCACTGCAAAGTTTGGGCGGTTTGGAAGCTTATGATGATTGTTTTGGAAAAGCTCTCCGAGCATTAAAACATCCAACAATAACGAATTTTTTGATTTATCATTATTATCAAAATTAGCATATCCGTATTTGTGACCACTCCAGTTGACAATAGCACCATGAACAGGTCCCATCAAGAAATGAATTGGAAGTAAGAAGTACATCCACCAGTGAGTTCCAGGTAATTCAAATACAGTTATTGCCAATACGTAGATTGCTACATATAATAATCCCCAGGCTACTCGGACTCCCATACTGTCCGCAAATCTGTCAAATCTGTTCCAATCAGGAATATCCTTAGAAAAACGCTCCTCAGGCTTCAGTTTAAAGCTGAAGTAATCATTGTAAATGTTTTTCGTTTTCCACATCATGGTGAAAAGGTTTTCTGTGTGATGTGGGGAATGAGGGTCTTTCGGAGTATCGCTGTATGCATGGTGCATTCTGTGAAGGATAGCGTATGCTCTAGGGGAAAGATAAGAACTGCCTTGCCATATCCATGTGAAAAGATAGAAAAATCTCTCCCAGTATTTATTCATGACAAACATTTGATGAGCTGCATAGCGGTGCAGAAAGAAGCTCTGGCAAAATAATGAGAAGTACCAGTGCAGGAGAAAGAAGATAATGATAATCACTCGTTATTGGTTTATTGAATTTGTACAAATATAAGAGGCAAGAACCCAATAGTAAAGCTCTAGGAGATCAACCTTGATCTAATTTTCATGATTTAAATCAATTTTTGCTTAATTTGGTGAAAACAACTTTTCATTATGTCTCAGCAATCACAAGCAACTTCGATTCTTGTCAAAATACTAATAGGTGGTATTTCAGTATTAATAGCAGCATTTTTTCTTCCGGGAATTTCCATTGATGGATGGATTACTGGCTTTCTACTTGCTGCTTTGTTGATTTTAATTAATCTAACTGTGAGGCCCTTAATGATCTTACTTACCTTACCTTTAACCATCATCACCTTTGGTTTGTTCCTCTTGGTGATTAATGCTTTGGTAATATTATTGGCTGATGCGATTATTCCCGGTTTTGAAGTCAGCGGGTTTTGGTGGGCTTTATTATTTGCAATTCTCTTGAGCTTAATCAACTCGCTGTTTGGAAATAATTTGAATTTAGATCGTTGAGGTACTTTGATCATTGACCCTTCGATAAACTTTCAAAACTCCGTTTTTATCTGGGCTCTTTATTTTCTTTTTGGAAGGTTGAATCATGGCCTTTAGTATGAATTTTTCAGAAGGTTCATTGTAAGCAGGTGCTTCGTCAATCCACTTGATGGTCTCAAAATCTATAGTTGCCGGAGGGATGCAAAATTTATCATTGGCATCCTGAATCATATACATTTCCTCGTTTGGGTCTATGCCAGTTATTTTTTTTTGATCCGAAATACCAACTACAATGATACCCCCTTTTGTATTGGCCAATGCAGAGATTGTGCGGGCTATTTTCTCTTTCGAACTCACTTTCTGCTTGAAATCCAATGAGATACCTTCTTTTGACTTTAAAACTTTTTTGATGAATTCTTCATCAAACTTTTCTATATTATGTTTATTCATTTACAATTTGTGACGTATATTACTTGATATATTCAACTTGAAGATTATCTTTCCCAACTGAAACTTAAGACTACTAATTTTTAATCTATGTCAACTATGAATCCTGGCTTTGATCCAAAAGAAATTTCCAAGCTCAAGCAGGAATTGAAAGCCTCTGGCAAATCATTTCAATTATTTCCTGAGGAGGAAAACTCTGATGAATTTGTAAATTTTTACTTCATTGGAATGTTTGAAGGTAAGGAAGTTATATACGATGCTGCCTTATATACGTTGAGACTACACCATGCGAGTGAAGTTTATGAGCTTGCAGAACATGAAGCGGCTAAGAAATTTCCGAATTTCAGTGGAATTAGATACGAAGAAGATGAAAATGGGAACTTACTGCCTTTAACTAGTGAAGAAGAGGAAATTGGATGGTTTATCACGGAGATGATCATGGAAATCGAAGAGGAGGAGTCTGTGAAAGTTCAGGAATTTATCGACATTGATACAAACCACGATTATGGAATCGGTTTAGATGCAGCTTTGAATGTGGAATATATTGATGAGAAAGTAATTGCCAAATTCATTAAGGAATTCAATGATGATACCATTAAGTTGGATGAAACCATGTATACTTTTCAGTCTGAAGAAGAAGACGTTTAAATCTTTATTTGGAACAAAAATTTGGAGCGCTTGTTAAAATACAAGCGTTTTTTTTATGCTTAAAATTGCCTGGTCTTCCGAATATGCTCATCCTTTGCCTCCGGGACATAGATTTCCCATGGAGAAATATGAGCTTTTGCCTCAGCAACTGATGTATGAGGGCACAGTTTCTGAAAGAAATTTCTTTGCTCCTGATGCAGTAGAAGAAAGTCTTATTGTGCAAGTTCATGATGTTCAATATTGGGAAAAACTCAAAAATTTAGCCTTGAGTAGGTCTGAAGAGCGTGCTACAGGGTTTCCATTGAGCAAAGAATTGGTGGATAGGGAAACCATCATTGCTGGTGGATCGGTTAGAGCTGCTTTGTTTGCACTTGAGTATGGTATTTCTTTAAATATTGCCGGTGGTACTCATCATGCGTTTACGGATAGAGGAGAAGGTTTTTGCTTGTTAAATGATATAGCTTTGGCGAGTAGATATCTTCAGAATGAAGGACTTGCCAAAAATATTCTAGTCATAGATTTGGATGTGCATCAGGGTAATGGTACGGCTCAAATTTTTAAAGATGATCCATCCGTATTCACATTCAGCATGCATGGAGCCAAAAACTATCCTCATCGAAAAGAAAAGTCTGACCTGGATATTGAATTGCCGGATGGAACTGGAGATGAGGAATATTTAAATCAGCTAGATCTCGCCTTAGAAAACATTTTGAAGAAGTTTCATCCTGATTTCATCATGTATCAATGTGGTGTCGATGTGTTGGAAACAGACAAACTTGGACGTTTAGGCATGAGTATAGAAGGTGTTAAATTGCGTGACAAGAAAGTGCTGAACCTTGGAAAAGAGTTGAAGCTTCCAATTATGTGTTCGATGGGAGGGGGTTACAGTGAAAAAATCAGCCATATCATTGAGGCGCATGCTCAGGTTTACAGGCTGGCTCAGGATATATTTTTTTAAATACTCCTAAAAAAAGCTTTTTCAAAAAGGTCAGACCTTGGAAAATCAATACTTTCTTTATATTTGCGCCCTTGTCAACAATAAAATATACAAAGTGAAAAAAGGATTTAAATTCATAGGAGTACTTGGTTTTGCAACAGTGCTTTTTTACGCTTGTCAACCAAAAACTACAGAAAACACAACTGCAACAGCTTCAGGAGAGGCTGCTTCAATTTCTGATTTGAGTATTGCATATGTGTATACTGACAGTGTGATCAATCAGTACGAGTTCTTCAAAAAGAAATCCGAAGAAATCACAGAAAAAGGAAAGAAGTTTGAAGGTGATCTTCAAAGCAGAGCTAGAGGTTTTGAGCAGGAGGTTGCTAATTTTCAGCAAACTGGTGGAAATATGACACCTAATCAGCAAAGAGCTAAGCAGGAAGAGTTGGTAAAGAAAGAGCAAAACTTGATGACTTACAGAGATAATCTGATGCAAGAGCTTTCTGCTGATGAGTCTAATTTATATAGCGATGTTTATGACAAAGTTCAGAAATATCTAAAGAGCTATGCAGAGGAAAACAATATTGATTTGATCTTGAGCTACACTAGAGGTGGAGCAGTATGGTATGGAAAAGATGCTTTGGATGTAACCAAAGCCGTGATTGAAGGTCTGAATAAAGAGTACAATACTACGCCTGCTGATTCAGCTAAATAAGTATTTACTTACTGATATTTCGAAACCCGGCTTAAGGTCGGGTTTTTTTGTACCCTATTTTTAGGTATTTTTGACGCCTAATTGATAAATCCAAGTAATGAAAATCACAGAATTTCTAAAGCACCACTACAGACATTTTAATGCAGCTGCCTTGATTGATGCGGCCGAAGGATATAAGACTCATTTGGAAGAAGGAGGGAAGATGATGGTCACCCTAGCAGGAGCCATGTCTACCGCTGAATTGGGTATTTCCTTGGCAGAAATGATCCGTCAAGATAAAGTCCAAATCATTACCTGTACAGGTGCCAACCTGGAAGAGGACGTTTTTAATCTGGTTGCCCATGATTATTACGAGAGAATCCCAAATTACCGGGAATTATCTCCTGAACAGGAGCAAGACCTTTTGGAGCGACACATGAACAGGGTTACGGATACTTGTATTCCTGAGATGGAAGCCATGAGAAGAATTGAAAATGTGATTTTGGAAGAATGGATGAAAGCCGACGAGGCCGGTGAAGCATATTTTCCACATGAATTTTTCTACAAAATATTGCTTTCCGGTAAGTTGGATGACTCTTTCCAAATTGATCCTAAGAACAGCTGGTTATTAGAAGCTGCCAAAAAGAATCTGCCTATCATAGTGCCAGGATGGGAAGATTCAACCTTGGGAAATATGTTTGCAGGTCATGTGATCTCTGGAGATGTTAAGAATGTGCATACTGTAAGAAGCGGGATAGAATATATGATGTTCCTGGCTGAATGGTATACGCAGAATGCTACCGAAGAAAGTAAAGTTGGATTTTTCCAAATTGGCGGGGGAATTGCAGGAGACTTCCCAATCTGCGTGGTTCCGATGCTGCATCAGGACTTGCAACGTGATAATGTGCCTCTTTGGGGTTATTTCTGCCAGATTTCTGATTCTACTACTTCTTATGGATCATACTCTGGAGCAGTTCCTAACGAGAAGATTACCTGGGGTAAACTTGGTTTGGAAACCCCGAAATTTATCATTGAATCTGATGCAACAATTGTGGCCCCGCTGGTATTTGCCATCGTTTTGGGTCAATAATTATGAATAAGTTCAAGTCATTTTATGTGAAAGCAGGCAGTCTAGTATTGCTTGCTTTTTCTTTTTCCTCAGGCCTTTCTGCTCAAGCTATCCGAAGTTTGTCAGGAGCAAATAGTCCACAGGATGATCAGAATCCTGTTTGGATTGGAAATAATACGCTGCTCTTTACAAGAGCATTTCACCCAGACAATAAAGGTGGAATTACTGATCCCGGTGATATCTGGATGAGTAAAAAAGATGAAAATGGGGAATGGTCAGAGGCTATTCACAGACCTGATCTCAGTACGCCTGGCTACGATTTTCCATTGGGTTTGGAGGATCTTCTTACTTTACTCGTATATCACAGAGATACTGATAGAAATGGGGTTTATCAGTACTCTAAATTTGGAACTGACTGGAATTTTCTGCGAAAAGTCAATGTGGAAGGAATTTCAGAAATGGAAGGAAACCTGACTGGTAGAGTTTCGAAAGGTGGAACTTTAATTTTTATTTCAGGGAAAAGAGCAGATGGCAGAGGAAATGAAGATATATACCTGACAAAGAAGGTTGGTACAATAGATTGGTCAAAGCCGGTTCATCTCGGAAATGTGATCAATACTCCGGGTCAGGAAATAAGTCCATTCTATAATCCTGACAGCAAGCTCCTTTATTTTTCGTCAAATATGCAGGAAGGAGCTCAGGGGAAAGATATTTTTATCGCCAAATCTTTGGACGGAACCCTTTCCAATTGGAGCCAGCCTAAAAGATGGGAACAAATCAGTTCTCCAGGATCTGAAGCTTCCATCACCTTTATTTCTGATGAGGAAATAGTTTGGACTAGTACACAAAACAGTGATGGATTTGCGGATCTCTTGACTTTCCAAAACCCAGAAAAATTAATTATTCCAGAGAATTTTGAGTCTCCGAGTGCTGTTTTATTGAATCAAAAAGAAGCTGAAGAAAAGGTAGAGATACAAGAAATTGTTCCTATTTATCCTTCAAGTTCCGTAGGATTTCCGGAAGTAAAGGTTCAGGAAAAATCTGTACCCGTAGATGAGCCCAATCTTTCTTGGTTGGTTATCGATGAAAGTTCAAAATCCAGAATTTTGGATTATTCCTTATTCTCAAAAAAAGCTGCAGAATGGGGAATAGAAAACGGCCCATTAAAATTGAATGAATTAAAGAAGTCTGGAGTAACTGAGCTTCGATTTCAGGCAGCAACATATTTCCCGGTTGTAGTTCCTGTGGATCGGATTTTAAGTGGAGAACCAAATGTGATTTTGCTGCGAAAAGCGGCTCCTGGAAGTACCTTTACTTTGGAAAAGGTGGCATTCAAAAGAGGCACAGCTGAGCTAGAAGGAGTAGAAACACTGGAGTTTTTGAATGAGATTGCCGAGTTTTTAATAGAAAATCCTGATCTGACCATCCGAATTAGTGGACATACTGATAATGCCGGTGATCCAGGATTAAATAAAGCCCTTTCCTTAGAACGAGCAGCAGCTGTGAGGGACTATTTGGTGGAGAAAGGTATTGAGTTTGAAAAATTAAGAATTGCAGGATGGGGTGGAACTCGCCCTGTGGCTTCCAATGCAACTGAAGCAGGAAGAGCAAAAAATAGAAGAGTAGAATTAACAGTAGAAAATTAGAAAAAGGGATATTCTTTAATCTGGTTATCCGCAATCATGCCAGTTACCTTATTTTCTTTGCTTGACCGATTGGAAGACCGATGACCGAAGACCCAGCCACGGCAGGCGAAGCTTCCGGATTCTGATCCTTTTAGCAGACAATAAACCGTATTTTGTTGTTACTGGTAAGAAAGCGGATATCCATAAAATAAAAAGAGCGCTGGGCTTATTTAAAGTCAGCGCTCTTTTATTATAAATAAATGCTACTAAAGGGTGTAATCCCCTCGATATTCCCGCTTTACAAATTGATTAGCTGGATCAAAATTGGTGATTTTCATATTTGGACCATCCCAAACCAATTTGATTCCTCTGCCTGGGTAATCGAATTGATTGTCATTTCCTCCAGGTCTTGGTACTCTGTAGTCATAAGACCTGATTGCAAGATTTCCCATCAAAACAGATTCAGTCAATGGCCCTGCCACACTGAAAGGAGAACTCAATTGTTGATATTCTTTTGAGCCATAACCTCCGATACAAGCTTCTACCCAGTTTCTGTAATGACCTCTGTCTCCATCCGGTACTCGGTACAATGTTTCAGGAACATTGATGTCTTTGGTTTTGGAAGTAGGTAATAGTTGTGGGTTGACCCCATATGTGGAGCACATCATTTTTCCTTTTGTTCCCTCGATAATTACTCCGTTGCCTCCGTCTCCCATTTGTTCGTTAGGTTCCAATTCCTCTGGTCTCGTTGGTTGAATACCTCCATCCATCCAGTGAAACTCTAGATCTTCTTTTCCTGGTCTGTCAAACCTTAATGTGATATGGGAAGAAGGAGGACAGCTGTCTGGGAAGTACCCTCTTTGAAATTCACCTACATAGACTGATCCTACAGAGCATTCTGCGGATTTAGGGTAGCCTAATCCTAAAACTCTAAAAGGTGGCTCCATGATATGGCATGCCATATCTCCTAATGCACCTGTTCCATAATCCCACCAACCTCTCCAATTAAATGGGACCAGATTTTCTACATAATCTTTGTATGGAGCCGTTCCAAGCCATAGATCCCAATCCAGATCACTTGGCGGTGTCATGGGTTCATTGGGCCATGGAATACCTTGTGGCCAAACAGGCCTATTGGTCCAGGAGTAAACTTTTGTAGCTTCTCCAATCAACCCTGCATTATACCATTCTACCATTTTTCTGACTCCGTCCCCAGAAGATCCCTGGTTTCCCATCTGGGTTACCACTTTGTACTTTTCTGCAGCCTGAGTCAACATTCTTGCCTCATAGATGTCATGAGAAAGAGGTTTTTGAACATAAACATGTTTTCCCATTTTCATGGCCATCATCGCCTGCACGGCATGCATGTGATCCGGAGTAGATACTGTGACCGCGTCAATGTTTTTTTCCTCTTTTTCCAACATGACTCTGAAGTCCTTATAATAAGGAGCTTTTGGATGTTGATCTCTTGCTCTTTGGGCTCTTGTATCGTCTACATCACATAAGGCAACTATCTCAGCTTTTTCACTTCTATATACTCCACTTACATCATTGTAGCCCATTCCTCCAACTCCAATTCCTGCTACTCTGAGTTTGTCACTAGGTGCAACAAAGCCTGGACCGCCTAAAACATGTCTTGGTACAATGTAGAATCCCGCCAAGGCTAAAGTGGAGCCCTTGAGAAATTCTCTTCTTGAATTAGTTTTTATCTCTTTTTTGTCTTTCATGGTTATTTGGGAAAATCAATAAAAGGTATGCTTATGTTCTTTATTTCAAGTGTAGTCTATTTTTGATTGAGAAGGATAACTTTCAATGATCCAGAAAGCTCAAATCCATTTACATGATTTCAATTTAAAAAAATCATGGGGATACTGATTTTAATTTTTGAATAATGGAAAGGATTTGATGCAAAAGGTGCATTCATTCCCATATTCATCTTTTTCAAATAAATTTGATAAAAGGAAATGGATAAAAAAAATTTTTATTTAAGTTTACTCAAACCCAATCAATAATCATGAAAAAATTCAAACTGGCTTTCGCGATTTCAATCGTGCTGTTAGCGACTGCCTGCCAAAATCAAAAGGAATCATTAGATGCTGTGGGTATAATGCCCTTACCTGCGAGTGTAATACCTGCCTCGGGAAGCTTTCAGGTGAATGAATCGACTTCTATACAAATATCTGGTTCTGGAGAAGAACTGTCTTTCATCGCAGATTATTTAGCTCAGAAACTCCGTAATGCTACGGGTTTTGCAATCCCTGTATCCGGTGATGCAGGCTCTATTGTTTTGGACCTTAAATCAAATTCTGGAGATGAATCTTATGAATTGGAGATAGGAGAAGAAAAAATAGTCATATCCTCCAATGGAGTTTCTGGAATATTTTATGGTGTTCAAACCCTACTTCAAGCCTTTCCTGCAGAGTTATTTTCTCCCAATCCGAGCAATCAAACTTGGGAAGTACCTGCGGGAAAAATTGTAGACAAACCGAAGTATGCCTATAGAGGGTCTATGCTGGATGTTTCCAGACATTTTATGGGTGTTGAGGAAGTGAAGCACTATATTGATCTAATGGCCGAGCTAAAATTAAACTATTTGCATTTACACTTAACCGATGATCAAGGTTGGAGAATCGAAATCAAATCCTGGCCTAAACTGACAGAAATAGGCGGCAGTACTCAAGTTGGAGGTGGAGAAGGTGGTTATTATACACAAGAAGATTATGTGGATATAGTAAAGTATGCTTCTCAGAGGTTTATTACTATTGTTCCTGAAGTGGACATGCCTGGTCATACCAATGCTATTTTAGCTTCCTATGGTGAGTTGAATTCCGGTATCAACTTACCAGATGGGGATACAGAAACTGTCACTAAGTCTGTCGAAAAAGCTGAGGGGGAATTAAAAAAGTCCAATATTATTAGAGAGCCAGCTGAACTCTATACAGGAATTGAAGTAGGATTCAGCACTTTGGATACTGATCTGGAATTAACTTATCAATTGATTGATGACGTAGTAAGAGAGCTTTCAGCAATCACTCCTGGTCCTTATTTTCATATTGGCGGGGATGAGTCCCATGTAACCAAAAAAGACGATTATATCTATTTCATAGAGCGTGTTCAGGAGATAGTAAAGAGTCATGGTAAAATCAGCATTGGCTGGGATGAAATTGCCACCACTACTTTATTACCTGGAAATGTTGCGCAATTTTGGGCTATGGCGGATAATGCTAAACTAGCTCAAGAGCAAGGAAATCAGGTATTAATGTCTCCTGCGAAGAAGGCTTACTTGGATATGCAGTATGATTCCACCACTAGAATAGGATTGCATTGGGCTGCCTATATCGAGTTAGATTCGGCCTATTTATGGGATCCGGCTAATTATACTGATGGTATCACCAAAAAGGATATTTTAGGTGTAGAAGCGCCTTTATGGACTGAAACCGTGGTCACTAGAGATGATTTAGAATACCTGGTTTTCCCGAGACTGGCAGCAATTGCTGAGGTAGCTTGGACCCCAACGGAAAAAAGGAACTGGGAAAGCTTTAAAAAGCGAATTGCTATTCAAGGGAAGAGATGGGAATTAAGAGATATTAATTTCTATAAATCCCCCAAAGTGGATTGGTAGAAAAACTAAAATATGAGCCCAAGTTGAAATTATCAGCTTGGGTTTTTTACTTTTAGGAATAGTTCGAAAATCTAGGATTTTGAGGAAAATCGGCCTAATATGGTCCTTTTAAAATAAATTAGAAATGACAGGTTCATCTGTCTGATAAACAAAAAGATAAGAATGGGAGACATTATTATTTCCTTTGCAAATTGGATATGGGGTACACCCATGTTGATTTTATTGATGGGTGGCGGTATGATTTTGTTGTTTCACTCCGGCTTTGTTCCATTCCGGAAAATTGGACATGCCATCAGCCTTCTTAGAGGAAAATATGATGATGATCTTGCTCCAGGGCAAATCACATCATTTCAAGCTCTTTCAGCCGCAATAGCCGCTACAGTAGGACTGGGAAATATCAGTGGCGTGGCGATAGCAATCAATATGGGAGGTCCAGGCGCTATTTTTTGGATGTGGGTTTCCGCATTCGTGGGAATGGCAACCAAATTTTATAGCTGTAGCCTTGCCATCATGTTTAGAGGAAAAGACACTGCCGGAGTGGTTCAAGGTGGTCCCATGTACGTGATAGAAGAGGGAATGGGGAAAAAATGGAAGTTTCTTTCCATCATTTTTTCAGTAGCCGGTGTGATAGGTCTTTTAGCAATTTTTCAAGCCAATCAATTATCTGCTGTATTCAGAGCTGTGATGCTTGAACCATCAGGAATTCCTACAGGAGAAACGACAAGGTGGATAATCGGTATTTCGATGATGTTACTTGTATCTATTGTAATTCTGGGAGGAATCCAAAGAATTGCTGTTGTAGCTTCTAAACTAGTGCCTTTTATGGTAGCTCTTTATTTTACTACTGTTTTGATAATCGTAGCGAAATATGTGGGTGACGTTCCTGAAATGTTAATCAGAATCGTGACGGATGCATTTACCGGTGAGGCAGTAGCCGGTGGGGCTGTCGGGGCTGTAATTATTACAGGAGCCAGGAGGGCCGCTTTCTCTAATGAGGCGGGAATTGGTACAGCACCAATGGTTCATGGTGCATCTAAAAACAGAGAACCCATAAGAGAAGGTTTGATAGCAATGTTAGGGCCTTTCATCGATACAATTGTAGTTTGTACCTTGACAGCGCTTGTGATTATGCTGACAGGTGTTTGGCAAAGTACAGAAGCTGATGGAGTAAGGCTTACTTTAAATGCTTTTGAAACGGCCTTGCCCGGAATCGGTAAATACCTGTTAATGACTGCAGTGCTAATCTTTGCCCTTTCAACTATGTTTACCTACTCTTACTATGGGCATAAGTGTTTCAATTACCTTTTTGGTGCCAAAAAAGCGGACTTTTACAATTATTTCTATTTGATTACGATTGTAATGGGAGCTGTAGCTTCTTTAGAAGTTGTGGTGAGTTTGGTAGATGGAATGTATGCGATCATGGCAATTCCAACGATGATTTCTACCATATATCTGGCACCAAAAGTTAAAGCAGCTGCAAAAGATTATTTCGCAAGAATGAAAGCTGAAAAATGAAAGTCTTGATTGCCCCGAATGCTTTTAAAGGTACCTTGAGCGCTGAAGAAGCCGGGGCAATCATCGCTTCATTTTGTGATAAAAATTATTCAGGCCTTCAAACTCAAGTGATCCCTATAGCTGATGGAGGCGATGGAACCTGTAATCTCCTTAGTAAATTTTTAAATCTAGAGCAGGTAAATGCCTGGACTTTAGATCCAATTGGGAGACCAAGGATAGGTTTTTTTGGCTTTGAAAAAGCCTCTAAAAAAGCATACCTGGATGTTTCAACAGCTTCAGGAATTGCATTAATAGGTGACAGTCAAAAAAATCCTTGGGTAACTTCTACTTTTGGAACAGGCCTTTTGATTAGAAAAGCCATAAGGATGGGGGCCAAGGAGATTATTCTAGGCTTAGGTGGAAGTGCTACAGTAGACTTAGGGTTGGGGATTCTTCAGGCCTTAGGATTTGTCTTTCTGGATCAAAATGGAAGAGAGGTTTTACCCTTCACTGATCAAGTTCAGCAGGCTATTAGTCATATTCAAAGTCCAGTTCCCATGCCTAATATCCACTTTACTTGCTTGTGTGATGTACGAAATCAATTTTTTGGGAATAATGGAGCTATTCCGGTTTTTGGCCCTCAAAAGGGTTTGAAATCTGAAGAGTTGAGCACCTTTGAAGTCTCCTCAGAAAAGAATGTTACCCTACTTTTTAAAAAAGCCAAAAAGGAGTTTGTAGATAGATCTGGATTTGGAGCGGCTGGAGGGATTGCTTTGGGCTTATCAGCGTTTTTTAATACAGATATTGAATTTGGTTCCCCCTATTTTTTTGAAAGAATAGGCTTAGAAGATCTTATCAAAGAAAGTGATTGGGTGATTACAGGAGAAGGGAGGTATGATGCTCAGTCAGAAGATGGAAAGGCTTGTTTCGAACTTTTGAAACTTTGTCGGAAGCATGGTAAAAAATCAGTTTTGATCAGTTCCGGGGAGGAGGGGGAAAAAGCAGGGTTCGACCATTTTGTTAAGCTCGAAGATCTAGATTTTTTGTCCCAAAGTTTGAAAAATGATGCTGAGACAGCGCTATTAAAAAGTTTATCTCTTCAATTAGATCTACAATAAAAAAGGAGGCTTAGCCTCCTTTTTAAATGTATAAATCTTGTGTGATTAATCCTTCTTGCTTTTTGAGAAAGTACTTCTAGCATCAATTGCGGAAAGACCTGCACCTAGTCCGATTAGAATGCAAACGATCAAAATGAACAACTGTGCTCCTGAGGCAATTGGTGAAGTGAATATATCAAGTAGAATCATAATTTTATTGGTATATAATGATGGCCCGAAGATACTTTCAAAGAAGGAAAATACCAACATAAAGGCACCACAATTATGGTTTAGTCTAAATCGTCTTCGAAATCATCTTCGAAGTCCTCGTCGAATTCATCGTCTTCGTCGAAGTCCATGATGTTGTCATCTACAAATTCATTTTCCTCATCGAGATCGTATTCGTCCTCGAAATCAGAATCGAAATCATCTTCGTCTTCGATATCATCGAAGTCATCGAAATCGTCGTCAAATTCCTCCATAGTTGTTTGTTAAAGGGCACTTAGTTTAGATTGCGCGAATTAAAATAAAATTTTATTTAGCTCAATGCATGCGAGATGAATTTTTTTTCATTTTGCTCTAAATCGAAAACAGGAGTTTGCTTTTCCCATCTTTCCCTTAATACTTGAGCCCAAGTTTCTAAGTAAAGGATGACATCATTTTTTTTGTTTTGGGAAAGATTGTTTCTGACCTCAAATGGAAGTTGGGATAAAACTTCCGGAGCTGATAATCTTTCTAAATGACCCAAATCATCTAAAGTCAACCCATAATTCAGCATATTTTCTATAATCAAATCAATAGGATAACCAGAGGTAGGACAAAACTCCAGAATCTGGTCATTCCAATCTCCTGATCTTTCCATAGCAAATCGATGTATTTCGGCTTTTGACAAACTTGTCAATTCCTGAGCAAGGTTCCCACAGTTGCAGGCACCCATGTGACCCCACTGATAGGCTGCTCCATTCTTCAACTTCTTCGCGGTTCTCTCTATAGCTGCTATTAGTTCGGCTTTAATCTCTTTCATGTGTTTATAATTTGTTTTCGAAGGTCACTACCTGTCCCGAAAATCGGGATGGAATCCCTGCCTACGGCAGGCAGGTCGCACATTTTCCCCGATACTTCGGGGCATCTCAGTGTGTGTCGTTCTCGTCGAGCTCGATTTCATCTGTTTATAATTTGTTTTTTATAGATCAGATGGAAGGCCCACGATAATCATCCTTCTTTATGATATTTTTCCTCATGGGCATTTCATATGGTTTAATTTACATAAAATTAAACTGATGAGAAATTGAAAAGTTAGAGAAAAGGCAAAAAAAAATGACCCTCTGGGTCAATTGAAGATGCTTTTGATATACTTCTTTATGAGCGGCTTTGATAAATAATCTTTTACCACCTGATACTTGCTTGCTTTATTGATATCTCTTTCGTCAACCGAGCTGCTGAGGATATAAATTTCAGCTTCGTTTTTTTGACTATCGAAATTATCGAGGAAATCCCAGCCTGTCATTTCAGGCATATTCAAATCCAAAAACAGGTAATTTGGTCTGATTTGATAGATTTCATTGAGAGCAGTTTTGGCACTTTGATACTTAAAAAACTGACATGGCTGCTTGACATTCTTGGAAATCAACTTTTCAGTCACAAATGTGCTGATAGGGTCATCATCTATTAATACTATCGTTAACATCAAAATGCAAATATTTGCGCCTGAACTACATTAAAGCTATTACAAAAGTAATATACTTTTCAATCTTCGCAAATATATTGCCAAATAAATGAGGCTGGCCTATATACTTTTTTTTGGATGAAATTTTTCTTTTCCAAGTAAAAGGTCAAAAAACAGTTTGAAATCAGAAATCAAGCTATAGCCGGGATATTGAAAAGTGGCAGGTTTATTTTTTTCAAAGAAAAAATGACCCACCCAAGCAAAGCCGTATCCTACAAATGGGATTGCAATTAGCCAGAGGTAATTTCCTGTGAAGATTGCGCCAAACAAAATCACAAATAACAAGCCTGTGCCAATAAAATGGAGGATCCTACAAGTTGGATTTTGATGCTCTGAGAGGTAATAAGGATAAAATTCATTCAAGGATTTATAGCGCTTTTCCATTTTATTTAGAATTTATTAGTACGTCAGTTATAAATCTCTCAAGAATCTTGTCTGTAGTTTTCAGCACTTTTCTTTCCTTGAATTTAGCACTTTGAACCTCTGTAACACCCGTTAGGGTCATCAAAAACTTATCTTTTTTCGGGTCAATAAAATCTACTATCACTTGAAGAAGCTCATAGCTACTGGATTTTACAGGTGTATTGAAAGAGGAGTAAGGATTGAAAGTCCAAGGATCCCAAACTCTATATCCCCAGAATGGCATAGGGTAATTGAAATTATTGATTTCCCTCATCCTTTGGTCCTCGTTTGATGTATACCGAATGACTAAATCAGGTTTTGTCCTGTCATATACCATGCCCTGAGCCTCTAGCGCCTCTCTCAAATGGTCCTGAACTTTCTCATCCAATAATTGAGCACTGAACCCTCGCATATTCACCTCTTGGTTGATAATGACAAAGGATTTGTAGTTTGATACAGGAGCAATCTCCGTGTTCTCTTTGAAAATATCTATTGAACTACATGAGCATAGCCCAATGGCTAAAATGCAGATAATGTGTATGGATATTTTTGATAAACTCATGAATATTTCTTTTTAGCTCAAAACGACGAAGCTGCTTAAAAGTTGAATATGTATAATATTTGACAAATTTTGGAAGGTTTCTGTTCTAATTTTGTTCCTACCTCACCTTTAGTAGTATTTTTGAGCAAATTATTAATTATGAGTAAACCCGATTTTGACGATATTTTTATGGAGCTGGCAGTAAACCTTGCCAAACGCTCTCATTGCATCAAAAAACACGTAGGCGCAGTTTTGACAAAGGATACCAGAATTATCTCCATCGGGTATAATGGTCCTCCTGCTGGCACCCACAACTGTGATGTTGAATTTCCGGAAAATGGTTGTGCTAGAGATAGTAAGGGAAGTTGTTCCCTGGCTTTGCATGCTGAGCAAAATGCCATTCTTTATGCTGTAAAAAATAATACATCCGTGGAAGGGTCTACTTTATATGTGACTTTAGCACCCTGCTTGCCCTGTGCGCGGATTATTTTCTCCATGGGGATCTCCAAAGTTGTTTACCTATTTTCCTATGCTGAATACAAAGGAATTGGGGTAGATGAAGGAGTTGAATTTTTGAAGAAATTTGGCGTTAGCGTAGAGCGTTATCAAAAAGAACTGGAGGTTCAGGATAGCCTGATTTAGAGGAAATTTACCTCCGGGTGTAATTCCACTCCAAACTTTTCCCGAACAGAAGCACGTATTTCCTGTGAAAGTTCAGCAATTGCTTTTCCGTCTCCATTGCCATGATTGACGAGTACTAAGGCTTGCTTATCATGAACACCTATATTACCTACTCTTTTTCCTTTCCAGCCAGCTTTTTCTATCAACCATCCGGCTGCTAATTTCATACCCTCAGAAACTGGGTAGGCCGGGATTTCAGGGAATTCGCTTTTCAGTTTTTCAAAGAATTCCAAGTCTATTGTAGGGTTTTTGAAAAATGAGCCAGCGTTTCCAATTTTTTCAGGGTCCGGTAGCTTGGATTGACGGATTGCAATTACGGCATCTGAAATGGCTTTTATGCTGAGGTCTCTGACTCCTTTTTCTGCTAAAACATCTCTAATAATGCCATATTCAGTATGAAATACAGGTTTTTTGGAAAGCTTGAATGTGACATAGCAAATGACATAAACATCCTTCAATTTATGCTTGAAAACGCTTTCTCTGTATCCAAATTCACATTGCTCGGCATCAAAAATTTCTACTTCTCCGGTAGTTCTATTGAGAGCCTTAAGGCTATGAAATACGTCTTTGAGTTCCACGCCATAAGCACCTATATTTTGCATGGGAGAAGCTCCAACTGTTCCGGGAATTAGCGACAGGTTTTCAATTCCAGCCCAGTCATTCTGAATAGTGTACAGAACCCATTCATGCCAGTTTTCTCCAGCTCCAACTTCAACCAAAACATGATCCTCAGTCTCCTTTAGTAACTCAATTCCTTTGATTTCAATTTTGATAATCAAGGCCTCCAGATCCTCAGTCAATAAAATATTGCTGCCTCCACCAAGAAATATGGTTCCAAGCTCATTTCTTTTTGCATAAGCCAAGGCTTCTTTCAAATCTGAAATGGAGGTAACGATGACAAAAAATCTAGCTTTTTTATCAATACCAAAGGTGTTGTAGGGCTGAAGGGAAATGTTTTCTTGTATCTTCATAGCGGAATCAAAGATGCGAAATAAAGAAGTTTTGTTTGGAATAGAAATTTATTATTCCTTTCCCTTACTATGAAAGAGTTTCAGATCAACGGTGTCAAGATCAGACAAGGTCAGGCAGTGAATATTGAATTGCCAATTGCAAAATTACCCACACATACATTAATTGATTTACCGATTTTCATCAGGTCTGCCAAAGAGGAGGGACCTGTAGTATTGGTTAGTGGGGGAGTTCATGGGGATGAAATCAATGGAATAATTACAGCCAAACGGATATTGGAAGAGATAGACAATGGTCTGGAGTTATTGAGGGGTACGCTGATTATCATTCCTCTAGTTAACATCTATGGTTTTCTTTCAAACAGTAGAACCTTTCCAGATGGACGAGATTTAAATAGGAGTTTTCCCGGTAGCAAAAAGGGCTCTTTAGCTGGGAGAATAGCCTACATCCTCAACGAGCAAATTATTCCCCACATAGATTATGGAATTGATTTTCATACCGGTGGAAGAATGCTGACCAATCACCCCCAAATTAGGGTCGATTTTCAGGATAAAAAGGCGATTGAATTAGCCATGGCTTTCGGGACTCATTTTGTAGTTAATTCTAAGTTGATTGAGAAATCATTCCGAAAAGCTGCTTTTAAAGCCAAAAAGCATCTTCTGGTTTTTGAAGGCGGAGAATCCATGAGGATAGATGAATTGTCTACTGACGAAGGAGTAGCGGGAATCAAGCGTATGCTATTTCATTTGGACATGTTGGAAAGTGGTCCTGAAAAGAAGGAAACCGTTATATTACAAAGTAGTGACTGGATAAGAGCACGATCTTCAGGGATTTTCAACTCCTCTGTTCGCTTGGGTGATGAGGTTAAAAAAGGTCAGGTTGTCGCTAGGATTTCAGATCCTTATGGACATATCAAAATCCCCATCAAAGCTCCCTCCAATGGATATGTGATAGGTATCAATAATCTTCCGGTAATTAATGTAGGAGAAGCACTGATTCATTTGGGGAAAGCCTAAGTATTTTTTTATATTAGAAAAACCAATAACTACCCGTTTTTAATGAGACTTTTAGACGATTACAGGAGGATTCGAACCCACTCGATTTACCTTTGCTCCGACTTGATTACTGAGGATTTTAGCCTGCAAGCGTCGGAAGAAGTAAGTCCGCCTAAGTGGCATTTGGCACATACTTCCTGGTTTTTTGAGCAATTTATTTTAGTTAAATACGCTGAAAAATACAGGGTTAAGCATCCTCATTTCAACTTTCTATTTAATTCTTACTACAATGCTATGGGGCAAAGAACTGCCAGAAATCAGCGTGGCTTGATCACGAGACCATCAGTAGAAGAAGTGAAAGAATACAGGAAATATGTGGATCAAGCCATGGAAGGATTGATTAGAAAAGATAATCCTGAGATTAATGAATTGATTATTCTTGGATTGAATCATGAGCAGCAGCATCAGGAGCTTTTGCTGACTGATTTGAAATACAGCTTTTGGTTTAATCCTTTGGATCCTATTGTCATGGATATTGATGAATATCCGCATGAAGAGAAATCTCAGTGGATTGAGATGGATGAAGGAATTTACCAAATAGGTTACGAGGGTGATTCTTTTTGTTTTGACAATGAGTTAGGCAGACATAAAGTTTATCTACATCCTTATGCTATCTCATCTGCATTGGTGACTAATGGAGAATATTTGGAGTTTATAAAATCTGGAGCTTATTCTGAGCCAAGATATTGGCATGATGAAGGTTGGGCTTGGGTGAAAGAAAATAATATTGAAGCCCCCTTATATTGGGAAAAACAAAATAATACATGGACCTATTATACTTTAAACGGGAGGAAGTTTCTGGATCCCAAAGCAAGTCTATCTCATGTAAGCTTTTATGAGGCATCAGCTTTTGCCAGTTGGAAAGGCATGCGTTTGCCTACTGAATTTGAATGGGAAGCTGCTCAGGAAAAATTCAATTGGGGAAATAGATGGGAGTGGACCAACTCTGCCTACTTGCCTTATCCGGGATTTACCATAGCACCCGGGGCATTAGGAGAGTATAATGGTAAATTTATGGTTAATCAAATGGTTTTAAAAGGTGCATCCGTGGCTACACCTGAAGGGCATTCAAGACCGACATATAGAAACTTTTTTCATCCTAAATACAGATGGCAGTTTATGGGCATTCGCCTAGCCAAATCACTTTAAAGCTTATGAATGAAATTAAAAATGCATCTGAAACTTTTCTTCAGGATGTAATCAATGGGTTAACACAAAATCCAAAATCTCTGTCCTCCAAATACTTTTATGATGCAGCAGGGGATAAGCTCTTTCAAAAAATTATGGGGCTTTCGGAATACTATTTGACCAGGAAAGAATTTGAAATCTTTGAAAATCAGCATGCTGCCATATTTGGAAAGATCTTGAGATACTCCCAGGATTTCAACTTGGTAGAACTAGGGGCCGGAGATGGAATGAAAACCAAAATCCTGCTTAGATATCTACGATCTAAGCCGGAAATCAACTTTACGTATTTCCCTGTTGATATTTCCGGTTCAGTTTTACAGGAATTAAAGGATAATTTGGAAAGTGAATTACCCGAAATAGATGTTCATCCCATTCAAAATACCTACAGAAATGCTATGAAGGAAAGAGTTTGGGAAAATGGAAAACCTTCCCTAATCCTTTTTTTGGGGTCTAATATTGGCAATTTCTCTTTGAATGAATCCAAAGATGTCCTTCTTCATGTAGCTCAAGGTACCCAAACGCATGATTGGCTATTATTGGGAGTGGATCTAAAGAAAGATCCATCCATCATTTTGCAGGCTTACAATGATAAACAGGGCGTTACTAGAGATTTTAACCTCAATTTATTAAAAAGAATCAATAGAGAGTTGGATGCCAATTTTGATTTGGAGCAATTTACACATTGGCCAATGTATGATCCACTTACAGGGGAATGCAGAAGTTATTTGATTTCCCAAAAAGAACAATTGGTAACTATTGGTGCTGCCAATAAACTCATTCGATTTGAGGCTTTTGAACCTATTTTCACTGAAATAAGCAGAAAATTCAGTGAGTCCGAAATCAGTCAATTGGCTTCAGAATGTGGATTTAAAGTCGTGGACTTTTTTACTGATTCTGAAAATTACTTCACGGATGTCCTGTGGCAAAGGATATAAAAAAAGCAACACCAAGAAGCGTTGCTTTTTTTATAATCAATGTGGCTTATTAAGAAAAATAGCGCTTTAATCCTTCCAGTTTGTCTTCTAATTGAGATTCTACTTTTCGGTAATCTGATGTACTTGCCAAAGGGGAATGAACAGAGAAGTAATATTTGATTTTGGGCTCCGTCCCTGAAGGCCTAGCTGATATCTTACTTCCGTCTTCTAAGTAAAACTGCATTACATTGGAGGAATCCATATCCAACTTTTCTGTCTTACCAGATTTGACATGTTTGATTATGCCTTCCTTTACATCAATGATTTTTTCTACGGACACTCCATTCATTTCTTTCGGAGGGTTGAGTCTGAAATCCATCATCAAAGCCTGGATTTGTTCTGCTCCATCTTTTCCCTTTTTGGTTACAGAAATCAAAGCTTCTTTATAGAATTCGAATTGCTGGTAAACTTCTGCTAATACATCAAATACTGATTTTCCTTGAGTTTTGTAATAGGCAATCGCTTCAGCAACCATCGCGCAGGCACTTACTCCATCTTTATCTCTCACGAAGTCTCCTACCAAATAGCCATAGGACTCTTCCCCACCACCAACGAAGGTTTCTTTTCCTTCCAACTCACGGATAATAGCTGCAATATTTTTAAAACCTGTTAAAACATTAAAGCATTTCACACCGAAGCCCTCTGCTAAGCGATTGATTAGCTCTGTGGTTACAATGGTATTCACCATAAATTGATTTCCATCCAGCTTTCCAGCATCTTTCCATTTGCTGAGGAGATAGTAGGTAAGTAGAGTACCGGTTTGATTACCATTGAGCAATTCAAACTCGCCTTTTTCATTAGGTACTACAGCCGCATATCTATCTCCGTCTGGATCACATGCCAAAATCAGATCAGCATTGACCTTCTTTCCTAACTCCACAGACAATGTCAAAGCTTCAGCTTCCTCAGGGTTAGGATAGATTACAGTTGGGAAAGTCCCATCTGGCTCAGCTTGCTCTTTGACTATATTTACATTCGAGAACCCAAAGGTTTTTAGGGCTGCTGGCACCATTTTTCCTGAAGCCCCATGAATAGGAGAAAACACGATAGATAAATCCTTCTGAGCTTGAATCGCCTTTGGAGATAAACTCAATCCTTTGACTTTATCCAGATAAATTTGATCAAAATCCTCTTCTATGTATTCAAATAGATCATCAATCTTATCCCAGTTTACCAAATCAAAAGAGGTGATTTTCTGAACTTCCTTGATGATATTTTTATCATGGGGTGCTACGACTTGTGCTCCATCTTCCCAATATGCCTTATAGCCATTGTACTCCTTTGGATTATGGGAAGCTGTAATCATCACGCCACTTTTGCATGAAAAATGCCTCACAGCGAATGAAAGCATTGGGGTCGGTCGCATTTCCCGGAAGTAATACACCTTGATGCCGTTGGCTGTTAAAACATCGGCAGTGGTTTTAGCGAAAAGAGTATTATTGATCCTGCTGTCATGGGTGATCGCAACAGCTATATCTTCATTGGGAAAGCATTTTATTAAATAATTGGCCAAGCCTTGGGTAGCCATCCCAACGGTGTAGACATTCATTCGGTTGGTTCCTACTCCCATTAACCCCCGAAGTCCCCCTGTACCAAACTCTAGGTCTTGGTAAAAGGAATCAATAAGTTCAGTTGGATTCTCTGTCTGAAGCTTTTTAATAGCATCTTTTGATTTCTGGTCTATGTTACCATCGAGCCATGCCTGTGCCCGCACTAAGATTGAAGGGTCTATAGAAGTCATTTTTTTTTAAAAATTATAGCTTGATTCTAAGATATGGAAAATGTGAAAAAATGCCATTCAATTTTTGAAATTGATCGAAACATAGCCTGTCTATAAGAATGAAAAACGCCTCCTAATTTTTAAATGGATAGATAAAGTTTAATTTAGAGTCTGAAATAGCTTCACCCAAATGAATTAACTAATGGCAAAAGCCTCAAAACTTTATTTCGTTTTATTCTTAATCATGTTTGCTTCTTTTACTGCAAAGGATTTAAAAGAAGAGGAAACTATTGTTGTTAGGGAATCTACAGTGGATCTTCAGATTCGTGTAGGAGAAAAAATATTTGTCTTCGGAAAAGCGAATGGGAATTTGGAAAAAGTCAAGGTGGGTATGAATGTGCTCACATTTGCTCAAGTTCCAAAAATCGAAGGAGTCAGTAGTATCTATCAGAATTTTACCTGGAAAAGAAATTCCAACGGTAGTATACAAATCCAATCTAATTATAAGCCAGGACCTGTTACTTTAACTTGGACTATATTTTCCAATGGTCAATTGAAAATGGAAGCCAATGGATATATAGACCAAACTCAAGATCTTATCGGGCTCAGCTTTGATTACCAAGTTTCTCAATTGAAAGAGGTGAGCTGGCTAAACTCGAAAAATTTGAGCGGAAGCTTTTTTTTAGAAAATGAGGCTAATGATGCTGCTATGGACGGCAAAAATATTTTGGAACTTCCTGAATTCCATAAAGTTAAATTGAATTTCGAATATGTTGGGGTGGAGATAAAATCGGAAAACCCAAGTATTGAACTCAATATGGGGCCGGTTTCTAAAGATGATCTAATGGGTTGGCAATCTGATATTAGCTTTCTGTCGATAGGTAAAAGAGAGCTGGCAAAAGAAAATATTTTGAGTGCTCCAGGTAAAGATTCTGAAAATTTAAAAACAAATACAGACAGAAAAATTGGACCTATGATACTATGGTTTGATTTTCATTAAACAATCCACTTATGCGCTCTAGTCTTTTTTTGATTTTATTGTTTAGTTGTACATATGCCTTTGGGCAGGCTAATTTTTTAAAGACTCCCTGGACGGATCAAGTTAGCTCGGATGCGCCTTTACAGGATTACCCAAGGCCTCAGTTAGTTCGTTCAGAGTGGCAGAATCTGAATGGACCCTGGGATTACAGCATTCTTCCAAAAGGCAGTTTGCCAGAGATTGGATTTGTTGGGAAAATCATCGTGCCTTTTCCTGTAGAATCTTACTTGTCTGGAGTTCAGCAACCCGTTGGTCCGGATAATGAAATTTGGTATCAAAAAGACTTCGAATTGGCTCTTAAATCCAATAAGAAAAGAATATTGCTGCATTTTGGAGCTGTTGACTGGGAGTCAGAAATTTGGGTGAATGGGAAATCGCTTGGTATACATAGAGGAGGGTTTGACTCATTTTCTTATGATATCACCGATCATTTAGAGCCAGGAAAAAAACAGCAAATCAGAGTTAGAGTGTGGGATCCAAGTGATTCCGGTCCACAGCCAAGAGGAAAGCAAGTTAAAAACCCAAGAGGAATTTGGTATACACCGGTCACTGGAATTTGGCAAACCGTATGGTTAGAGTCAGTTCCTAAATCTTATATCTCTGAGACTTTTTCTGTTTCCAATTTTGAGCAAAAAACTCAAGTTTTTCATACTAGCGTAATTGAATCTAAACCCGGGCAGAAGGTTGAAATTCAATTGACCAATCAAGGCGTGCTAATTGCCTCTGGATCTAATTTTGTTGGTGAGCCTATTCAACTAAAATTGGAAAATCCAATTCCATGGTCTCCTCAGCAACCACATTTGTATGATGTTAAAATTAAATTACTTGATGGGAGCAAGGTCATTGATGAAGTCAGTTCATATGCCGCTTTTAGAGAGGTCAAAATGGCTAAAGCTCGAGACGGGCATCAGCGAATTTTTTTAAATGGAGAACCTTTATTTCAATATGGACCTTTAGACCAAGGCTGGTGGCCGGATGGATTGTATACTGCGCCAACCGATGAAGCTTTAGCTTTTGATATAGAAAAAACCAAGGAAATGGGCTTCAACATGATCCGGAAGCATGTTAAAGTGGAGCCCGCTAGGTGGTATTACCATGCTGACAAATTAGGAATGCTAGTTTGGCAAGATATGCCTTCTGGAGACATGGGGAATAAATGGGAGATAAGACCTGGAGTGATTCGAGAAGGTACTTCCAAAGAAAGAAATGGAGAGTCTGAGTCAATTTTTAAGACTGAGTGGACTGAAATCATTCAAGAATTCAAATTCTTCCCTTCCATTGTTGTTTGGGTTCCTTTCAATGAAGCATGGGGCCAGTTTAAAACTGCTGAAATCGTAGATTTAACCAGAAAATTGGATCTAACCCGCTTGATAAATTCTGCCAGTGGGGGAAATTTTGAATGGGAGAATCCTAAGGAAGCCGACCTAGTGGGAGATATTTTAGATTTACATAATTATCCCGACCCTGTTATGCCAGATCCAACTTTATTTGGAAAGAAAAACATCTTGGTTCTTGGGGAATTTGGAGGATTGGGATTGCCGCTTGATGGTCATACTTGGCAAAATCGGGATAATTGGGGCTATCAGAGTTTTTCGGATCAAGCAGAGCTTTTTGCCAGGTACAGTCTTTTGATGGAGGATCTTAAAGAATTTATTCCTAAAGGATTAGCTGCGGCTATTTATACCCAAACTACAGACGTTGAAGTAGAAGTAAATGGATTAATGACCTATGATAGACAGGTATTCAAATTTGACCTGAATGCTCTAAAGAAATTACACAGTGAACTGTATCGATAAAAAAAGGGGCTGTCTCAAAAGTGTAATTTGTCACATTGAGCGAAGTCGAAATGTAGGACATGACGATAGAAATGGCCTTCGACTCCGCTACCAATGACAGATTAAATTAAATTCCGAAATTTCACTTATTTCGAAATTTAATTCTTTGTCATGGAAATTAAGCTTTAGCTAACTTAAAGTCCTACTGCTTCTACTAAGCATTTTCTTTTTTCTCTTCGTTCTTTTGCCTTGAAGCAAAAGAACCAAAAATTCAAGACGCAGCAATGCTTCAACCGCACTAGGCCGGACGCTGGCCCGCTGCTGCGTCAGCCCACCGCGCCCTAACTAAAAAAAATTTTTCTAAAAGGGATGGATATCATTTGCGAAAGGACGACAGGCGAATCCATTTTAGATGAACCTGTCATCCCCTTTTTTGTATGTTCGAAGAATATTTAAGACTCAGGCTGACACTAGAGCTATTTATGAGACAGCCTCTTTATTTTTATTAAAGATTTCCTCTTAGTTCTTGCTCTCGTTCAATTGCTTCAAACAAAGCTTTGAAATTACCTTTTCCGAAAGAAGTTGCTCCTTTTCTTTGGATAATTTCTATGAAAAGAGTCGGTCTGTCCTGAAGTGGTTTGGTAAAGATTTGAAGTAAATAGCCTTCATCGTCTCTGTCAACCAAAATATTGAGTTTTTTCAATGGTTTGATATCTTCATCAATAGCACCAACTCTATCCAAGAGATCATCGTAGTAGGTTGCCGGAACCTCCAAGAATTCAACTCCTCTTTTTCTCAATTCACCTACTGTATGAATGATATCCTCTGTAGCAATAGCCATATGCTGTACTCCTGGGCCATTGTAGAAATCCAGATACTCTTCGATTTGGGACTTTTTCTTTCCCTCGGCAGGTTCGTTGATTGGAAACTTGATATAGCCATTTCCATTGGAAACCACTTTCGACATCAAAGCTGAATACTCTGTAGAAATGTCTTTATCATCAAATGTAACCAAGAGTTTAAAGCCCATTACATTTTCATAGAATTCTACCCAATGGTTCATTTCTCCCAATTCCACGTTTCCCACACAGTGGTCAATATGAAGTAGGCCTATGGATTCAGATTGATAGGTGCTTTTCCTCGGGATAAAGCCTGGCATGAAGATGCCTTTGTAATTTTTTCGTTCTACGAAAGTGTGAACAGTATCCCCATAAGTTTTAATTGAAGCTACTTTTACCTCCCCGTGCTCGTCTGTAAAAGTTCTAGGCTCATCAGCGGAAACAGCGCCTCTGGAGGTAGTTTCCTGCCATGCTTTCTCTGCATCATCCACCCACAAGGCTAATACTTTAACTCCATCACCATGCTTTTTGATGTGCTCAGCTATGTAATGGTCAGATTTTAGAGGAGAAGTCAAAACCAATCTGATTTTTCCCTGCTTCAATACAAAGGAAGCTCTATCTCTGTAGCCAGTTTCCGGACCGGAATAAGCTATTAATTCGAAGCCAAAAGCATATTGATAAAATAAAGCAGCTTGCTTGGCATTGCCTACATATAATTCGACATAATCAGTCCCATTTATGGGCAAGAAGTCTTCACTCATGATAAGTTATGTTTGGGTTTTACAAAGAGTTGCTCAAAGTTAATGATTCCTCCAAATACTATTTGGTATCATTTCAACTTATTCTTGTGGGTTCTTGTTCCATAAGAGACTTATCCAGGCCATGATCAGAAAGGAAAGGGTCCAGCTTCCCAAAGGGCTCTCTAATGCAAGAATAAGAAGCAAAAGGTAATAAATAGGGGCTAAGAAGAAACCGATCAAAAACTTAAACGTGGATTCAAAAACCCGATCTTCTATTTTGGGACTGATAGAAAGCCAAATCCAATAGAGTGGAAAATGGAATACTTTCATCAGTTTATTTTTGATAGGAGAGGGCCTGTCTACCGACTCAATGATATTCCCTTTACCCAAAAACTCACTTACTGCCTTTTTGGAAGTGACATCAACTTCTGCATCAAGAATCTTTTGTAGATTCTCATCATATCCTTCGTCAGGTATTTCTACCACCATGGATTGGAGAGTTTCTTGCACTTTTTTGGTAAGTAAGCCTGATTTGGAAGGAGGCATATCCACAGGAATCGGCTTTCCAAAATCGATGATGACCAAACTTCCAGATTTTTTATGGGCACTAAACTCTAATGCAACAGGCAAAATCAATGGCTCTAATTGAGGGTATTTTTCCTTGAGTCCAAAAGCCATGCGGGTAAAGCCCTTACTCAAAGTTCTGACATTTCGCACAATGCTATGGCTACCTTCGGCGAAGATCACCACAGTCCCATTTTTTTTCAAAACTTCAAATGTGGCCTCAAAAGTTTGTTGATTTTGTTGGATAGTAGAAAATCCATCTCTGACTCGATATACAGGAAGCATCCTGATATAGTGAAGGATTTTGGATACCATGGGATTTTTAAACACGGCAGCCCTAGTCAAAAACCAAGGCTTCAAATTGGTATGGGTAGCTAATAATAGGGGGTCTATGAGCGCGTTTTGATGATTAGCAACCAGGATTACAGGGTGGTTTTTAGGAATATTCTCCTTACCCGAAACCTTGATTTTATTGAAGTATAGGCGTAAAGCGATTTTAACCAATAGCCTCAAAACGGCATTAAAAAGATCTTTCATTTTCTAGATTTCCATAAACTGGCAACAAGCATTCCTGAAATCAAATGCCAAATTCCCCATAAGGCCGTGATGATAGCCATTCCTCCCAGGCCCTCAAAGTACGTAAAAATTAAAACTAGCCCCAAGCCGGAATTTTGAATTCCTGTTTCGATGGTTAGTGTTTTGACATCAGGCAAAGGAAGTTTTCCCAATTTTGCTGTAAGGAATCCTGTAGTCAAGGCAAGCAAGTTATGAGTAAAAACCCAAAGGAAGATGATTGAAATATATTGAAGGAAGATTTCAAAATTTCCCGCAAAAGCCAACACGATAAAAGCTCCAAATATTACAATACTTAAAGGCTTGAGAATTTTTTCAGCTTTTCTAGCAAACTCAGGGAAGTAGCTCCGAGTGAGAATCCCTAACATAAGAGGGAGACCTAGAATCAATGAAATGGTGATAAAAACATCAGTGACATCCAAGCTAATTGCTTTTAAAAGAGTAGAGGTTGGGTCGTAAAAACCTGCCCATAGGGAAAAATTTAATGGTGTGATTAGAATTGAGGCTAGAGTTGAGAAACCAGTCAAACTTACAGATAAGGCTGTATTTCCTTTTGCCAAACTGCTTAGGAAATTAGACACATTTCCACCGGGACAGGCTGCAACTAGAAACATACCCAAGGCTACACTGGGAGGAGGCTGAATTGCTAAAATAAGTGCCCAAGTCAAGAAAGGAAGTAGAAGAAATTGAGAAAGAACTCCCAGGAAAAATGGCTTGGGATTCTTTATTAGGTACTTGAAGTCTTCAAACCTTAAATCCAAGGCTACTCCATACATAATCAAGGCTAATGCAAGATTTAAGGCGAGTAAATCCTCGGGGGAAAAATTTAATCGAATGGCATCAAGAATCTCGGGTGAATTCATTAGCCCTAAAATTCATCCATTCTCAAGAAAAAGCAAACAATTATTATAAAAGAGACTTATGCTTGCTGATTATTCTTCCTTTACAAACTCATGTTTCTTCAAAAAATCCATAAAGAGGCTTACTGACATGGGCTTTTGAATGTAATCTTTTACGATAGGGTAAGAAAATGCTTTTTCCTTGTCAGAGCGGTCAATAGAGCTGGTGATAATGGAAATGTAAAACTGATTTTGGATACTTTTGGGTAGTGTAGAAAATTCATCCAAAAAATCCCAACCGTCCATGACCGGCATATTTATATCCAATAAAATTAAAGTAGGTTTTTCGTTCTTTGCAATTTCATTTTGAGCAACTCGCTTTTGAATTTCTTGAATTGCGGATTGGCCATTTTCAAATTGAGTGATTTCTCTGTCAAATTTGATATTTGATAAGATCCTCTTTCCTAGCATTCTAACGATTGCATCATCGTCAACAAATATGATTTCGTTTAGTGTAAACATCCCATCTTTTGAATAATACATCGAATGTATTGCATTATTTTGATTAAATGTATTCAAAAAGACCAGAAAATCTTAAATTTTTAATGATTTACAAAATATTCTCTATCAAATGAAAAATATTGTAGGTATCAGGAAATATCAAATCAACTTTAATTTTAGATTCATGAAACATGTATCCCTTATTTTACTTTTAGGAATGATATTTTCCTCTTGTCAAAAAGATGAATTGCCAGTTTTGGTTTGCGGTGTTGAGGACCCAGTTGAAGACTTAGACTGGTTGAATGAGCAAATACGTGAGTTAGAGGGTTCAGATTTTGCGGTATTCCAGTACTTCACACAAGCAAAATCGGGTAATCAAGAAATTTTTATTTTAAAGAATTGCTGCTCAAACTGCAATTCTGTTTTTCCAATTTATGATTGCCAGGGAAATGAACTGGGTAGTATAGGTGATAGTAGATTTCCAATGAGTTCTTTTTCCGATGAGAAGGTAATTTGGAAATCTTCAAACTCACTCTGTAATGTTTAGATTTATTCGAATTATTCCTATTGATAATCTAAGGGCTTTGGGTTATTAAATATCTTTATATCAGGAGTTTAAATTCTTGATTAAAGGTTTTAAAAAATATTTTTCTTGGTTTAGAGTGGGGCATGAAAAAGCATCAAATTATTTGCTTTCATTTGCGATTTGAATAGACAATTGCCCCAACCTTTCATGAAAAAAAACCTTCTTACTTATTCGATTATTGGGGCAATGGTGCTCGGAATGATCGTTGGATTTTCAATTTTTAAAAGCGAAGATCCTGAATTAATCAGTGCCTATAGTGGTAATATCAAACTGCTAGCCACCATCTTCATCCGTCTGGTTCAGATGATTATTGCCCCTTTAGTTTTCTGTACCTTGGTAGTGGGTATAGCTAAGTTAGGAAATGTGAGGACTGTCAGTAGGATAGGAGGAAAAGCGATGATTTGGTTCTTTTCTGCCTCATTAGTTTCCTTATTAATTGGCTTAGTAATGGTCAATTTTTATGAGCCAGGAATGGGAATGAATCTGAGTTCTGAAGATGCTGCTGGAGTAGCTGATGTTACAGCAAAGACCAAGCAGTTTTCCCTTTTAAATTTTGTGGAGCATATAGTTCCCAAAAGTGTTTTTGAAGCCATGGCCACCAATGAGATTCTTCAATTGGTTGTGTTTTCCATATTCTTTGGAATAGCGCTGGCCGGATTAGGTCCTACAGCTTTGCCTTTGATCAATGCTTTGGAAATTGTTGCTCATGTTGTTTTGAAAATGGTAGGCTACGTGATGATGACCGCTCCGTTAGGCGTGTTCGGTGCTATTTCTGCTGTGATTGCCACCAGAGGCCTGGATATATTGCTTACCTATGCCAAGTATTTCGGGGCTTTTATTGCTGGTATCTTAGTCCTATGGATGGTCTTGCTCTTTGTAGGCTATTTGGTTATTGGAAAAAGATTGCCTGAGCTCATAAGAGGACTTTTTGGCTCCATGGTAATTGCTTTCAGTACAACCAGTTCAGAAGCTGTTTTTCCGAAGCTCACAGAGGATTTGAAAAAATTTGGGTGTAATGACAGAATCGTGTCTTTCACTTTGCCATTGGGGTATTCTTTCAATCTGGATGGAAGTATGATGTATATGACTTTCGCCAGTATTTTTATTGCTCAGGTTTATGGAATCGAATTGGATTTGGGTACTCAACTCACCATGTTGTTGGTGCTAATGCTAAGTAGTAAAGGTGTAGCAGGTGTCCCAAGAGCAAGTTTGGTGGTAGTTGCAGCCACCTGTGGTATGTTTGGTATTCCGGTAGAGGGAATAGCTTTAATTTTACCCATCGACCATTTTTGTGATATGTTCCGAAGTGCCACCAACGTGTTGGGAAATGGGTTAGCTACAGCAGCTGTCAGTAAGTGGGAAGGTGAACTTCAAACAGTTGAAGAAAAAGTTTTGATTTAAAAGTTGAGGTTGAAATTTGACCTAATAATCGGCGATTGATAAAATGAAAAGGCGCATTGTTTGACTGCGCCTATTTTTTTGATTATTTAACCCGGATTATGCATTAGAATCTGTAATGAGAGATCAAACCGCAATAAAATCAAGTATTTAGCGAATGAAGCATAGCACCGCTACGGTGATTGAGCTAAATANAGCAAAGCGATTGATTTTGAAGCGGTTTGGACTCGTAATAAGAAGTCTACTGCATATTTCGGGTTTAATCAACTCTAAATGAAACTTTACAAATCACCCCATAGGAGATGATTTTGCCGTCTTTTACGTGAACCTTGGTGTCTTTCAACCAAACTGAATCAATGTTTCGGACTGTTTTCGAAACTTCTGCAACAGCATTTTCTATAGCAGATTCAATTCCTTTTTCTGATGAAGCTATGACTTCAATTACTTTCACTAATGCCATGTTATTGGGGTTTACCGTTGAAAAGAATATGATCTACTGATCTTAATTATCAATAGATCAATGTTTTATAGTATCTATAAGTTACCAATAAATACATGGGTAAAAAAGTCTTCGAGGCTTTTATCCTCTAAATGTGAATTCAAAAAAAAGCCTGGTCTGATTGAGACCAGGCTTAATGTATTTTGAATCAAATTACTTTTTCATCAATCGAATCATCTTCGTCTCCTGACCATGATTCAAATGAAGATAATAGAACCCTTTCTTCAATTGTGTAGAACCAATGATCAGCTGGAGCTTTCCAGTAATAAAGCTTGAAGTTCCGCTTTGAACCAACTCACCTTTTTCATCAAATAGGATGTAAGCAACTTCGATATCCAAGTTGGAATCCAACGTAATGTTTACTTCCTCTTCTAATGGGTTTGGATAAGCCTTTTGAACCTTCGCGTTTTTGAAACTAGCCTCTTTGCTAATAGATTCAGAATTGCTTTCACAAGGAATCAAACCGCAATCTCCAAGAGTTGCTCCTTTTCTCAAGAAGGCCGGAACTGCCTCAGGTGCCACACAAATGGTTTGTGTTTTTCCAGAATTGCCGTTGGAAGTGCAAACCAATACCTTATCATTCTTGGATCCGCATCTCACATCGACCACACAAACAGTGACTTCGTCTTGGAATATATTCCCGGCATCATCTCTCACAGTAAGTGTGTAAGTAGTGGTTTCGGTTGGTGAAACAGTTATTTCTTGTCCCGTTTGACCATTACTCCAAGAATAAGTGTAATTACCACTGCCACCACTTGCATCAGCGGCTTTAAGTGTGGTGGAAGCTAAAGGTTCATAACCCAAATAAACAATTGCTCCTTCTCCTGCATCTGAGCTAATGCCTTCACCTGCAATAAACCTGACAGAAACAGGTAAATGGTCGGAAGTGGTATTGGCATAATTAGCAACAAGATTAAATGGGATAAACAACTGCTCAGATCCCTCTAAATAATTGTCATAGAGCTCATTGGAAATTGTGATGTGATCAATGACATTATCATTAAAGATAAAGGATCTCAAACCTGCTTCGCTCAAGGAAAGGGTTACCCCGTTGAAATCAGGATCGCTGATAATAACTTCATAGGTGCTAGGACCTCCACCAATTGAAATGTCCAAATCATCATTGTAATCTCCTAAAAGAATGATATTGGCATCTGAATAGTAAGCATCCAACGTATCCTTCAAAGCAAGGTTATCAAATCGCTTTCTAGCCAAATCATCTCTGCTTGAACCAGATTTTGCGTGAATGTTGATGAAGTTGATTCGCTCTTTGACTCCGTTGATATCTGCAACAGCTTCCACCAACCAAGGCAATCTGCCACTAGACCAGAATGAAGATGGAGTTCCTGTTGGATACTCATCCAATAGGTTATTCAATCCCAATCTAGCTTCATCATAAATCTGTTCGAATAGAACTTTAGAAGACTGGATTTCTAATACAGCCGTATTATAGATTAAACATAGCTTTTGTGGTGGGAAAGTAGGATCGGGAGCCTCAAAAGATCTTGAGAATCTATCCGAACATATGACTTCATATCCAGGCAGTTGTGAAACCACGAAAGCCAATAAATCTTCATCTGAAACTTCTTGTACAGCGATTACATCCGGCAAAGTAGCTTGTAGCACTTTTATAGCGTTTTCTGCCTGCAAGCTTACATTGCTTGGGCCAAAGTTCGCGATGGTGGCACCAAAGAACTCCATATTCCAAGTCATCACATCTAAGGTCTCCGCATTTGGAATATCAGAGCCTGCTACTTCGTATGGGCTTGTACCCGGTAAGTCCTCTATAAATCTAGGAAGTAATTGAAGACTTCCTCTGAAGCTTCCTAACACTCCCGTGATGGTTTGTACCTCAGCTGGTATCACTCTTCCTACCAAACTGTTGACATCACCATCGATTCTCAATTCAAGACTTCCACTACCATCTATGACGGTATAATTACTTTCTGGGAAAAAGAGACCTTTGGAAATAGCAAAGGCAGCATTTGGAATGCTAATCAACTGTCCTTCTACTCCTGAATTAATCTGGCTGATGGAAAGTGCTGTAGGCACAACTTCATTTCCAGAGCTTATAAGTTCTAATTCAGTGATATTGACAATTTGAATTTGTTGATTGAAGGCTCCAATAGATCCTAAAATCCTGATTTCGTCTCCTATTTGATAATTGCCAAGCCCATGAACTTGAGAGTCAAAAACCGGGATTCCCCCCGTAGCATCTTGTATGAATGCAGGTCCACCTAATTGATCACTAACAGTCAATACGCCTTGTACCAACACTTCTGAACCTATTCCCTTGGTTCTAGCCTCTGCTATAGAAATTAAAACTGGTTCCGGATCTACTATTATGCCCCCAAAGCTCTGTCCGGTATTGACCTGATTATAGGTACTAGTAATTGAGGTGGAAGACCATACGAAGTCGGTGTATTTGGTTCCAGTACCTTGAAGCTGTAAAGAAGTACCCACAGGAGTAGATGAAATTTGAACGACGCCTATATCCTCGCTTAGTAAGCCATCTGCTGGACCACCAACGGCAGTGAAAACTCCCTCATAACTTAGAAACTGAATCACTTCATCTGAAGGATTCACCAAAGCGAATCCATCAGGAGCACCATTTTGCAATCCATTGATAGCAAAAAATTTAGTTCCGAAGCCATTGTCCTGGTCAGGAAGCACTCCAGTAAGATTCACAGTGCCGTAAACAGCTCCACCAGTTCCATTGTAAAGAATCAATTTATACCCTTCTAGGTCTAGACCAGCTGAGCCCGCTACTTCAATTCCTTCATTGACATCAGCCCCTGCATTGTCGTAATGTATTTCATTTACAAACAAAACTATTTCCGGAGAGAAAGTCTGATTTGTATTACTTGAACCAAATGTTTCAGCGCTTTCAGTTTGCCAAGTAAAATCTGCGTAGGTACTGCCTGTACCCCCTAATTGTAAAGAAAATCCTATAGGGGTAGAGGAGGTTTCTTCAACTCCAATATCGGTACTGCTTAGGCCGTCAGCAGGACCGCCAACAGCGAGGAAAGTTCCTTCATAACTAAGGAACTGAACAACCACTCCGTTATTAACCAAGGCAACTCCATCTGGAGCTCCGTTTTGAATTCCATTGGTAGGATAAGTTAGGGTTACAAATCCAAAGCCATTTCCAGAATCAGTGATTGTACCTGAAAGAGCTCGAGTATTGTAGGACGCACCATTCGCCCCATTGTATAAAACCACTGACCATCCTGTCAAATCAGTACCAGCAGGTCCTGCTATCTCAATAGCTTCACCTACATCAGTTCCTGTATTATCGTAATGAATTTCATTGATAAAAACCTCTTGAGCCTGGAGTCGGAAGCCCATAAAAAGCAGTAGAAAAATCCCTGCTAATCGTAGTAAATTTTTTTGCATAGAATGAATTTTAATATTGATTATAAAGATGGGTTTTTCTTCGAAAAAGCTGTAATTATTCTAGGTTATTATTTTGTTATTCTTTGATAAAAGATAGAGAATAATAATTTTAGAAAAATGATTATGGCTTTCTTCAAAAATACTACTTTAAAATCTGAAATTCTGTCTTAAAAAATAGTTTGAAAAATAATGCTAAATAGCTTTTTATGAGTTTGTTACGCATTTAAATGTATTCCAAATCCCTTATTTTTTTTCTAAATTTTCAGAGCCTGATTTTAATAACACTTTCATGGAATTTAATGCGATTTACATTGTAGATCCGGACACTGCTTTTCATTCAGCCATAAAAAAATTCACAGATAAAATCGGTGTCAATACTCCTATTTTTTACTTTACCGATGGAGATGATTTTTTAAAAGAAAAATCAATCCATAATTCAGTAAGTAATGGGGGAAATTTGATACTTCTTGACTTAAATGCTCAAAATGGACTAGGTTGGGAGTTCCTTAAAAAGTTTGATAGACTTGATTACCAACTTAAATCCACTTTCCAAATTGTTGCACTTTCAGAAGAACTTAGCCTCTCTGAAAGAAATGAGGCATTAGCTTATCAGTCTGTTTCCTTTTACTTTCATAAGCCATTTACTTACAGAGGTTTTATAACTATGGTGGAAACCATTGTCAATGATATTTCTTCCTCGATTTAATGAATTGATACTGAGTACTTTTTTGTGGATTTATTCTGAGGTCCCAGTTGAATCATTCCTTCTTTATGAGTCAGTTTCCCATCAGAATCAATTGAATCAGCAATACCCAACCATGGTTCTATGCACACATAAGGAGCTTTGGGCTTAGCCCATATTCCCAAATAGTCAAAATCCTGAAAACTCATACTCAGAACAGGACCGTTTTTCTCTGATACCAAGCTGACTTCTCTTGACTTTAGATTTTTAAGAATCAAAGCATCCTTATCAAACAGGTTAGCGTGCAATTGTAACTTATTAGTAGCCTTCAACATAGGAAGGGGCTCTTTACCAATCAGACCATTTTCCAGCACTGGCCAAGTTGAATCGGTCTCTTTCTCTTCAAATTTTATGAAATAATCCTCATACACTTCCCCTTTATGGATTGGGCAATTGAATGCAGGATGTCCTCCTAATGAAAAATACATCGTTTCAGGGCCATGGTTTGTTACTTCATGTAGGACCTCCAAAGTTCTTCCTTTTAGGGAAAAGATTACTTTCAATTCAAACTTAAACGGATATGAAAGAAGGGTTTCTTCATCCCATCTCATTGAAAATGTGAGTGATTCATTAGTTTTATCCAATAAAACCGGCTTGATCGAATTTCTTACTATTCCGTGTTTCGGAATCTTGTAGAATTTTCTATCATATTCAGTTTTTCCATCCTTTAATGCGCCTATTATTGGAAATAGAATGGGAGCTTGACCATTCCAAAAACTTGGATCTCCTTGCCAGATATGTTCGATTCCAGTGGATTTGGAATGAATGGAAGATAGCTCAATGCCTTTTGTATTGACTTTAACAGCTAATTCTGAATTTTCTATTTGATGAATCATGAGTGCAATTCTTTATTCAATGAAAATATGGAGAGGAATGCTAAAACCAAAAATCAAATTGTACTAGGTGAATAATATTCCTAAAAATAGATCGAGTAGGCGATTGTGTGTCGTTCTTTTCGTGCTCGATTTCATCTGTTTATAATTTGTTTTTTAGAGGTCAGATGGAAAGCCCTACCCCAATTTATCGGTGCATCCCCTTGTGTGAGATTTTCCTCGTGGGCATTTCATGTTTTATTTTTTTCTGTTGAAAAGATAAATAGGAATCCCTAGTAAAACCCCAATTCCACCCCAAATCAAGGCTTCTGCTCCTGAACCGAGCAAGATCCAAATTCCAAAGCTCAAACCAGTAAGTGAAAGACTGATATTAATAAATGAAGGCTTAAAACCTAATTCTGATTTTATTGAAAATTTGAGAAAGGACGATGCTGCAGCAATGTAAAAAAGTAAAGAAGTGGCCGAAGTCAATAATACCATAAAAGAATATAAGTCCCCGAAGCCCTTGCTGGAGTTGAAAAAAAGCAGAACTGTAATAACTGTACTTGAAAGGATTATTCCTGTACTGGGTGAGCCATGTTTGTTGATAAATGCCAAGGATTTCGGTAATAACCCATCCCTTGCCATGGAGTTAGAAATTTGACCCTGAACCAAAATCCAAACGTTCAAAGCGCCTAATGTGGATATACATGCTCCAATGGCTATGAAAAATCCTGTGTTTTTTCCAAATAGTTGATTTGCAGCATCCGTGAAGGGGGCAGTGCTTTGAGCTACTTCGGAGGGAGGAAGAATTCCAAATAGAGAAATAGAACTGAACAAGTACAGAAAAACTACCAATCCAACTCCTATGAGTGTGCCCTTTGAAATATTTTTCTCTGGGTTTTTAATATTCTCTGCCGGTATAGTGCCAGCCTCTATTCCCATAAAGGCAAAAAAACAAAGTACAGAGGCTGTGGTAATGGCTTGAATAGAAGAAACCCCAGAAATATTTAATGGAATAAAATGATTGATGTCAAATACAAAAACACCCCCAATAGCAATAATCAGGATAGGAATAACTTTAAGAAGGGTGGTGACAACTTGAAGATTCCCCGATCCTCGGATACTCAAGCTATTTAAGATAGATAAGCCCCAAATAACCAATAAAGCAATCGAAGTGGTAAACCAAGGTTGACCTTGAAGCTTTGGAAAAAAAACAGAAAAATAACCAGCAAAGGATAAGGATATGGCAGAATTGGTACTCCAAACCGATAGCCAAAAACCCCAAGCGACTAGGAAGGCGGGAAATTTCCCAAAGGCTCTTTTAGTGTAGGCATAAGAGCCGCCTTGTTCGGGTATGACTTTACTGAGTTTCCCCATCATGGCTGCCAAGGAAGTAGCCCCAATTGCAGCGATAACCCAACCTAATAAGCTAATCCCGCCAAATTGGGCTAAAGCAGCTGGAAGCGTGAAGATTCCTGAACCTATCATACCCCCGGCCACCAAAGAAATTACTGTAATTAATCCTAGTTGACGTTGGGGAGAAGTTTTTTTCAAAAGAAAAAATGAATTGAATGGAATTAAGTAATTTGGCTAGTAATCAAGATACTAAGAAATATTGAAACCTTTTTACATAGACCCAGATATCACGAAGGCCGAAACTCTGCCTTCCAGTTTTTACACTTCGCAGGAGGTATATGATGCTTTGATTGAAAAGGTCTTCGCTAAAACTTGGCAATTCATTGGAGATCAAAGTTTGGTGGGTTTAGATTCCCAAGTTTATCCTTTTAAGTTTTTAGAGTTTGGATTAGAGGAGCCTATGCTGCTGAGTAATGATCAAGGAGATATTAACTGTCTTTCAAATGTTTGTACGCATCGAGGGAATATCCTCTGCCATCAAGGAGGAAACACAAAAAATATTACCTGTGCCTACCATGGAAGAAGATTTAATCTCAAGGGAGAATTTCAGCATATGCCCCAATTCAAGGAGGCAGAAGATTTTCCTAGGAAAGAAGATCATCTTTACTCATTTCCTATCAAGAAGTGGGGACCTTGGCTTTTTACAGCATTAGAGCGCGGGATGGATTTTCAAGCTGTCTTAGATGTGATGGATAAAAAGGTAGGTTTTCTCCCTTTGGATGAATTTAAACTAGATACAAGCAGAAATAAGGATTACCTGGTCAATGCTCACTGGGCACTTTATTGTGACAATTACTTAGAAGGTTTTCATATTCCATTTGTTCACAATGGTTTGAATGAAGTCTTGGATTATGGCAAGTATGAAACTGAAATACATGGCTTGCTCAATTTGCAGATAGGGCATTCCTCAGGAGGAGATCATGTATTTGATTTACCGGAAAATCATGAAGACTACGGCAAACAAATCAGTGCTTATTACTTCTGGATATTCCCCAACATGATGTTTAATTTTTATCCATGGGGCTGTTCTATCAACGTTGTCAAACCCATTGCTCTCAATAGAACCAAAGTCAGTTTTATTACCTACGTTTGGGATGAAAGCAAATTAGATACTGGAGCGGGGGCTTCCTTGGATAAAGTAGAAAGGGAAGATGAGTTTGTGGTTGAAGGAGTCTTTAAAGGGATGCATTCCAGAATCTACCAGACTGGAAGATTTTCTCCTAAAATGGAATCAGGAGTTCATCATTTTCATGGCTTGTTAGCAGAGTTTTTAAGGGGGTAGGAGATGAAATAGCCCTAAAAAGTGTGGCATTTGAAATTTGGAAAAAGTTTTTTGATAATCTTAAAAATTCCGGACTAAGTAATTAACTGATATTTGTATCCTCTTTCTTACCAGAATTGAATAAAATAAGGCTTATTGTCTGTTAAAAGGATCAGAATCCGGATGCTTCGCCTGCCAGCCGTGGCTGGGTCTTCGGTCATCGGTCTTCCAACCAATCAAGCAAAGAAAATAAGGCAACTGGGATGATTGCGAATAATCAGATTAACTAATTTCAGCAATACTTACTTCAACTCCTCCAGTAGCAAAATTTGGAATATCCTGAACTGCTGCTTGACCTTCTTCTGAACTCATAGCTGATTGAAGATCCTCCATGGATGCAAAATACAATTCAGCCATTCTATAGTTGGTTGCTTTTTTGCCATCTGGAGTGCCTATAAACTTGCAAGTCTCAAGTCTTTCACAAGATATTTTTCTAGCAAGGTGCATATGAGTCTCCATGTAATACTTTTCAAAATCTTCAGTATTCTTTGGATGTCCGTATACTACCACTAGTTTAATCATCAGTTACTCTCTTTGATTTGGTAGAAGGTACGAAAAAATAACCTAGTATCAAATAAAAAAATGAATTTAAAATATTGATAATCTGAAACTTAATATGGTTTATTCAAATCAAAAATTGAATTTTATAGTAGTTTGAATTCGGGTTTTTGAAACACTTTATTAATCCGAAAATGACCTTTCGCTTATTATTTTTCTGCTCTTTGTTGAAGTACAAATTTTGAGAACCGGTCCATTGCAACTCGTAAATCGGCATGTTTAAAACTGGAGATCACCAAACGGTATAAGCCTTTTTGTTTGTGGCCAAAACCATTACTAGGAGTCAATAAAATTTTGGTCTCTTCATAGACTTTAAGCCATAATTCATTTTCGGCTTGTTCTGTTTTTGCCTTCAAAAATTCTGATAAATCCATCCAGATAAAAAGGCTTCCGTATGAAGGGCTATACCTCAATTCTAACTTTTGCAGAGTCCCCCTAACGATTTTATAGGATTGATTCAGTGCTTTTTGATAGGTTTCAATATAGTTTTTCATGAAAGCTTGATCATTCAAAACTTCTTCGAGCAACCACTGGGTATGATTAGAAACCCCATGTGAAAGACCCACGTTTCTGTAAGCTTGGATAAACTCTTCATTATAGGTATGAACCACTCCAATCCGAAAACCAGAGATTCCTAAATCTTTGGAAAAAGAATACCAATGATGTAGGTATGGGCTTTTTTTCTGGTTCATCAGGTTGCCGAAAGAATAAAACTTCAATTGCTTTCCATAATCCGCCGAAACTACCGGGTCTTCAGTGTCGATCAAGGAAAGCCCGTATATCTCATTCACTATTAAATGAATGTGATTGGCTATGCACCAATCGGCAACTTCTTCCTGCTGTTCTTTAGAATAAATCCCTCCTGTAGGATTATCAGGGCTTGTCAAAATGAGCATCCTAAACCTGCTGCCACTTTCCTCAATTTCCTTTTTAGCGTTTTCTAATTGAGAAATCTGCAAGGGAATCCCATCTTTTAATTCTCCAATATCAGAGTGAGTCTGGAGATCGTAACGCTTGACACCGGGGAAAACTCCAATATCTCCCGTGTAAACTGGGTAGCTCGGGGCTGGAATTACCGCGGTATCTCCAGGATCAGCTAATAAAAAGGCTGTCATTTCAATCACAGAAGTGGCCCCAACCGAAAGCCCCAGTGTTTCAGGGTCCACAGTATGATTCATCAGAAAGTCAGAATAATAGCCAGCAATCGCCTCTCTGAAACTCAGTACACCGGCAGGATCTCCATAACTCGTAACCCAATCAGGGATTTCTTTTTTGCTGGAAATTTCCTGCATTTTCTCTTTGAGCATTTCCCAACAAAGCTGGTTTTCTGCTACATTCATTGGAAAAGTACCCGAAGGATTGTCCTTGTCATGGTAGATATTATCCATGGCATCAAAATAGACTTCTAGGTCAATCCGCATGGGATTTTCAGATGCAGCTTTTCCCTTTTGAGAAAGGGAATTTGAATTGCTCATTATTGAGGGGTTTTGCTGAGGATTTTTTTAACTAATGGACCGATACTCAATCCTTGTATGATAATGGAGAAAACTACTATCACATAAGTGACAGTCAGGAACAGCTCCCGTTCCATGATTGGTTCTAAAGATAAGGCCAAAGCAATGGAAATCCCACCTCTGATTCCTCCCCAGGTCATCAAAAGACCTGTCTTAGGAATAAAATCCAGTTTTTTCCTGAATAATATGATAGGACCAGAAAGTGCCAGATAACGAGAGGCCAAAGCAATTGGAATGACTAAAACCCCTAGTAAAATATATTCTGCATTAATGGTGATGATCAATAATTCAAGTCCGATTAAAACAAATAAAATGGCATTTAAGAAAACATCGATCAACTCCCAGAATTTGTCTACATAATTCTGAGTTACAGATGACCAAGCAGTTTCGGGCGATTTATTTCCAATCAAAATCCCGGCGACTACAACGGCAAGAGGACCTGAAAAATGTAGATAGGAGGCCAATGCATATAAGCCCATTACCAATGCCAAAGTGAGTAAAACCTCGGTTTCATAATGATCTATGCTTTTCATCAGTTTGAACGCAAGCCAGCCCAAAACCAAACCTAAAGCCAAGCCCCCAAATACCTCCTCAAAGAAAAGTAAACCAACTTCCTCAGCCTCAACAGATGCTATTCCTCTTTGGGCTATAGATAATAGGACCAAAAACACCACGACTCCAACTCCATCATTGAAAAGGGATTCTCCTACTATTTTGATTTCAAGTTTTTTGGGAGCATTCGCCTCTTTGAGGATACCCAATACTGCGATGGGATCAGTAGGAGAGATCAATGCCCCGAAAAGTAGGCAATAGATGTAGGCAATCGGATGACCGATTAATTCAGCCAAGAAATAAAAAAGCGTTCCGATCAAAAAGGTGGAAAGCAAGACCCCAAAAGTTGCGAAAAGCATAATAGGCCCTCTTTGCTTAGCTAGCTCATCCAATTTGGTATGCAAAGCTCCGGCAAAGAGTAAGAAGCTCAGCATGATTTCGAGCAGTACTGTTTTAAAATCTATGGATTGAATCAAGCTTTTGGACTGCTCTAAAACAGCACTTTCAAAATAACCTAGAATTAAGATCACCAAGGTGAAAAGCATGGCTATGATCATCAAGCCGATGGTAAAAGGGAGCTTCAAGAATTTGGTGTTGATGTAAGCAAAAAGTGCTGAAAGTATGGTTAAAATGGTAATGATGGTAAATATTTCCATAGTATTTAAAAGAGTGATGTTTGAAAATTCTGATTATCCCTAATTGAATCACCTGCCAAATTATCATGGATTTTGGGCAAGATGCTTCGATTTTTGCCTTTAGGCCATGGGGACGTTTAGCATTGGTGACAGATGATGGAAGTCAGAAACCAATTATTGTAAACTTCAGGGATCGTATTGATTTTTAGTAGACATAAAAGCGGATATAAATAGTTTTAATTATGATTAAAAACAGAGCTATCAATCAAAATCTATGATGAATGCTAAATTCAATAGGAGAGAGCGTTAATTTCTATTGACATTTCCCAGCCCTTTAATTTCCTCCTTGATTACAGTAGGATTACCAGTATAGGTCACGGAACCCATTCCCTGAGCATCAATGGATAATTCACCTTCACAATGAACTTCCACATTGCCCATTCCTCTTGATTGTAAATCCATCGTTTGGGTGATCAAGTTAGATGCCTCGAGATTTCCCATTCCTTCAAATTTGATTTTAGCATAGGTCGCACTTCCTGATAAGTCCACATTTCCCATCATATTAAATTGCGCATCCAAACTTTCTGCTTGAATTTCCATTTCCACATTTCCAACTCCATCTCCCCGTATCATCAATTGACCAACTTCAAAGGTGTTTTTTGTTTCTATATTCCCTACACCATCAAAAACCAGCCTTTGTAAATCTGCTATAGTTAAATGGATTTCCGGAGTTTTATTTTTGAAGAACTCAGATCCATCAGGATCAAAATCAATAATTAATTCAGAACCGTTTTCTGATATTTTTAAATACTCCATGGCTTTCTCGAAGCCTTTGATCTCCATGGATTCGAGGTCTCCCTGGCTTAGGTAAAGGTTGATTGCGCCTTCTAGTTTGATTTGATTGATCCCGCTAATGTCTCGGGTATCTGTCATCATGGAACCCCAATCTTTTTCAGATCCAGATCCGCAGGCAAAACCTACCCATATCATCAAAATGTAAATAATGTTTAGCTTCTTCATAGTGTGTTAATATTGGATGTTTGAATTTATAAAATATATGCTTCGAAGTGTCAGATCAGTGGAAGGTTATTTTAAATCCAAACTCAAAAGTCTTTTTTCTTTTTCTATAAAAATTGATATCCAATGATTTATAATCTATATTTTAAAAGAAATCCTTAACCCACTAGCGCTGTGTTGATATTAATAAATCGTTTTTTCCTTAGTATTTCACTCTGCTTCTTGCTTTCTGGAGTTTTTGCTCAATCTCAATCATCGGATGTACTGGCATTTCGGGAAAAGCTTAATAAGAATTATGCTGATCCAGATAAATCTCCCCTGAGCAAAGAGAAGCTGCAAGAGTTTGATGGATTGCCTTTTTTTCCTGTGGATGAAGCTTATCGAATAGAAGCTACTTTTCAAAAATTGCCGAAAGTGGACCTTCATACATTCAAGACCAGTGATAACAGACTCAGAGATTACGAGAAATATGGCATAGCAACATTCACTTTGGACGGCCAAGAAATGCAGCTGACACTTTTTAAAAGTATCAGTAAAGTCATTACTCCCGGTTATGAAAATAGTCTTTTTCTTCCTTTTACTGATCTAACTAATGGAAAAGAAACCTATGGAGGAGGCAGATATATGGATGTTGAGATTCCTGAAGGAGATAGTATTGTTCTCGATTTCAATAAATCATATAATCCCTACTGCGCCTATAGTACCAATTATTCCTGTCCAATCCCCCCCAAAGAGAATGACTTGCCGGTTTATATAAAAGCAGGAATTAAACATTTCTAGGCTTACATGTACACTTTTTCAATCATTAGATGATTAGGTGGATTTGCTTAATTCTCTCTCAGAAGTAGCTTAATTGTAATTATTATTATACAACCCTTATCTTCTCATGAAGCTTTATATTAAATACATGGTAAGTCTGAGATGCAAGATGTTGGTGAAGGATGAGCTTCAGAAATTGGGTGTAAAAAATATGATTGTGGAGCTGGGAGTAGTGGAAATCTTAGAAGAATTCAGTGAGAAACAAAGAGCTATGTTTGAAGAGAATCTCAAAAAAGCAGGTTTGGAGTTATTGGATGATAAAAAAAGCATTCTCATTGAGAAAATAAAAAATGTGGTGATCGAGATGATTCACTATTCGGATGAGTTGCCCAAAGTGAATTATTCAGATTATATCAGCGAAAAATTAGATCTCAATTATACTTATCTGGCCTCAATTTTTTCAGAGGTTAACGGGATCACTTTGCAGCAATTTATCATTCTTCATAAAATCGAACGGGTGAAGGAATTATTGATTTATGATGAATTGAATCTAACTGAAATCGCCTACAAGTTGCATTATAGTAGTGTTGCGCATTTATCCAATCAATTTAAGCGCATTACAGGCCTTACGCCCACTTTTTATAAAGGCCTGAAAAATAAGAGAAAGCAAAACTTAGAAAATCTCTAAAAATTTCTGCAGGGACTTTTTGCAGCCCTAAACATGGGATTTATGTAACTATCTGCCAGATAGGTGTAACACATTAGGATAATAATTAAACGAACTTTAGAATATGAGATAAATAGGCATAAACTGCCCATTTCTCTAGAGTCTAACCTAACAGATCATGTCTAAAGACAAAAAGCGAAGCGAAAAATCAGGTGCCAAGGCTCCTCAAAAAACCCTAAAGGAAAAACGAGAAGCTAAATCCATCAAGAAAAAAGAAAAGAAAAATATGGATTAATGGAAACCTTATAACTCAAAGTCATGAATGATTCTGAATTAATAAAATCACTTCCTCAAAATATAGGAAGCGCAATAGAATATTGCCATGGCTCCATAGTCAATAAAATAATTCTAAAGCAAAACACAGGAAATGTCACTTTATCCTCTTTCGACATTGGAAATGTGCAGGTCTATTATTTCCCTTTTGATCATCTGATTCAGGTGATCGAAGGAAATGCATCGGTCTGCATAGATAAAAAATGGAGTACAGTCGAAGAAGGTCAAATCATTATATCTCCTGCTCATATGAAACATTTGGTGAAGGCGAATCAACGATTTAAAATGCTTTCTACCATTATTAAAAGCGGATATGAGGACGTCAGGATTTAAACTTAAAAACAGAATCATGGAAAATGATAATAACACGAAGTATAAAGCAGGAGATAAGGTCTACACCAAGGTTAACCCAACAGTTCCTTTAATTGTAAGAAGGTTTTATAAAGAGATTTATTACTGTACCTACGCTGAAGATCCTGAGAAAAAAGAATTGGCTCTTTTTGAGCGTGAAATTATATAAATGGAAACTTATTAAATCTATTATGAGAATCATCAGAAGTTGGAGAGAACAAAAAGCAATGCTCAAGCAGCGTTTTACTTTTTTGCTTGATGCGGATTTTGAGTATCCGGAAGGACAGAGAGAAAAAATGATGAAAAAGCTTTCCGTCAAATTGAACAAAACAAGAGAAGAATTGGAGCTGCTTTTCGCAGAACTCCAAACTTACTAAACAACCGCTTTGAATTGGTCTATGCTATAAAAGCCTAGATTAACTGAGGCGCTAATCAATGAAACGATGAAACATGTACTATTCGAAAAAAGAAACGATGCTGAATTTTCAAAAACCTTAAATCAAAGGGTAAATGATTATTTCAGCAGTACAAATCATAACAGATTTGGAGGAAAAAGAATGGTTATCAAAACCGTCTTTATGCTATCGCTATTCTTCGTGCCCTTAGTTATTCTGAGCACAGGAATTGTCAGTAGCGTAGGACTAGTCTTTGCACTGTATATCTGCAGTGGTCTGGGTATGGCAGGGGTAGGCATGGGAGTTATGCACGATGCAATCCATGGATCTTATTCTAAAAATCCAACTGTCAATAGATGGGTGGGCTATACCATGAATTTGATTGGCGCCAATGCAAACGTCTGGAAGATCCAGCATAATGTTTTGCATCACACGTATACAAATATTGATCAGGAGGATGATGATATCAATGCTCCGTTTTTCCTGAGGTTTTCTCCAAATGCCAAGCGCTATTGGATTCATCGTTTCCAACACCTTTATATTTGGTTTTTCTATGGACTTTCTACTTTTTCATGGATCACCTTGAAGGATTACGTTAAAGCTACGAGGTATAGAAAAATGGGATTCTTTCCCAAAAAAGGTCAGTACTCCAAGTTGTTGATGAAAATTACAGCATGGAAACTCCTTTATTATTCTTATGCTCTGATTTTACCTCTACTAATGATTCAGCTTCCTGTTTGGATTATTGTTGCTGCTTTTTTGAGCATGCACTTTGTAACAGGGATTGTCATAAGTATCGTATTTCAGACGGCTCATATTCTTTCCAGTACCTCATTTCCTCAAGCTAATGAAAAGGGGATCATTGAACGTGAGTGGATCAAACACCAAATGGCGACTACGAGTGATTATGCGCCTAAAAGCAGAGTTTTTTCTTGGCTAATAGGTGGCTTGAATTTCCAAGTAGAGCACCATTTATTTCCAAATATTTGTCATATACACTATAACAAGCTAGCCAAAATAGTCTCCCAAACTGCCAAAGAGTTTAAAATTCCTTACTTGGTCAAAGGGACATTTTTCTCAGCTCTTTGGGACCATATCCTGATGCTACGTCAATTAGGAAGAGCCAATTAATCAGAGCAGGATCAATTCCCGCTTTTTTTTGAATATTATTCAAATCCAGAAAATGTACCCTGATTTTAAATAGTACTTCCTGCCAAAGAATTTTTTTATATTCAGGAAGATAAATCACTACTATGAAAAAACTTATCTCCATTTGCTTACTTGTTTTGACAAGTATTTTTTCTCTTCAAGCGCAAACCAACTACTATTTCCAATCAGAATTTTCTAAGGCAGAATTTGCAAAAAGAAGATCCCAGATCTTTGATCAAATTGGAACTAATGCAATTGCAGTAATTCAGGGAGCTAGTGGAATTCCTGGATTTAGTGTTTTCCGCCAATCCAATAGCTTTTATTACCTGACCGGAATAGAAACTCCCAGGGCGTATTTATTGCTCAATGGAAGGAATAAAAGAGCAACGCTTTATCTCCCTCATAGGGATGAGGCTATGGAAAGCAATCAAGGAAAAGTATTGTCGGCGGAAGATGCTGAACTGGTCAAAGAATTGACCGGGGTAGATCAAGTGAAAGGCATAGAATTCTTATCGGCTGATTTGGTGGGGTCTGGTTTGATCAAGCCATCTGCGCCTGTTCTTTTTACAGAATTTAGTCCTGCTGAAATCGGTAATGACAGCAGAGACGAGATACTTTTCGGCTTGGCAAGAAATGCTTCAGATCCATGGGATGGCTCTTCTACTAGAGAAGCTAGATTTATCCAAACATTGAATAGCCGGTTCCCACAATTTGAATTTAAAGACCTGACTCCGATTTTGGATCAGATGCGATTGATCAAAAGTGAAGAGGAAATTGTTGTCATTCGAAAAGCCACTCATATTGCAGGATTGGGAATCATAGAAGCCATGAAGTCCACTCAACCCGGTGTTTATGAATATCAATTGGATGCCGTGGCAAAATATATTTTTTACTTATACGGATCTCAGGGGGATGCCTATCCGGCTATCATTGGAGGAGGAACTAATGCCTACATGGGCCATTATTTTCATAAAAAGGATATGCTTCAGGATGGTGATTTGGTTTTGATGGATTACGCACCGGATTATAAATATTATACCAGTGACGTAACTCGGATTTGGCCTGTAAATGGCAAGTTTACAGAGGAGCAAAAGCAATTATATAATTTTATTGTAGCTTATAGAGATGCCTTATTCCGATACATCAAACCCGGGGTGACTTCTGATGAGGTGCTCGATAAAGCAGCGGCAGAAATGAAAGAATATCTGAAAGGAAAAAGCTTTGTGAAGGAAAGTCATAGAAAAGCTGTTGAGGATGGTTTGAAGTTTAGAGGACACTTTCAACATCCAGTAGGGATGGCTGTACATGATGTAGGAGTAGTGAGGGGCGTCCCCTTAAAAGAGGGCATGGTATTTACCATAGATCCCATGATATGGCTTCATGATGAGCGATTGTACATTCGAATAGAGGATGTCGCTCTCGTGACCAAAGATGGGGTAGAAAATCTCAGCGACTTTGTTCCCTCCAAATTGGAAGATGTTGAGGCTACGATTCAGAAAAAAGGATTGATGGATTTTAGACCTCCAGTTGATTTATCAAACATGAAATAGACTCTGCTCTTAAAAAGACCAACCTAAGCCCAGATAAAGGGTTTCTGGAAAGGCCAGTCCTGTTCTCAGCATAAATCCTTTTCCGGGTTTTTGCAGTCGGTATCCAATATTAAAGGCTACTGGAAGCATATCCTCTGCATTGTTCAGATTAAAATTAGGACCTGCGCTGATTTCTAAATGGTTGGCGTTTTTTCCTGTCAAAAATCCATATTGCAAATACAGGTAACTTCCAGAATCCACCCAACCTCCGTAAGTCCCAAGGCCTACTTTCGCAAAAGTCGCTGTGATTCCTTTGTCCAAAGACTGCGTGAGGATTCGCTCATAATTAGAAGTTGCACTGGCCACAATTCCTGCAAAGCCTAAACTGCCTGAAAGTCCATTTTTTCTAAATGCAGGACTTGAATTTTCTTGAGCAAATGCTGTATTGAGGGTCAGTACCAAGCAAAAAAGCAGGCACACTTTGGGTGAAGTTTTCATATCAGGCTGGGTGAGTAATCCCTCTCTAGTAAGGTTGAGGAAGATAGGTATAATATATTGATTTTCAGTTCATAAAATTGAAGTGGATATTCCTTTTATTGATGTGTTCTATTTTAAAATTTTTTTAGTCTAATGAGTAAAATATTAATTACCACGATTGCTGGAGGAATGGATTATATTAGCCTTTTGAAAAAATAAAGAAAAATCAATTGTAAGCCTTATGAATCTAAGCCATACTGTAAAAGCCTTTCATGAGCTAAGTGTTACCGAACTGTATGATCTTTTACGCTTGAGAAGCGAGGTGTTTGTGGTAGAGCAAAACTGTGTTTTCCTAGACTTGGATAATAAAGATCAAAAATGCTATCATTTGCTTTTATACCAAGAAAATGAATTGGTGGCCTATACCAGGATAGTTCCTGCAGGTTTATCCTATCAAGAAGTAGCCATAGGCCGTGTAGTCTCTTCACCTGCTCACAGAGGAAAAGGATTTGGAAGAAAGGTGATGGTACTTTCTATAGAGTATTGCTATCAACTTTTTGGACCTTGCAATATCAGACTAGGTGCTCAGACTTATGCCTTGGGATTTTATGAGTCTTTAGGATTCAAGGCAGAAGGTGACACCTATGATGAAGATGGGATCGAACATATAGAGATGGTGCGAAAAGCTAAAATTTGATCCTGTAAATAAATTTGAATTGATAGTAAGCTCTTCAAAGATTACTTAACCATTCGTAAATCTGAATTTCGCGGCTATAGTTTTTCCGCAAAGTCCTTGAATACCTCCTTATGACGCTCTAAGTCAATATTGTGAGAAACTGATGCTCTGACAATATAGTCCTTATCTCCTTCTTTGGTGGTTCCTTGAGTGGAAGTTGCAGGAACAGTCCAATAACAACCCTTCAGCTGCCCATAACTTACGCAAAACTTGCTCTCATCAGGGATTTCAGTGATCATTTTATTGATCAACTCTAAGTTTAGGGCCCTTTTGTATGCTTCTCTTTCTTCCTCTGTATTTCCTTTTGTAGGCAAATCCAGAGAGAAAACAGAAGGAGTAAAGCCTCTTTCAGCTAATTCCTCAGAAACAAAATTGATTTTAGCGCTTGGCAGTTGGTCTTGTATAAAGTTGACAAAGTCTCTTGTATTCACATAGGCATCCTGAATTCGCTGGTTCATGGATGGGAGTTGTCTGGCCAAAATCTCATACTGCTGGGCTGTGGCTTCATTATCGCACAGAGCAAGGTGAAGTGCTATTTTATCCATCAAGTTCTCTGCCTTTAAATTGGCAACACAGTAACCAGCTGTACATTCACCACCACTTGGGAATTTGGATCCACTGGCATAGGAAATAGCTGGGATTACAGATAGTGTCTCTCCTTCTGGCAAGAACTGCACATTAGGGCAAAATGTCTGATCTAAGATAAAAACAGGTTCAATAGCTGTTTCTCCATTTTCAGTTTGTCGGGTGGTACTAAGTACTTCCTTTAATCTTTTTAAATCAGGAACTTCCACACGAGGGTTGGTAGGTATTTCTGCAATGATATAAGGGATAGCATCTTTTTGAGCTAGTTCTCCTAAAATTCTTTCTAGGCTTTGGTTCATGTCATTTCCGGCATCGACCGGTAAATCTACAATTTCTACCTCTGGCAAGCAGGCGGCAAGTCGCCTTGCTTGATCGTTGGTGCCTCCATAGCAGTTGGGCGGAACAATAAATTTGATTTCCTTTCCGGGATGCTTCTCCATCGCATCATGCACCAATCCCATCATGATGGCATATTGGATAGATAAGCCACTGGATGCTACCAAGGGCTTACTGTCTGTGCCTGTGATATTGGCAATGCTTTCCAGTACTGAATCCTTGATTTTCGGATCTCGGGTAGGGGATGAAAGTGAACTTGAATTACCAGCTAAATATTCCAATGCTGTAAAGCAATTGGCAGGAGTCATGGCGATGGATTCCCTTCTTCGCACATGTTGTATTTCAGAGATGTAGGAAGCATTTTTTGCTCCAATAACCTGAATTATACTTCCCAAATCCCCATGAATGGTGATGGCAAAATCAATGGAAAATGAAAGCTCCGGTTGATCAAATGAATTTGATGGGGAAACAAATATCCTGCTTCCATCAAAATCTGAGAGAGACTCATTTGGGGCTGCTTTCAAGAGTTCAAACTCAAATCCATATACCTCCCGAATGAGCTCAGCTCCGAAGAAATCTGAAATATCTTCTGAGTAAACGATTTGAGTTTTTTTATGAAGAAAAAGGTTTTTTCTCAGCACGGCTAAAATGGGAGTCGTTTTAGAAGAAAAGCTGATTACCTGATCAAAAGGTAAGTTGTTCAATTCAGCAATTGCCCATTCCAAGACACTGGATAGAGGATGCCCCAAACGAATATAATCGTAAGCCGTTGGCAGTTGCTTTAGACCTTCCGAATTGACCTTTCCAGATTCAACAAGATTTTTGAAATGCTCTAAAAATTGAGTTTTTGCGAGACTTTCTTCATAAATATCCAACCGATGCGTAGTTAAATTAAGCCAATCGGCAGGCATATTTTTTAAAATTACTTGTAAGTTTTGTTGGATTTGGGCTCTATTCATTGGGTATTTTCAATTGGGTCGCAATATAGCTTTAAAAGATATTTTTAAACTCTAGAATTATCCTGTTTCAGATTTAGAGCATATAACAAGTAGAAATAGTAGGAGTTCCGGAATTAAGGGAAAGATATTTTTTAAGATAAAAGAAGATATGCCTTCGGCGAGATACGGATCAAATCCCCCTTTGGACCTTTATACAAATTCCGGAGAAGTGAGAAAAATTAAAAGGGGGCAAGGAGGATTTTAATTGAAATACTGTTGAAATAAATAGAAATACGCCTTCGGCGAAATACTATTCAACAGATATGCTTCGCAAGATAGACTCTCCTCCGTCGAGCCA
>NZ_VLOG01000004.1 GCF_007655305.1 Algoriphagus algorifonticola
CTTCCCTTTGCCAATGTTTTTGTAAACAACACCACTCAGGGAATTGCTACCGACGCGGAAGGCAAGTTTAGTATATCCGGTGATTTTCCTTCGCAAATTGAATTGGTCGCCTCATTTGTAGGCTATGTGACCGAAGTCAAAATGATTTCTTTTGAAGGAAAAAGCGAGGTGAAAGTGACTTTTGAGCTATCATTCAACGAATCCAATCTCACTGAGATTGAACTTAAAGCCAAACGGGATAAGTCTTGGGAGAGGAACTTAAAAACCTTTGAAGAAGTGTTTCTGGCCCTTCCCGACGATCCATACAAATCACAGATTGAGATTTTGAATCCATGGGTAATTGACTTTGAAAAAGTCAAGGTTAAAAATGGAAAAAATTACCTGAAGGCCTCAGCCCAAGAACCTATACATATATTAAATGATGCGCTTGGTTACGATATAACCTATTATCTAGAGGATTTTCGGGTTTTGCGAGATGGTTCCAGATTTTATGGTCAGGTGTTTTATGAAGCTATGGAATCCAATAGTCTGGCGACAAGTTCCCGCTGGAAAGAGGCTCGACAAGCCAATTACTATGGTTCTTTAAAGCATCTGAATCAATCTATTTTGCTTAATACTCCTGACTCAAGTGATTTTGCCTTGTTTAAAACAAAACCTGCTCCGATTGATGGATTTCGGAGCAATGACTTTCTTCAAGAGTTGAATAAAACCATCATTCCAATCCGAAAAGACTCTATTTTACGAAGACCACTTGGTGACGGAACTTTTCGAATTTTCCTTCAAGGAAAATTGGAAGTGCATCATTTAAAGAAGGAATGGACCAATGATTATTACACGACAATTTATCATCCGATTAGTTGGGTCCAAGCTCCGGAGGGATTTTATGATGTCGATCGAAATGGAGTACTACTAAACCCCACCCAGCTAGTTCTTTCTGGCTACCTTGGGAGAAGGCGAGTTGCCAGAGCTTTACCACTTGATTTTGTCCCAACTACCGATTTTAAAATAGAAGAGCTAATAGCTGATGAGGTAATCATGAGCCGATCTAGCCAACTCAATCGGCTTCGGGAAAAAGTCTGGCTTACATTGAGCAAACCCTATTTCTACCCTGGAGAGACAGCATGGATCGGTGGACAAATGCTTTACCAAGATGCATTCCTGGCCGATTCGCTGAGTCGTGTAGTCCATGTGGATCTTATAACCGAAGACTCCGGAATCATCCAATCGGCCACCTTTCCAATCCAGCAGGGAAAAATCTCAGGAGCCCTAGTTTTGCCCAAGGAAATGAAACCGGGTGATTATGTGATTCGGGCTTATACCCATTGGAATCGAAATTTCCTGATGGATGATCAGTTTTTAGCTCCATTTGTGGTGATGGAGGAGGGTTATATACCTGAGATGGAGAAAGAAGCATTAGAAGTTTTTTCAGATGCGATAGTGGTAAAGGCAGATTACACCCTTAGTGATTCACTGAACTATCGGGTAATGGACTTACAGTTGGATTTTCTGGACGAATTCGAAAATCCTATTGACGGTAAGTTTGTGCTTTCTATTACTGATGCTGATCAAGTAGTAGAAATGAATCAGGGAATTCGCCTCGAGCATGCTATAGAATGGCTGGATGAAGGTTTGCCTGAAACTTTTCAGAGCAGTCTAAGCCATCCTGTGGAGTATGGAATATCCTTAAAAGGGAAATTTACGCCGGAAAATAAACGGCAGGGACTAATCCAGCCCATCACGATAGTTCGGGAAGATTTGGAAGATTATGGTCAGGTCATGACAGATTCTTTGGGATACTTTTGGGCAACTGGGTTAAGCTACCAAGACACCGCCCAAATAGCAGTAGCTGCCGTGAATGAGAAGCTCAGACCATTTGGGTCAATAGAACTAGGATCACTAGGTAAACCAGAACTTGGAGTTGCTTTGCCTAAACTTACCTACAGGAAAGTACCTATTTCATCCGAGGATTATTTTTTAGATACTTCAGGAGATTACATTCTTTTGGAAGAGTTTGTAAAAGAGGAAACTCAAGAAGGAGAAACCATGGCCGAGCGAAATTATGGATATGGAATGCCAGATCGAGAGGTAAATGAGGATCAGTTGTTTAAATTATCTCGCGAAGCAATTTTAGCTCGTCTTGGAGTATCCGGAAGTGGAATTGGAAATTTTAATTTTGGGCAAAAGACAAGCGCCCCATTATTAATAATTGATGGGACCAAATATCCTTTTTTAACCAGCGATGAATTTCTAAGTATGTTAAATTCTTATGATTTCGCCCAATTTAAATCCATGAAAGTGTATACATTTAGTGCAACTGTATTTGGAATGGCGGGATATGCTGGAGTTTTAATGATCGAGACAAGAAATGGCTCTAGAACAAATCCGCAAGTTGAGACAAATTTCAATTCCGAAGGCTTCCAGTTTTTTTCTGTTCCCGGTTTCACTGCCTTTCCTGAATTTCCTCGAAATCCTCCCACTGATCGATACTTGATGAAAAAGCCAACTATTTATTGGGATCCGGTAGCAAAAACAAGGAATGGCGAGTTCTATGTACGTGTAAAGGTTCCCTATGGAATCAATCGGTTCCGAATAAAAGTAGAGGGCTGGAGCTTGGACGGGGAGCTTATAGACAAAGTAATTCATGTTGAAAAATAGGGATAGAATTGATTCAACAATGACATTCATTGAGCCTATTCAAAATACCCCCATTCTTCATTTCAAGAAGCCAATCACCACAACCAACCCGACTCCAAAGACTGTGGTCCTACTTGCTTGCGGATAATCGCAAAGCATTATGGGAAG
>NZ_VLOG01000040.1 GCF_007655305.1 Algoriphagus algorifonticola
CTTATACGCAAAGTCAACTCTTTCATTCCCGTTTGTGAAGCTCTAATTCATGAATGTTTTTATGGGAATCATTTTAAAAGAAATCTGACTATCCGCAATCATGCCAGTTGCTTTATTTTCTTTGCTTGACCGATTGGATACTTCGACTTCGCTCAGCACAGGCGACCGATGACCCAGCCACGGCAGGCAAAGCTTCCGGATTCTGATCCATTTAGCTGACAATAAGCAGTATTTGGTTGTTACTGGTAAGAAAGTGGATATACGTAATTGGTAATTTCTGGATTATATCTTTTGTATTTAAAGATTAATTCAAATGAGGGGAAATAGCTAAAGGAACTGTTTGGAAGGGAAATTTTAAAAAATAAAGAATTGTTTCTAAGAGCTAGTAGAAGGGTGAGATTTCTGAACCTGGCTTTTGATAATTAAATAAAGGATGGCCATTCCAATTAAAAATACAAGCGCCAAATAGTTGCCAGGAAGCTTATCAGAAGGTTGGACGAAGAGAATGTAATTAATCAATGCCTGCAAAACAGCATACAGTAAAGCAATATACACATGTGGGATTTTAGCCTGATTGACAAATAACTGATACAGATGACTTCTGTGAGGTTCGGTTAATTTCTCCCCATTTTGATACCTTTTCACCATGGTAAGAAAGACATCTGCACCATAAACCAAAAGAATCAAAATAATGGTCCAACTTTCAGTTTCGATATACCACTCAGTCATGAAGTAGATCATCATGTATGCCATAGAAATGCTTCCGATGTCACCTGCAAACATCAGGGCTCTTTTCCGGAGATTAAAAAGCAGAAAAACACTCAGGGACAGTAGAATATATTGAATCAGATCTTCATCAAATAATTGATAGTAATCATCCAGTACTAGTAAGGTACCAAAAAACACAAGACCACTAAGGCCCGTAATTCCATTGATACCATCCATAAAGTTGATAGCATTGATCACTCCCAAAGCAAAAAAGAAAAATATCGGCCAAGTATAGGCCGGGAAGTATGTAAACAGCCCCAAATCATAAAAACTAAAGCAAATAGCCAGAAACTGCACTCCAAAGCGAAGTTTTCGAGAAAGCTCAAACATATCATCCAAAAGGCTGATACCGGAAATCAAAATTAATCCCAGGATCATCCAGGTATTTTGGAAGTCAAATATTATCCACCATAAAATTGCCGCGACAGGAAAAATAATCCCTCCTCCCCTCACTGTGGCATGGGAATGAGAAGATCGATGGTTAGGTTTATCGACGATGTTGAACTTTTTTGCTAGTTGGTAATAAAGCCAACTTGCGGTCAAAAGAGAAATAAAAATGAATAAACTAGTAGGTGGCATCAAAGGAGAAATACTGAAATATCTTTTCGCAAATAATATACTGTAATCAATTTTTTAAGGCAAATGATTCAATTTTTTAAGATTTGCCTAAAACATTTCAATGAAATCTAAATAAGGAAAAAGGCGATGAGGAAAACACCTCCTTCTCTAGCATCATTTATTATGAAGCAGTAGGGCTGTGTTTAACCACTGCCAGACATGAAAGCTGCTATCATTATCCCCTTTCATAAACTTACTGAGTTCTTTTTCAATTTTAGCATAATCAAACCAAGAATCCTGTCGAAGCAAGCTAATTTCATCACAAACCCAATCTTTCAAATTATCTGACAACCATTCTCTTTGAGGAGTTTGAAGAGGTCTTTTAGGAGCTAAGGAGATTTCCTCACCTAAGTATTTGTTTGCAATTTTTCTTAGAAGCCATTTTTGCTTTCCGTCTTTAATTTTAAAGTCTTTCGGACGCGAAAAAACATATTCAATTAATCGATAATCCAAGAAAGGCTCCCTCAATTCAGTACTAAAAGCCATACTAACTCTATCATTAAACCTGAGCGCTCTAGGGATCTTAGTATAAAACAAATCTCTGTATTGAAGATTTAATAACTCTTCTTCAAAAGGTTTAGGAAACTGATTTTGAGAAGCCAAACTACTGAAATTAGCATCTAAAACTTCTGGTCTTAGAGGAGAAGATTTCACTCCTTGTATTAAATTTTGAGATTTCTTTAAATAATAATCATAACCTGCCCAAGCCTCATCAGAACCCTGCCCATCCAATAATACTATAATTCCTTTTTCACGGGCTTTTTGAAATACTTTTGCGTAAGCTAGTGTAGGAAGACCACCAAAAGGTTCATTCTGAACATCACTTATTTTCTTAGCTAATTCAGGGACCTCATCAGTCGACAACATGCAGGGATTCAAGGGAAAAGGCTTATCCTTTAGCATCTTTTCCACCCAAAATATTTCATCATAGCGGTCATCACCTGTCAAAAAAGTAAATGCTTCAATCTGTCTATTTTCGGGAAAAAGATCATAAACCAAGGCTAATAGAGTACTTGAATCCAATCCTCCGCTTAAGTTAAAACCAACCGGCACATCGGCTCTAAATCTTAATGAAACAGCACTTTTTAATAGCTCCAGAATATATTCTTCCTGATCTTTAAGCTCCACTTCCGGTTGCGATTGAATCCTAGAAAAGAAATCATACCATTGGAAGATTTTTTGTTGCCCATCCTGCCAGATTAAATAATGGCCTGCAGGTAGCTGTTCCACCCCATTCCAAAAAGTTTCATTTGGTTGACCATAGGTCCCCTTACTAAAATAGGAAGACCAAACCGAGGGATTTGGGGTTTTTGGAACTCCAATTTTCCAAAACGGACTAATTTCAGAGGCAAAAAGAAAGGATCCATTCCAGTTGGTATAATTGAAAGGCTTCACCCCAAATCGATCACGTGCAGCAAATAACTTTCTCTCTAAATTATCCCAAATGGCAAATGAAAACATTCCATTAAAATGGGATAAACAGCTATCCCCCCATTTTAAAAAGGCTGCGAGAAGCACTTCTGTATCCGAACTAGTTCTAAACTTATAAAAGCTATTTAGCTGTTCTTTTAATTCGAGATAATTGTAAATCTCTCCATTGAATACTAGGATATACCTTCCATTCTCGCTTTGAAAGGGTTGATTTGAAGAGTCTGATAGATCTAATATTGACAAGCGATTATGCCCTAAAGCTATCACTTGGTCATCCACCCAAAAACCAGTATTATCAGGTCCCCGATGAGATTGACTCCCTAACATTTGGAGAATTGGGGACTTCGAAGCCAGCTGTCCTAAAATTCCTGCTATGCCGCACATTTTATCTGAATAGTTTATTTACCAAAATTTCAGCCTTCTTCCAGTCATCGAATGTATCAAGGTTTACATATCGAGATTCATCACCAACTATATAGGCTAATTTTTCACTTAAAATGGAATTTTTCGAGAGGATGACCTCTGACTTCGTGATATAAATAGCCCCATCCCTGAAAAAAGAGGTGGGTAAATCTTGCCTTCGGGGAATTATTTGTTTTTCTCCTGTAGCAATTTCCAAAAATCCATTTAGGCCAGGTTCAAACACCCAATGTGGATTAAACTCATGTGGAACGGGCAAAACAGAAACTAAGGCTTCTGCATCTGTTCGAATAAATTCTTTGATCGCATCATCGATCAAACCTTTTCTTCTAAATGGATAAGTTGTCTGAAGAAGGCAAACTGCATCAAATTTTTCACCCTTTTCCTCAAAAAATCTGAGTGCATGAGCAATCACAGGAAGAGTTGGCGATTGGTCATTTGCTAAGTTTTCCGGACGTGTAAATGGGACTTCTAAACCTATTTGATTTGCTACAGCAATAATATCACTGTCATCAGAACTCAAAATAACTTTACTCAGCAGCTTAGACTGTTTAGCAGAATCATATGTGTAGGCTAACAGAGGTTTTCCTCCGAGTGCTTTTATATTTTTTCCAGGAATACCTTTGGAACCACCCCTAGCAGGAATCAATCCAAGTATTTTCATAAGTTCATTTTGAGTTTTAAATAAAACTAATTTTAAAGCGCCTCAAATAATTACTTATTTCCAAATGATTGAGGGTTTTCAAAAATATACTAAATCCAATGTAGCACATCAGAAACAAGGGCTTTTCATCCATCTTATTTGGATTGAAAATCAGTTCTTTTTCAATAGGGTATAAAGGCTGGACAATTTCACTGCTGTTTTTTATTGCAAGAGCATTAATTTCCTTATCCAATGATTGAAATGCATTTGTAGCATGGGAATATTGGAGGGATGCCAGTTCCCTATTTTAAATTTTAAATACATGTCAAAAAGTAATGGTTTTATGGAAAATAAGAGGTACTTCAGCTAATAAATTAGCGATCTGAAACCCTGCATCTCCCCCTCCATAAACATCCGAGGAATCAGGTCTAGGATTGGATTTTATCTGATTGATTGCTTCAAGGATCTCAGATTTGGAATAGTTTACATCCAACACATTTTTGCCTCTTGCTCTTCTATTTTGTCTCGTACCAATATTGATCACTGGCACGCCCAGAAAAGCACATTCTCTGATCCCAACACTGCTGTTTCCTATCAGACCCTTGCTGTGAGATAACAGCTTAAGGAAATCAAGAGGATCCATATTCTTAAAGAAATGGAATTGACTCAGATCATTATTTTCTCGAAAAGCTCTAATACCGGTGCTAGTTCCATCAGCACCTGCATCAACATTAGGCCAAAACCATAACACAGGCTCTTTTAATTCATGCAAGGCTTTTAGGGTCTCTTCAATATGCATTCTAGATTGACTTACTTCTGTTGTAACAGGATGCTGCATAACCACCCAATAGCCATTCTCAATGGATGGCTTCCCCCCTACTCCACCGTATTTCGAAAAAGGATTAAAATCCAATTTTGGGAGGTCCAATATTGTTTTCGCCAAGTCAATACTTGGGCAACCCGTATTAAAAACAAAATCAGGGTTTTCTCCTAAATCAAGCACCCTTTTTTTTGCATTTTCAGAAGCAACAAAATGGTAATCCGATAATTTAGTAATCGAATGCCTTACTTTTTCATCAATGTTTCCGGTAACTTCACCTCCTTGAATATGAGCAAGTGGAATATTCATATAGGAAGCAGAAATGGCTGTTGCCATAGTCTCAAACCTATCAGCAATTGTTACAACTATATCAGGATTAAGGTTGTCAAAAACAGTGGATAACTCCAAGATTCCGATTCCGGTAGTCTTGGCTGCCGCTGTGAGGTTTTCACCTTCCAGAACATTAAAAACCTTAGCTGCTATACTGAACCCATCACTTTCAATTGTCCGAACCGCAGTTCCATATCGCTCCAACAAGGCAGAGGCAGCTACAACTAACTGAAGTTCTAACTCAGGATGATTTTGGATTGCATCCAATGCGGTCTTAATTCTTGAATAGGATGGCCTTGCGGTCACCACAACACAAATTTTTCTTTTCATTTAAATTATATCCTGATCAGTCAAAAATTCCCATTTTGTGAGTTTTCGAGCGGTCTTTTTGCCAATAACCGACTGATAATTGATTGCTGCTATTCCCTTATCGCCTGGTTTTTTTGATTCCAAATCATCAAAACCTATTATGTGACCAGCTTGAAGATCCTTATTTACAGCCAGACTTTTTCCAAAAATTCTTTTCAGCTCAGTAAACTTAGAATTATCTGATTTGTGAATCGGGGACCTTAATGAGTTTTGTATCTGCCTGATTCCTTTACATAATCTTTCGGTATCATCGATTGAAATACTCGCCGGGGAATCAGGGCCAAACTGTCGCTTATCAAAAACAACATGAAACTCGAAGATTTCAGCGCCAAGTGCAGCAGCAGCTAAGCAGGCGTAAATATCACCACTATGGTCAGAGAATCCAACTGGAATTTGAAAACGGGTTTTCATCTCTGAAATTACATTTAAGCCCCACTCCTCTGGCTGGGTAGGATAGGCAGTAGTACATTGGAGAAGGCTAAGAGATGGCGTACCCGATTCTTTTAAAAAGGAAAGAGCTTGTTCCAATTCCTCAAAATCACTCATTCCAGAACTGACAATAACCGGTTTGCCGGTTTTACCTATTTTTTCAAGTATTAGACGGTTGGTTATTTCCCCAGAGCCAATTTTGTAGACCTCGACTCCAACCTTTTCCAATAAGTCTACAGCCGCCAAGCTAAATGGGGAGGAAATAAACTTTAATCCTTTTTCTTTACAATGCTCACTAATCCCCAACCATTGCTCCTCTGTAAATTCCATCCGCTTCCAATAATCAAACCTGGTTTTGTCCTGTTTTGAAAATTTTACTCGAAAGGGCTCATATTCCGAACTTTCCGCTTCTGCAATATGAGTTTGAAACTTGATGGCATCGACACCTACAGTTGACAACGCCTCTATAAAAGCATGAGCATTCCCTAAGCTCCCATCATGGGCTTGGGCTATTTCTGCAATAATCATTAACGAATTAAAATAAATACTCCGGATTTATGAACAACTTCACCTGATCTGCTGGTAAACTTGCCTCTAAATACATAATTGCCATTTGGTGCAGGGCGACCTTTGAAATACCCATCCCAACCTTGAGCTTCTAGTGAAGAAGTCTCATATATTAACTCTCCCCAAGTTGTGAAGATGTAAAACTCCATTGAGGCGATTCCTCTAAATACCGGTTTAAAGAAATTATTTTTGCCATCCGCTCTATCCGGCGTGAAGGCAGTAGGAACTTCTACCCAAAATTCATCTGATACCTGAATAGTTTGCTCATATACAGAGGAACAACCAAATTCATCAATTACAGTCAATCTAATCAAATAGGTTCCTGCTTCTTCATAAAAGTGCGTAGGATTAATTTCTGAACTAGAATTTCCATCACCGAAATCCCAATTCCAAATAATTACTTTCCCTTTTGATAAATTATTGAATAGGATATTTTCAAAAATCTGAAGTGAATCCTGTGACACTAATTGACCATTGAAAAGCTCAACTTCAAAATCAAAGTCAGCCACTACTAACTCATCTGCGATAATCACTCTAATTCTTTGAGGCTCATTCCAACATCCAGAACCTTTGGTACTACTTCGCACCCTATAATCTCCAGATTGGTTCACGTTATCAATATCGCTAATCTGCATGGCCGCTCCAGAAGGGCTCAGAATATCATAATCATATATGGCAGGATTAAACCCTTCGATATATTGGGTTAAGTCCACCGTTCCTTGTGGATCGCACACCACTGAAGGGTTTGATACTCTTAAATCAGGTATCCTACTCACAAAAACCTGAACCGGTTTTGGCTCAATGCCACAAATACCTGTTCCGGAAACATTGACATAATAGGTATAAGGCGTAGATCTTTCTCTTAAACCATCAACCCTTAATTCCCCATTAGAAGAAATTGAATAAGTAACTCCTCCTGAACTTCCATTGGAAATTGGCTGAGTTCCATTTGAATCAAAAAACCAGGTAAATTCCTCATCTAAAATATTCTGAGGGACTCTTGGAGATAAGATCGCCTGCTGTCCTTCACAAATTCTTTGATCCTCAACGGTTATTTCAGTAGGAATTTCGGTTACTTCTATGGATTGAGGCAAACTGAATTCGCAGCCTGAGTCGTCAACTATCCTAATTTGATAATCTCCTAATCCCAATCCAGTGATTGAAACTATTCCTTCAGAAGCAACTGACAAACTATTCTCAGGGTCTCCAGATTTTTGATAATAAACAGTATATGGAGTATATCCACCTGATAGTTCAAATCGTACAATTCCATTATCCAACCCACAAGTCGGGCTGTCTATTTCCGGATTATCAACTGCAATAGCTGCTTGAGGACCATTTACAAGTATATCGGAAAGAATCACACTGCAGCCCGTAGCACTCATCACTTCAATACTATAAGTACCTGCAGCAACTTCAAAAATATTATCATCAACAAAATCTCCTCCATTCAAACTATAGGTATATGGTCCTGTGCTTCCACTAGGATTTACCGTAATTCTACCACCATCACCAAAACAGACTTCATCGATTACAGTATAAGTCGCATTCGGAATTTCTGAAACTTGAATGGTCCCGCTTCCTACAAAACCTTCACAGACATCTCCACCAGAAACCGTGACATAGTATGTTAAACTCGCATTAGCATCTGCAAAGCCACTGACATTCAATATCCCATTTGAAGAATTATATTGATAAGTTAAGCCATTCGGAGCAGAGTTAGGAGAGCTTGTGATAGGCTGAGAAAGATTTGAATCAAAATACCAAGTAAAATTGACTGAAGTTCCATTAGGGTCTAACTCAGGAATCAGAGTTGCATTTTGATCAGAACATATTTCTACATCATCAACCAAAATTTGGGTAGGACCGTCAACTAAAGTGAGTAAGTTGGTGTCAAATTGGCAACCTTCTGAATCAGTTATTCTAATAGAATAATCTCCAATCGTTAGGCCGTTGATTTCTACTTTTCCATCCTGAGAAGAAATACTTTGATTTTGGCTTCCATTCTTAATCAAATCAATTTGATAAGGAGCCCAACCACCTGTCACAGTCACAAATAATTTTCCATTTGCTGACCCACAACCAGGGTCTAAACCAGTTAAAGGAGAGGCAGTCAAGGCGGAAGAAGGACCTTCAACAGTGAATTCAATAAGTTGAGAGCAATTTGCAGGCGTAAATATTTCTAATTCATAATCCCCAGCGACAAGATTTAATGATTCAAGCTGATTTTTATCCATTACACTTCCCCCATCCAGACTATAAGTATAATCAGGTAAGTCCCCACTAGTCACTGTTACTTTACCGTTGGTATCTCCAAAACAAGTGACGGGAGAAACTTCCAATTCAACCGATGGAGTTTCATAAATACTTAGGTCAACTTTGATTTCCTGTCCGGTACATACCACGAAGAAATAATAAGAATAATCACCAGCTGGCAATCCAGAAATAATTAATTCAGGATTAAGCCAATCAGAATCATTGATTGTATAACTAACATTCGAGTTCGAAGGATCTTGTCCATTTTCAATCAGACCATTTTGATTCGGTTGCTTATACCATCTAACTTCAGTGGCTGAAGCAGGTGGCAAAGAAGGATCCGGAGCCAAGTGAATAGGTCTTATCGAAACGTCGTTTCCAACACATGAATTGATTGGTGGAACTAATTGATAAACAGGATCCGAAGATCTTTCGATTATGAATTCAAAAATCTCTTCACATCCTTCAGCATCCTGAACGATTAAATAATAAGTGCCAGGCGCAAGATCAGAGATTCCAGATTCAGTTCCTTGTAAAATTTGACCATTTATTGAGCCTGCCCTCCACTCTATTTGGAAAGAGCCCCATCCACCTGAAATTTCTAAACCAGAGATACTACCATTATCCAAATCGCAAGAAGCTCTGACTATTGATGGAGAGTTAATTTGTATTGGTTCTTCAGGACCTAACAATTCGACAGTTTCAGAATAGGTACATCCCAAATCATTCCGAACTTCAATTGAATAAGTTCCTGGACTCAAGTTTTGGAAGTTCAAACCTGAACCAAACGCGCCTCCATTAAAACTCACCTCGTAAACCCCATTTCCACCAGAAGGAAGTACTGATATAGAACCATCATTAGCTCCAAAACATACTACGTTTTCAATATCAATATCAGCTGTTACAGGAGGATAAACCTTCACCTCAGCCATTTCAAAGAATGCGCAAATGCCTGGACCTGATACTCTCAAATAATAGATATAATCACCTGCAGGTAGATTTTGAATACTTAATTCACCATTCGAATTAATTTGGAAAATCAATCCGTTTGCGTCAGGATTTGGACTTGAGTTAATTGGTTGTGAAGTATCTGGGGTTTTATACCAAGTAAGTTGAGGCTGAACACCAGCAGGAATTTCTAAATCTGGGGTTAAACTTACTATTTGTCCTACGCAAATTTCCTCAGAAATTGGCGTTGAATTTATTTGAACCCCATCATTATTGACTAAAGTAACGAAATCAATCTCAGTCAGTGAGCAATTATTCTGATCTACTACTTCAATGGAGTAATCTCCCGGTGCTAAATTGGTTAATGTATATTCTTGACCATTTTGAGTAAAACTATAGGTAGAAATATTCTGACCATTTATTTCAATTGAATAATCTGGCGTACCACCCTGAACAGCAAACGAAAATTCTCCATTTGAGTCGCCACAGCTTGGATCTGTACTGTTAATAAAGTTAACAGCTAATGGTTCAGGCTGAACAATCTCCAACTCATATAGCTCAAAACAACCATTTGAGTCTTCAACTCTCACCTCATAAATCCCGGCAGCTAAATTTGAAAAATTACCAGTTTGATTAGATTCACCCGTGTTAATTGTATAAGTATAGCCTGCAGGGTCACCGATCAGACTAATTCTTCCATCATTTGACTCAAAACAGCTCAACGGGGATACATCAAAATCTTTTTGAGGCAATGGATTTACAATGATAGATCCTGGAATCATTGGCCCTTGACAAACTCCATCCCCACTTACTTGAAGTAGCAGTTGGTATGGAGAATCATTGGAAGAAAGTCCTGTTAAACTTATTTCTCCATTACTCGAAATTGAAACTTGAGCTCCAAAAAGCTCCTGACCATTCGAGATTTCAGTAGTGTCTCCTGTATCATTCAAATAAAACCAGGCGAATACAGGAGAAGAGCCAGCTAAATTTATAATCTCAGGAATTAAAACTGCTGAGTTTGGATTTCTGGTTGTAGGATCAATTTCACAAATTTCGGAATCAATTACTCCAAATTCCGGTATTTCGTCAGCATCAATAATAATTGTTTCCTCTTTAGTACAACCTTTCGAATCCTCAATTAAGACTATATAGGACTTAGGCGCTAAGTCAGTTAGAATCGCTGTAGCGCCAGGGTTGGCAAGGTCACCTCCTGTTATTTCGGCTCCATCCAAAAATAGTTTGTAAGGAGCAGTTCCTCCAGAAATTTCTAATTCTATAGATCCATTGTCTAAATTACATGAGGCATTGAATCCAGAGATTTGAGTGAAAATCAATTCCTCTGGCTGATCTATTATCACTTCGAATACATCCAAGCAATTAGTTTGAGTATTTGTGACTTGGATCGAATAAGTTCCGGCTGACAGGTTAGTAAAAGTACCTGAGGTATTGGACTCTCCTGAATTAAGTAGCTGATAAGCATAGTCATTGGACTCTCCTGCCGATACAAATATCTCACCATCTGTTCCATTGAAACAACTCGGTATCGTGGAAGAGAATTCTGGATTTGGGAGGGGGTTTACAATCAATTCCACAGAAATCTTTGGTCCAGAGCATACCTTATCGCCTGTAACCTCCAATAAAAACGTATAAGGATTGGAAGAAGCTGGAACTCCAGTTAAAGAAAGGTTTCCATTAGAATCTATCGAGGAACTACCACCGAAAACAGCATCTCCTGAATTTACTTGAACTTCATTCCCATTTTGATCTAGGTAAAACCAGGTAAATACCGGTGAAGAAGAGGCTAATTCTACTATGACAGGTGATAAAACTGCCGTATTAGGATTCCCCGAAGCTGGGTCAGACTCACATATGATTGAACCTGTTGCAGAGAACTCTGCAAATGGGTCGGCTTGAATTACAAAATCCTGTGTAACCTGACAACCTTCTGAGTCTGTCACCACGATTTGATGGTTACCACTTGCTAAGTCGGTTAATTGGATAGTAATTCCTGAAGAGGACAAATCAAATCCTGATATGGAATTCCCATCTAATATTAGCGTATAAGCAGGAGTTCCACCTTCAATAAAAATAGTTGCTATACCATTATCCTCACCACAGAAGGTATTTTCCAAACTTGATAATGCTACATTTAATACCGGTGCTTGGTCAAGAGTAAACGGAATAGAACTTACACAACCTGTGGTTTTATTTCTTACAGTTGCAGTATACGAGCCAGCAGTTAGGCCTGTAAAAGAAGGATCATTTTGGAAATTAGTCAGCCCATCAATTTGAAATTCAAAATCAGCGATATTTCCATTCAGTACACCAATAGTTACTGCTCCATCATTTCCTCCAAAACATGATATATTTTGGAGACTCGTAATTTCTGGTTCAGGAAGATCAAATATTTCGAAATTGACTGGGATTCTAGGTAGATTACAGGATTCTGGCCCTGACATCTCTAGATATAAAGTATAAACACCCCCGGATAGATTTGAAATCGTCAAATCACCGGTTTGCGTTTCATAGAAATAATCCATCCCCCCAGGGCCTGTACCATTTGGTATTAGTGAACCTCCAGTCTCTTGGGTATACCAATTAAAAATTGGGGTGGCAGTGGCTTGAATCTCAAAGAAATCAAACGTGACATCTAAGAAATAGCTATTATCACTTTCACAAATTGAGGGAGGAGTATTTACTGAAAAAATTGGCTTGGTGATGTCATCAAGCGAGAAACTCAAAGTTACCAAACAAGACCGGGCATCTCTAAATTCAATAGTATAAGGTGTATTTGGTGCTAAGCCATCAACTCTATACTCGGAAGTTGCATTATCAAAATTCAGTGAGCCAAATGGACCACCTGAAATTGAAATATCAGAAATATTATATGGAGTATTTCCTCCATTTATCTGGAATGTAAACTCTCCATTGTTTAATTCACATGTAGCAGGACTTCTGGAGATTTCAGTTAAAGTTAAGTCAGTATCCGGGCCCTGAACTATCACTTCTATTGTTTCGAAGCAAGAAGGTGACTGAGAGGTCACTTCTACCTGATATGTTCCAGGCAATAGTCCTGCAAATTGGCCATCTGAATTTTGACCGAGTGTTGAAGTTCCTGATTCATCGAATAAAGTGAAAGTTCTCGGACCATTCCCCCCTGTAGCTGCTATAGCTATGGAGCCTATACCTTCTCTACACCAATCTGGAACTGAGCTTTGAGTAAGCTGTATAGCGGGATGAACAATTACCGTCGCAGAAGTGGCGATATCGCCGATAAACGGGCAAAAATTAGGGGTACTCGGATTATCTTGAGGAGCAACTTCAACGAAAAATTCATATTGCTGGGTTGAGGCTCCATTAGCAGGCAATCCTGTCAATGTTAACACCCCCTGAACTACTGAAACTTGAACTGGTGCACCGCCAATTGTAACGGTAGTATTATCTAAAAGAGGACCAGTTCTATTAGCATTTTGGAACCATCTAAAATCAGCCTGAATATTAGATGGATTGTAAACTCCATCAATGAACGGAGTAAAACTTACGGGTTGAAACTCACAAATCACTTCATTTTCAGAAGTCAACTCTATTGGAGTGCCCAGTTCCTGATCAACCACTATTGGGACATCCAGATAACACCCACCACCATCGGAAGGATTCCAAACTTGAAGTGTATAAGTACCAATATTAATACCTGTGATATCAAATACGCCAACTCCTGTGCTTGAGTCAAAACTTACATTCGCCCCTGATTTGCCCAAACTTACTTCAGGACCAGTACTTGGCTGCCACAACCACTGATAATCAAATCCGGGAACTAAATTTCCAACTGTAACATCAAATATTCTTCCATTACTTTGGCCATCACAGGTTGGATATTCTAAATCTCCTCTATCTATTTCTTCTGGAAATGGATTGGAAATTACAGTAACCGTTTTTCCGAAAGATGTTAATCCATAGTTGTCAATTACTTGGTAATAAACCTGAGCTTCCCCTACAAATCCAGGCTCCGGCACAAAATTAATCGCTGCTTTTATCCTATCTTGATCATTTTCGAGATCAACATTTTCATCTAAAACGACAGTGAAAGTACCTTTTCCAGGAATTGTTACAGAATTGTTCGCCGGGTTACATTTCTCTATACATACATCCGAAGCCCCACAATTATTGACATCAGGATCGCCACCTGTAGGCGGGCTGTTATCAGGTGTTCCCGGATCAGTTTCAAAAAGCTGAACACACCTCACGAAAGAGTTTTCAGAAGTTAAAGTAACATCAAACTCAAATAAGTTTTCTTCGTCCTTACAAATCTCGGCTCTTTGATCAATAATTTCAGGAATTGGAATCGCCAAGTAATCAGATACTTCGACTGTTACATTTCTGATCTCGTGAAAATTGGTTTGTCCTCCAGTAGAGGCCGCGAATCCAATCTTGAGGTTATCAGGAGCAGGGAAATTATAAGGAACATTAGTAATAATTGGCTCAATCCTTCTGAATCCATTTTCAGTAACCAAAAGATCTACTGATAATAAATAGGTTCCAGATCCTGTTGGTGCCAAGTTCACAAACACCTTTCTATACCCATCCAAATTACAGTCCACTACCTTTACTGGTGAAGCTAAGGAAAACCTTCTTGAAATATCCGCAACATTGGGATAGAGATAAGCGGAAGGAGGCAACACTACTGCTGGACTAGGCTCATTATCAGGCCCATGTAATACCCTTTTCCCTGCAATGAAACGATAATTGTCTGACTCTGGACCTCTAACTGCTATTGATTGAAAATATTCCTTATTCGGAGGAATAAAGGAAAGATTAATCGGGGCAGCATTGGGATTGTCAAAACTACCCAATCTACCTTCCATATTATTACCCCAGTTTTTGAAAGCATCTAACCCTAAGCCCAAATACCCACCTTTCAACCCAGGTAAATTTACAGGAGCAGGAATGATATCAGTTGCATTTATTGGCGCATAACCCAAAGAACCTCCCCAACCTCCGATTTGGAAATCAGCCGCTGAAATATTTCCATCAAACAAAAAGACTGATATACCGTCAGCTCCAGAGCCACCATACATGAAATATTCAAATGAAAATTTCAAACCATAGGCAGATGAAAAAGGCAAATCCACAAAAACATAGCCCCTTTGATCGGTGTTATTGTTAGTCAATCGTAGAAAACCCTGACCCTCGGGATTTTCACCATTTGCAGCGGTGAGAATGGGATTAGTTGGACTACCACCCAATACGGTGTTTTGCCTAAAAGTTGAATTTGTAAATGGTTCGCAATAAGGAAACCCGTCCCTAGGTATTACCACCTGGGCTTCGGATACTGTATTCAATGCTAAAAAAAAGATTATAAAAACATATAAGAATCTAACATATAGACACTTATTGGACAAAAAAGACAATGTCCAAAGCCAATTACTTACTTTTATATGATCTCTACGCAACACGCCTGAAGAATTCTACACTTTGTAAATCTTGGAATAAATCAAATATACGAATTGAACTACCAGCACCAAGAAATCTGGATCAATGAAGCATATTTCATACCAAGAATTTAGCATTCATATTTAAGGAACAAATTATTCTGATTTTGCAAAAAATACATGTAGCAGTAATTTAAAGGACTTTTAAAGCTCCTCGAAACAGATCATAAGCTAAAGATAGGCTAAGTTGATTTTTACACTTGCCCCAATGCCAAATTATTTTTTAAAATAGAACTTATAATACTTTGATAATCAAAGAGTAATGCTATACGAATTGTCAAATTTAGGTCTAAATTAACAATGTCTCTGTTCTTATATTTAGAATTTCTACTTTAATTAAAAAATGGAAGAAACTATGAATTATCGTCAGTTATAAGCTTAGGGCTTTGCTTATATTTTGGAATTGATGTGAAAGGAATATTGAATACAATATTTTTGATAATGCTGAGAAATTGCCTTAACCCAATCTTTCCTGCTCTATGCAAATAGATCAGCTGAGGATATTTACTATCGGGATATAAATCCTTTAATGGATTCCCAAACTGGGATGGGTCTCTATAACACTTGAAATTATTTCGCTTGACCAATAAGCTAAAAATGGATTGATCATGACGATGCTCAACAAAGCAATCTATTCCCTGACTTGGGTGACTATCATCAATGTAAATCAAATTTTGAGAATATGACAACCACTCTTCTATTAACTTAACTGAGAGATCACTTTTTTTAATTAATATAAACCCCGCCAATCGCTGAAAGGAATCTTGAAATTGAGAAGATTCACAGTTCAATTCCTGAAAAACAAGTTGCTTGGTAAATGCCTTTTCTACATAGGGAAGCTCAAAGGAAATAACATCCTGGTCTAGATTTATACTTGAAATTAGGCGTCTGATATTTCGTTTAAAAACAGACCCTGAATCAGAATAAAATAAGTACTGCCCATATTCTAATTTTTCTAATGTTTTTAAAATAACATAGGGTTTCCAGACCCAATACCCGCCTCCTCTGGATTTTTGAAAGTGATCTTGATTTTTTTCAACAAATTCAATCTCCAAATCTTCGAAACAATAAGAAATTACTTTATCGAATCCGCCAAGTAAAACACCTGAAATGGAGTTAAAAATCTGGGCCGTCTTAAAATTACTATTTGAATAATTTACAAGGACAATTGGTACTTTGCTTTTGAAAAAGGATCTATATATTTTCATTAAAGGCTTTGTGAAGTAGCTTTTGTGAAAATCATGATGAATTTTGGCATGAGTGCCCAAACCCACCTATTCTATAAGTATAAAGCTAAAATTTAGAAGAATACTGAAATAGATTAGCATTGACTGACACTTAGCAGGTCTTTTCTATTGAACTCTTGCAAAAAGAATAAAAAAAGTCCAACGGGTAAATAAATTATTGAATCCAAAAAAATCAATCCGGGTCGCCCAATAAATTTATAAGAACCCGGTCGAGCTTTTTTAAATCAATTTTAAAATCGGCATACCCTGTCTGAGCACTTGTGGCTTCATTATCAGTATAATAATAATCATGGCCTAAAAATGAAGCAAGAGAGTAAAAGCTTTGACTTAAAACCCAAGAATCATTCTCATTTCGAAACTCTAAAACCTTTCCATTCTTTGGCATATAGAGCATATTCACCAAACCTGCTCCATGGAGTCCTACCAATATTTTGGTTTCCATCATGATTTCAATTTGTTGTCTTACAGTCAAATGCTCAAAATAGACGATTTCAAATCCTTTTCTCTTAAGTTTTTCAATTACTTGATCCTCATTAAGAACCTTTCTATGGGCAGCATTTTCTCTACTGATATAGATTTTTCTACTTGCCTTCTTGACCGGGAAATTATTCCAGATTTTTTCTCTAAGTCTAAGAATTGCACTTTCCTGAAAGTCTATCACATACCCTGCTTTATTAACTGTTATTAATTCCCCTACCACATAATTCACTTTTCTATCAAAGTAGAGGGGCTTAACACCCAGAATTTCCAAGCTTTCCTCCACAAATTTTAGCCCTTTAAATTCTGAGGGTAATAAAACAGGATGGTCTTCCAAATATTCTAAACAGGAGATAAGTCTAGGGAGAGCTTCACTATTCCAGTGATAAAAATTCATGCTCCAGTTATCTATGATCCAAACACCTCTTTCTATATGCTTTGTTTTCCTTAGAAGCCCTAGTACTAGCCTTTTGAATTTTGCTCTAGGTTTTAATTTTAGTGCATGGGTTAACTGATCCAGAACTTTCAGTTTATAAATAATTGAATCAGTAACTAGAGACACATTTTTAAATATATATGCATCTACTTGATTGGCAACTCTTCTTTGAATATCTGAAAAGATTGCTGTGTCTTTTTCTTCCAAATTCACAGGAAGTTGAAGAAGATATTCAGTTTTTGGATAAACTGTATGCCTTTCGAGGCTTGAATTTTTGGGCAGTAATCTCATTTAACCTAATTCAAAGATAGGTTTGATTAAGAATTAGAGAAAGGTTTCATATACAACCAGGACATTCCTTTTGGCCTTCTTTCATCTAAAGCATATCGTTTCTCTTTTTCAGATAGCATGTGTAGAGGGTAACTTAATACTCTTCCAGAATAGTCAAGAGCTATTTGAATAGCATGGCTTGCTTGGAACCTTTCCACTAAGGCTTTTTGAATTCCCGGAAAAAAACAATCATGAACCTCTACCAAAATCTCGCATTTTAATAAGCTTTTGCTTTTTAAAGGATCTAATAAAGACAATTCATGACCTTCTATATCACAAAAAAGTAAAGTCGATTCATCACAATGCTGATCTAAAAATTTATGGTCTACCTCCTTAATAAAATCGATATTCTTCAATCCATTTCGAACTGAAAGTTCCTTTGCTAGTGCAAGTGCATTTTCATTAATATCGCATGCAATTATTTGGGCAGTCGGGATTGATCGGGCAAATCCAATTGCATAAAAGCCTTCAGCACAACCAACATCAATAATTCTTTTGTATTTGTTTGATGCCAAAATCTGGAAAATCCAATCATGTATCGGTTCTTCATAGGCTCCTATAATTTTCGGAAGCAACATGCTTCCACTAGCCATCCCCCCATATTTCATTCCTTTGAAAGGTCCCTGAAGAACAACCATCTGATCATTAAACCCAAGTTTATTCAGAATTTGATGTTGTAAATTTTCCTCCTCTTTTTTTAAAGCCTGACTTAATTCTTGACTCTTTTTATAAGAATTTGTCTTTCTATAAAAAGATCTATACAAGCCATATAATGACTTTTTAAGAGAATTTGCGAGCATATGAGATTTTTCTGTAAATGAGATGTTATTAAGATTCAAAAAAGTTAATTTTTTTGATTTCTGGGGGAAAATTTTTCAGTTGTTATGTCATTTGTATCAATTCGACTTAATTGAAAGGCATTGTTCGAGTTTACACGAGCAACTCCTGGAGATACTGTAAGTGCAAGCTTGAATCCCATTGATTTTATCACTTCAATCGTATCAGAATTATAGCCCCCATGAGGATAGCACATTGTCTTGGTGTTTTCATTCACCCCAATTGAACCTAAAAACTGACTACACTTGGATATTTCCTCCTCCTGCTCTTTTCTTGAGAGCAGATTAAGCCATGGATGAGAGTATGTGTGATTTCCAAGATGCATCCCAGAAGAAACCATGTATTCTAACTGATCCTTACACATATATAATTCCTTACTGAATGACTCTTCGTCCATCCTGACGGAATCCCTAAACAACTCATCAATCAATTGATTTCTATAAGGCTGAGGAATAACCTTCTGAAGCATTCTTTTTATCAGCATAATCTCTCCGCAATCGTTGAGGTGTGGTATAGCATGCATCTGAAATAGGCTATCGGAATCAGGAAGAGGAATTTCCCTTCTGATCTTATCTACTTCTTCAAATATTTTCTTGATAATTTCTCTTTTATTCGAATTTAAGGCTAAAATAAAATGAATCTTATTCACATTTAAGACTCTGTTTTCAGTAATCATTTGAGATGGAATGTAAAAACTTCCCTGAATACCCCACTTTTTTAATATTGGAAAAACCTGAGCAAAATGATCTGAATACGAATCATCAAAAGTAAGTATTGCTGCATTTTCCGGAAGTTTAGATTGGCTCACGATTGCATCAATCAAATCTTCCATTGTAATCAATTTATAATTATTCTTCAAAAAGGCCACTTGCTCCTTAAATAAAGACGTTTCAAGCCCCTTTATTCCTGGAAATCGTGACTTTTTAATTTCTCGAACATAATGATAAACAACAATAGAAACGGTATTAGTCATTAGTTTTAAAAGTTTGGTCCAATTTTGCAATTCTATCTCTGTCTGAATCCATTCGGGTAAAATAGATGTCTTCAGACCTTAAAGAACGAATCTCTTGGTTAAAAAGGTTACTATAAATTGCTAAATATTCTTGATTGGGTCTATTTTCAACTGGAGAAGAAACCTGAGGAAATAAAGCTGCATCGTCTTCATCTAACCTGATAAATCCTTGGTCTAGCAATTCATCGCTATAAAGATTTCCAATTTTGGAAAACTCTAAATAGATATGATTTCTTTGAAAGCTCCAAATTTTAATTTTCTTTAAGAGAGATCTAACTAATCTAGGCCTGCCGTATAAATCAATGATCCTACCTATCTTTTTACCGGATGGTTCTAACTTTTCTTCTCTTATTACAGCATATGCATTTATTTCATCTCCTACTTTTTCAATAAATATTTTGTAATCAATGAATGGATTGTCTAAAAATCTCCAAGAGATGAAATCTTTATCTCTATGAGTAGTACAAGTGGCATGCACACCCAAATCGAAGGAATAGTTCTTTAAATTTTCATTTTTAACTGGTTGAATCCCCATACCCTCTTCAACGCTTTTTGGAATAAAAGTAACCGGCGCCAACGATTGAGCTCTTTCAGTATTTTGCCCCATTCCAGAAATAATTAAAAAAGAATCCTCTTTAAAATTTAGTATAAACCTACTAAATCTTAAATGATCAAACACCTGATATCCCAATTTTTTGTAAAATTTGTGGGTTTCAAGGCTCATTCCTAAGGCAGCATTCACCACATTCTCCTCAAAAAGTATTTTGACAAGGTTTCCATTGAACCCCAAGCCTCTATATTCCGGTAAAGTGTAGGCATTTACTCCCCATGCTACTTGCAAGGTTTTTTCGCCTAGTTGCAGTTTATATTGTAGTCCCCCATAGTGAGAAACTATTTCACCTGTTGGATTTAAGCCAATCCAATTTGATGAAAAAAATTGAGATGGATCATAAGGATTTCTGAAATAATATTTTAAAAAATCGAAGGATTGAAATGCGGTATTTGAGCCATAAGCTTTCAAAAAAAAAGAAGCGATCTTGGATAGATCATCAAGCTGGGCCTTCCTTAAAATTAAATCTCCCATTTTTTTAAGAAAAACTTACCTCAAATTATTTCTTAATTCGATATTCATGGCCTTGAAATAGGACGGTTTTCTAAAATAATCCATCCAAACCTTCCTGCATTCAGACTGAATACGTTGGAGGTCTTCAAGGGTTTTATCTTTTAAAAACCCATGGATATACTGGTCGGCCTTTAACCTATTTTCAAAAGGAACCCGAACAATAAAATTGTCATAATTTAATTGGGATTCAAAGGGCAAAAGGGAATCTGATTCAATGACTACAGGGATACGTCCCATAGCCAGAGTTTGAAAAAATCTTACAGAATAATTTCCAAATCCCCTGATGCAAAGTGTAAAAAGGTTTCTATTTATATTTTCAAAAAACTCTGACTCTAACTGCATTAAGTCTTCTTCACTTTTACCTCCCCCTTTATATCTTTCTCTTTTAAGAAAATTTGTGTCTATTAATGAAGATTTTTCCAAGTGATTTAAAATTTTCGCACGTTCACTGGCTGCGAAAAAAAAGGGAATATATAAATGGGTCTTGTCTCCAAGCAATTTTTTAGCATTTAATTGTAGATATTGAAGCCTATCTTTTAAGTACTTTAAACCATGAGAAGTTGCCTGCCCACAGAATCCAACACTAAAGCGGGATAGGTCTTGAATAGGTTCCCATATTTCCCCAACCCATTTGGCATATGGATCTTTGGGCAATAATGCGGGAATTGAAATTTGATTAGGCAGACTTTTGTAAGCTCCGGGAGTTAAAATAATTACATCATCAAATCCTGGGTTGAAAATCAGATCTGCGTCTGAAACAACAAATACCTTTTTATTAAAAGCTCTTCCTATATGGACATGACTTTTTATTTTTTCACGGCCAAGTTGATTTTTTACAAGTTCAGAAAGAGGAACCGGAATAAAAATTAAATCTGCATCTTCAGGTTTTTCGACAATGGTAAAATAATCTGTCGCCTCGGAGAGGATTTGAATACTTTGGTCCGTACTTCTTAAAAAGAGGTCAAATACATATCCTTCAGGGAATAAGGATTGGTCAAAGTATAGTTTAACTTGCTGTAGGCTATCCTTTTCAATCATAAAAATCTATTTCATTAGCTTAAATTTTCCTCTCGGAAAAAATCTATACTGAAATCTTCTGATTCCCTGCCTGAAAATTTTAGGAGTTAAATATTTAATAAAATTGAGGGCATTAAAATCCTCAGGCAAAGATCTGGAATAAGGAGTTTGTCTCAAGAATTTCCAAAATTTCTTTTTGAATGGATGTTGATTACTGGTATGCCAAGGCTTACTGGTGCCGGTGAAATGAACTATTAAAGGATTCTTTTTCGCTTTGTTTATATCTTCTTTACTACATCCGCAATCACCAAATTCAAAGTCTCCTTCGTATACATCCACCGTTAAGTTATGAGACAATGGGAGCCTTACCCAATGATTTTTAGCAAGTGCGTTTAAGCCACATTGGTCCACGAAGCGGATTAATTTGGGGTTATCACTTACAAAATCAATTACTCTTCTTCCGAAGTTCTCTTCGCGCCACTTTCTAAGATTTAGTAACATTACTCCAGAATTAAAGTATCCATCCTCTTTACTAACACCCAGTTCTGGATGCCAACTAACCCCAGGAGTACAAACTGCTGCTAAATAGTAATTTGTTAATGGCGTTTCCCAAATGGGAAGAAGAGAACCTAAGATTAACAGGTCCGCATCTAGATATATTACTTTATCCTCTTTGACAAATTCAGGGATAAGTAAACGATAGTAATTAGCTTTTTGGAAATGAAGAGTGGTAACAAGACCTGATAAATCATCATCTGAAATCTGAATTAACTCAAAGTCTATATCATTACCCCCTATTATTTCCTTAATTTTTTCCTGATCACTTTCAGGAATTTCATCAGTCAAAACAATAAGCTTTTTCAACTCACCCTTGTTATGAAGAAGGAGAGAATGAAGCGTAACTGCAAAAGGTAGCAGAAATGATTTATTGATGGTAAAAACTATAATCAAATGACAAAAATTTACTGTGACTATCTTGTTATTGGAGTTCAGAAGTTATGAGATTCTATAAAAGATATATCTTCTAAAGCAATTTACCCCGAATTACCGATTTAAAAACGAAACTAAGCTTTTTTTAAATAAAGATAAATAGCTAGTATCAGAAAAAATCAAAGAACCTTCACTCCTCAAAATGGGCAGAAGATTATTTTTATTTATAAGGAGGGTGTAGGATGCGGAATCTAATCAAGCTACACTATTTAATATTTAGTAATAGGTATCTAACTGGCATGAAGGGGTTCAAATCATCATTACAAAAAAATCAAGAGGATTTTTCATGGGATTAAATAAATAGATGATTGCAAAAAAATATCATTGAAGGTTGGGCTAAGAAATTTTAAAAGCTTTTCACTCGAAAAAATTCAAACACCTATATCTTTTAGGTTGGTAAAAAGAGTATTTTTTATTCAATGAAAAATTCGTTTTGAAAAAAACATTGAGTTTATCTCTTAAAAAAGTTGAAAAAAGCCATTCTCATTTTTGGAAAGAAATTTCATACCATAAGGAAGTGAAAAATAGCTGCTTCATCCAACCCAGGTTTGATTTTGGATTATTTTTAAAATTTTCAACTGCCTTTTTGATATCAATGTGAGATAAAAATCCCATTTCAAAAAGTTCTGATTTATGCATTGATTCTAAATGCTGTCTCAACTCAGGATTTTCCATAATATATCGATCCCAGGGCATGGATAAACCGATTTTCCTATGATTTCTGATATAGTCTGGGAGCTTTTTCCCGAAACTATCCATGGCCAATAACTTTCCTTTTCCCTTACTATTAAAGTATTTATCATGAACTGATGCCGCTCCGACCACTAATCGATAGTCTAAGTAAGGTTCTCTGCATTCAATTGAAGCCCCCATAGTAGTTCTATCATTTTTATCATTTAAAGAATGTAAGTGAGTGTGCTGCTCCAGATACAAAAGTTGACGATAACGATTTTTCGGAAAAAGAGACTTGGCTTCTTCCAAAATATTAATTCGATATTCGGGTAGTAAGTTTGAAGATAGAATTCCTAGTTTTTTCAAATCAGAAAGATATACCTCATTTGCATTCATGAGCATTTGTGCATCAGGATTCCTCAAAGACATATATCGTTTTAGCTTTTTCAATCTATCTTGAGACAGATATTTCTCAGGGATTAGATTCAATAAGCTGAGCATGCTATATCTGAATTCGCCATCGTGTACTTTGTACCTTACATATCCACCTAACACCTCATCAGCACCCTCCCCTGTCAATAATACGGTTACTTTCTTTTTTGCCTCCAAACTCAGTCCCAGTAATACATTATCTGTAAAATGCATCAATGGTTCATCATTGATTCTTATGGCTTGCTTGGTGAGTTCAACCTGCCTTTGTCCTAAAAACTCATGACCATTATATTCTACTCCCAATTCATTGGAAAATCTTTCAGCAATACTGGACTCATCGTGTTCGTAGCCTTTAAATTTCACATTCCAAGAACTCAATCCAGTGAAACCTTGGGTAGCTTGACTGTAAACAATTCCACTACTATCTAATCCTCCACTCAGCAAAGTACCTACAGGAACATCTGAGATCATTCTTAACTTCACGCTATCAAAAAATGTCTCTTCAAACCATTCGATTGGATTCTTAATATCCTTGAAATTTTTGGCTTCTTCTCCTAAATGAAACCATCTTTTGGTCTGAACTACTCTGCTATCCTGTGAAAGAGTCATCAAATGTCCAGGAAGTAATCTTTTCACCCCCTTGAAAATGGTGTTTTCACCTGATACAAATCGGTAAATAAACAACTCATCTAAATACGATGGATCAATTTCTTTACCAATGCCTCCAGCGAATATGCCCTTGGGCTCGCTTGCAAAGCTAAATCCCAAATCATTTTGATGATAAAATAAGGGTTTAACTCCAAATCTATCCCTAACTAGACTCAGCTGTTTTTTAGTTTTATCCCAAAAAGCAAATGCAAAAAATCCGTTTAGCCGAGAAAGAACATCAAATCCATACTCCATCAAAAGAAATAACAATACTTCAGTATCTGAAGTGGTTTTGAATTGATAGCCTTTTGATTTTAGCTCAGGATAAAACTCCTGAAAATTAAAAATCTCCCCATTATACACCAGTATATAATTTCCGCAAGGAGAATGAAAGGGCTGATTCGCATGCTCGGACAAATCCAAAATAGAAAGACGCCTATGACCTAAAGCTAAAGTCTCCTCAATGTAAGTACCCTCTGCATCAGGACCTCTGTGAAAAATTGCATCATTCATTGATTTTAATCTTTCAGGAGAAGCAACTTGATGATTCTGCCAAAAGCCTACTATTCCGCACATATTTAAATTATTATTTTAAAAGCTGTTGGTATCGGGACCATATTATTTTCATATTCTTATTGAAGTCAACTTCAGATTCAATATAAGCCCTGTTTTCTATGATGTATTCGGTGAATTTGCTTCTGCTGGCCAAAAACAACTCTATGGCATCGGCCAATTTCTGAGCATCACCTGAAGGAACTAACAATCCATTTTGTCCTGGACGAATAAATGCTCTATTGGAGGGCAGGTCTGTTACTATAGGAAAACAACCTCCAGCCATGGCCTCAAACAAAGAAGCTGAGACCCCTTCTGTTTCAGGTATAGCGACATAAAAATCAGAGTCATCCAATAAGACTGGTAATTTATCATTATCCACTCTTCCTAAAAACATCACCTGATTTGAGATCTGAAGATTTTTTGCAAGAAGCTTTAGATCTTCCATCAAAACTCCATCTCCAACAATCCTTAGTTTTACTTCAATACCTTTCTCCTTCAGTAAGGCCAAAGATTGCAAAATAATATCATGTCTATAGATATCTGAAAGGGATCTGGTAACAATTCCTATCGGAGTGGAATTGAACTCGTGTTTTTCTGAAAAAGTATATCGTTGAAGATTAATTCCTTTAGGTAAAACCATGATTTTAGATGGAGCTGCCCCACTTTCAAGCATCGCATAAGTCATTACGTGGCCCCATGCATGTATCAAGTCCACATTTTTATAGACTCTTCTTTGAAAAAACCTCTTATAAAGGCCAGTAAACCCTTCCTCTGGGAAAGCATCCGTAATACCTTGTTGTGCGACTACTTTCACTCGTGCTTTGACCAATAAAGAAAAAAAACCATAACTCGTGGCTCTTTCCGCTAAGACTATATCAAAGGATTTTTGAGTTCGAAGTCTAATGAGTTGCACTAAAAAAAGGAGAAACAGAGAAATCCTTTTCCATCTTCTCGGAGAAAATGGCACCTCCATAGTATCAATTTTAGCACCAGAGAAGGTTTCAATTCCTTCTATCCAAGTTTTGGCATCAGCACGATAAGTTTCTCCCAGAAAAAGGATCTTCATTTTTTGATTTTAATTTTATTTTTTAAAAAGTCCAAAACAGGAGTTGGCTTCCAATTCAAGTCGGTGACCGCTTTGGAATCATCAAAGGTTAAGGAGGAAGTCAACTTTTCTAAGCGATTGGAATTTACTGGAAAAAAGGAAATTTGATCTCCAACTTTAGCCATAAAGTTGACTAATTGAAAAGGGATAGATTTCAAAGACCTATTGCATCTATCTGAAAGCACTTGCTCTATTTCGCTGATACTAGGATGTATTCTGTCAGTTAAATTGAAAATGCCACATTTCCCATGTATATGTGGAATAAGCTTAGCAACATCTTCCGCAAGGACAATTGACTTTTTTGATGTATTATTTCTTAAACCAAAATAGAACCCTTTTTTAATGGCATTAATCATCGCGCCTAGATTCCCTGGAGGATGGTTACCTGCTATCAATGGTAGTCTAAGAATTATTAATTTCACACCAGTTCTATTAGACCATTCCTCAAGCATTTTTTCAGCAAGAATTTTACTTCTTGCATAAGGTGAGTCACCCAGTAAAGGACTTTCTTCTTTTATTCCCAACCCCTTTTCAATACCATAAACTGCAACCGTACTTATAAAAACAAAAGTTTCAGGTATGGCCTTGCTTGCCTCCAAAGACTCTAAAAGAAAGGAGGTTCCTTTTGTATTCATCGAAAAAAAAGCCTCTTTTTCATCCTCTGTTTTAGGAATTGAATGGGCTTTTCCTGCACAATGAATTACCATTTTGACCTTTGGAATATCGGAGACTACCGATCCGAAATCAAAATAAATGTCACTGGAAGGAGATCTCCCCAGAGTAAGAGTCTCTTTTTTAATTTTCTGATAAATTTCTGATCCAAGAAATCCTGTCGCACCTGTCAATAAATAGGAGTTCATTTCAATTCAAGCAACCTATTTAGGTAAATGTTAGCAAGTTTTCCTCGATCAAACCTTTCGACAGCTACTTTTCTAGCCATAAGGCTCATTTCACTTCTTAAACTTTCATCAGCATGGATTGCTTCCATCGCATCAGCAAAAGACCTTGGATTACCTGGGTCTACATTGAAACCACAATGGGTTTCGTCTATCAAATCTTTGATCCATCCCTTCGTGGACTGGATTATTGGTACTCCAGCTGCGAAGGAGTCAAACATCTTATTAGGTGAGTTTGTATGCAATACTGGAAGATCTTTAAATGTGACAAAGCTCCCTTTTGCTATGGAGAACCATTTTACCAATTCCTGTTTAGGCATCAAATTTTTGAATAAAATTCTATCCTCCAATTGTAATTCGGTAACCAATGATTTTAGTAATTGCTTCTCTGCACCATCCCCAATTATTACAATTTTTATATCCTCACTTTTCAGATGTTTGGCACCATTGATGATTTGCGAGCAATCATCCATCAAGCCTAAAGAACCCGCATAGATAAAAATAGATTTTTGATTCCACTCAGCCGGAAAACCAATAGGAATTTCTGATTCGTTTGGAGAAAAAAGTTCATTATCTGATGAGTTTGGAATTATCAAAGTAGGAACGTTCTGATTTACATCTTTTACTCCCTCATCCATTCCTGGAGAGCAAGACACCACCAAATTTGCCCTTTTATAGATCCATTTTTCGAAACTGAGACCTACTTTAATCAGAAGTTTATTTTGAATAGTTTTCAACTCAATGGCTCCTTTTGGCCAGAGGTCCCTAACTTCAAACGCAAACTTCTTTTTCCTAAAAATATTTGCCATCAAAGCTGGAAAGGCGATTGTAATTGGACCTGAACTCGCAAGAACAATATCATAGTTCAATTTCAAGGCGTAATAAGTCGAGACCAAAGAAAACCTCATCGCATTGATCATTCTTTGAATTACTCCTACTTTATTTGAATCAGGAGAATTGATTACTATTAAATCAATCCCTTCAATATTCTGCTTTGAAATAAATCCATCTGCTTTAATGTCAGATTTGTAATAAGGTGATGTAACAATTGTGACTTGATGACCTAGGCCCACCCATCGCTTAGCAAACTCATAATACCTTGTACTCCAACCTCCCTTGGGAGTTCCGAAATATTGATAAAAAATCAAAAGATTTAAAGGCTTATCGACCTGATTCATTGGATTGGATTTTAGGTCTTTTTTCAAAATTTTCTCTGGCTTTAGAAATTATTTCATTTAAATGTTGAAGAAATTTTTTTCCGAAAATCTCAGGATTTAAGACGTTTTCGAAATCGACTTTGCCTTGTAAAGCTAATTTTTGAAAACTAGAAGGATCATCTAGCACATCCTTTATTTTTTCTTCAAGATCAGAAGCGTCCCATCGATACGAAATATGATTCTCAGATGTATAAAGGTCTGGAAAAGTATGGATATGGTCCATTTCCGGTTTAAACAATAAGGATCCTGTCCTGAAAGCTTCAAAATCCCTATAGCAAATTTCACCCCAACCAAAAGGAGATAGACTTATTACAGTCTCTTTCATTTGCTCAAGATATTCTTTGTGAGATAAAGGGCTATTGGATACAGGCGGAGCATTAGTCTTTACTTTTGAGGCTACTCTAAAAGTTAACAGTCTATGAAGACGACTTACATCGTGCTCTTTGGGGAACAAATTCCCTTTAAACATAATCGGAATCCTTCTTTCACTCAAAGGCTTAACCCGCTCCGGTGAGATTGGCTTTTTGTTTTTTAAAAAAATGGTTAAGTACCTTTTCCATTTGGTGGAAGTCTGCGTTTTCCAATCAATAAGTGCCAAATTCCAGGAAACGCCGAGTTTAGAAAGATCTTTTTCTTCAAGGGATACAGGTACAAACTTATTTTCATTTTTAAACCTGAACAAGTCCATCATTTTCTCTCTGAAATAATGGCGCTTGTGAGGGATGAGATATAAATTTTTATTTTTTAGTATTTGCTTGGATAAATAAAGGTCCACTAAATTTAAAATCTCTTTTTGTATAGGTCCTGTTGAATCATTACCTGATAAAAAAATGACAGGATACTCCTTTTGATCATACAAGCTTTTTAAAAACTCCTCTTTGGAATTTTGTTTTCCAAGCAATTTTGGAAGAGAAAGTCCTGAGATAAATAATATGTCAAAAGAACCTTCTTTGAGTTTTTTTATAGACGTAAATAGTTGAAGCTTGATACCTGAGCTTTCAATTTGAGATTTATAAAGAAAAAATGGAAATATAGAGTTATGTCCTTCCCTATGTGGAAAATATAAAAGTGCAATTTTCATTTTGAATCCTGACTTAGATTCATGATTAATTGATATTTTCCAGACTTTCTTCGTGGCAATTGATTGACCTTTAAAAAATCGATTTCAAAAGACGCATCGTAGAGATTGGAAAAAGACTTGGTAATTTGACTTTCGACATCTTCAGAAAGATTTTCTGAACCAATATATTGAAGTTGAAGACTGTTATCCTCCTTCTTAATCAAGGTAAATTGTTCAATCTGAGGATAAAACTTCATTATTCTGACAACAGTCTGAACGGTAATATATTTTTTATTTTGGGTTTGAATAAACTCAGTTGACCTGCCAATGATTTCGCCTAAATGAGGCAAGTTTAAACCACATGCGCAGGTACCAGAATCACTTTTGACAGCCATGTCTCCAATATCATAACGAATCAGAGGAGTGGTAAAATTATCTAAGCCTGTCAATACAACTGACCCTATCTCACCCGGCTTAACTTCTACCCCATTTTCATCAAGGATCTCCACGTACACATGTGGAGACATGATGTGATAAGTTCCATGTTTGCATTGAGAAGCTACCATCAAACCTTCTGAGCTCCCATAAGTATCAAATACTTTACAACTGAATGCCTTTTCAATAGATTCTCTGAAATTTGGAAGGAGTTTTTCCCCCAGAGAAATAACAGACTTGAATTGAACATTTTTGATCTCATTATCCAAAGCGGCTTTACTGAACAAAAACAAGCTGGATGCATATCCTACAAAATGGTCTCTTTTCTCTGATTGAAGCGAACTCAATTCCTGAATAATTTCCTCCTCATTGTGCTTTAAAGCTTCAATATATTTAGTCCTGAAAAAAAAGTCTTTGATCTGTTTTTCCTTGGAACGATTTAAATTAACCCCAGTTTGTAATATGCTATTTCCATATTCATAATCTGCCCAAGACCACCATATAAGTTGTATAGCCCTAGGAATTGCCAATTCTTCACTCGTATAATAAACTTTGCTTGGGGGACCAGTTGATCCACTGGATAAAATTTGATGCAGATTAGCTGTATCCTTTACAGTAATAATTTCTTCAATTTTATCTCTTAAGGTTTGTTTTGTTAAGATGGGATATGAAGAAATTTCGGTAGAGGGAAGAATTTTATCAGAAAAAAGTGATCGATAATAAGGACTATTCTGGACTGCATATTCCAGGACTTGATTTAGTTTTTTCCGCTGAACCTCAGCAATCTCAGAGGGCTGAAGACTTAAAATTGATTCGTATTCCCTGATTTTTTTTGAAATACCTCCTCCCATCAATTTGCTACCTAGAGGTAAAACAAAATTTTTTAGAATAAATGGATAAATCATAGAGAAGGTGATGCTTCTTTCACTTTCAAATCTTTGGCGGCACTAACTTTATCTCGTCTTTTCTTGATTTGATAAACGCTTAGTAAACTTATTCCAATCATCAAGGGAGAAATAAATGTTCTCATAGCTGCATGGAAACTTGTATAAATCCCAACTGCAAAACAGGCCAATAAAATACCTTTGATCATGGGGTTCTTGTGAAAAGAAAAATTATTGAGTCCCACATACATTAATAATAAAAAATTGATGAGGCCTAGGACCCCATGCTCAGCTAGTAGTCTACTGAGTTCTATGTGGGCGGCAACTTCCACCATAGTATCTCTTAAATATCTTGAAGCACCCGCTCCGACTCCAAAAAGCAAATTGTCATACCAAAGCTCCAAATCCCCCAAGAAGATGTCTACCCTACCAGTTGTATAAGTATTGAGATCAATTTCTTTAGAACCTGCCAAGGTACCTGCCGTTTCTCCCTGGTATCGAAGCAGCAAAAGTCCATCCGTAATTTCATTAGCTATATAAAAAGCAGTAACAACAAAGACGATAGTAGGAACAACAAACTTACCTACTTTTGGAAGTTTGAACCTCTTAATTTCATTTTGCGAACTTCTTGCAAGGAAAAAGAGCACAACAACCACTCCGACCACTGTTCCAAACATTCCTCCTCTGGAAAAAGTCAAAAGCCCTTGGACGGTAAAGACTAGGAATATAATAGCGTCCAACCAGCGATATCCAGTCAGCTTCCATTTATTCAACCAAATAACAAATACCAAAAAAGCTCCCAAGCCCAAGGCAGTAGAAACTTGATTGGATCCAAACCCAGCACTAGTTACAGAGTTGGCACCTAATTCAAAATCTATGTCATCAAAGTCAGGCAATCTGTAGAAAGTATAGCTTAAAACAGAAATAAGAGGTAAAGTGGCTAATAAAAAGACTTTGGAAAAAACTGAAACACTGATCTTTTTCTTGTAAAAGAACCAGACAACCAATGCAACATTGATTGGCCCCACCACATTAAATACTATGTCGAGCCATTCAACTTTTCCTGACAAGTCTATCATTAGCCCAGGAATAAGACATATCAAAAGTAAAAAACCGATCCAGCTTTTTGACTCGAACATGATAATGCCAAATACCATTAAAAGAAACAAAAGATATTTCCCTAATTCGTAAGGTATATAAGGCGATGTACCTGCCATTCGTGCAAGTAGTTCAAAAGAAATCAGATAAACTGTGTATAAAATCAAATAGCTTGGGCTATCGCTGGACTTTATGACTCCAAAAAACGAGATAACCGCGATTGAATAAAACCAAACTATTAAAGGAATAGGAGAAATTGCTGAAATAACTCCCAGAGCTATATGAAAAATTATCCATAGTAATGGATATTCGGAATTAGCGATTGATTTTAGCAAGACTTGAAATAGAGTAGAAATTCAAATAAAGGTAAAAAATTGATTGAATGCATTCTGATTAATTTTTAATCAATTATAGGATTCAGCCTTACACTTTAATTTTTTGAAAAGCCTAAGCTTTGCTTGGTAAATTCCCAAAGTTTTTTTGGCCAATCCTTATCCATACATGGCTTTTCAACCAATATGAAAAAGACTATAGAAACTACAATTGCAACCGGGATTCCTATGAGCATTTGAATGGAAAGGTTGAACATGTAGCTATCTGATAGAAGTAAATGCTTTGAAAATTTGACCATTAAGTGAAAGAAGGGATAATGAATTAAATAGATAGTATAACACATTCCCCCTATCAAATAAATTATTGGAGTAGTGAAAAATTTATTAAAAATCTTTCCCTTAAAAGTCGAAATGAACAATAGATAAATTGAAGTATTAAATATCAAATTATTGATCATATCCGATTGCGGCTTGTAAAAATAAAAGAGTGTGAATACAGAAATTAAACCTAGAAGGTCAAACCCAAAAGACTTGATTTTGAAAAAAGACTTGAATTTTAAATATGTGAGCGCAAATAGAAAGCCTGTTAGGAAGTTGCTTAAAAAGACAAACACCGTATAATCCCATCCAGGTGTAGAGTTGGTGTAGATATAATTTTTTGCCCAAACTGACAGGATGATTAAGAAGAAAACCAGAAGCACTGTCAATGCTTTTTTAGACTTCTTTATAAACAAAAGAGAACTTAAAAATGGGATCAACACATAAAATTGTACCTCTGTCTCCAAGCTCCAAGTAACAGGATTTATGATGGAAGGCATTTCATAAATAATGGTATGCAAGTAAAATAAACTTGCCCAAAAATGAGATTGAATCAATTCTGGATCCTCATTCAGCACATAAATATGAACCCCCGCAAATAAAACCAATGTGATAATAAAGGGAGGTTCTAATCGAGTGAGCCTTCTTATAAAATATTGTTTTAAGGAGACAATTTTGCCATTATAATGATATTGTAAAATAAAGGGTACTGCTAAAATGAACCCAGAAATACCAAAAAATACTTTTACTCCCAAATCCATCCTTACAATCCACCATCCAAGGTTCATAAAGGATGCAGTGGGTAAAAACTCAGTCCAATCTATTGCCAGTTCTCTGGAATAAGCTGTATTCAAATGAAAAATCAAGACAGTGAAAATTGCAAAAAACCGCAATCCATCTATTTCAGGTATAAAGTTTCCCCCTGAAGTTTTCCTTTGTAGCAGGCTTTTGACTGATAGATTCATTTTAGGGATTAATATGGGCTAAATAAAAAAGCTTAAGAGATCTATTCGCAGCTTATTGAAAATAATTTAGAACAAAATTGATTTGTTTCTCTGGAGTGCAATATTTATCAAAAAACAACTTTCCACCTTTAGAAATCTTTTGATGGTAAGAATCATTCTTCATGATGTAATCAATGGATTCTGAAATTTCTTCCAACGAGTTGATCATATGAATCTCCTCACCGTGAAGGGGATATTTTGGTAGATGAATATCAAAAGGGAAAGAAAGAACAAAAGAACCTAAATTTTGACTTTCAGCTAATCGCCAACTCACTGCACCCAATACAGCTGGGTTATTAAAAATAATTCTTGACTGTCTGGAAAGGGAAGCAAACTCCCTTGGCTTGTATTTCTTTGTATTCAATAAGTGATCATAACCTCCATGCTGCCCATCTTTTCTTTCCACAAACCCACCCTCGAAATTAATCATAGGATGATCTTTACAAGCTTGAATGAATGTCGCTCTTAACTGATTAGCGAAGGGTTCCTTTTTCCAAATTGAACCTGAAAAAAAGACATAATTGGAGCCATGATATTGAAACTGCTCTGAATTGTATAATGGTCTCAAACTTTGAGCATACAATTCTTTAACAAAATCAATGGGCCTCAACTTTAAAAAAGGATGGAGACCAAATAATTTAAGATAAGAAGATCTTACATCTATAGGATAATGAGGAAACAATGGAAATACTTTTTCTCTTTCATAGGATGGATTACCCTTGACTTTGTTTGTAACAAAATAAAAATCAGATTTTTCATACAACTCCTCATTAACCCCGATTGGATCATGATTATCAATGACACCTAATTTCCCGTTGATTTCAAAAACTATATACCCCCTATTATTAAAGCTTGAAAATTCTTTAGACGCAGAAAAATGAGGCTCATGGACTTTAATAAGCCCATGCAAGTAATAGGAGGAATAATAATTCGAAATGTTATGAATAATTACTTTCAAAAGGAAGCAGGGATTAAAGTATGCGGATTTACTACTTTCAAAAAACTGTAGTATTCTTTTAAAAATTGTTTCGCTCCATAATTTGAGCTTATATGATTATGAAATTTATTGGCCTTTTCTTTGGCTTCAACTTGATGATCCCTCATGTAAATCAACATTGATGCAAGTTGGTCTGGACTAGCAGGCTCCACCAAATAGCCGAATTCTCCATTATTCAGGACTTCTGGGCAATTACCCACTCTTGTGGAAAGTACCTGTAGGTTCGCCAAACCATATTCCAAAAGCGATACAGGTAAGCCTTCTCGATCAGAACAAACCAAACCAATAGTAGCTTTTTCAAGTTCAGAAGCAATATTATCTACTGGCCCAACTACTTCAACCTCATCTTCAAGATTATTTATTTTGATACTTTCTAAAACTTTTTCGTAAACCTCTGATTCCAAAACTTGACCAATTAACCTCAACTTGAATTCCACCTGCTGAGATTTAAGCATTTTACAAGAATCAAGAAGAGTTAGATGTCCTTTTTCCTGACGGAAATTCGCCACATGAACTATATCCAATGATTTCCCTGATTTTGATGAAAGACTGAAGATTAAAAAGGGAAAATTCCTGATATATTTAATTTTTTCGGGATTAAAATTCAAAAATGAAATCCACCATTCTTTTATCGCTGGATTCACAGCAATTATTCCATCAATCCACTTTTTTAAAACTTTGAGCTCTTTTCTTGGATTATTTTGAATCACCTCTTCATTTACTCCTAAGTGATCATGCCAGATCAGTTTAGTCGAAGGAAAAAACCAAGAAAGTATTATGGCCCAATAAATAGATGTTCCGTGAGCATGGATAAATACAGGGTTGAAATCCTTAGTTACTCTGTATAATTGATAAAAAGCTCTGAAATCAAAAAATCGGGTTTTATCTAAACTTATGAAAGGAATTCTTTCAAGTAAAAATTTAGAAAGTGGGCCTTTTTTTCTTGAAACAATGACCAAAACCTCATTTCCATCCTGATGCAAGGCATTAGAAATATTCACTGCCATTCTTTCAGCTCCTCCCATTTCAAGGGTATCAATTAATTGAATAATCCTCAATTTTTTAAGAGGTTTTGAATTTCATGCTCGAATCTTTCTAAAGTATATTTTTGCGACCAATCTCTAGCGGATTGAGCCTTTTGATAATACTTTTCGGGCTCCTCCACATATCTACAGATGATATCAAAAATCATATCTTCCGAATTTAAAACAAGGTCTCCTCTTGATTCATCTCCCAACATCCCAGGCACACAAGAAACTGGAGAAGTTATAGGAAGACAAGCCCAAAACATTGACTCTGCAACTACTTTAGGCCATCCTTCACTTTCAGAAACAAAAATTAAAAAATGAGAATTTTGATAGGCCTTCATCAATTCTTCACTATTCACATTTCCATGAAGAATGACGTTATTGCTTAAATTATTTTTTTCAACAAAATCTAAAAGCTTTTCCATCTCAGGACCTTGTCCATAAAGATTTAACTCTGCTTCTACATGATTTTCCAGTAATTTTTGGCAAACTCGAATACTTAACAAAGGATTTTTAGCCTTTTGTAACCCCCCAACATATATGAGCCGGATTTTTTGATCTAAAGAAAGTTGTCTGGGTTTTACAGCTTTTTTATCCTTTTCTGAATAAGAGGCAGTGAAAAAGGGTACTAAATTTTGATTTGAGGAATCCCAATCTCCATAGGTGAGGACTCTCATGTTTTTAGAAAGTGCTTGGCTGGCTAAAATCTTTTTTTGTAATCGGTACGTGAAAGGTTGTTGACTGGCGGGATCCCAATTAGACGCATATTTGGCGGTTTTATGTTTTGAGGGAAACAAAACCTGAATGAGTGCACCAATCAAGCCCATATTTCCAGGACATCTGAGGTGAACATGATCTGATTTTTTTATTTCTTTCCAAGTTTTAAAAAAAATAGACGGTAAGAAAAAAAGCGCTGTTAAGGAAGATCTTAAACTAGTTAATTCGAAGCTTTCGACTTGTACAAATCTCAAAGTTGAACATTCATAAGGTAAGTCTATAGGATCTGGTGCTTTTTTACTACTAAGAGGTGCCAATAAAGTAACTGAAGCTACATTTCTTGCCCATAAATTCATTTCCTTAACATAGGGCCCATATCCCCAATATTTCCCCTGAAATCTAACATGGGCTACATGAGTGATGATCAAAAAGTGTGTGGGGGACTTCAAGGGGGTTTTAGAGTTCAAGAAATCAATTGCTGATAATAATCTACACTTTGATCAGCAATGGCATCCAGTGTGAATTCTCGCAGCACTTTTTCTCTGGCATTTCTTCCCAAACTCTCTTTCAATTCCTGATTTTCCAGTATTTGAAGAATTTTCTCTGCAAGTTCGTTGGCGTTCAATGGGTCCGCTAAAAGCCCTGATATCCCATCATCTACAAGTTCAAAGGCTGGGCCTATTTTGGTGGCTACAAATGGCTTCCCCATACTCATAACTTCTATCCAAGCTAGAGGCATTGCCTCCATGTGGGAAGGGTAAACGCAAATTTCACTTGACTCAATCCATTGAGGAATTGAAGAATTGGGTAATGGACCTAAGAAATGAACTGACTCAAAAAGATCTTTGGATACAATCTCTTTAATCTTTTCTGTGTAGGAAGTTCCATCGGGATAAAACCAATCCCGTCCTGCCATAAATAATTCAGTATGTGGGAATTTTTCATGAACAATATGAAAAGCTTGAATCAATTGTCTAATTCCTTTTTTCTCACAAATAGTCCCTGCAAAAAAAAGTCTTCCGGGAACCACTTTGGATTCATCTGCTTTGAAAAAATTTTCAAGATTAGCTGGATTAAAAATTACAGGGCCCTCTTTGGAAGAGAAGTCAATATATTTCTTTGTATGATCCATCACATACCTGCTTACACCGCATACAGCATCCGCATTTGAGAATGAACGCTTTTCCATAAAAGCTTTCCATAAATTAACTTTTCTCTTTTCTGCTTCGGAAAAAAAATGGTGTCCTCCATTCATTCGAATCAAATATTTTACTCCAGGAATCTTTTTTATAAAAGAAAAAGACATCTCTGGCCCTTCAACCACGTCAATTTTATGGTTAAGATGAATTTTATCCAACTCCTTATTTAATCTTCGAAAATTAAAAATTGCTTTTGGTTTTAATTGAGAGGAGGCGGGAATAGTAATTACGTTTACTCCTTCTGAATTTACCACTTGTTTTTCGGAAATTGAAGACAAGCCCAAGACGGTAACTTTATGCCCTCTTCTGGCAAGTTCTGGGCAAAGTAATTTCAAAAAAGTACCTACTCCACCATGAATTACTCCTTCCAATGGATATTCATTCGTTAAGAAAACAAGATGCATTCTAATTTTTTATTAAAGCTTTTACAATTCTTTGAGATGAGGTCTCCGTCTTATTGGGCTGTACTACTCTTTCAAACCATTTCATCTTATCAGGGCCTACCTCCCCTTGACTTGAAAGGGCTTTATGAATTGAAGGCAGAATAGCATCTTTTGACCTTATCCAACCTACTGCATCCAGTCCATTCATCGTTTTAAAATGTTCAAACCCGTAAACATCTTTCACAAACCTTTTCCTTTCATGAGGTTGATCATAGGCCAAATAAAATGCCGTGCTTCCAAAGACAGCAAAATCAAGAGCCATTGTAGACCCTAAATTGATAACGACATCACAATGATATGCCAGATTTACTAAAAGTTTGATATCACTCGGTAAAGGAAAAAAACTGCCCCACTGTGAGCTTTTTACCCACTCTGGGGAGATATTTTTTATTTCCGGGAATTTTGACAAAACCTCCTTAAACCTATCAATGGACTCTACTGGAACTTCTCTAAAAATCAGCTGGACATTGTTTTGATTCTTGAGAGCTTCCGCCACATCTTCTAAATATTCATGATCATTTGGAGAAGAAATACTGTCAGACCCTGAAAAGCAAATCCATTTCTTATCCTGATCCAAACCATATTTTTCGGCAAAATCACCCCTCTTATCAATCAATTCCTCTTTTCTGTAAAAATCAAATTGTGTAGTACTGGTAACATCAATTTGATTCTCATCTATTTCCGGATAATAAGTCAACAATTCATCTTTCATATAATCCGACCAAACCAGGTATCTGTCTGTTCGAAATGCAAGCCTAGCTTTAGGTAGATTATCCCAAGAAAAGACTGCTGTAAAAGTTTTTATTTGAAGATCCTGCGCAGCCAATACTGCAGGAGTAATTGAGGGTACTCTTTGATGGGTGCAGAATAGGACATCTGGCTTAGTTTTTCGTAAAAATTGCAAGGATTCTTTATATGCTTGACTCTTTCTTACTTGCAAGAATCCAATTTTTTCAAAAGAATGAATCTCATGGTAATTATTTAAAAATAACGCCGATTTCTCAACCAATTTATAAAACAGTTTATTCTTCCATCCAATTTTTCTTGGCATCCAATTATCCAAAATAGTTGGGTTTTCCTTCAATTTTACATTTTGCTTTAACCTAGCATATGTAGTGGTCTCTCGAATAAACTTTACAATAGGGAGTTCAGGCCTGTGAATAAAATCATAGTCCAAAAAGTCCAAACCTACAATTTCCTTAACCTGAGAGATTTGAGGTTTTCCTAAACTATGCCAAATAATTACTTCGTTACTCCGGGAAGTAAGATCCTTAATGATATCACTGTATAGATAATTTCTTATTCCTACACCGTCCGGTATTAAAAAGCAAAATTTCATTTATTTAATTTATTGATTAAATGGTTCAACTTGAAAAAGTACATTGATTATGCTGAAACAGGTATTGAAACTGAATTTCCTGGGTCTTTTAAAAATTTATGAGAGTCATACAGTTTGCTTTTAAAGGCTATTACAAGAAGCAAAAAAGAAAAATGTCTATTGGGTATATACTGAATTTACCTTATACACATTAAGGTGAAAAACCCTTATCCAAATTTCCAAAACCAATAATGCAAAAAGGACTCTAGCTAAGGTTGGACTTGGATTACTTTGATGTTGAAAGATTAATTCTTTCACACCCGCTTGATTTATATCTAAAAGTGAAGTTGATTTTCCTTCATTGATATAATCGAGTAAGACATCTCCCCATTCTCCTTGCATGAATTTTGAGTATGGAATTGAAAATCCTTTTTTAGGACCCTGCATGGGTTTTTTAGTAAAATCAACTAAGATAGATTTTGTCAGTTCCTTATCGATCTTATTTGGCATTAATGAAGAGTTTGGGATTTTCATAATGAAATCCACCAAGGTATGATCCAGAAAAGGAGCTCGGACTTCTACACTACTGTGCATAGAGGCAGAGTCAATTTTCTGCAAAAATGCTCCTGGAAGTCTAGTTTCATAATCGAAATGAAAGCTGATTTTTTGGTGGTCTGCCCCTAACTTTTCTTCAATCTCCAAAAATTTTTTAAAAGCCAAACCTTTGTTAGTCTGATTATTAAAAACCTTTTCTATCAAGGAGTTATTTAAATTATTCTTTTGATAATAGCCGTTCCAACCACCCAATTTTATCCTTGTCCTGTCATCTAGTCTAATTCCTAAATGCTTCTCGACCCAAGGAGAGGTATTATTCAAAATACTCTTAACAATTTTTTTACCTCCAGGGATACCTTTGAATTTTAGACTGTCATATACATTAGTTCTATTGTATGAGCCAAATAATTCATCTCCTCCATCTCCAGAAAGCATCACTTTAAACCTGGATTTTATTTGATCTGTCACCATATAGGATGGTATCAAAGAAGCATCTGCTAATGGTTCTATATCCTTGAGTATATAGGAGAGATGTTGCAATGAATCTACATCCACAGGTACTATTTCATGATTAATATTGAGTAGCTTGGCAAATTTCCTTGCTGCCGATGATTCATCCATTTGAGCATCGTGGGTGCTCATAGTTATGGCCTGAATACCAGGTTTGATATCATTTGCAATGGCCGTAATTAGGGAAGAATCAATTCCAGCACTTAAAAAAGAGGCTACTGGTACATCTGCATGAAGCTCCCGCGCGATAATTTCATATAACTTCTCTTTTGTAAGCCTTTTTAATTGCTCAAATGGAATGGGTTGAACTAGATCTGAGGGGAGAGAATAATAAGTAGAAAAATTGGGCTTTTCTGAAAAACTTAAATACGACCCCTTTGGAAATTTCTTTACCTCTTTGTAGATGGTATGTGAATCGGATATATAAAGATTTTCTATTAAATCTACTACCGCTTCCTGATTAATCTGACACTCTTTCGGGTAAAGAGATATCAATGTTCTCAATTCGGAGGCAAGGTATAAAACCCCATCTTCGAAAATATAGAATATAGGTTTTTCTCCGAATCTATCTCTAGCAGCAAATATTGAGTTGTCTTGTTCTTTGTAAATCACAAAAGCAAACATCCCTACAAGCCTTTCTAAAAAATTTTCGCCATATTCTTGAAAAGCTACGAGAATTACTTCTGTATCAGAGTCTGTATAAAATTTGTGACCTTTCCGTAATAGATCTTTCTTTATTTCCTGATAGTTATAGATCTCGCCGTTAAAAATAATTTTTAAACCCAGATCAACTCTACTGAAAGGCTGATTAGCTGAATCCGAAAGATCAATAATTGATAGTCTATTATGGCCTAAGGAAATGAAATCATTTGAAAAAACACCATGGGAATCAGGACCTCTATGAGCTTGCAGTGGTAAGGATGCATCCATCCTGGCAAAATCATTTTTGTTTAAATTCCCTTTAGGAGAAAATATTGCAGCTATCCCACACATCTTTATTCTACGATTGCCTTTTTAAATTTATACTCCCAATCTTCATAAGAATGAAAACCAGCAAGGTGAGTTTGATCAAAGTCCAACTTTTTTCGTGACCTCATTTCCAAAAACTTCTTTACCCAATTTTCGGTCTTATTGGGTTCTGAGATAAGGGCAACTTGATCACAATCCTTGATTACCTCAGGAATACCTCCATTGGCCGACGAAATTACAAATAGCCCGCTTTTAATGGCCTCAACTAATGAAAGCCCAAATCCCTCTTTCCAAAGCGAAGTGAAGAAATAATAATCTGATATTTGAAGATACTTTGGGAGCAAATCATGACTGAGTCTACCTAATTGAAGTACTTTATCTGACTCAATATTCAGTTCAGTTTTGTTACCAATGATAAAAAATTTGAGATTGGGATCTTCAGCCAGTAAAAGCGGAATTATTTTTTTAAAAAGATGTATTCCTTTGGCTGGTCTTGAATTAGCCATCCAAACGATTATTTCATCATCTTCAGAAAACCCCATTTCTCTCCTTGCCTTAAGTTTATCTTTCTTGTCTAGCGGAAAGAACTTGTCAGAACGAACTCCGTTTCCGACAATAAAAACTTCAGGACTAAAAATTTTATTTTTTGACAAAGACTCCAAATAACCAAGATTAGTCAGAAAAAAAATTTTATCAATTGAATGACCAAAATTTTCCGGAAGATTTAAATAGTGACCGTGGTAGGAATATATTAATTCAATTCTATCAGGGTATTTTTCTTTCAGAAGGGCAATAGCTTCACAAAGAACTAAGTCATCCATTACCACAACTTTCAAAAAATCATTAGAACTTTTTAGAGTTTTCTCAATAGCTTTAAGATAATCCTGTGCAACCCAGTTTTTTAATTGCCATTTATATAATTGAGGGTGATAGGATATCCATTTTTTTTTTGAGCAGTGCAGACTCTTTTCTCCTAATATTTTAGAGGGAGATAAGATATAATCAAAAAAGTCAGGGTCATTTTCAATCAAAAAGCTAATTCTATTAACCCAACTTCCAATTAAGTCTGATGGAACTTCAATATTTGAAACAAGAATTTTTTTAATTTTTCTCATCAAAACTCTTGGAGTTCAACCATTTTTTTAAACTTCAAACTCTTTCCGAGTAATGTTTGGAAAGAGCCTGAATCCTTGATTTTTCCTTTTTCCATTAAATAGATGCAATCCGCCTTTTTAATAGTGCTTAGTCGGTGAGCTATGATAATGATGGTGAATTTTCCCATCAAATTATCAATATTTGCTTGAATTGCTCTTTCTGTCTCTGAGTCTAATGCAGATGTCGCCTCATCGAAAATTAAAACATCTACATTTTTATATAATTCTCTTGCAATAGAGACCCTCTGTTTTTGTCCACCGCTTATCAATATTCCATTATCTCCTAAGAACGTTTCTTCCTTCTCTGGAAGATCTTCAAGAAACTCTTGAAGGTTGGCAAGTTTAATAGCGTTTTGAAACAGTTTAATATTCTCAGGTGTCTTCTCAGACCAAAGGGTAATGTTATTGAAAAGAGTATCGTTGAAAATTACAGATTCCTGAGTGATGTACCCAAATTTTCTGCGATAAGTAGAGATATCTACTTTATTTCTCTCCATACCATTCACTATGATATGCCCCTCACTTGGACTTAACAAACCAATGACCAGGTTTACCAGAGTTGTTTTCCCACTCCCACTTTCTCCTACAAATGCATAAGTCTTCAATGGATCTAAGGAAATATTGATTTTATCCAGAACTTTGAATCCTGATGGGTAGGCGAAGGATAAATCTGCTAATTCCAAAGTTGTTACTTTTTCCACTGGATGTGTCCTATCAATTTTCTCCTTCCCTTTTTTAAATTCATCGATTAGCTCAACTGAAGCCAGTAAACCACCAATATTTGAAATAAATCCTTGCCAACTTCCTTGAAGAGTAACTATATAGTTTAATGCTCGATACAAAAACATTAAACTTAATAGAATTGATGACATCTTACCTCCCAGAACATTCACCTGAATCAAAATAATTAGCACCACTACTGCCAAAATAATCGGCTCTCTGGTACTAGACATAATGGCAGAATAAATGCCAATTTTCTTTTGATTATTTTCAATCTTATCTATTACCTCCATGAGTTTAAGTCGATAAGAAGAAAAGTAATCTGTTGCCTTTAAATATTTAAAGTTAGAAACAGCCTGTACTAAAAATGACTGGAATGAGTTACCAAGCTTTGAAAGACCAATTGAAGCTTTTTCAGTATTTGTAAATAAAAACTTAAAGACAAGATTAGATAAATATCCACCTATACTCACCAAAATGGCGAATTGGAAGTTGGAAAGCATTGCCAAGCCAATATAAACCAACAAAAGTATAGCATGCTGCAAAGAATTAAAATATGCCAAAAAGCCGTAGGTTAATTTAATTCCTTCCGATGATAAAGTATTTTGGATTTTTCCAGAGTCAAAATTAAGAAACTCCTTGTAGTCTAAATCACTTAGTCCATTAACCAGTTGATATCTGAGTTTTTTGACAAATTGATTTTGGAGTTTGATTTTGAAATAGCCGTCAATAAACCTCATGATTGCTTTCAACAGAAAAAGGAACACCATGAAGGTAATTACTACATTCAGATTTAGTTCAAAACCCAGGTTTTGAATCCAGTTAAGCAGGAATTGAAGTTCCCCCATTGTTTCTGGATTTGTAGACGTTAGGTCTGAACTGTCAGCAGCTATCTGAAATATTGGAATAAATAAAGCAAGACCAAATCCATCCAATAATCCGACCAATAGACTTAAAAAAAGAAGGAAGAATATCCTATATCCTAAAAAAGAATAAAAGAATGAAAAGTGTCTAAAGTATTTTTGAATTAATTTATTCAACATATAAAGTTTGAATCAATCTAAAACGGCTCTTATTTACTTATTTGTGAGAAATTCCAGATATGATTATTAATTGCTGGTAAAATGAAACTTGTAGTGCACAGTGAGTGGTAGACAAAAAAATAATTAGGAGAGAAACAATGTTTCTCCCCTATTTAACCTTAATTATTTTTTTTCTTGAGCTTCTTTTTGCCCTTTTTATCGTCATCGTAATATCCATAGCCATAACCATAAGTATACCCATAGCCATACGTTACATTACTTGACTCAACCCCATTGAATACGGCATAGATATTCTTTAATCCTTTGCTGGATTTTAAGCCATTCAGAGCATCAACAAAGGATCTTTGGCTGTAATTCTGTCTAAATAAGAATAGAGTGAAATCCACATAATTTAATAGATCCAATGTCTCACTCACCAGACCAATAGGTGGAGTATCAAGAATGACAACATCATAATGTGCCTTTAACTCATTCATTAATACATCAAATCGCTCAGTAAACAAAAGTTCAGCTGGATTAGGAGGAGTTGGACCAGAAACCAGGATATCCAAATTTTCAAACTCCGTAGGCTTAATCACCTTTTTCCAGTCTTTCTCTTGACCACTCAAAAATGTAGAAAGACCTTTGTCATTGCTTAAACTAAAGTCATCAAAAATTTTCGGTTTTCTCATATCACATCCTACAAGGATGGTCTTTTTTCCTGTAAGGGAATAAACCGATGCGAGGTTGATTGCACAAAAAGTTTTCCCCTCTCCTGAAATGGTTGATGTCAACATGAGCGCTATTTTCTCTTCATTTGGCTGAAGAAATCTCAAATTCGCCCTTAATGATCTAAACCCTTCTGCTATACCGGATTTACCCTGTTTAAATACGACAAGATTGTCATCTGATTTATTATGTAGTATGGTTGCTACCAAGGAAGTCTTCAAATGAGTCTCCAAGTATTTAGCATCTTCTATTTTCGTCCTAAAAAACTCTCTAAGTACAAGTATAAAAATTGGTATAAAAACACCAGCTAGAGCAAAGCCTAAATAATTTCTAACTGGCCTTGGAGATAGTTGATAACCTCCTGATGCCCTTTCTATAATCTTATTTGCGGCTTTATTAGAAGCTTTGGTTATCGCTGACTCGGACCTCCGCTCCATCAAAAAGGTGTAGAGGTTTTCGTATAATTTAAATTGTCTCTCAATCCTGATTAGGTTTTGCTCTGTCTGAGGAAGGTTTCTGAAAGATTTTTCAGTCTCAGAAATTCTTCTTTCTAGATCCGCAATAAGCCTTCTTGCATTATCATCAACATTTGTCAGAACTTCACGAATCGTTTCATTCAAGTCGGCTATTTTTCGATTAACTTCTTTCACAGCCGGCGAAATTTCTGTCTGAGTTGCAAGTAGTCTAGACTTATCCACCTGAAGAGATAAGAGGTTTTCAATTTGAGCATTCAAAATCGGATCATCTATTCCTATTCCGGAAGGCACCACTAAGTCTCTATAATTCTCTCTTACTAGATAATCCTTCAGACTCTGATAATAAGTCCTTTTGAATTTCTCTTCGTTCAGTTGTGTCCCAAGCTCTGATAATTGACTAAAAACTGCAGACCCTTCTGCACTTAAATCAAAAAACCGATTTTGAGATCTGAAGCTTTCTAATTGACGTTCAAAAAATCTTAACGAATCTTCAATGCCTGAAACTTGATCGTCAATAAACTTAATTGTATTGGAATAAACTTCATTCTTTTCTTCCAGCTCATTCGTTAAATAAGTGTCCATTAATGAGTTCAAGTATACTTCCCCAACTGCAACGTTGGTAGTATTTATACTTAAATTCATTATTGAAGCGCCACGTTCAACTGGGGAAACTCTTAACGAATTTGAAAATTGATTAACCAGTGAGTTGATATCTCTAACTTTGACATAGATTTCTCCGGATTTCTCAGGGTCAACTTTTGATATTTTTAGTCTGAAATTTATGGTTTCAACCCAATCACCGAATTTGAAACTTTCTGGCTTTGGAATGTTATTTAAGGTAATGGAAGTCCCGTCAGGTAGATATTTAGTATAATAATCATCTTCGAAAGACACCGTAAATGATTCATTATTCTCCCATGAGATCTTTAAAAGTCCATTAGTAACCTGTGGGGCTAACCAATCTACCTGAACAAGTATTGGAGTATTTTTATAAAGTCTGTTATATATAAATGTTCCTTTGGTAAAGTATTCTACATCAAAGTCCAGCGTTTTCAATGTAGCCTCAGCGATTGGTCTGGATTTTAATATAATGATCTCATTTTGAAGCCCTACATTTCCTACCTCAGTAATGCTTGGCTTTTCAAAAAGTGCAAAAGCGGACTCTTTTTCTTTGATAAAAAACTTACTTGATACACTAAATAGGGGAACTGTAGTTTTTGTTAGATAGAAACCAATCGCTAATGAAATTGCTACCGATAAAATAATCCAAGGCCATATTCTTAAAATTTTAGGAAGAATTGACTTGAAATCAATGGATTTATCTGGCTTTTCAGAAAAATCTAGATCTTCGAATTCATTCATGATTATTAGTTTCTAACAAATGTTGTAATTAGGGCAAATGCAGTGATCATTGAAGTCACAAGAGTCAAAGTCTGAATAAAATTAGTTGCAGTTCCAACCTCTCTAACTTTAAGAGGCTCTGCATATAAAACATCATTAGGTCTAATAAAATAGAATTCAGAACTCAAAAGATTTTTATCATTCAAATTTATCCTGTGAATTTGAGAACCATCGGGATACTGTCTGAGCAAAACCAGGTTATTTCTTTTGGCAAGTATCGTCAAGTCACCAGCTGCAGCTATAGCTTCAAAAATAGTAACCCTATTTTGAAGAATCGTCATTTTCCCGGATGAATTAAATTCTCCCAAAGCACTAAAACGAATACCTCCTAACCGAACTCGTACAAAAAATTCGTCCTCATTAACATATTTTCGGACTTTATCTTCTATGATTGATTTAGCTTCTGCTGTTGTTTTTCCCACCAATTCTACCTCTCCGATCAAAGGCAACTCCACCTTTCCATTCTCATCAAGTGTATATCCATTCATAAAAAAAACATCTCCTCCTTGGCCTCCGCCCCCGCCCATCATGGCAGCGCCCGCGTTATTATCAATATTGACAACAGAAAGTAATTCATTCAACTCAGGACTCGTTGTCTTTATATTGATTTCTACTATATCAAAGGATTGAAGCAAGTATTCTTCAAATTTATACCCCATCCTTTCATCAGAAGACATGTGGGCTTCGGAATCCTTTCCAAGATCTTGCATGTAAATGATTCGCTTATTTGAAATACAAGACCCTAGGAGGAAAAGTAATAAAAGCGAAAAAAACAGTTGATTTCTTTTAAAGCTCATTTTGTGTTTAAAGATTTACTTTGAAAATTATAGAAGTTATTCGAATACTACAACCTTCCGTCCACATGATCTTTTTGCAAAACTCCTTTAACATCAAAAACAACTTGGTTGGGTGATCTTTTGATATTCAATTGTTTAAACTGATCATGAGAGACTGCTAAAATCAAGGCCGAATATTTATGAAAATCGGGAGCATTTTCTCCAGATAAAATGTCCACATCGTATTCATGTTTCACTTCTAAGGGATCTGCCCAGGGATCATAAACGTCCACTTCCATATCAAAGGAACGCAATTCTTTATAAATATCAATAACTCTGGTGTTTCTTACATCAGGACAATTTTCTTTGAAAGTAAATCCGAGAATTAAAACCTTTGAATCGATGACTTTTAAATCCTTTCTCATCATAAGCTTAATTACTTCCGTTGCTACATGCTTGCCCATACTGTCATTCAATCTCCTACCTGCCAAAATGATTTCTGGATGATAGCCGACTTCCTGCGCTTTCTGTGCAAGATAAAAAGGATCGACTCCAATACAATGTCCCCCAACTAATCCCGGTTTAAATTTGAGAAAATTCCATTTTGTGCCCGCTGCTTCAAGAACTTCCTGAGTATCAATTCCCAGTAAATTAAATATTTTCGAGAGTTCATTTACAAAAGCAATATTGATATCTCTCTGGGAGTTTTCAATCACTTTAGCTGCCTCAGCTACTTTAATAGATGAAGCTTTGTGAGTGCCTGCTGTAATTACTTGTTTATAAAGCTGGTCTACATACTCAGCTACTTCCGGTGTACTTCCGGATGTAACTTTCAAAATTTTCGAGACAGTATGTTCTTTATCCCCGGGGTTAATTCTTTCAGGAGAATAACCCGCATAAAAGTCTTGGTTGAACTTTAAACCAGAAATAGACTCTAAAACAGGAACACACTCGTCCTCAGTTACGCCTGGATAAACGGTTGATTCATAAACTACCACATCGCCTTTTTTAAGATACTTTCCGATATTTTCAGATGCTTTTAGCATAGGAGTGAGAACCGGACGATTATGCCTGTCTGTAGGAGTTGGAACAGTAACTATATAAATATTGCAATCAGAAAGAGAACTGCTATCTGAAGTATTAAAAAGTCCTGTTTCTCCGTTTAGAGGATTATTGCTGAGTAAAACTGATTTTAAAAGATTATCCTCAACTTCCAAGGTAGAATCAACTCCAGAATTAAGTGAATTAATCCGCTGATTATCAATATCAAAACCAATAACCGGGAATTTTTTTGCAAATTCAACAGCAAGTGGTAGCCCCACATACCCTAGCCCTATAATGGCTATTTTGGAATCATTAATAGATTTTATCATCGAAAAAGAATTTATTCAAATGGTTGTATATAGCTTCGCCCTCTCAGTCACAAAGACTTAGCATTATTTTTTTTACAGGAGAGGAAATACTCTTCTAAAATGAGTACCAAAATTACTCACATTGTTATTAGATAAAAATATTTGAAGATTTTTCAGCACTTTATTCGTTTTAGAATTGGTATTGAAAATGAAATTGAAGAAAAGCACCTATTTGGTTAGAACTTTCAGGGAAATCTCTTCTGCTACTCTCCCCGCTTTTCCATTGGTAATTGTACGCGTTAATCAATTGAGCTTTCCCGCTAAAGGTTAAGTTATTCCACTGTTGATCCCATAGTAATGCAACACTGTAATCTATCCATGGTCTTACTTCTGGGCTTGTCCTAAATGCTCTGCTATAAAAATCCTGATGATTGACCAGTCTTTCTAAAAGAACCCCCTTCTTACTTAAACCTTTAACTTTAGCTATCTCAAAAGATTGTACATTGGAACCTACCCCAGGACCGGTTCCAAGAGCCTCACCATAGTTAGAAAAACCCCTAGCCTGCCCGTGAGTATGCCAAGTATACCCTCCACCAAATCCAGCATACCTTATTGTTCTATTTATTGACTCTTGCTGATGAAGGATTTCAGATCTTAGGGAAATAAATTCCTCTGTTCCTTGAATCGGAAAAAGCTTTTGGAAACCTAATAAAAAGGCTCTTGCATGTTCTGGATTTAAAATGGCTTCTCGCCAGTTGAAAGCGTGGTCCCTGCGTCCATACTCAAAATACATCTCTGCAGAAGCCTTGAAAGACTTAAATCTCCCGAAAAAAGTAACTTGTTGATCTCTTCCTTCACTGTCTCTATCAAACCCATAAACCGTCTTTTGAAATGGCTCAATTACAGGCATATAGTCCATAAAACTATTGCCCATCTGTCTTGAATACTGTTGATGAGTTCTGGCAAAACCTATTGAAATTCCTTTCAACCATTTGGGTTGATAACTAATCAATAGAGCATTCAAATATTTATAATCTCCCGTAAATCGATTAAAATACCTTTGATTTAAATTTGGCAATTGGGATGGGAAATAACCGGAATCCTCCAGTCTACCTACTAATAACTCTCCTTCGAACTCACCCAAAAATGTTTTAGCTGGCCTTCTACTTCTCAATGTAAGGTGAGGAAAACTTCTGGCATTATTGCTAAATGTCAAAGAAGAGAATTGTCCCGGTCCCCAAAAAATATTTTCTGTGGAGATCCCCGTTTCTAAAAAACCCAATTGAATCGTAAACTTAGACTGTCCCCACCAAAGAAAGCTAATGGGTTGGTCACCAAATCTTTCAGGATAATCTCCAAAGCTCCAGTAAAAAAAACGTGCTCTGTTAACCGCATCAGAAAAATCTCCAGAATATCCTTGAAAAGCCCTATTCTGCAAGTAAACGAACTCTGGTGCAAGCTGAAGTCTAAAAATAAACCACTTGGCCGAGAGACCAGTACTGGTATAGGTTGAAATGCCCACGTTAGGAAGCAATGGACCGTTTCCCCAACCGTAAGTCCGATTAGAATTAAATGATATAGATTGACGTAAAGGAAGTAAGGAAAAATAATTTTGAGACTTTCTTGATTCAGTATTGGAAAAACTAGTATTTCCCCCTTTCCATACTTCCAGAAACTGCTTTCTGCCTAGATCTACTGGTCGCAGGTTCATAGAGAAATTATGCGCATTTTCTTCTAAGAGTTGACTCCTTCTAAAGTATTCTTCAAATACTGGATTTGAGGCAACTATGGTTTGAGAATACCCTTCAATCCCAAAAAAACAGAAGAAGTAGAATAAGCCTAAGCCCTTAATAAGTAGGTTCAGATTTAAATAAGTATTTTTAATAAATTTCATTTCTATACTACACATGAAAAAAATCTTTACTCTTCTTTTTTTAATCAACATCTTTTTCACCTCTCATCTCTTCAGTCAAAGAATTGTTGACGCAAGAAACTTAGGATTGGATGCCACCGGAAATTCAGATGTGAGCTCTACTCTTAATGATATTATTGACAGTCTCTCATCAGCTGGAGGAGGTACAATTTTAATTCCATCAGGTAAGTTTCTTTTAGAAAATGCCATTATCCTTCAATCTTTCATTCATCTAAAAGGAGTTTCAGAAAGTGAAACTCTATTTTTTAGAAAAAAAGACTCCAAAAACTGGACAGACCCAAAAATCCAAGCACTAATTACAACCAATCCTTCAGTGAAAAATAAGGGAATTTCTGTGGAGAAAATCAGCATTAATGGCAATTTTGAAAAAGGTCAGCTTTCTGCCAAAGGAGGTATCTGCCTTCGTAATTGCACCAAATCAAATATTAAGGATGTAACCACAGAAAATACCTGGCATGGTGTTGCATTCTATGGTTCTAAAGAACAAAACACTGAAAACAGCATTGAAAATGTGAGCGTTTTCCGAGCCCAAGGATTTACCTCAAAAGATAATGCAGGAAGACCAAGGGGAATTTTGGCAATAGGTTCTGGCATATTGGTGAAAAACTCTAAAAGCTCTCAGTCTGGAACAGGGTTCTATGCAGAAGGTGAAAATATAACCCTACTTAAAAATTATGCAGAGTATTGGTTTGAGGATAATGGGTATTACTTAATAGTAAATAATCTAAAAGTCATAGACTGCAGAGCATTAGGAGGTGATTCGCCTGATACAGGTTTTGGAAGTGGATTTGCAATCGCCTACAAACAAGGAGCTTTGATAGAAAATTGCATCGCTGAAAATTGTAGTAATTATGGCTTTAGGATTCATGTTCCTCAATCCAATACTAAATTGATCAATAATCAAGCCGTAGGATGTGGTAATGGGTTTGGGATTGAAACTGCATCACATCCATACCCTGAGGTCTCAGAAAATTTATTATTTCAAAAGAACATTGCTAGAAATAGTGGACTTCATGGTTTTCTATTCAGGCAAATGAAGAATGCTCGAGTTCTGAATAACTCCGCTATCAATGGCAATCAAAGGGGAGTAACTCTCTCCACTCGAGGAGCTATTGCCATTAAAGAATACGTCTCAGATAGTCGGTTTAGGGGAAACTTGTGTTTGGATAACCAATTGAAAACTACCCAAATATTCGGACTCTATAATTATTCTGTTGACCTGATTAATTCAGAGGATAAAAAGGCTAAAAACATTAAAATAAAGCATCAATCCAAGTCAGGAATTGATATCATTCAATAATTTGAATTCTTCTAATCCTCTTTTCTTAAAAAAATTTAGTACTGAAAACTGGGGAATCTCTTTAATATTTTTTGAGAATCATGTTTCTTACAAAACCGACTAGCTTTAATTGTCTCTTCAACCTTTTAGGCTCTGTCACTAACCTGTAAAACCATTCCAGTTTCAGGTCAATTAAAAATTGAGGTGCTCTTTTCGTCTTTCCCGAATAAATGTCAAAACTCCCGCCTAAACCTATGTAAATTGCCGGATGAATTTCAGAAAGTCTCATCATCAATCTTTCTTGAGCTGGTGAGCCCATCGCCACAAAAACATAGTCTGGCTTCTTTATTTGAATATCATTGATTAGGCCATCCATTTCATGAGGTTTTATATACCCATTGCGATAACCTGCTAAATTAATCCCAGAATATTCTTCTTTCAATTTATCAACTGTGGACTGAATTATCTCTTCTCTGGCTCCAATAAAGTAAAATGATTTTTTCAGGTAATGTTTTTCTACAAATTCTAACCAAAGCTCGACTCCCGGTATTTTAGCCACATTTTTGATTCCTTTTTGGCCTAAAGCCCAAACTGCCCCTACTCCATCGGGATACCCAATGTTTTTATTGATAACATCTTTAAGTTCTTGGTCAGCATTCTTGATTTTTTCTGCATTTACAGCTACCAGAATCTCATTCTTACCTTGAACATAATTAATCAAGGAAGCTTTATCAGGGAAGCCAAATATCCTAATGCCATTTACGTATCTAAATTCAGGCATAAAAGAGTTCTCTGAGCCATTGTCTGAGTCTTCCATTAACTTGATCTGAATAGTATTGCTTGGCTGTAACAATTGCGTTTCTGGATAATTCTTCTCGGGATTCATTTTCCAAACCATAAAACTCTAAAATTTTCTCCTTTAAGTCCTTAACGTTTCCTGACTCAAAGATGATACCGTTCGACCCATTTTTTAAATAAGATTCCATACCTCCCATTGCAGTTCCTATCACAGGTAAACCGCAGGCCATGGCTTCAATCCCAACTAAACCAAGGCTTTCTTCTAGCTGGGAAGGAAAAACCAATGCGTCCCAGTTTTCAAAAATGGCTCTTAATTGATTTTGAGGTGCATTTCCAAGGAACTTAACTCTATCTTGAATCTCTAAGTTCACACAGATCGCTGATAAATCATTTTTCAAAATGCCTGGTCCACAAATTTCAAGATTTAATTTATCTGTGGGCAATTCAGAAAATGCATGAATTAAAGTGTCTACTCCTTTACCGGGATCCAACCTCCCTACATATCCCAAAGTACCTCTGTTTATCTCTTGGAAATTAATTGGATAAAAAAGTTCTTTTTTCACCCCGCCTGAAGGAGAAATTTTGATTCTCTCTCTTTTTACTCCCAGTCCTTCAATCTTCTGTCTAAAAAAATCCGAAGGAATAATTATAAGATCAGCATGTCGAATCAACGATAAATTCCATTTTCTGAGTATTCTATAAAATGGAGAAGAAGCAGTAATATCAGTACCATGAGCGTTCAAAACCATTTTTTTGGAAGATGAATTTAACCAAAAATGAAGAGGAACTAAGGAATGCTGTAGAAAGTGAACATAGACTAAGTCAAATTCACCTTTATTTAATTTATAAACACAATCAATAAAGAATTTAACGTAGGCCAAGAGTAATAATACACCTTTTTTCTTGCCCTGGATAATTGTTTTATCAATTATTTGAACATCTTCCCTTTGGATTCCTTCTTCAAAATTTTTCACAAAAACCCCAAAATTGGGACTTTTTTCAGAAGGGTACATATTGGAAATCAAATAGATTTTCAATTTTTCCAATATTTGAATCCAAGGCCATTCAACATTCCTAGACTAATTCCCAACATAGCCGAGTTGAAAATATGCCCGGCCATAAAAGAAACAAAAAGCAAAACGAGATTGATAGCCCAAATAGGTGATTTACTCTGTTTTTGAGTGAGACTTCTAAAAGTTGCCCAAACAAATATTCCCAAAACAAGAGAAAGACCAAGGAATCCATTCATGAATAGCAAATCAAAAAAATCAATTTCAATCGTATGCGGATTTCCATGGTAAATCCCCATCAACTTTAAAAACTCCTGATTCCCTACTCCAAATAAATAGTCCCAAAAAGAATACATCGAGGGATAAAAGGTCAGTGCCCCTTGAACCATTTGATTTCTACCTGATAAGATAAAAGTCAAGAGGTCTAGTTTATCATAAAAAAATGCTATCCTGTCTATCAGGCCTGTAGCTTGAATGCCCCAATAGATAATTCCAACTAAACCAATTACCAGAAGGGGAAGAGAGAGCAAACCCAAAAATCTCCCTAATGACATTCTTTTTGTGAAAAACTTTGGAACTTCAATGAGTCCAACAATTAAAATAATCCCCAAAATTGCTGTCTTTGAGGTATTTAAAACACCTAAAACCAACAATAAAAGGAAAAATAAAAACCTGGATATTCCGTTTAAATTCTTGGTTAAATACCAGCATACACCTGAAAAAAGCAGGAAAATACCTGCCACTTCATTCCCTGCAAAAAAGAAGCCTCTCCCCCCTATACCTTGCCCCTCGGGACTGTCATATTGACTATAACCTACACCTAATACACCTAAAAAGATATTGAAGGCAATTAAAATAAAATTAAACCAGGCGAAACTCTTCCAATAAGCTTTTAAATTCTCTCGGCTAAGTTCAAGATTTGAAAAGAATAAGAATGAAACAGGAAATAGAATCAGTTTAAGGTTATATCCAAAATTCCCAACGAATGTGGAGGTGTCACCTGAAAGCAAAGACTTAAATAATAGCGGAATTAAAAAAAATAGGATTAAGCCAAATGCTGCCAAAAATGCAATGGGCCTCCTCCCTAATAAAAATAGAAGCATTCCGGCCAAAAGCCCAATTTTGTATAATTGGGAAATACTAATCCCAATTCCTATCCTCATTAGCAAACCATTGAAACAGTCTACCAACAAATAGGTGAAGGTCATAAAAAGAAGAATGCCCTGAAGTAGGGCAAATACTGTCTGAAAGCTCTGACTTTTATTTAGCGCTGTCAAATTGACTTTTGAAATACGCGAGGAGAATTCTCACGAAAGCAATTATAACTCCCAAGAAAACTGATAATGCTAATATTAATGGGATATTTGGTTTGGATACTTGGTAGGAAACAACTGGCGGATTAATGATGGTAAGTTGAGGAATATCCTCTTGAACTTTTATTTTCGCCTGGTCCAGCTGAATTGCCAAATTATTATAAAGGTTACTGGCTAGATTATATTCCGCCAATAATCTCTCTTCCTGAGCTCTTGCTGAAGAGAAATTTAAATTTTGATTTCTATCCCTAAAATTTGAAAGGCTTTTTTGGGTATCGTAAAATTTAGATTGTGCTTCTAAGAATCTCTCTTGAATAAATTCCAGATTTTGCTTTGCCTTTTCTGTTTTATATTCCGTAACATATTCTGACAATAGCTCAAAAACATGCGCAGATACCTGTGCTGAAACTTCAGGAGAAACCGTTTGGGTTTCTATAGAAATGGATCCGTTTTTGGGATCCTCAGTGAGAAGTATCAACTTTCTATATTCATTAAACATTGGAATCAACTCTCTTTGAGCAAAAACTAGAGAATCTTTAATTTCAGAATCCAAATTTATTTGTGGTGGTTCATCCCCAAACAAGACATTAGGCAAGCCAAGTGTGTATTTTTTGATTAATGAGGGAATAGAAGGTCTTCTATTTTCATCAACAAACAAACCTAATTTCTGTTTTTGCCCTTCAATTTCGATTGATCTCTTACTTAATCTCCACAAAAAAGGATAACTGTATATAATTTCCTGATATAGCTGTGGAGAAATATTGCCGGTTTCCTGACTATTAAAATCTCCCAAGTTTAAGCCAGACAACCCTCCCAATTGTCTCATGATACCACCTGAAGAAGAATTATTTTGAGCTACAAATTTCAAGGTGGAACTATAATGATTTCTAGTCAAAAGAATGACTACCAAACCAAACCCAAGCATGATCAATAAGGATGTTAGCAACCTCTTTTTCTGCTTTGCGAAAAATCGGAATAAATCACCGATATCTACAGACTCATTAGCCATGGAATCTTTGGTTTTTCATTAAATATGATTTAAAAATACCTCTAAGTAAATTATTTCTAAGAAGTATTTGTACAATTTTGGTTTTCAAGTCGGTTTCCGGAAAAAAGTATTTCAAATTCCTTTTTTCAAACCTTCCACTAATAATTGATTTAGAAAGAGATGAAAACTGATATTTATTGGCAAACTTTTTCCAGAGAATAGCTAATTCTGGGTCTTGCACTTTATCTAAAATCATATTTACTGTTGAAAAAATATGCCCTGGAAAACTGACTTTAAATTCTTTAGATAACATGTTTGAACTATCAGCCCGATAGGAAGCAGAAAGATCATTGATAAAATGAATTCCCTTTTGAAGCCTAATTAACTGAACCCATAGAGCAACATCCTCCCCATGCGCCGGCAGTGGTTCCGGAAAGCCCCCTGCTTGGTTAAATAACTTTTTATGAACCACGATTGCTGAAGTCCAAAATGGAGGAGAATTTTGAAGAGTTAATTCCAAAACTCTCTTTTCAGAGAAAAAAATTCTCTTTTCATTAATAGAAGTGGCTAAGGTAGATGGACTAATAGTATTGCTTTTTAAGACTTTCCAAGAACTTGAAAAAAAATTCACATTTGGTTGTTTTGAAATTGCCTCAAAAATATTCTGCAGGTGAAATTTTTCCCAAAGATCATCCGCATCTAAAAAAGCAATCCAGTCATTTTTTGAATGGGCAACACCAACATTCCTGGCAGCTCCTGGACCAATTTGATTGGTTTGTATTAGCTTGATTCTAGGGTCATTAAAGGATTGAATAACAGAAAGAGAATTATCCGTAGAACCATTTTCTATCAGGATTAACTCGAAATCCATATAGTCCTGGGACAAAACCGAATCTATTGTTTCTTTAAGCTCCTTTTCTTTGTTGAAAACAGGACAGATTACACTAAACATTTATTCTCGGCGAGCAGATTTTTTCCCTAAATGAAGGCTGATCATTTCCTTTACACCCACCCACTCCAAATCCCATCTAGCCTGAAAAAGACTCATTTTTTCTGAAAAAGATAGGCCGGAAAATTTAAAAATAGTGATTGGAGGTCTTAATATCCATAAGGTAAAACTCAGTTTTCTAACAAAAGAAAAATCTTTGTAGAAACTATAATACATCCCTCCGGCTGTTCTCTTTTTTTTATTGATTAAGGCCTGAAAATCTCTCCTTGAAGGATGTAATACAAGAGCTTTTTCTCCATAAGCTATGCTATGGCCTGCATCAGTTGCCCTTTTTGTCCATTCATAATCACCGCCTGACATCAGGCTCTCGTCAAAATTTCCTACTTGGTCAAAAACTGTCCTCCTGACAAAAAGATTAGCCGTGATACTTTGCTTATTTACTAATACATTTCTGTCTTGACGAAATGAAAACCTACTTTCAAACAAAAAAGCTTTGTGATCTCCTCCCTCGGGCTTAAAAAACTTCATTTTCCCACCAACCAAATCATACCCTTTTTCCAAAAGAGCTATTCCCTCATTCAACCAATTTTTATCTGGAATGCAGTCAGAATCCGTAAAAGCTATGAATTTACCTTTTGCTTTGCTGAGACCTAAATTTCTGGCAGCATAAGAACCTGGTTTTCCTTCTGTGAAAATTTTCACATTGGATTCAATTGGAAAGTTTTCTGGAATTACCGAATTCGGATCATTATTGACTACAATGATTTCATATTCATCTTTTGGAAAAGATTGTTCAGACAAAGCATCTAAACACTTTTTTAAAAGTTCCCATTCTCTAAAAGTCGGGATAACGACTGAAAGTATTATGTAATTTTGTTTCAATTTAAAATTGAATATTTTCCAATTGATAAATTTCATAAACCCGCGCTGATGCAGTTTGAATATCAATTGGATTTTTTATTCCCCACTGTTGCTTTTTTTCTGAATATGATCTTTTAAAATCCTCCTTTAGAAAAAAATTAACACTTGATTCTTCTCCAAATTGTTGAAGGGCAAAGGCTAATTCAAATCCAGGAGGATTATAATTAAAGCTATAAGGAGACTCTTGTATTTCTTTCTTAAATCCATCAGAATTTATTATGTCAATTGTAGATTTAAAAAGTTTCGTATTAAAAATTGGTAGGTTGGGGATTATTTTATGAATAATTCCTAGTGCATATAAATTAAATCCATGGTACCCCACTGATTTGAGATAGGTATATTTTTTTTGTTTTTTTGGTAATCTTAAAAACTTATACGCTGAAATAATCCTTTCTTTTTTATTTTTCAACAAGTACCCTGTAGGATGATGCATAATAACACCATTTGAATACGTTTTCATTGTGACCGGTAAAGCAGATAAAAAATCATCGACTGAGTTCTTAATAGATTCATCTCCGTGCCTTGACAATAAGCATCCTGACGCAGCAAACCACAATTGATGATTAAATGTAGGATCAAACCCTCTAATACTCCCATCTACATTTACTGTCTTCCAAGCCTTAAGCCCTGAATCATATGGATGAATTTGAAAGACGCTCTTTGCAACATTTAATATCTTCTCTTCCTGAAAAAATTGATATGCATATTCCAAAGCCTCTATAGTCCAGGCCTGTCCCATTAATCCGTTAGAAAAATCTTTTTTCGGGTTTTTCCTATGCCAAAAAGTAGCATTCATTGGCCTAGCATCCTCAGACAATAAATAAGCTAAGGATTTTTCAGCTGCTTCTTTGAATTTCTTTTCACCAGTTAATTCATAGGTTCTTAAAAAAGAAATTAGCCAATGAGAAGTATTTCTAACTGGTGTCTCTTCGTCATTATAAGGACCATTATGACCAGGAGGCATCCCTCCGTTTGAAAGTTGCAAATCTAAAGCTGATTCTGTAGATCGTACTAATACTTCGTTTGTATTCAACATCTCTATCGAATAAAGGCTACAATATTACCAATAAACACCTTAATAGAATCTTTGGGGTCAACTTTCATCATCCTCTTTATTAGATCTAGACTTTTGCCAATTTCCTTTTCCTTAGCATATATTCTAGATAGTTTTCTTTCGATACTATAGATTCTTTTATCGATGGACCTTTGTTGTTTTTGATTTTTGAAGTACCCTTTCATCTTAAAAAAGGTATCAAGCTGCATCTCAAATTGTCGAATCTCACTTTTACCTGACCATACTCCCTGATTATGGACGCGATAACAGCCTGAATTAAAATTCAAAAAACCTGCAGGTCCGTTTTCAGTAGCAATTGCACACAAGAAATTGTCTGTATTAAAAGTTTGAGAAAAAATATTAGGAAATCCATTTTTAAACGCACTTTTCCGAAACATAGAGGTCAAAATTTTAGGCTTATAATGTTCCAGAATCATCTCATGTGTAATAACTGGAGAAAGTCTAAACCCATCCCAGATATTTTCTTTCAGTAATTTTCCATCTTGATCTACTTCAGAGTAATTAGTACAACAAATAGTAAAATCCTGGTTTTCTTCTAAAAAATCTACTTGTTTTTGAAGTTTATCAGGATCTATCCAAAAGTCATCCCCTTCACAAAAAGCAATATACTTCCCGCGGCATCTTGGAAAATTAAATCGAGGCGCAATTCCACGGACTCCTTTAGAATATTGATTTTCTTTCTGAAAGAACACATTGAATAGATCAGGATATTTATGGATATATTCTTGGATAATTTCAATTGTCCCATCAGTTGAGGCATCATCATAAACCACTATTTCAAACGGAAAATTGGTTTTTTGAGCTAAAATCCCCTCAAAACACTGGCGAATGTAATTTGCGTGGTTAAAACTCAGACAAGAGACAGATACTAAAGGGTCAGAAATCATTTACTCTTTAGTATAAAAATTGGTCTATTTCTAAATTCACCCATAGAATCATCCCTTTGAAGATTTATTTCTGATAAAGGTCGGTATACAGTTTCTTCATTATCTATTTCTGAAATTCCAATTGATTGTACATCCCAATTACTTTCACAAGTACCTTGAATAAACGTAATCATTTCTTCTTTGGTACCATTTTCAAATAGTAGTTTTGTTCGATCTCCTTTCCAACAAAATCCCATTTGAAGGACCAATAAATCACATTTATCCGAAAAATAATTGATAGCACCACTCATTTGCTGTTTGGCTTCATCCATAGAGATTTCGGAATTCCCAAAGTCATCCCCAAGATGGTGTATCACATTAAATAGTAAGACGACATCAAACTTCTCCTTCGAAAAATCAGTACTAAAGTCAAAATAACGATTATAAACTTTAAGATTTTTATTAAGGAGCCTTGCAGCTTTTTCCACAAACTCTGCATGATTCTTATTTCCTTCCACATAAACCACCTCTCTTGCACCAAGGTCTAAAGTCTCGAATGAAAAATAACCTGTATTCCCTCCTATATCTAACACCCTCATCTTTGAAAAATCGACTTGAGCTTTTAACCAATCCAAACGTTGCGTTTCATATCTAGGAATAAATTGAGTTACATCTTCTTCAATAATTGACTTCAAGGAATTCGGTAAGATTTGATAACCAGAATGTTTACTGTTCCTTTTATATAAATCAACTAATATATCTTTATCAGTTATGTTCATTTAAGTAAATTTTTATAGTATCCTCTTTTAAGTAGATATCATGAGTCGTTAACTTTTCAAAGTCTTCAAAAAATTGAGACTTAGAATAATTATAAAACTTCGGTTGTTTTTGTTGTCTTTGATTTGCAACCAATCCTCCTGACCAAAAATAAAATTCATCTGACCGATAACCATGGTTTATAATTTTGTCTTTCAGACCATTATCCACAGCAAAAGCGTCGAATAAAGTCATATTTGAATCCAAAATTAATTGCGACGGCCCCCATAATCTTGGATTCGCCTCGATCATAACGAATTTTTCTCCGTCAAATTTGACCTCAACCATGACTAAGCCCGAAAAATTAATTTTTTTCAACGCAAAAATAAACTGCTGTGCTATTTCATGCTGATGAATGGTAGACGAACGCGCTAAGATCATTGATGCACCCTCATCTTGCTGAATCAAATTCTCCTGCGAAAAACATTCAACTTTTCCATTTTTAAAGAAATAGAAAAGTAAGTAGTAGCTCTTACCATCCACATATTCCTGAAAATAATAATCAGAAGAATTTCCGATCCATCCGGCCTTATTTAAATCATTTTTGGAAAAAACTAAAACTGGTTTTTCATTAATTTTCGACAGCCCTTTGCCATAATATTTAGGCTTCATCACATAGGGATATTTTTTGGGGGGGCTATCAAAATCTTCTGGAACGGGGATATTTTGAGATTTACAATATTCAGAAAATTCATATTTATCCGAAACCAGCGAGTACGTTACCTCATCACAAAGAGCAAATTCAATCTTTTTTTCTTTTAATTTTTCTTTGTGCTGCAACAAAAATCTATTCAAAAATTCAGTTGACGGTAATATTAAAACCTCGTCAACATCATATTTTCTTTTACAGATCTCACACAGATTAATAATAGAATCAAAATCAAGTTCATTTTTTCTCCTTGTAGCTATGACTTGATTAGCATAGGAACTTTCAAAAATTGTATCCTCTTTTCCATTAGCGACAATACAAAAGAGTATCCCTTCCTGTAAAACATATCTGCAAAAAGCGATAACAGCCCTTTGATTGTTACCAGAAAAAATTAAAACGACTTTACTTTTAATATGCAAGCCTAGTTTAATTAAAAGCGGTATGCATTATCCTACAAATCAAATCCACCTCTTCAAAAGAAAGTTCATAGTAAAGTGGCAGACACAATACTCTTTGAGATATATCATCACAAATTGGCACATTGGCCTTCTTTACATATGGCAAGGTATCTAATGATGGGTAAAAATATCTCCTTGGGAAAACTTGTGACCTATTTAGTTTTTCAAGACATTTTTTCATCATATCATGACTATCAAAGAGAATAGGGTAATAACCATAATTGTAGTCAATTCCATATTTTATTTTAGGCCTCTGAAGATTTAAATCTTTTAATCTATAATTATAGTGCTCGGTTAAGCTTTTTCGCTTGGCTATGATTTCGTCTATTTTTCTTAAATTAACTAAACCCATAGCGGCATGGAATTCAGAATTCTTTCCATTTATTCCCAGCCCACTAAATACCTCTGGTCCATCATGACCGAAATTTCTATTAAGAGTCATCTCCCTAAACAGCGCATTATCCTTAGTAAATACTCCTCCCCCTTCTATGGTATGAAACAGTTTAGTAGCATGAAAACTTACAGTTGAAATATCACCAAATTCAAAAATTGACTTTTTATTGACTCTAACCCCAAAGCAATGCGCAGCATCATAGATTACTTTAAGATTATGCTTTTGAGCGATTTGTTCAATTTTTTCAAGATCACAAGGAATTCCATAAACATGGGTAGCTAGGATCGCTGTTGTATTTGAAGTTATGGCTTTTTCAATTTTGTCAGGATCAATATTAAAAGTATCTGGATGAATGTCTACAAAAACAGGCTTACAGTTTTCCCATACAATGGCACTAGTGGTAGCAACGTAGGAGAAGGGTGTGGTTATAATTTCACCTGAGACTTTTAGGGCTTTAAGAGCAATTTGTAGTGCAATTGTTCCATTCCCCAAATACAAAAAATATTTTGTATTTAAGTACTCGTTGACTTTAATTTCAAGTTCATTTACAAGTGGGCCATTATTGGTGAGCCATTGCCTTTTCCATATACTTTGGAGGTATAAATTATACTCTTCGAGAGAAGGAAGGTATGGTTTAGTTACAGGAATCATCTTTTTAAAATCACTTTTCTAAAGTCTATAAAAGGTTGGATTTGGAATATCCAAGAAAAAAAAACATAAACACTTACTCCAAATATACCACCGATTATCAACTGCATGAAATCTACCCAAGAAGAGTTTATGGCCAAGCCTTTTCCAATCCACCCTAATAATCCAGCTATAGCTCCCATTAAAAAAATCGGTGAGATATCCTTAACTTGGTTCCAAACCGGATACCCAATGAACCTGCCACTGAAATAAGAATTGATCCCAAATGCTACAACATTCAATACCACCTGAGTCCAAAGTAAAGCAAAAACCCCATGAGGGAGAGCTATTAAAACCCCAAAAATTGTCAAAGATTTTTTGATAATTTCTAATCTCAAGAATAAATCACTTCTCCCTTTTACTTTAAGAATATTTAAATTGTAAGAATGAATAGGAAACATTAAACCTACAAAACATAAAATTTGGAAATAGGGAACAGCTGGCACCCATTTCTCGGTCAATACAAAGCGGAAAAGTGGTTCAGCTAAAACGGAAGAAAGTGCCATGACAGGAGTTAACCAAAATAGTACCTGCTGCATGATTCTTTTGTATGAAACCTTTAGTTTTTCTTCATCATCTTGGATCTCTGAAAACATTGGAAATGTAACCTTAGATAAAGTAGATGAAATATTTTTTACAGGAATTTGTTTTAAAGAATCAGCTTTGGTGTAGTAACCTAGTTGAGCAATTGAGAAATACTTACCTATAATCAGATGGTAAATATTTGAAAAAATTGAATTAATTATGCCAGCTAAGGTCAATTTAGCACCGAATTTAAAATGATAATGAAATCTCTCCCAATCTAAAACCCAAGAAGGCCTCCACTTGGAATAAAACCAAAATTGAAGACTTAAAAGTAAGTTTTGGATTAAATTCATCCAGATAAGTGCCCAAACACCAAAGCCATAAAAAGCAAAGGTCAACCCAACTATACTACCAATAACAATAGAAGGAATGGTAACTTTAAGCTCAGTCTTAAAGTCCATTAGTTTGACAAGCCTAGTACGCTGTACTGCAGAAAAAGGATAGATCAGAAATGTCAAACAATAAACTTTAATTATTTTTTCTAATAACGGTTGGTTGAAAAAGTCACTAATCAATTCAGAACTTACAAACATTATCAAATAGACTACAAAACCAATTCCTAGATTTATAAAGAACACTGTAGAAAAATCAACCTGATCTGCTTTTTTTGTTCGAATTAAGCTAGAAGTCATACCAGCATCTATAAGGCTATTGCCTAAGGCCATGAAAATCGCTAGCATGCCTAGAAGACCAAAGTCAGAAGGATCAAGAATTCTTGCTAGGAAAATGGTTACCACAATTGTAGTGATTTGAACTCCAAACTGTTGAGTCAAACTCCAAAAAAATCCTACTAAGGTTTTTTGTCTAAGAGTCATCTTGCAGGAATCCCCTTAACTAATTTGTTTGACTCTTGGTGTTTGGTAACTACTGCCCCTGCCCCGACAATAACATTATTACCCAAAACTACTCCCGGAAGTACAATAGCACCAGCACCGATTCTGCAATTTTCACCAATTCTAACAGCCCCCAAAATGATTGCAGCGGGGCCAATTTCAGTAAAATCACCAATTTCACACTCATGATGTATGTGAGCTCTTGTATTTATTAGAACTCCCTTCCCTAACTTTACTCCCGGGCCACAGAAAGCAAACTCCATTAAATCTGCATTGTCACAAGCACTTTGAGCGATGACAGATTTAGCCTTTATACCTATAATTAAGCCACCTGCATCATAGAGTTTATTCATTAAATTTCTTCTATGGATGGGATTTCCTACCCCCAAACAAAATAAAGGGGTTTTCTCAAAAATTAATCTTACATCCTCCATTGATGTAATTAACTGATTGGGATATATAAAAGTAGATTTTTTGGTATCATCCATATCATAAAAAAAAATTTCAGACTCAGAATAATTTAAAACCTTTAAGGTTTCAAAAACTTCCAATCCATGCCCACCAGCACCTGCAATTACCATTTAATTAAATTTTGAAAATAAAATAAATTGATTATCCGCAATCATGCCAGTTGCCATATTTTCTTTGTTTGACCAATTTGAAGACCGATCAAAGAAGACCCAGCCACGGCTGACAAGCGAAACTTCCGGATTCTGATCCTTTCAGCAGACAATAAGCCGTATATTTGTCAATACTGGTAAGAAAGCGGATATCCATATAAAATAATATCTCCCTTATTAAAAGGGAGATATTTATTACCATAAGGAAATTATTTGGACCCAATCCCATAATGTACATAGCCCAAGCTGTCTAAATATTTTTTATCGTAAATATTTCTTCCATCAAATACGACTTTATTTTTCAACAACTTACCTACGACTTCCCAGCTTGGTATTCTGAATTCTGACCATTCTGTCACCAACAACAACGCATCAGCATCAACCAAAGCATCATAGGCATCTTTACAATAAGTTACCTTATCGAAAATGTAATGCTCTTTCGCCTCTTCCATAGCTTTAGGATCATAGGCTTTTACTTTGGCACCAGCAGAACGAAGCTCATCAATTATCACAGCCGCGGGAGATTCGCGCATATCATCGGTATTAGGCTTGAAGCTTAATCCCCACATCGCGAAGGTCATTCCAGAAAGGTCCTCTCCAAAATGAGCTTTTACTTTTTTCGAAAGCACATACTTTTGATCATCATTCACATCTTCCACAGACTGAAGAACTCTCAAATTGTAGCCATATTCTCTGGCTGTTCTAATAATAGCTTTGACGTCTTTTGGAAAACATGAACCTCCATATCCTACTCCTGGATAAATAAATTTATTCCCGATTCTAGGGTCTGAACCAATTCCTTTGCGAACCATATTGGCATTAGCTCCTACCAACTCACATAGGTTGGCAATATCATTCATAAATGAAATCTTGGTTGCAAGCATAGCATTAGCAGCATATTTCGTCATTTCAGCAGATGGAATATCCATGTAAATAATCCGTTCCCCACTCAGTTGGAATGGCTTATACAAACGCTGCATGATCTTTTCAGCCCGCTCATCATCCACTCCAATCACAATTCTATCTGGTCTTAAAAAATCCTCTACTGCAGCACCTTCTTTTAAGAACTCAGGATTAGAGGCCACAGCAAATGGAAGATCTGAACCTCTTTTATCTAAAGCTGCCTGAAGCGTAGCCCTTACTTTTTCTCCTGTTGTAACTGGAACTGTACTTTTGGTGGCCACTACGATATAATCACTCATTTTCTGACCAATCTCATCTGCAACAGCCAGTACGTATTTCAAATCAGCAGATCCATCTTCACCTGGAGGGGTACCAACGGCTATGAAAGCAACTTCAGCACCTTGAATCGCCTCTCCCAAATCAGTGCTGAAATGTAATCTGCCACTTTTATAATTTCTGACCACAATTTCCTCTAGACCTGGCTCATAGATGGGCATGATGCCATTCTTCAATTTCTCAATTTTCTTTTGATCAATATCCACGCAGGTTACTTCTATACCTACATCTGCAAAACAAGCTCCAGATACTAGGCCTACATAGCCAGTACCCACTACTGCAATCTTCATATAATAATTTATTATTAGTTAGTTAATTAATCTCTCTACGAGGATCCCCAGAGTAGCAAGACTTGAGGCGATTCCTATCCAACTTGCTGCACTCATCCTTTCTCTTATTGGTTTTCGTGGCACCACAATTTCTGCTCCCGGCTCAATTGTAGGATAGTTTTTCAATCCTAAAAAGCTTCTGGTTTGGGCAGCATCTCCATTGGCATAAATGACATAAGCCTTAGTTTTTCTCGCGTTTTCTGTAAATCCTCCAGCCTTTGAAATATAATCTTTTAAGGATTTTCCACTTATAAATCGTGTAGTAGTTGGGAGTAACACTTCCCCAACCATTCTAACAGTCTGTAATTGTTTAGGAATCTGTAGAATATCCCCTTCAAACAAAATCAAATCTGCTTCTGATCCAGGGTTTTGAATAATATACTCTAAATCTATACCCACTAGATCTTGTTCCTTGTACCTAGAGGCATTTAGAGCAGAGTCAATAGAAATACTATCAGTAGGAACCGAGACTTTGAATAATTGACTCCTTAGTCTTTGTTGTTCCTCCTTTTGCTTTTCTTCTTCTATCTGAGCCAGTTTTTTTTCTATTCTTTCAAATAAAATCTGCTCAGCCTCATTAGTGTTTCTGTTTTTCTCAGGATCCAAATTTTCCTTAATTTCTCTTAACCTTTCTTCTCTAATTTCTTCTTCAGATTTCTCCTCAAAATAAATGGTTCTCCTAATTAAACTCGCTCCTTTGGGATAAGCAAAATCTGATAATCCTCCAGCTCTTTTTACGACATCGGAAATGCGTTCATTGGAGGAAGAAATAGCAAACTGACCTGGATATCTAACTTCACCCCTCAATGTCACTAACTGCTCCTTTTCGAAACCTGGACTTCTACGGATAAACACATGATCGAAGGGACTCAAAGGCATGTTTGCTTCCTCTGCCGAAAGTTGTAAGTTGGGATCTATAGTCAAGTTGGTGATTTCAGCGATTTTTCCGCCTTGTTGATCCCGAACTCTTCTTGCAATTTCTATAGAGGAATTGGTGGCTGACTCCAATAATCCACCTGCACGAAGAATAAGGTCTCCCACAGTCATAGAAGATGCATATGGGTATGTTCCTGGCAAATTCACCTCTCCTGAAATTTTCACATAATACTCTTCCTGAATATCATATCTACTTGGCACAAATAATAGGTCTTCGTTCTTGAGTATTATATCCTCAGCTGTTCCTTCTATAATTCCTTTTAAGTTCAATGGGACCGCAGCTAAAGTCAAATCATCGCTTGTTCTGTATAAAGTAGCTCGATTCGTAAAAGCTTCAGGCCTTAAACCTTCTGCCTTTTCAATTAGCTGCTTGATTGTTAAACCCGACTCACCGAGAGCAAATTCTCCTGGTCTATTTACACTTCCAGTTACCTGAACCCTATTAGAAAATCTGTCTAAGGCTTCACCAACTAAAATTTCATCCCCATCTTTGGGAGTAAAGGTATTAAAGTCAGTTTCAGCAACATCTAAAACTTTTCTCTGATTATTTTCTATTCTTCTGACAGTAACTCTGTCTTTATAGGCCTGAGCTGTGAAGCCACCTGTGTAGACAAACAAATCTGCTAAGGCTTCATTAGGCTTTACTTCAAAAAGACCTTCTCTTCTTACAGGTCCTGTGATTTCAACTCTTGCCTGCAAAGGCGGCACTATAATCACATCATTATCTTGAAGCAAAATATTTGCACTCTGGTCTCCTTTAGATAAAAACTCATAAATATCGACAGCAGCCACTAACTTCGAATTCCTATATACTTGAATATTTCTAAATGCTCCATTTTCATTAGGCCCTCCCGCAGCATACAGGGCATTAAAAACGGTAGCAAAGGAAGGCAGAGTATAAGTCCCCGGTTTTGTCAATTCTCCTACCATGGACACTTTAATAGATCGAATATTTCCTAACCGAACTTGCAAAAACGTGTTAGGATTTGCTCCATTAAGGCCGGAATAAATTCTCCCTAGACTATTCTTTATCCTAGCTGTAGCTGCCTCAATAGAAGCTCCGCCAACTTGAACAGGCCCAACATTAGGAACGAAAATTCTCCCCTCAGGAGTAACTGTCAAATCATAGGACTGCTGACTTGCCCCATAAACATCAATTAATAATTGATCTCCAGAACCAACTATGTATGAAAGTGGAGTTGGTAGATTTAAACTAGGACTAAAATTTAATTGCCTATTATGAAACAACTTAAATCCGAATATCTTTTTTTGAGTTGGAGTAAGATCATAATATGGATCTGATTTCCTCAAAGAGTCAAAAAGGTCTATCTCTTGGTCCATCAGATTCCTTCCTCCCTCCATTTTTCCAGAAGTACTGTTTGTCTGACCGGACATCCTCAAATCATTGATTCTTTGACCTAATTTATTAGCCTCAGATGCAGGCATACCCTTCTCTCTCGCCAAGGCTACCAATTGATTTGTGGTCAATCCATTGGCTTCAGCCCTTTTGATAAGTTGCTCTAATTGAGCATCTGACAGATTATCCACCTTAAGATTTTGAATATCTGACAGGCTTTGAGCCTGTAAAAAGACACTTAACATCATAGAAAAGATGAAAAGACAACAAACCTTCCAGTTTTCGATTAGCTCAGAAATCAGTATGTTTTTCAAGTTGAAGAATTTAGGAAAGAATAAATATGCAAATTTTTCTAAGATTGGCACAGCTTCGCCCTTTCAGTCACAATTTGTGCCTAGCTATTATTTTACTTTTTTGTTGATCTCTCGGAGTTAAACCCCTATTTTATTATCAAATAAAACCAATCCATAGCCTTCATGACGCTCATTTTTAAGCGTAAAAACTACTTTTCGGTCAATCATTTTTTCAATTCTTTTCTTTAAACCTTGGATGTAATCTTGGTTCAGATTATCTCCTGTAATCAACACATCGATTTTTCCTGAATCTATTCCCCTGGAAACATCTCCAACAAGCACGACCTGACCAACTTCCCCCATTCTTTCCAGAATCTGTTCCAAAAGCATGTCTAGGCCCAGATATTTTCTGATAATGTCCCTTATGTTCGTAAAAAAGGGATGTTCCGTATTTGCGTGGTATGAAATCTTATTTTTATCAGAGTGCTTCAATAGAATACCTGCTTGAGTAAGGTTATTCAATTCCTTACGAATAGCATTCGTAGATTCGCCAAATTCATCAGCCAATCCTCTTAAATGACTTTGATTTCGGTCATTCACAAAAAACTTAACCAGAAGCCTCAGACGAGTCTTGGATGTTATTAAAGATTCAAGCATAAAAAATCATGATCAAAATGAGTAACAAAGGTACTCATTAGAACGGACTGTAAAAATTTCAAACCTTATTTTTCAGGTTATAAACCCAATAATAAGGCATATAGCTTATCCACCCCTATACAAATTATCAGGACGTTTTTTAGTTATTTTTCGAAATAAACTTCCAGTTAAAGAAGAAAATGATCCGAAAAGAAAACCTAAAAGTCCAGTAATCCCAATTAATATAGTTCCTGATCCTACCCCGAAAATTGAAGCAATTTTCTCAGGAAGTGGGCTTCCTGTTTGAATGGAAAGATACAGACTCAATCCCAACCAGGATAAACCCATTCCAAGACCTCCACCCCAAAATGCAATAGCATTTCCTGGGTTTAATAAAATAGCTAATAATGCCAATGCCAACATGACTGCCCAATAAGGGATAAAGGGATTAGCAAAAACTACTATTAAAATTGTTAAAATTAAGAATCCGAAGAATTTCATGGCTTAGGTACAAATGTGGTAATAAATAATGAGGCATCTGAATCATCAGGTTTTCTCAAATTGAAATTTAAATATTCTCCATTGGCCCATTTTGAAATAAAATTAGCGTAAAACTTACTTCCGGGATTCCCTGACTGCCCTCCAGGATAAATTCCAAATGCTTGGATATCTGAGCCTAATTCAACTACCATTCTCCAACTTGCTCCATGTCGACTTCCTGTTGCATTCAAAATCCCAGAGCCTCCACCTGTGTATACATTTTCTACAGAAAATGAGTTGAATTGAGGTACAAGATGTTGAATTTTGGTACGCTTGAAATTTGCCCAGGCATAATCTCCTTCATCTTCCTCCCATTTTTTCATTTCCTCCACCATCAACTCAAACCCTTTCTTAACATGATCTGAGGCAGTTTCTATATTGGCTGAATTTCCCCAATCAAAAATTTGGGAAGCCGGCTCTTCTTTCAATAATTTGACTGTCTGATAATTGGAGGGTCTTACAACAGGAACTCCAAACTCAGCCCACTCTTTCCAAATCTCATTATAAGTTTTAGACCACCAGGAAGAAAACAGAGTTGGTCCTTTTTGATTTGGATCTGCATAAAAATCCCAAGACTTCAGTTCTTGCATATATTTTTTTGCGGATTCGTCATTAGGCAAATAGGAGCCTAACAAATTGATCATTACAGGAAGAGCCTCTGCAGCATGTAGATAATAATCATCAAATTGGAGAGCCTTCATATCATCCACCGTGATATTTTCCATTTCCCTTAGTCTTTTGTTGAGCCTCCTATTTCTGTAATGCTCGTAACTATTGTCAAACACATAATATGGGTAGGAAGGGTCTACTGGGTGTTGGTTCGCAGATGAAACAAACCCTCTTTCGGGATTTAATGTACTTGGATTATGTGCATTCGGAATGTATTCCTTCCATTCCATTCGTGGATCCGAGCCATCCATGAAAAATTTGCCTTGCTCTTTCCACTTTACTGCAAACTTTCCCTGAATCCTCATTGCTATATCTCCCGATTTGGAGGCAAAAACAAAATTCTGTGCGGGGGCAGTATAATTATCCAAGGCAGCATTGTAATCCGCATGATTCTTAGCCTTATTCATCATCAGAAAGGTTTTTTGCTCATTGGAACCTTCATGCACTGTCCATTTCAATGCAAAATTGATATCCTGCCTTTCTGATTTAAAAGTCTCATCATACACCACAGGGCCATAATGAGTATAAACGACCGTATCTATAAAACTTTCCTGACCTTTAATTTGAATCTCTTCAATCCGAAACTCTGAGTCGCGCCAAGATTCCCCATATTTATAGGATCCCCTAGTTTCATCCTTGAAAGTGATTTTATACCAATCCCTGGCATCTTTAGTGGCATTTGTCACACCCCAAGCTATATTTTCATTAAAGCCAGAAATCACCCCCAAGGCTCCGGGCAACGTAGCTCCTTTAACTGAATGTCCTGGAGTGCTTAATTGCATGCTGTACCAAAGTGATGGCAGGTTGAGACTTAAATGCGGATCATTTGCAAGAATTGGATAGCCATTCTTTGTTTTTTTTCCTGAAACTGCCCAGTTGTTAGAACCTGTTCCTTCTTCCGGCTGTGGAAGCGGATCAATCACCCATTCATCATTTGGAAAATTAAGACTATCGGGCTTGGTAACTTGAATAGGTTCAAAATCCCACACTTTATCTGCCTCTATGACTGGATCATTATCTACAGGAAACTCAGGAAAAAGCTTATTCAATAACTCTTCTCCAAGAATCTTTCGCAGGTTTGAATATTCCAAATCACGGTCTCCCACTAACATATCGGACATATATTTCAAAAGAAGAAGGGATTTGTATCCGGACCACTTTTCAGGTCTGTAGTTCAAAATTTTATATTCGACAGGTAATTGTGCGGAAGAAATTTGATCTATATAAGCATTTACACCTTCAGCATAGGCCTCTACAAGCTTTAAGGTTTCGGGGTCTTTTTCTTTCAAATAAGCTAGCCCTAATTCTGCTCCGTAAGCCAAGCCTTTCCTCCGGGTCATTCTATCAAGTTCCAATGCAATAGGGCCTACAATTTCCGAAATTCTCCCAGCTGCCGCCATGGTTTGGAATTCCATCTGCCACAACCTATGCTGAGCAGTCACATATCCCTGAACACGATATAAGTCCTCTTCATTTTGAGCAAAAATATGGGGTATTAGATTCTCATCATATGTAACTGTAACAGTCCCCTGAAGGCCAGGAATAGCTATTTCATCCTCGGCTATTTCATCCTCGCTGTACATGTTTTGCCAAAATCCATGGTTAGGATCCATCAAGGGCCCCATCGGGGGAGCCGGACCAATTGGAACAGAAGCAAAATACCCTAAAGCAAGAGTAATTAGAAGAACAAAAATAAAACTGAAGTATTTCATTCGGGCTTTTCTTGATGATGAGCGAATTTAAATTAAACTTTGAATTTTTCTTCAAAAGCTTAGGTAATTACCCATAAAAAAAGGCCCTGAAATAAATTCCAGAACCTTTTCACTTGAACTAATTGGTTTATTGAATAATTATTGGGAGCTGTAGCTTTTCCCATCTTATTACTAAACCAGGATTTTCAATATCAATTGAGAGCCTTTCCTGTAGACTTTCTCCCCAAACTGGAGCGACCTCCACCCGTAGCACATCATTTTTTTCATCGTACTGGAAATGCCCATGTTCAAGATCCCATTCGGAATTAAAAATCACAGTCCATTTTCCTGATTCTTTAGGAATAGTAAAAAGAGAATATTTACCAGCAGGTAAGCTTTTACCTTCTACAGTCATATCTTGACTCAATTCAACATAAGTAGCCTCATTGGCACCAGTTCTCCATACCACATTGTAAGGAACCAAATCTCCCCAAATCTCCCTTCCTTTTACTGCAGGAGAGCCATAATAAACCTTGAATGCTTTTCCTGCTATTTCTCCATCTTTTACCTCCAATGGACTTGGTCTGGAGGATTCCTCGGACGATTCTTCTACACTGGAACCAAGATCAGAAGAATTTGAATCACTCTCTGTTTTGGATGAACAAGAAATTAGGATGCCTGCAAACATGGCAAATACCCATAACCTTTTGAAAGTTGTCATATAGTGGAAATTTTATTTCGAAATAAATGCATAATAACGAACCTGCAAAATCCCTGCCCGTACTATTCTGATAATTTCTTTTCCAAGAAAATACTTATTCTTCAGTAGCTTCGTTTTTAGGCTTCTCTTTTGCTTCTTTACGCAACGATAGGCTTGAAAGGTTTAAAGCAAAACAAAAAATCAATACTACAAGCTACAATTATCTGAGCATCAGCGAATGAAATTTATTACCTGGCTTACATTTATTTTGACCCTTCTGGTTTTTGGCAGTGTTTATATTTCGCCTGAAAACTTTCCTTACGTTGGATTGCTTCCTTTTTTCATCCCTGTTGCCTGGCTTTTCAATCTTTTTTTATTCATAATTCTTGCGCTTTCATGGCGAAAATTATCATTTGTTCCTCTCAGCGCCTTATTAATTGGATATAGGTTTGCTGAAATAACTTTCCAATTGAATGATCAAAAAAAGGAGTCTGAAGGCCTACATGTACTCACCTACAATGCCCACCTTTTTGATTACAAAAGAAGAATCGGGGGAGAATTTGACCCGAATGTTTTTGCATGGCTTCAGGATCATCCGGCAGAGGTTAAAGTTTTTCAGGAGTTTTACCAAGATTATACAACACCTTCAAGAAATGCTGTTCAGCTATTGGGAAAAGATTCGGGGATGGAAATATCTTATCAGATTATAGAAGGAAACCCGCAAAAAAGATCTTACGGCTTAGCTATTTTTTCCAAATACCCAATTATCAACGAAGGAAAGGTATTCGATAACAACAAAACGAATGGTGCTATTTTTGCCGATATTCTTTATAATTCCGATACACTTAGAATCTATAATTGTCATTTGGAATCAATGAAAATAAATTCTGAAGCACTAGATAATCTAGATGGGGTAAGAGAGAATTACCGGCAAACATTAGGCAAACTTAATCGGGGCAGTTTGACCAGAAATAAGCAGTTGAATGTTTTGGAAGAACATATTTTGAATAGCCCTCACCCAGTTATTTTGATGGGGGATTTCAACGAAGTTCCTTATTCAAACACTTATTTTAGGCTTAATAAAATATTAACCAATGCCTTTGAAAGTGCCGGCAGGGGGTTTGGTTTTACCTACAATAAGGTATTATTCTTCTTGAGAATTGATCACATTTTTAGCTCTAAAGAACTCAAGGCTGTCGATTTTGATACTCATAGAGAGGTAGATTATTCTGATCATTACCCTGTCTCTGCAACCTTTATTTTAGACAAGGAAACCACAGATTAATCCTGCCCATTTTTCTTTTCCCAAACCTTTTTCATAGGAAGAAGGATCACGGGTAGCAAAATAAGGTCCGCTAACAAAGCAAAGACCAGAGCAGAAGAAATCAATAATCCCGTGTAATGAGTCACTCCAAACCTGCTAAAAATCAAGACTGCAAAACCGGAAACCAAAATAAGAGTAGTTAGAACTATAGCCTTTCCTGTTTCCAAAAAAGTCCTCTTGAGTGCATATAATAGATTTTTGCCATTACTCAATTCCATTTTCAACCGGGTCATAAAGTGTATACTATCGTCAACAGCAATACCAAATGCCACTGTAAATAGGATAGCCGTAGTTAGTTTAAATTCTACTCCCAAAAAATACATCAATCCTAACATCCAAAGCAATGGGATAATATTTGGAATTAAAAGAATGAAAGAAATACGCCAGGACTTGAATAAAAATCCTGCTATTATTCCAACCAACAAGAAAGCTACTCCAAGTCCTCTAGCCATTTGAATGGTAACTGACTCATGTCCTTTATCAATTAAATAGGAAGTCCCTGTCCATCTTACTTGAATAACATCCTCATTTATCTCCTCTTCAATATATTCCCTTACTTTCTCTCTTATTTGCCTCATTTGCAGGCTCCCTAAATCCGGAATTCTAGCTGAAATCCTCCCCTCCATCAAGTCCTCCGAAAGAACTAAAGCTCCTTGATTTTTAGAAACCCGGCCTAAAAACCTTTCCATCCTTCTAAATTGCCCTGGACTGGGGAAAACAAAGGCAGCATGATCACCTTGATTTTGTGCTTGATTTAGCGTTTTCACCAAGGTTACCGGAGATAATACACTGACCTCTCCAAACTCCTTTTTCAATTTCATTTCTAGCTTATCTATTTCTTTCAAGGCCTCATAATCGAGAAGATTTGTAGATCCATTACTTGATTTCAAATAGATTTCTAAAGGATTAGACCCTCCAAATTGCTCATTAAAAAAATTAAAGTCATTTTGGATAGGATGGTCTGAAGGTAGATTATCGAGAAGATATCCATTGATATCTATTTTACTGCCTAGATAAACAGATAAAATGCTGATGAAAAAAAAGAGAACTAAAACCTCTTTGCTTTTTATAAATATTTGCCTGAGAGCCTTGTGATAAAAATCAGGAGCTATTTTTTCAGAATCACTACTTACACTCAACTTTTTCCAGCGATATAATAGAAATGGAGTAATTAAACTCACTGAAAAAAACATCATCAGAATCCCTAAACCAGTGGTCAACCCAAAGTCCTTCAACGCTGGAATACTTGTGAAATAAAGAGAAAAGAATCCTAAAGAGGTGGTCAAAATTGTCAATGTCACAGGAACCCATAACTCTTTAAAAACCTTCGAAATGGCTTCATCTTTTGACTGGGTTAATTTTAAAGCTTTGATAAGGTGTGTGAAAAAATGGATTAAAGCACTCAGTCCTACGATCAGAAAAATAGTAGGCTGCATCACTGACATGAGCGCCAGTTTTTTCCCTATCAACAAAATGACTGCGAAAGCCCAAACTACTCCGAAAATCAAAACTATAATCGGAATGACCACCCCCCACCAGCTCCTGAAAATCAAAATTAAAATCAACAGCATCAAAATGAGGGATGCCCCAAAAAACATCCCAAATTCGTTTTGCATCAAATCCACAAAATCACCTTGTGTCTGTATTTTGCCTGCCACTGCTTTGGGGGCTAGGCCTTGAGACTTCCATAAATCTTGAATCTCTCCATAAAGTAGGTCTCCATCCTCTTTGGAAAGATTATCCTCATTTTTAATCAAAACCAAGAGACTTTTCCCATCCTTGGAAATAAGGTTGCCTTGATATTTCTTCTCGTCCCCTTGAAAGCTTACTTTATCTTTCTCCAAATCCCAAGACAAGACAGCACGTTCTCTTACGCCAAATAGACTAATGATAGGTTCCTTGACTGTTAAAATCGAAAAGACTGAATCCACTCTTTCCAAACTTGTAACGGATTCCTGAAACTGATCTATCTCCGATAAAAAAGAAGCATCAAACAACTGCCCTTGTGAATTTTCAAAAGCTAGTAGCAGATAATCATTATCGCTGCCAAAAACTTCCTCATACTCCCTGTAAAAGGCCAAATTCTCATCATCTTGAGGGAAAAACTGTTCGAAATCATAATCAAAAACCGGCTTTGGCTGAAGAAAACCCAAGATCAGACAAAAAATCACTGCAATGGAAAATGAAAAATTAGCACCTGATTTAGTAAACATCCAATAGCAGTTTAAATATATCTCCGACTCCAAATGTCACACAATTATAATCAGTTTGTGTCTTCTTTGTTTGATAGCAATTCCGATATTTGTCTGAAGCTATTATCTTGTTGATTAGAAAAAAACCAAAACAACCATGGAGCAATATCATGACCTGATGAGAAAAATATTAAAAGAGGGGGTGAAAAAATCTGACAGAACAGGTACTGGAACGATCAGTATTTTTGGACATCAGATGAGGTTTAATTTGTCAGAGGGATTTCCGGTTGTGACTACCAAAAAACTTCATTTAAGGAGTATAATAATAGAACTTCTCTGGTTTTTGAACGGTGATAGCAATATCAAATGGCTGAAGGAAAATGGCGTTTCCATTTGGGATGAATGGGCAGATGAAAATGGAGACCTTGGACCTGTATATGGGTATCAATGGAGACATTGGCCTGATGGCAAAGGTGGCGAGATTGACCAGATTAAGAACTTGATCCATCAAATTAAAACCAAACCTGATAGCAGGCGCCACATCGTTAGCGCTTGGAATGTCGCCGATGTAGATCACATGGCACTTCCTCCTTGCCATACGATTTTTCAGTTTTATGTGGCAGATGGGAAATTATCCTGTCAACTGTATCAAAGAAGTGCGGATGTGTTTTTGGGTGTTCCTTTTAATATTGCGTCCTATGCCCTATTTACAATGATGGTGGCCCAGGTATGTGATCTTCAGCCGGGTGAGTTTGTACACACTTTTGGAGATGCTCACTTGTATTTAAATCATTTGGAACAAACCGAGCTGCAGCTAAGTAGAGAGTGTAGACCTTTGCCCACCATGAAAATTAATCCGGAGGTAAAAGATATTTTCAGTTTCAAATACGAGGATTTTGAATTGGTCAATTATGATCCCCATCCCCATATCAAAGCCCCAGTTGCTGTATAAAAAATTAGCCCCGAATTTCAGAAAATCCGGGGCTATTTTATTATTGACCTAATTCATATTTTAAGGTTCTTCCTTTCTCGACCGCTGGAAGACCTTCAGTCATCCAGAGCGGAGCCGGAGCACCTTTCAAATAATGATCAAAGAATTGACTGAGTCTAATTGACAAGTCCTTTCTATTTTTTCTCTGACGCAAGTTATGATCTTCACCATTGTATTGAAGCAACCAAGCTGGCTGGTTCAAACGCTTCAGAGCCATAAACATCTCAATACCTTGATACCACGGAACTGCTCCGTCTTCATCATTATGCATGATCAATACTGGGGTATTTACTCTATCCATGAAAAACAAAGGTGAGTTTTCTATGTAATAAAGTGGCTTCTCCCAAAGAGTTCCTCCTATTCTAGATTGAGTTTGCTCGTATTGGAACATACGGCTCATTCCTGTACCCCATCTGATTCCTCCATAAGCAGAAGTCATATTTACTACAGGAGCTCCAGCTCCTGCTGCTTTAAACATATTGGTTTGCGTGATCAAATATGCCACTTGATATCCACCCCAGCTTTGCCCCTGAATAGCCATATTCTCGGCATCCACAAAGCCTTTGGCTACGATCGATTGTACACCTGGGATGATACAGTTGTAGGCACTTGGTCCCGGTAATCCCAGATCATATTTTATATCTGGCACGAATACCAAATAATCATTGCTTACAAAAAACGGAATATTAATCGTTGAAGCTGAAGGTGCAGGGCTTCTGTAATTATGCAATCCGTCACTATTCCTCTCATAGAAGTAAACCATCATTGGATACTTCTTATTGGGATCAAAATATTCTGGTTTGAAGAGAAGACCTTGAAGTGGAGTTCCGTCATTAGCCAGATAACTAACCAATTCTACAGAGCCCCATTTCACATTTGCTTGCTGCGGATTGAGATTAGAAGCTTTTCTTAGATTCTTGAACTTCAAATCACCTAAATACAAATCAGGAGATTCTTTATAGGTACTTCTCTGAACCAATATTTCATCTGAATCTTCAGCTTTCGTCAATCCATAATACCTGTGAGCAGTCATCAGAATTGATTTAGGAGCAGAGCCATTCATTGAACCTTCAGCTATGCCACTTTCTTTTGACATTTCATTGAAGGCTGTAAAGTAAAGTTTTTCTTTTGGATCAATGCTTTTCTCTTCTCTATCAAGAGTAATTCTTCTGTACTCGATTTTATTTTTTCTTCCTTCTCCGGCTGTGACATTAACAGCAGCATTTGGATTTCTAGGATCAATTTTCCAGATATCATATCTATCGTTGATCAAAATTGCCTCGTCTCCAGCCAGCCAACCTGCAACTCCGTAAGAACCAGGAAGAGAAGGTGAGTCATGCAATTCTTCATAAAAGACGACGTTTCCGATTCCAGAAGTTAGGTTGATTTTCTTTTGGGCAACGATATCGTATGCAACCCAGGCACTATCGGTACTTGCATACCAGGTTACATAGTTCCCTTCAGGTGAAACGCTTGGGTACCCTGGCGCATTTTTTTCGATCAAAGTTCTTTCACCGCTTTCAAAATCAACCAAGTATAAATCCCTTCCAATCTGAATATCCCAGCTATAAGCTCTTCTATATGGTGCATCAGTCCAAGCTATTCCAAAATCTCTCTCTATTTTGTTTTCAAGAATGACATTGTTGACTTCCCTATCCTCCAACTGTGCAATGCTTCTATCAGTGAGGTCCATTGCAGCTGTGTAAGACCGCTTTTCCTCTCTGGACTTATTTCTCAACTGCATAGGCTGAATTTCAGCATCTTGCCAGCCCCAGATATCCAAGCTTACTCTTTCATCATCCAAAATAGTAGTATCGGATTCGTAAGCATAATCCACATAGTCTTCAGCTACGCCAAAAAACAATCTGTTTTCATTTTCAGAAAAACGGATAGAGCCATCATTACTGATTCTTCCATTTTCCAATATGCCCTGACTATTTCTTGTGGCAATCTCCTCTACCTTAGGATTAGATGTAGCAGTGAGGTACAGATTATAATACGGCTTTTTAGATTTGGCTGAATCATTTGTACTCAAAAATGCCAGATATCTGGATTTTGGAGAAAAAGTCACTCGCTCGTAAGCTGTATTCCCTTCATGTAAGACTGTGGATTGTCCGGAATTTAAGTTGAGTAAATGAATTGCAGCATTATCCAACGTATCCTCTTCAGCTAATACATAATGAAGGAAATCACCATTTCTGGAGAACCCGTAAGATTTCACTCTGGCGAATTCATAGGATTTGGAGCCATCAAGGGATCTTACCATCAATTTTGTACCATCCGTTTTCTTAGGCTTTTCTGCTTTTGCGGTGGAATCAGCAGGATCTTTTTTCGCTGGCTTTTCCTTTTCAAATTGAATAGCAATCCAACTTCCTCCTTTTTCAGGAATTGCAAAAGACTTAACCTCTGCCATTTTTTCCAGTTTGCCAGTTTTCATTTCATAGATGAACAAACTATCCTTAGGCATGTCTTCCTTTTTGGTCTTTTTCAACTTCAAAACGCGAATAGAATCTTCTTGTGGAACAATCTTTCCGACCGCGTAAGTATCGTCAGGTGTGAAGTTCCAACCCTGAGCTCTAGGGATCACAAACTTTTTACTGACATCTTTAAAAGGTAAAATCTCTAATCTTCCATCTCCATCCTGTGGAGAAATCATATACCCTACCCAAATTCCATTTTTTGTAATTCGATCTGATGATAGGTTCTCCCAGCCATCATAATCATCATGTGTAAGGGAACGCTTTTGCTGTGCCTGTAAACCTGAAATGGTCAACATCACAGAAAGCATCAGTATTCCGCTTATTCTTCTCAGCATAATTGATTGGTTTAGAATGTATTATTTCAATGTAAATTCCTGTACAAATAATCCTCCTCTTGTAGACGAGAGCTTAATTTTTCCTTTTACCTCTTCGGCACTATTTACTTTCACTTTAAAAATGATCGTTTTCCTCTCACCTTTTCCGGTGTGGCCCGCATAAATAGTTTTGTCATACAAGTCAGGACTGGTTATTTGAACTTTCGCGTTCTCGTATCCCTCAGTCAATGCTTTGGCAAATTCCAAGGAAACCCTGTCTTCCTGAACAATCTTTACTAGTTTGGCTTGCTCCAGTGCTACTGGAAGCCCCCCCACGTTTTCCCAAGTAAGGGAAATCTCATATTCTCCATCTTTGATTTTTTTAACAGCTGGCTTTTCTGCTTTGATCTCAGGAAGCTTTTTTGCCATTGCTAAATTGAACAAAGCCTGTTTCTTGGCCCAATTTTCCAATTGCCAAGGCGGACCGTTTTGTCCGAAAAACTTCGGATGAAATCCACCAATTTCCACTTCACCTAACTCAGGGTGATTAAATGGAGTCCAAGACTTAAAGCCTTTCCCTCCATTTTCTTCTTCATCCCAAACTAAAGCATCATAATCATCATAAATGCCATCATTATTATAATCCTTCATGGCTCCGTTGTTCCACAACTCATCACCATACCAAATACTTCCAAAATAGAAGTAGCCAAAATCAGGTCCATGTCCAAATAATGGTGATGGCTTTAAGGGATCACCTGTCATTCTATTGACTTTATATCGAGTAGAATAGGTTTCATACACATCCCCAGCCCATGGATAAGCTGTGTAAGAAAGTCCTAACTCATCCATCTCTTTATAAATAGCCAAATCTTCCGGATACATTCGCTCTTCGCTTTTAGAAGTTGAAGGAGGTCTTAAATGCATGGGAACCCTGGTATCCATAGAATTGACCACAGAAATATTGGCATGACTTAACATCCAAAGGACAGTAGATCGAGTTTCTGGCTCACTCAAAGGATACTCACCAGCACCATATTGTGTATAACCTCTTCCAGTCAAGTCACCACCTATATCAGGTCTCCAGTTTTCAGGATAATTTCTATGGAGATCTAGACCTCCTACGCCGTCTTCATTATAATCTCCATCCCCATCATTGTCGATCCCTTCTGTGTATAGTAGATAATCACCTTTGCCCGGAAAAACTCTTTTCATCAACTTCCCTGAAGGATGATCTGGATCTATGATATAATTCGCCTTTTTCTTTTCTTCGTCAGTAGTAGCCTTTTTTCGCATTTGATAGATTACTCCATCTCCGTCCAAATCTTCCTCAGGATCTTCATCTATTAGTCCATCTCTATCATTGTCGTGGGGTTTTACCGTACTTCTGTTTCTTTGCTCGGTATATAAATAAAGATTGGAGCCATCCGGATTGTTTTGAGGTCTTAAGTAGATGGCTTTGGTGTCAATCAGATGAGTAATCTCTTTGTCCTTGCCATAATTCTCCAGCAAATGTTGAGTCAACCAAAGTACTGATTCACTAGCAGTGATCTCGCCTGAATGTCTTCCCCCTTCGAAATACGCGGCTGGTTTTTCGGTGTCTTTTCCAGTCTTTTTATTGGTAAGCGTCATTTGATAGATTGGTCTTCCTTCAAATGACTCTCCTATTATATACAGGTCAACTATTTCAGGATAGAGCTCTGCCCATTTCTCATACCAATGATACATGACATTGACCGTATGGTACTTGTCAAAAGTCAGCTTCTCTCCCGGCACATATTCGACTTCAGGAAATTGGTGTTTTTTAAAAAAAGAGGGGCCATGACGCTCACCCGATACTGTATGGAATTTGGCGCTGGTATCACTTTCAGTAAAGACTTTGGCTTTTTGAAAAGTATCAATTTGGCCATAACTCATCACAGAAAGTAACATCAAACTTGATAAGCTTGCTATTTTCTTCATGATTCGGTGGTTTTTAGAATGGCTAAAAGTAAAAAAGGTGATACATCTCTGTATCACCGTTTACAAAAAAAGCCGGAAATTTCCGGCTTCTATTTTCTAATTGTCAGTTCGAATGTTTCTGGAGAATAATTTGCAAACCCAGGAACAGGTTTACATTTTGGAAGCTGTCTCACCAAATAATCAATCCTTTCTCTAAGGCCTTTATCAGTCTCAGTCAATAATTCATAGCCTGAAAGTTTTCCTTTAGAATCCACCATCAATAAAACTTTTACTTCCTCCACGTCTCTTGACTTTTTTGTTCTAAAAAGAAAAGGTGAATAGGAATCAATCATATCCAGCGTATTTTCCGGCCAAGCCCAATGGGAATCTAAATTCGAAGCCATGTTTTCTTCTGTGTTTGTCAAGGGCTTTAATTCCAAATCCTTTGAAATTGTAATCTCCTCACCGTTTGAGGATTTATTTGGAACAGACTTCAAGCTTAATCTATTGTATTTAACAATAGGGCTTTCAATTTTATCCTCCTTTGATTCATCCCCATTCATTTGTGCGGCAGCAGAAACAGAAAGCTGAACAGCTAGAAAAATCATTACTGTCGCGATAGGGCCAAAAGTCTTTATTTTGAATGAATTCATCATATTCAAAGTATTTGTAACAAAAATACACTTTAAATTTTATCAAATGCAAAAATTTGTATTTTAAATTTTAAAAAAAGCAATAAAAAAGTCTTGCCAGCAGCAAGACCCTTTTCAGAATATAAACCCAAATATAACTTTAGAGATTAAAAGTTTTCTTTTTCAACTGAATGTTTGGAGTTTAACCCTTTTTCCAATTTTAAAATTTCGCCTTTATTCTAAAAACAAAATAAACTGAAAGACATTCATTTCGATTCCAAAGTAAATGCATTTTGAATATAATTACAAATTGAAAAAATAATTTTGCAATATTTTGAACAATCTTTAATTTACATGCGATTTCATTAACAATCATCTAAATCCAATCAAAAAAAATGGATAAAATTTTAGATATCGATAACATAGACCTCAAGATTATCTCCTTGCTGAACGAAGATGCAAAAACACCTTATACTGAAATTGCCAAGAAGGTATTCGTGTCTTCCGGGACTGTCCACGTGAGAATGAAGAAATTGGAAGACATGGGCATTGTTAAAAGTGCAACTCTTAATATCGACTTCTCCAAACTAGGTTATGACATCTCTGCATTTTTAGGAATTTATTTGGAAAAAAGCTCTCTATACGATACAGTCATTGAAAAATTAAAGGCAATCTCTGAGGTAGTAAGTGCTTATTATACTACCGGTAACTATTCCATTTTTGCAAAAATCATCTGCCGAGACACCAATCACCTTAGACTTGTATTGGATAAAATTCAAAAGGTAGAGGGTATTGACAGAACAGAAACATTAATTGTTTTGGAAGAAAGTATAAACAGACCAATTCAATTTTTTGATAAAGAAAAAGGATAAAAATATCTATTTGGATCAAATCTAAATAAAGAAAAAACGATATTATCGCAAATAGCCTGGCATTGTCAGGCTTTTTTTATTTCCGAGAAAATATTCCCAAATTTGAACCTGAAGGGCATTTTTAATCGAAGAATTGTATCTCCAATAGATTTTTCGAATGTGATTGAACATAATATTTTGATTATATGTTGTACCTTCGCAGTCAAAATGTAATTAGTCTAAATAACTCACCAATAATGAGCAAAGACAACGAAATTTTAGAAGAATTCACCTCAAAAGAATACGAACATGGTTGGTCAGTCAATTATGAGGCTGATGAGGCTCCCGTAGGCTTAAATGAGGAAATCATAAAGTGGATCTCTGCAAAGAAAGAAGAGCCATCTTGGCTATTAGAGTGGAGACTCAAAGCTTTTAGAACTTGGCAGGAAATGGCTGAGCCCAATTGGGCCAACGTTACTTATCCAAAAATTGACTTTGATAAGTTAAGATATTACTCTGCACCTAAGCAATCTAATAAGCCAAAAAACTTAAACGAGGTTGATCCGGAGTTATTAGCGATCTACGAGAGACTCGGTATTTCTTTAAACGAGCAAAAAAGACTTCAAGGTATTGCTGTAGATGCAGTCCTTGATTCAGTTTCTGTTGCTACTACATTTAAAGGTACACTTAGCAAACTTGGAATCATTTTCTGCTCCTTCAGTGAAGCGGTGAAAGAGCACCCTGAATTAGTTAAAAAGTATTTGGGATCAGTGGTCCCAATGACAGATAATTATTATGCAGCTCTTAACTCGGCTGTCTTCTCTGATGGATCATTCTGCTACATTCCAAAAGGTGTAAGATGTCCTATGGAGCTTTCCACCTACTTCCGAATCAATGCTGCTAATACGGGTCAATTTGAAAGAACCTTGATCGTTGCGGAAGAAGAGTCATATGTATCTTATTTGGAAGGCTGTACAGCACCTCAAAGAGATGAAAATCAACTTCATGCGGCTGTAGTGGAAATTTACGCAGCAGCACATGCAGAGGTGAAGTACTCTACCGTTCAAAACTGGTTCCCAGGAGACAAAAACGGTAAAGGAGGGATTTACAATTTTGTGACAAAGCGAGGAATCTGCGCTGGAGATCATTCCAAGATTTCTTGGACTCAAGTGGAAACTGGATCTGCAGTGACATGGAAATATCCATCCTGTATATTAAAAGGAGACTATTCTGTAGGCGAATTCTATTCAGTAGCAGTAACCAACAATTACCAGCAAGCTGATACCGGTACTAAAATGATTCACATCGGTAAAAACACCAAATCAAGAATCGTATCCAAAGGTATCTCAGCTGGTAAATCCCAAAACTCCTACAGAGGTCAGGTACAGGTGATGAAGAGGGCAGACAATGCCAGAAATTTCTCCCAGTGCGACTCCTTATTAATGGGGGATCGATGTGGAGCTCACACTTTCCCATATATCGATATCAATAATCCAAGCGCCAAAGTAGAGCATGAAGCTACAACTTCAAAAATTGGAGAAGACCAGATTTTCTATTGCAACCAGAGAGGTATAGCCACGGAAGATGCTGTTGCTTTGATTGTCAATGGGTATGCAAAAGAAGTTCTGAACCAACTTCCAATGGAATTTGCAGTGGAAGCGCAAAAACTATTAGCCTTAACCCTAGAAGGATCTGTAGGTTAAGCGCCTGAGTTAAAATTTGAAATTGAAAATCTAGAACCATGTTATCAATAAAAAACCTACACGCATCAATTGAAGGCACTCCTATCTTGAGAGGCATCAATTTGGAAGTAAAAGCAGGTGAAGTGCACGCTATCATGGGACCTAATGGGTCCGGAAAATCTACTCTAGCCTCAGTTTTGGCTGGAAGAGAAGAATATGAAGTAACTGAAGGAGAAGTGACTTTCAAAGGCAAAGACCTCTTGGATCTTGCACCAGAAGACAGAGCTAGAGAGGGCGTATTCCTTGCATTTCAATATCCTGTAGAAATTCCTGGTGTATCTTCCACTAACTTCCTCAGAACTGCCGTGAATCAGGTAAGAGAATATAGAGGTTTGGAGCCTTTGGATGCGGTGAAGTTTCTTTCTTTGATGAAAGAAAAAATGAAATTGGTTGAGATTGACCAAAAGCTTTTGAGCAGAGCCTTAAATGAAGGTTTTTCTGGAGGGGAGAAAAAGAGAAATGAAATCTTCCAGATGGCAATGTTGGAGCCAACATTATCCATTTTGGACGAAACTGACTCCGGATTAGATATTGATGCACTTAAAATCGTATCCAACGGAGTTAATCAATTGAAATCAGCAGATAATGCTACCATAGTAGTAACTCACTATCAGCGACTTTTAGATTACATCGTACCAGATTATGTACATGTATTATATAAAGGAAGAATAGTGAAATCAGGAACCAAGGAATTGGCCTTGGAACTGGAAGAAAAAGGTTACGACTGGATCAAAGAAGAAATTGATTCGGCTGCCACTGTCTGATTTATAAAAAAACTACCATGAGTACCTTGACAAAACAAGATACCTTCTCTCCTTTATTGGAAGCAGCAACTGACAATTTTAATGAGCAGAGAACTCTGGGTAAAGAGAGTTTTCTTTCTCAAGGTCTGCCGGCTGTGAAGGAAGAGGAATATAAATTCACTCAGATATCCAGAAAACTGGAAAAAGAAATTTCAGACTTTCAATCTGCAAAACCAATTGAGTTGACCAAAGAACTTGTCGACCAATCTATTTATGAAGGTTTTGAGGGAAATGTCCTTGTATTCAACAACGGACACTTTATTCCTGAACTTTCTGACTTGCCTGAGGGTGTAGAGATTTCTTCTATTACAAAAAAGGAAGATTTGAATTTAGGAAGCATTGCCAAGCCTGAAAAGGATACTTTTGCTGCTTTAAATTTAGCTTCTTTTCAAGACGGTGCTTTTATTTCTGTTCCAAAGAAAACTCAAATAACTGCCCCAATTCTCTTACTTTCATTTTTCAAAGCCAATTTTGGACAGGTTGTACAGCCTAGAATATGGATTGAATCTGGTGATTTTGCTGAAGTAACTTTCATTGAGCAGTCTGTCCTTCTAGGAGAAGAAATTGTCTTTGCCAATAAAGTGGTTGAGATCAAAGGAGGATTGAACACTAAGATCAATTACTATAGACTTCAGAATGAAGGCAAGCAATTCATCGAAGTAAGCAATATTGAAACTGATATTCATCAAGACTCTCAGTTTTCAGCAGTTACCATATCACTTTCAGGAAATTTGGTTAGAAATAACCTCAACCTGAATATTCTGGGAAGTAATTCCGTTGGGAACATGTACGGCATTTACCTATTGAACGGTAAAACACACGTGGATAATCACACAAACGTAGATCACACTGTGCCTCATGCAGAATCTAATGAATTGTACAAAGGAATCTTGGCTGACCATTCAAGAGGGGTTTTCAATGGGAAAATCTTTGTAAGACAAGATGCCCAGAAGACCAATGCTTTTCAGCAGAACAATAACATCTTGCTTTCTGAAGATGCGGTAATCAATACCAAGCCACAATTAGAAATTTGGGCAGACGATGTGAAATGTTCTCATGGATGTACGACAGGCCAGTTGGATGAAGAGGCTTTGTTCTATTTGCAGGCGAGAGGGATAGATAAAATGCAGGCAAAAGGTTTGCTTTTGTATGCATTTGCAGGAGAAGTATTAGAACATATAGAAACCGAAAGCTTCCAAGCATACTGTACTAATTTGGTGCAGGAGAGACTTGGAAGTAAATTCTAAAATCCATTCATGAATTTTGATGTGAACCAAATCAGGGGCTTGTTTCCTGTGCTTCACCAAGAAGTACACGGCAAGCCCTTGATTTATTTTGATAATGCAGCAACTACACAAAAACCGAAGCAGGTTCTTGAGGCTTTAACCTCCTACTATGAAAAGGATAATTCTAATATTCATAGGGGTGCTCATGCTTTAGCTGACAGAGCTACTCAATATTTTGAAAATACCCGCGAGTCCGTCAGAAGATTTATCAATGCCAAAGAGAGTGCTGAAATAATCTTTACAAAAGGAACTACTGAGTCAATTAACTTGGTTGCGCAGACCTTTGGTAGGAAATTTATCGGTAAAGGTGATGAAATCATCATCTCGACCATGGAGCACCATTCTAATATTGTTCCTTGGCAAATGCTCTGCGAAGCAACGGGAGCAGTCCTGAAAATCATCCCCGTTCACGAAAATGGAGAGCTAGACTTTCAGGAATTCGAGAAACTTCTTACTTCCAAAACCAAACTTCTAAGTGTAGTTCATGCATCTAATGCACTGGGAACGATCAATCCAGTAAAGAAAATGATTGATGCAGCGCATGCTGTAGGAGCCAAGGTGTTATTGGACGGAGCCCAGTCTACCAGTCATTTGGAAATAGATGTAGTGGAGTTGGATTGCGATTTTATGGTGTTTTCTGCTCATAAATTATACGGTCCTACCGGATTGGGAGTGTTATATGGAAAAAGGGAAATCCTTGAAGCCATGCCACCATTTTTGGGTGGTGGAGAAATGATCAAGGAGGTTACCTTCGAAAAAACCACTTACAATGACATCCCTTTCAAATTCGAAGCAGGAACTCCCAATATAGCTGACGTAATTGCATTCGACGCTGCAATAGAGTTTATTGACTCCTTAGGTAAAAAGGCAATTAAGGAGCACGAAGATGAGCTTTTGAGCTATGCCAATGAATTGACGGCTGATATCAAAGGTTTTCAACCGATAGGTACGGCAAAACAAAAAGTATCTGTTCTATCTTTCAATATCAACGGCATGCACCCATTCGATGTAGGTCAAATGCTGGACGCTAGAGGTATCGCTGTGAGAACAGGTCACCATTGTACTCAGCCTTTGATGAAACGATTTGGAATAGAAGGAACTGTTAGGGCTAGCTTTGCTGTTTACAATACCAAATCTGAAATTGAGCAAATGGCAGAAGGAATTGCCAGAATAGCCAAAATCAAAAATAAATGAGCAGCATCAACGAAATTCAAGACGAAATCGTATCAGAATTTGAGATCTTGGGAGATGATAGAGAGTCCACCATTTTCTACATAATGGAACTTGGAGGAAACTTAGAGGATTTTCCCGTTGAGGAGCAAAAAGAAGATAATATCATTAAAGGATGTCAATCTAAAGTGTGGTTGATTGCAGATGAAAATGATGGTAAAGTACACTTCAAAGCTGATTCAAATACGGACATTACCAAAGGATTGATTTCGCTTTTAATTCGTGTTTTGAATGACAGAACTCCAGAGGAAATCATCCATGCTGATCTCAATTTTATTAACAGAATAGGCATGGGAAGCATCATAGGGAGTCAAAGATCCAATGGATTGGCTTCAATGATTAAGCAGATGAAGTTGTATGCCATTGCCTTCCAAACCAAGCTAAACGCCTAATTATGGAAACTGAAAATAATACAGTGGGACAGGTTACTAATTTGAAGGAAAAAGTGGTTCAGGCCATTAAGTTGGTTTATGATCCTGAAATTCCAGTAGATGTTTATGAATTAGGATTGATCTATGAGATCACTGTTTATCCTGTCAATAACGTCTATGTTTTAATGACCTTAACCTCACCGAACTGTCCATCGGCGGAATTCATACCCTCTGAGGTAAAAGATAAAATACAGCAGATTCAGGGCATTAATAATGTCGAAGTAGAAGTGACATTTGATCCTCCCTACTCTCAGGATATGATGTCCGAAGCTGCAAAACTTGAATTAGGATTTCTATAAAGAACTATAAATAATAAGACAATATGTACCCTGAAGAATTAATTGCTCCTATGAGAGCTGAACTCTCAGATGTAGGATTTGAAGAGTTTAGAACAGCAGAACAAGTTGCTACACACCTTGGACCAGACCATAAAGGGACCACTTTCGTTGTGGTGAATTCTGTTTGTGGCTGTGCTGCAGGTGCAGCAAGACCGGGCGTAAGATATGCTTTGGAGAATGCTTCGAAGAAACCGACTACTCTTGCAACAGTATTTGCCGGAAACGATCGTGAAGCTGTGGATAAAGTGAGAGAAATCGTATTACCTTATCCTCCATCCTCTCCTGCTATGGCTTTGTTCAAAGATGGAGAACTGGTTCATTTCATCGAGCGTCATCACATTGAAGGAAGAAATGCTAAAATGATCGGTGACCACTTAGTAGAGGTTTTCGAACATTTTTGTGATTAAAAAAAGCCCTTCGGGGCTTTTTTCATGAAAATTTTGTGAGAGCAATCTTTTTCGAAAAGAAATTTTAAGGATTTATTGAATTTCCAATATCCAATTTAAAATTCCCTTGCTTTTCAAACGGTAAAAAGAGCATTTTTGCAAAATTATATTACCCATCGCATAATAAAACCTTAAAAAATATGGGATTTTAGTAACTTAAGGCCATCTTTTACGGTTTTTATAAAAACGCAATCCAAAAACAAGTTATATGTCTGATTCCGCCAAGTTGTCCTACAACGGACAAGATTTTGAGTTTCCGATTATAGTCGGAACCGAACAAGAACCTGCAATCGATATTGCAAAATTAAGAGGAGCTACTGGTCTAATCACCTTAGATCCAGGTTATAAAAATACTGGATCAACCACTAGTGCAATCACATTTTTAGATGGAGAAGAAGGAATTCTTCGATATAGAGGATACAGAATTGAAGATTTGGCTGAGAAGTCAACTTTCTTGGAGGTAGCATACCTTCTTATCTACGGTGAACTTCCTACCCAGGCTGAATTTGAAAACTTCTCTAAAGAAATCACTCATCACACTTTGGTTCACGAAGACATCAAGAAGATTCTAGATGGCTTCCCTTCCAACGCCCACCCAATGGGCGTGCTATCTTCTTTGATTTGTTCTCTATCTGCTTTCTACCCTGATTCATTAAATCCAAATAGAAGCAAAGAAGAGGTGAACATGAGCATCATCCGTCTTATTGCCAAAATGCCAACTTTCGCTGCATGGGCTTATAAGAATGAAATGGGACATCCCGTGAATTATCCGGATAATACATTGGATTATTGCTCCAATTTCCTGAAGATGATGTTTGCCCTTCCGGCAGAGAAGTATGATGTAGATCCTGTAGTATCTAAAGCTTTGGATAAATTGTTGATCCTTCATGCCGATCACGAACAAAACTGTTCTACTTCTACAGTTAGAATAGTCGGGTCTTCTCAAGCAAGTATCTATGCTTCTATTTCTGCAGGTATCAATGCGCTATGGGGACCACTTCACGGAGGAGCAAACCAATCAGTGATCGAAATGCTAGAAGCTATCAAAGCTGATGGTGGAGATGCTAAGAAATACCTAGACAAAGCAAAAGACAAGAATGATCCTTTCAGATTGATGGGATTTGGACACAGAGTGTATAAAAACTTTGACCCGAGAGCAAAAATCATCAAGAAAGCAGCTGACGATGTATTGGAAAAATTAGGAGTAAATGATCCAGTATTAGAAATCGCCAAAGAATTGGAATACGCTGCATTGAATGATCAGTATTTCGTAGACAGAAAGCTATATCCAAATGTGGATTTCTACTCTGGAATTATCTACCGTGCATTGGGTATACCTACTGATATGTTCACGGTAATGTTTGCTTTGGGTCGTCTCCCAGGTTGGATCGCACAATGGAAAGAAATGCGTGAAAACGGTGAACCAATCGGTAGACCAAGACAAGTATATACTGGTGCAAATGAAAGAGATTATGTTTCTATGAATAGAAGATAATTTGATTTAAGCTAAAATATGAAAGCCAGCCTTTCTAAGGTTGGCTTTTTTATTGACATATCTCATCCAAACCGGATTTTTAGCGGATATTTGGAAACTGAAAACACCAATTAGAGTTTACATGAAACCTACCACACTGGATGAGGCAATGGCCTTAACCAAAAAATTTACAGAAAGACCCAGTAATGAAGAATTATTGAAACTTTATGGCCTTTACAAACAAGCCACTGAGGGAGATAATACAGGAGAAAGACCGGGGGGATTTGACTTCAAAGCTGCTGCTAAATATAATAGCTGGTTGAGTTTAAAGGGAAAAAGTCAGGAAGAGGCTACCCAAGAATACATCGATTTTGTCGGCAATTTGTCCGAAAAGTACATCTAAATAGAAAGAGGATAGAATTCAGCAGAGAGATCTATCCTCTTTTTGGCTTATTTTTCAACAAGTTTTTTTGACAAAAGCCTATCGTTCTTGTCTTGAAAATCGTTGGGCTAAAATAGATCCGACAATCAATTGCTGAATGTGATATAGCATCACGGGAAGTAGTACTAATCCCAGAATAGCAGGATCGGGGAATATTACTTTTCCAATTACAACTCCATGCACCAAAGATTTTTTGGAACCACAGAAAAGAGCCGTAATCCTATCTTCTACTGAAAAGGAAAGTACATTCGAAAGGAAGTATGTAATCATGCATATCAAGGCGAAGAGCCCTAACATGATCGCAGCTAACTGAAAAAGAGTAGATAAGGAATATGGCGCAAATATTTTTTGAGTAAATGACTCTGAAAAGGCCGTAAAAACAATAATCATTATAACGCTTTGATCTACATATTTCAGTCGTTGCAGATGTTCGTGGATTTTAGAAAAAAGCCATTTATGAAGAAATATTCCTAAGCAAACCGGGAGTATGACCTTATAAGTTAATTCCAAAAGAGTAGGCAAAAAGTCCACCTCTACTCCTAGGCTAGCTTCCCCTAGAACATCCATCCAGAGAGGAGTGACTACCACTCCGATCAAGCTGGAAATACTTGCGTTAAATATAGCAGCAGGAATATTCCCCCTTGCGATTGAAACCATTACCACCGATGCACTAACGGTTGAAGGCAAAGCCGATAAATAACTAATTCCCAAAACAAAATCCTGTTTGATTGAAGGAATCAATTGAAGTCCCAAAAATACTAGCAAAGGAAAAAGCAGAAACGTAGTTAATTGAATCAAAAGGTGCAATTTCCAGTTGGAAAGACCTTGTCGTAACTGATTCGGATCGAGCTTCACTCCATAAAAGAAGAAAACTAATGCAATTCCTACATTGATGACCGGTTTCCAAGGAACCGGGCTGGATGCTGCCCCCCATTCTGGAAATAGATAGCCCAAAGCAATAGCTCCAAATAGTCCTAAAAGAAAACCATTGAGACCAACTCTCTCCAGAAGACTCCAGATTTTTTTCACTTAGCCAATCAATCTTTTAAAATTATCACAAAGGACTGCAGTCGCTATCGCAACATTCAATGACTCTGCAGAGCCAAAGGCTGGAATGGTTATTTTGCTTGAAACTAATCGCTCTACCTCAGGAGAAATTCCTTTTGATTCATTCCCCATCAAAATCACCCCCGGCTTTACTTTTGACAAACCATGCAGATTTTCCCCGTCCAGAAATGCTCCATAAACCGGCAAATTCCAGGAAGAGAGGACTGTAGGTAAGTCTCCGTAAAAAAATTGAATCCTGGTAAATGACCCCATACTAGCTTGAATAACCTTGGGGTTATAGAAATCAGCCGTTTGAGAGGAAAAAAGAAGTTTTTTGATTCCATACCAATCCGCAATACGGATAATGGTGCCTAGGTTCCCGGGATCTCTTACATCATCCAGCGCAACGACAAGCTCATTTTGATCGGGTGTAAAAGCTTCATTGACTTTTTGCTTTACCACTGCTAAAGCCGAATTATTGCTTTGATATTGACCCAAGCTTTCCAATTGATTTTTTGTTGCTTGGATAATTTCGAAACTGCATTTTTTTAAAAGGGCTTCATGCCTTTCGATAAAATCAGGAGTAGCCACCAAAAAATCAATAATGAAGTCTGAGTTAATCACCTCCACAACACTTTTTTCACCTTCTACAAAGAACTTTTGATGTTCGGCACGGTATTTCTTCTGATGTAAGGATTTTATAAACTTAACCGTATTTTTGCTAAGCATTGTGATTGAATCTTTCGATTTGAAATTCTCCAAATATATACTTTTTCTTTCTCTGCTAGGGCTTGCTTCAGCTTGTTCCTTGACTAAAAATCTCCAAGAAGGGGAATATGTAGTCTATGAATCTGATATAGAAGGGGTAGAAAAAGCGAACGAAGAAGAAATAGCTGGTTTAATCCAGCAGGAACCCAATTTTAGAATTCCTGTTTTTAATTTTTCTCCAGGAGTCACTATTTACAGATTTGGGAAATCATTCTTTGACAGTGTCGCAGTCAGTGAAAAAAGAGTTGAAATTGAAAAAGAGCTAAAGCAAATAGAGCAACAGCTTGACTCTATTCCAGGGGACAGAAAACTTCAGAAAAAATCCGATAAGCTCAATACCAAAATCGAGAATCTCAAAGAGAAAGAAGAGTATGGAAATGGGTTTATGCGCACTGGCAATCCGGTAACAGTTCTGGATAGCAGCCTTTTGGAATCAACAAACAGGAATATTTCTGCTTACCTCCAGAATAATGGTTTTTTTGATTCAAGGAGCTCTTTTGAAGTTGAAACAAAAGGAAAAAAGGCATATGTAACTTATAGTATTGTAGAAAATACACCTTATAGAGTCGACTCAATTTATACCAGAACTGACAACGAGGATATCCAGATTATTCTCAATCAGAACAAATCAAAATCCAACCTAGCCAAAGGGAAAATCTATGCCCAAAATGATATCATAGCTGAAAGAAATCAAGTAGAAGAATTATTGAAAAACAATGGGTTTTACATGTTTTCCAAATCCTACTTGGAGTACAATGTGTATCAGGATACTGCTAAGAAAAATGTACAAATTGAACAAATCATCAGGAAACCCACATTTGCTGAACAGCATGAAATCTATACGATTGAAAATATTAATTTTAGAATTAATCCTCCCTCGGATGGATTTAGCGACGGCAGAGTTTCAGGTCAATATGACGGTATAAATTTCAATTTTTATAGAGATAGATATTCAGAGAAAATTCTTGCTTCGAGAATTCTATTTGATAAAAATGATCGATACAGCCGAAATAAAGTAATTGAAAGCCAAAGGCAACTAAGCAATCTGGACCTTTTCAGGTTTGTCAATATTTCCTTTGATACCTTAGGCACCTCATTAACTGCAAATATTTTTACTCAGCCAGCTCAAAAATACCAATTGACAAATCAGTTGGGTTTGAGTGTAACAGAACAGTTGCCTGGACCTTTTTTCAGTACCTCATTAAGAAATAGAAACTTTTTCAGAGCTGGAGAAATCTTGGAATTCAACTTTAGAGCCGGTCTGGAAGGTGTGGCATCTGCGACTAATCAAGGGGTGTATCAAAGTCAGGAATTAGGAGTCTCAGCTTCTATCATTTACCCTAGATTTTTGATTCCGTTTGTTCCAAATACGCTGAAAAAATACGGGAAATACAATCCCAATACACGAACCCAAATCGGTTATAACTATACTAATCGACCAGAATATACCCGAAAGGGTTTGAATGGTTTGCTAGCATATACTTGGGCTACCACGAATCAAAGACAGCAATTCACTATTAATCTTGCTGACATCAACTATATCAGGACTCCAAATATCACAGATGATTTTTTGGAAGTTTTGCAGAATTTGGCCAATCAGGGAAATAATTTGATCTGGTCCTTCCTTCCTTCTTTTGTAAGTAGCATTTCTGGCCAATCCGTCATCAACTTTAATCGGTACGGAGACTGGAAAAGAAGACCCTCTTCCCTTCTTCGATTGTTTGTAGAAAGTGGCGGTACTTCGCTCAACTTATTTAATGTACAAAGCAACAATAATGAAAACCTTCAGTTTGCTAATTTCCAGTGGCTTAAGTTTCAGGCAGATTTTAGGAGATATTATCCAGTCGATCAAAAACAGACTTTTGCCTATCGTTTAAATTTCGGAATCGCCCAACCTTATGGAGTGAGTGCTGGAATTCTTCCTTACGAAAAATATTTCTTTGCGGGTGGAGGTACGAGTATCAGAGCATGGCAAGCAAGACGATTAGGTCCTGGAAGCTCTGTACCAACCATAGGTGATGGAGGGCGCTATGATTATAATTTCGAGCAACCTTCGGAAATGATCATAGAATCCATGCTGGAATATAGAAGAAAGCTTTATGGCTACTTTGACATGGCCTTGTTCATCGATGTGGGGAATTCATGGATGATAGGCGTAGATGCCAGTAGACCCGGAGCAGATTTTAGATTTGATCGATTCTACAAAGAGTTTGCTGTAGGTTCTGGCATAGGTTTGAGAATGGATTTTGACTTTTTGATTATCAGGCTAGACTTAGCTACGAAAGCAATTGACCCATCTCAACCAGAAGGAGAACGATGGGTGTTGGACAATATTAATTTCAGAAGACCATTTGGCCTAAGAGGTCAAACTGTACTTAACTTTGGGATTGGATATCCCTTCTAAACAAATGGCTAGAGCGAGTAAAGAGGAAATAGCAGAATTATATCAAAAAATTCAGGATCATATATGCTCAGAATTAGAGCAATATGATGGGACGGGAAAATTCAAAGAGGACAAATGGGAAAGAGCTGCAGGCGGCGGAGGGAGAACCCGGATTTTTGAAAATGGCCAAGTGATAGAAAAAGGTGGCGTTGCTTTTTCAGCTGTTCATGGTCCAACACCTGAAAAAATCCTGAATAAACTGGGTTTGGAAAAAGCAGATTTCTACGCTACAGGTGTTTCGATTGTACTGCATCCTATTAACCCACATGTCCCCATTATCCATATGAATATTCGTTATTTTGAAATGGAAAATGGCGTTTATTGGTTTGGAGGCGGTATTGATTTAACCCCTCACTATATAGTACCTGACGATGCTCGGTATTTTCATCAGCAATTAAAGTCGGTTTGTGATCAATTTGACGATACTTATTATCCAAAGTTTAAAAACTGGGCCGACGATTATTTTTACCTCAAACACAGAGATGAGACAAGAGGAGTTGGAGGAATATTTTATGACCGCTTAGCCGGTAAAAATGATGAGCAATTTTCAAGCATACTTGAATTTAGTTTAGCATTAGGAAGACTATTTCCGAAAATTTACGGGCACTTCATGATGAAAAATGCCGGAAATCCAGTAACTGTGGAAGAGAAAGCCTGGCAAAATTTGAGAAGAGGAAGGTATGTGGAATTCAACTTGGTATGGGATGCAGGCACTAAGTTTGGTCTGGACACAAATGGCAGAACTGAAAGCATCCTGATGAGCATGCCTCCTCAGGCAGAATGGACTTATATGCACGAGCCAAAATCTGGGAGTCGGGAGGAATTTACGCTCAAGCATCTTAAAAAAGGAATAGACTGGCTTAATTTTCACCCATGATAGAGCAAATCAAAAAATGGGATGAGGATTTATTCCTCTGGCTCAATTCTTTCCACACAGACTGGTTGGATCCAGTCATGTACCAAGCCACAGAAACAATTACTTGGATTCCACTATATGCTTTTTTGATCTATAAGATTTATAAATCCAACCCCTCCAATAGTTGGTGGGTATTTGGAGGTGTGGCGCTAACTATTTTGGTTTCGGACCAATTTACTTCTGGATTTATGAAACCATTTTTTGAAAGATTAAGACCCTGTCATGACGAAAGATGGACTGATGTCATTCATAATTATGGGAGATGCGGAGGCTTGTATGGATTCGCATCTTCACACGCCGCGAATACTTTTGGCTTAGCAGTTTTTCTCAATAAAAAATTAGGAAAATCCATTAAAGGACTGGGCTGGTTATTTTTATATGCAATTTTAGTCAGTTACACCCGGATTTATTTGGGAGTTCACTATCCAGTAGACATCCTGATTGGAGCAAGTATCGGAACAGCAGCAGCCTTTATCAGCTGGTTTTTGATAGTATTTGTGAAAAGAGAGTTCTTGAAGAAATTTTTGAAATGAACTTAAACAGAACATCAAATGAGCTGGAAACAATTTTGAAATTCTTAAAGGAAATTCAATCCTACTCTCCTTTAGCAGACCATTCTGAGAAAGCTCTCGCAAATATTTGTTTTACCCAAAAAGTAGGGAAAAATGAGGTCCTTCAAGAAATAGGAAAAACTTGTAAAACTATATATTTTGTAATGGAAGGGTCTGCCAGAATCTTTTACCTAAAAGACGGGCTTGAGATTACAGAGTATTTCGCTTTTAAAAATGATTTAATAGTCAGAGCAGAAAGTTTGTTTAAATCTTTACCAAGTAACAAGGGGATTGTATCGATAGAAGAGACCCTATTTGTGGGAATTCCTTCAAATGCACTTTTTTCATTATTTGACGAGTTCCATGATATTGAAAGACTTTTTAGGATACTTATTCAAACAGTCTATCTCGAAACTATAAAACGGCTTGAATCCATTCAATTTCAAACTGCAGAAGAAAGATATAAAGGCCTTTTAGAAAACCATCCTGAATTCATTCAAAAGATACCCTTAAAACACATTGCTTCATACTTAGGTATTACCCAGGTAAGTCTCAGTCGAATTAGAGCGGGGATTTCCTGATTTTTTTAACATTTGTAAAAAGAATACTTCCTTGAAAACTCCAGTTTTGAAACATGAATTCAATTCATTATCAAGCTGTTCAAGGACTAAAGGAAAATTGGAAACAATTCAGTCTTTTAGTAGTCATAAATGCTTTGGTGGGAAGTATGATTGGCTTGGAACGATCAATTTTTCCTGAATATGCGTCCACCATTTTTGGAATTGAGTCAAATTCAGCTTTTCTGACATTTATCATAGTATTCGGAATCAGTAAAGCTATTTCCAATTATTATGCGGGAAAATATGCCAATCGGTTAGGGCGTAAGAATTTATTAGTCCTTGGATGGATAATTGTCCTGCCCGTACCATTGATTTTAGCTTTTACAGATTCATGGCTAATAGTCTTGTTAGCAAACCTATTACTTGGTGTTAGTCAGGGTTTAACCTGGAGTAGTACAGTCATTATGAAAATCGACTTAGTTGGGCCAAAAAATAGAGGCTTAGCGATGGGTTTGAATGAATTTGCGGGATATCTTGCAATTGGTATTACGGCCTATTTCACAGCTAATTTAGCATCAAACTTTGGAGTGAGACCTATTCCATTCTTAATAGGTTTTGGAATAGCTCTCCTAGGGCTATACCTTTCTTTCTTTTTTTTAAAAGACACTACTCGTTTTATCAGGGTAGAGAAAACCGATTCCAAAAAGGAAGAGAAGAATAACGTTTTATGGAATACCACCTTACGCAGCCCAAATTTATCTTCAATAACGCATGCTGGATTAGTCAACAATCTGAATGACGGAATGATCTGGGGCTTGTTACCTTTATTATTGATTCAAAAGGAATTTTCTTTAAATGAAATTGGAAAACTGATTGCTATTTATCCTTTGGTTTGGGGAATGGGCCAATTATTCTCAGGGAAAATAGCTGACATTATTTCAAAGAAATTCTTGATTGTTTTTGGGATGATTATTCAAGGGTTTGCAATAATAATTTTAGCATACTCAAATTCCTTTAGTCAATTTTCTTTTACCTCTATTGTATTGGGAATTGGAACTGCAATAGTTTATCCTACCTTTCTAGCTGCGATTTCAGACGAAACCCATCCGGAAGTCAGAGCGGAAAGTGTTGGAGTATTTCGACTTTGGAGAGATTTGGGCTATGCTTTTGGAGCAATTTTATCTGGATGGATCGCTGATAATTTTGGACTTGAATTAGCAATTGTCTCCGTAGGTATGTTGACAATAGCATCTGGAATAATCACTCAATTAAGAATGACTCGAGAGGCATTTTTCAGAAAAATTGAGATAAATAATTAAGTCATTCCAGGAAATTTTCATTCATAGTGATTTTATGCTTTAATTAGTGACATCACACCAAACCTTAAACAAAATGAAAAAATTGAAATCAATTTTCACCCTAGCCTTAGCGTTTAGCTTTTTAGCAGCAGTAACATTTACTTCTTGCGGTGGCAAGAAAGAGGAAAGCAGTGAAACAGAAACTGAACAGGTTGAAAGTGAGCACCCAGATGGAGGTGAGCATCCAGCAGGAGACAGCACAGAACATCCAGCAGGAGGTGAGCATCCAAGTAGTGACTCAACTTCTGAAAGCTAAAAATCAAAAAAGGCTATCGAATTCGATAGCCTTTATTTTTTAGGAATTTACTTTTCTTTGAAAGGTGAATTTGGATGGTGCCTTTATCTCTTTTCCATTGATCTCTAAATAGGGATATGCAATGAAATTAATTGGGCCCGCATTAGGTCCTGGATTAACTTCCAAATCCCTACCTCTGCTTAACTCAATTCTATTGGCAGGGTGCCTTCCGAAATAATAAGTAGCTAAAGCAGTATATTTATTAGCCTCCGAAATATCAACTGGCCACCATTTCCCATCTGCATAAAACTCTGCCCAGCAGTGGTAACCATCAATTCCACCTTCATTCCTATCCGAAGGAATAGATGCTCCAATCGCAAATCTTGCTGGTATATCTACTGATCTGGCCAAGGAAATGAAGAAGGAGTGGAATTCAGAACAATTCCCGGTTTTTGAATCACAGGCGTAATTTGAGTCTCCATTGCCATAATCGCCAAATTTCATATAGCGCATATTGTCTATGATATAATCATATAAAGCTCTGGCTTGAATTAAATGAGACTCTTTCAGCTTTTCTCCCAAAACCTCCTTAGCGATCTCTTCAAACCTCCCTCCTTTTGGCATGAGTCTGTTCGAAGCTAAATACACCTTGGGGTCTGGAGCAGAAGCCTCATAAGGACCTTTTTCTTTCCTTTTTACCTCGTAGCTGATTTGGATTTCTTTACCGGAATCTTCTGGCTTTAATTCATAATAAAGCAAAGTATTGCCAAAAACCTTCTCTTCAATTTTTCTGGACTCTATATCAGATTTCGTCTCTAACAGTTTCACATCCTGAAAAGGGTCTGACTCAGGAACAGGAATCCACATCCGCGCAGGACCTTCCAAACTAGGAATTTGAACAGTATAATAGAATTCAAAATGATCAGTCCCTTCGACTACTCCTAACAGGTTATTGTTTGATTGTTCCAAAGCCACTCTATACCAAGTTTTATCTTCCTTATTTTGCTTCCAACTGTAAAAAGGTTTCCCATTCAACTTATGCACCGTGGTCTGAGTGACATTCATTGCCCCAGGCTTCCCTTCCATGAAGAAATCTACATCGTATACATCTCCACTTTCATCCACCAAGTCAACACAGGCAAAATGACTATCGGGGCCTAGGTTGGATAGGTATTCGGTATGTACCCGAACCAACTTCATTTTGAGATCATGATTTTCATCTTTTACCGGAAAAACTCCATCATTTTCACCTGTTTTGACTGCAATGAAGTCTTTTATTCCTTGTTCTATTTCAGGTATGGAAACAGCAGGACTTGAAGGACTTTCAGTTACTGTATCTTCCTCCTTGGGATTACAAAAGGTTAGGGCCAAAAGTCCTGAAACTAATACCGTTCTTGAAATTGCGAGAATATAACTTTTCATGCTTCTAAAATACACATACCGTTTCAAAAGGACTTCAAATACAGGAATAAAGAATATTTTTTACTTAATTGGATAAAACACCAGTAATACTATGAAACTATCCATTCTAAAAACCAGAATCTTATCTCTTTTGGCTTTACTCCTTTTTTGCGGGGTAATATTTATTTCATGCGGAGAAAAGAAGGAAGAGAAATCTGGAAACAATACCGAGCAAATAGAAAAGATGGAGAACCCGGACGACGAGCCGGCTATCACTCATTAATTTTTCTGATTATCCGCAATCATGCCAGTTGCCATATTTTCTTTGTTTTACCGATTGGAAGACCGATGACCGAAGACCGAAGCTTCCGTGATTCTGATCCATTTAGCTGAAAATAAGCCGTATTTGGTTTTTAGGCTTCATTATAATTCAAGACACTCAAAAACATGCATAAATATTTTAAACTCTTACTGCTTCTTTTAGCTATTTCTTTTACAGCTTATCTAATAGTTATTTTAGACTTGCTTTTGCTCTATGAGATTTTCATAGACATAATCCTTATTTTGACACTTTGGGGAGCCATAGGACTCTTAGCAGTAACAATTATTGAAATATTTAAACATAAACAACTGCCCAATACACTTTTATCTATCACATTTATTATACTGACAGGTTCTTACATCTTGACATATGCAATACGAAATGGAGCGTTTGCTGGACCAAAATATTTAGATGCAGCTTTTCTTGACGACAGAAGTCGAATGGACTTAACTCTTTATGAGAACGGAAAATTTGTAATCTACTCAAACTGGTTATTTGGGGAAGACCAATATGCTGGAACCTATCAACTTAAGGGAGACACTATAGTATTTGACAAATATCCTGTACTGGGCAACGACTTCATTTCGAAAGAGATTTTGATAAATTGTACAGAGAAGAAAATATATTTTAGGAAAAATAAAGACGGAATTTATGATGAGTCATTCTATTACTTTCAAATCGACTAATAGAATAACGAACGCCTAACAACACGGGTTTTGCGTCATCCGGGGTGATGTGCAAATTTGGGGCTTTGTGCTTCTATTCAAGTTCAGTGCTGGTTGACAGTTTTATGCTCCGAAACCCGCCCGAACGCAAAGCCCGAAAATGTAACTGGTAAGAAAGCGGATATACATATTAATTTTTTCAAAATCTAGATCGAAAATTTGCTTTTGTAATTTTATTCATCGTAATATTGCAATATATTATTATTACGATGGGAATTACTCAAACGCACCTTTTCACTGACGCTCAAAATGAATTGGCCAATGTCGCCAAAGCTTTGGCACATCCAGCTCGAATTGCAATCATACAATATTTGATCAAAACGAATACTTGTATCAATGGGGATTTGGTGCAAGAACTGGGACTGGCGCAAGCAACTATAAGCCAGCATCTTCGTGAATTGAAAGAAATTGATATAATTCAGGGAACCATTGAAGGGACAAAAGTGAATTACTGCATCAATCCTGAAAAATGGAACTCCATCAAGAGCTTGTTTCTAGGCCTCTTTGATCAATTCAATTCAAATAATCCCTCAACCTGCTGTTAAAACCATATCACTATGAAACTTTCAGAAATTAAGTCCATCTTAAAAAACTCCCAAACCATCGAGTTTCAACTCCCCAATGGAGAATTGGTTCCTAGTCATTTTCATGTGACAGAAATCGGAAAAATATCTAAAAATTTCATTGACTGTGGGGGGACTATTAGACAAGAGGAGAAAGTCAACTTCCAATTATGGAATGAAAATGACTACGATCACCGACTTCATCCAGAAAAACTACTGAAAATCATAGAACTATCTGAATCGAAACTGGGAATACCAGATTGGGAAATTGAAGTGGAGTACCAAGGTGAAACCATAGGAAAATATGGTTTAGACTATAATGGAAAGTCATTTCTCCTTACCACAAAAATGACAGACTGCTTGGCTAAAAGCGAATGTGGCATTCCTTCAAAACCCAAAGTTAGACTCTCATCATTGCAATTAAATACTAACTCCTGTAATCCCGGCAGCGGTTGCTGCTAAATTTTAGCCATGGAAAATACAAAACTCACCTTTTTACCAAAGCTTGAGGACTCCATCAAGCAAATTCTCAATATCCCAATCACCGATGAAAGGAAGGAAGTGTTGAGCCCTTTGATTCATTATATCAGAGAAAAGCAGGATAAAAATGAAGCTATCAACCTGAATTTTATTTGCACACATAATTCTAGACGAAGCCAATTTTCACAAATTTGGGCAAAGGTAGCGGCCAGCTACTTCGGAGTAGAGGCCAATTGCTACTCCGGAGGAATAGAGATCACTGCTTTTAATGAGAGGGCTGTAGCTTCATTGCAAAGAATTGGGTTTCGTACCATTTCGGATAATGCAACTGAAAATCCGAAGTATGAAGTCTTTTATTCAGAAATGAAGCCAGGCATTAAAGCTTTTTCAAAACTGGTTGACGATCTGTCCAACCCAGCTTCGAACTTTGCTGCAATAATGACCTGCGATCATGCAGATGAGAATTGTCCTATTATTTCAGGAGCAGAAATACGAATACCCGTCAGGTTTGAAGACCCCAAAAAATTCGATGATACTGTATTAGAACAAAAAATGTATGATGAAAGAAGTCTTCAAATAGCTTCCGAAATGTTTTATGTGTTTTCAAGGGCTAATGATTAAGAAATTCATTATAAAACTTTTCTATAAGGCTCAATGAGACCAACCTTCACCTTACCAATCCTCTATTTTTATCAAAATTTTTTATTGAATTATTAGAATATTCAAAATTTTATTATATATTCTATTGGATTTAGGCGCGAATACCTACTAATTATTCGAAACCCAGTAACGGAAGAAAAAGCTAAGTCCTCCTAAATCCTATCCATCTGACGCTCAACTAATTGAATAAAGAAAGGTGATACCAATACCTTAAATACCTTCAGTTAGAATAGGTAGTAAAGCCGAAAATCTAGGATTCTTTTGAACATTCACTAGTTCAAAGGATTTATAACTAAAAGTACTCAGAAATCTTGTTTGAGATTAACACTTTCATTTTGTCATAATTATGCAAATACATTTTATGAAAAAAAATATACTATCCTTAGTCTTCACTTTGTGGTTTGGGATTGTGGCCTATTCGCAAGAAGCTATTACGTCAATTAACCTGGACCTCATTCAAAATGAGATCAATGGCGGAAAACCACTTCCCGCTGAAGAAAAATTCTATTTCAGAGGGGCCATCCCTCAGGATGTGGAAATGGTTAAACTTTACATATATCAGTCAAAAAAATCTCCAAAGGCAGGTGATAGTTATTTTTGGAAAGCCCCATTTGGATACAAGGAACTTTCTTTTCAAATCTTGGTAGACAATCCTTTAAGATCTACAGAGGAGTTTAATCTTGAATTTGGATTTTATAAGAAAGCTGGAGAAAAAGAGTTGGAAGAGCTCCGAAGACTTATTCAAACCAACCTAGCAACTTATCTCAACACCATTTCTTCCGTGAGAAGAGGAGGAATCAAATTCGAAGATTCTGACGAGCAAATCCTTTCCAATATGGATCAAATTGTTCAATCAGGAGCTTATTATTTCGAATTACCTGATGGAAAACCTTTCCCAGGTTTTTCTGATATCACTCGTAAGAAACTAGAGCAAAGAAAACGCCTGAAATTGGGTAAGGCAAAATTCAACATTATCAAAAAATCTGAAAACGAGAACGAGCGGGCTGTTTATGCCCAACAATATTTACAGGAGTTAGAAACCATCGTTTTTGCTGAATTAGATCAATTTCTCAGTCCTAACATGCTTGTCCGAGTAGATCAGATTCAATTTCAAAATTATAGAAGTGAGAAAACCCCTAACTCTATTCCCATCAATTTTGGCTTTGGTGCCATCTCACTTTCACAGGATTTATCCTCTCAAGAGTTTGTATACAGTCCATACCTTGGTTTTTCATTTCCTCTTGGCAACAGGACCTTTACTCGTTTCATGAGTAATTTATCGATCAGCACAGGAGTGTTTATTTCCGGAAGCATGGAAAATTCTTTGGGAGAAGCTATCAGAGGGCCAGTTTTAGACCGACCAGTATTCGTGGGATTGGGATATAACTTCTTCCGATTCATAAGACTCAATGCTGGAGGCACATATCTAACTACCAACAAACTGGATGGGAGTAAAGCGGACAGAATTCAACCCTATGTTGGATTAAGTGCCGAAATCAATTTGTGGTTAGGATTTGGAAACAAAAAATGAAAATTATGAAAAAGCTAAGCTTGATTTTCATTTTATCACTGATTATCAATTCTGTAAACGCCCAGCTTTACGGGTACAAGTGGAGAGTTGGAGCAAGTGTCGGGACTACCAATTACATTGGGGATATCCGTCCTTTTGGACTCAATAGTCTGAGTGATGTAGGTAGACTCTATCAACGATCAACTGTCTATTCTGAAGACCTTTCTTATCAATTTTCTCTGGAATATGCACTTGGCAACTCCGTTGGAATTATGCTTACGGCAGGAAGCTATCAATTTGGCTCAAGCGATAGATATATCGAAAATGATGGCACTTTATACAGGGAAAGTAACAGATTCGATAGGGCTTTAAATTTCAGAACGGATTTAATTGATGCTGGGCTTTCCTTTGTTTTAAAGCCTGATAACAACTGGTTGCTTTCTGGTAAATCCTTCCTTGCTCCATATTTGGTTGTGGGCATGGGAGTTCAAAAATTCGATGTGTTTGGAGACCTATTGGATGAAAACGGAAACAGATATGATTACAGCAATCCCAATTTAATCCCAGATGGAAGTTTTGAGACAAGATTAAGGGATGTTGAAACAGAAATTCCAGGTGGGTATAAAAAAGCTACTCTTTATGCTCATTTGGGCATGGGAATCAGATTTCGGATTACCAAAGGAATTGAACTTTTCGCACAATCAGATTTTAAAAGGGCGGCAACTGATTATTTGGACGATGTGTCTGGAAGATATAGAAATCGATATGACAACTCTTTTCAGCGCTATGCAGCATTGCCAGGAACTAATACCCCAACACCAGGCAACCCCTATCGAGGAGATGTAAACTCGAAAGCAGATTGGTATATCTATCATGGGATGGGCATCAAGTTCAGCTTAGGAGCAAACAAGGAAAGTTTCAATCCTCCTACCGTATCCCAGCGCTATACTTTCACCCCTAAAGTTTTGAGCGAAAAAACTGAAGCAACTGCTGACTCAATTCAAAAAACTGAAGAACCAAAAGTTAATCTGCCAGCCTCTGTTACAAATAATTATTTTACGATTGTTCAGTTACCTGGATTAGAAAAATCAGCACCGATCATTGACACGGTAAGACTGGATTCTATTCAAAAAGCCAATATTGACAGGAAAATTGATTCATTGAAGAATACCAGAGCGTTGGTACAAGCAAATAAGGATTCGCTTCAAAATAGGCTTTCAGAACTCAGCGAGAAGATTAATGAGTTGCAGATTGACAGTCTCAGTTCAAAGGATTCTATACAGATATTGATCAATCAGTTTGAGAATCAAACTTTGGATTATCAAAAGGAGATTAGCAGAATTGACTCTTTGGATAAGATTTTGGTTATTAAGGGAGATTCGCTATTGGGAGCGAAAAACACGCTAATCATCTCTAAAGTTGATACAGCCCAATTCATTGAAAAAATCTTGCTTTATCCGGGGAAAGTCAATACAATCATTTACTCTCCTAAAGGATTTAGCGAGTTCGAGCTGGACTCTCTTTCAAATTCACAAATGAGAATCAGCAATCAGCAAACTCCAGATACAGTAAAAAGTACAAAGGCAGTGACTCCGGAAATTGAGAAATCAAAAACCGTCACCAAACCAGTCGAAAATGCTCAATGGATAAGCCGAGAAGATTTTGAAAAAGAAATTTCAAAATATAGGGAAGAAATGCTCAAGGCGCAGGCGATTAGAGACTCCGCAATGCTCATGGCTTTTTCTTCCAGACTATCAAGCATCCAAGCTCAAAATAGTAATCAAGAAGAAAGAACGGCACCTCAACAGATAATAGTTAATCCTCAATCTGATAATACGAATACATCCAAAGAATTAGAAAGGTTAAGAAGTAGACAAGAAATACTAGAGAGGAGAAATCGGGAACTATTAAGAGATGCAGCAATCATCAGTGGCACGGCTACAACAACTTCTGCTTTAAACAAAAATAAAACAGACGAAAGTCAAATTCTATATATACAGGATAGCACCCTTTTGGATAGAATTACTCAAGATGCTATTCTGATAGATAGCCTTCGAAAAGAGGCCTCCAAAGAAAAAGTAAGGATAGACACCGTGGAGGTTGAGAAAGTGGTTGAAAATACTAAGCCTGTCCTTCTAGAGGAAAGTAAACTTGAGGTCTATTTTGGAATCAACCAATCAGAGTTGAGTGAAGAAGAAAAAGCAAAGTTGCTTCGATTGAAAGAGATCTTGGAAACAAATCCCCAATTAGGCTTGGAGCTAATTGGTTTTGCTGATAACACGGGAAGCGTTTCCTACAACCTCAGACTAGTAGAAAAGCGGGTTAATTCCGTCAAAAAACAGCTAATAGACCTAGGAATTGACCACAAGAGAATTTTCAAAAATTCTGGAGGTTTGATTTTACGTGGAGCCTCCAAAGGTTCGGTTGACAAGGACCGAAAAGTAGAAATACGTCTAACACCTCTTGTTACAGCCAAGGATTAATCTTCAAATGCTTTTTAAGTATTCTTTTCATTTTTAACAGGAGCCAAAGAATCCTGCTAAATTTAAAGAATGAAGAAAGCATTTCTAGCCAGCATTGTCTTGTTCTTAGGCGGTATTGCCTTTGGACAAGAAAGTAAAGTCTATGAATCGAATAAAGTTCAGGATTTTAAACTTGTACCCTTACCAGCCATAGCTTATAATCCTGCCAATGGTTGGATGTTTGGGCTAGCTCCTTCTGCTACTTGGTATATGGGAAATCCCACTACTACCAAAATGTCCAATTTTGTAGGGAACCTACTATACACAACTAAAAAACAGTGGATTTTTAGCTCTAGAAGTAATATTTTCTTAGATGAAAACAGCTTGATCTTAGTGGGAGACTGGAGATATTTTGTCACTTCCCAGCCAACCTATGGTCTAGGTAGTTCTACCCCGAATGCCCCCTCCCCTAACCCCAATCAAAACTCAAGCTTTTGGGGAGCGCAACAAATGGATTTTAGACTGATTCGCTTTCATGAAACTATTTTAAAACGAATCTCTGACAGCAATTTTTACTTGGGATTAGGATATCACCTGGATATACATTCGAAGATTGACAATTTTTTCTTAGATGAAGATACGATTGAGCCTATTTTGGATTTTGCTCATAATCAATACAATGAATCATTAGGCTTTGATACGGATAGATATGCATTATCCGGAATTACCTTAAATGCAGTTTATGAAAATCGAGACAGGGCGGTTGCTCCATATGAGAAAAACTTTGCCTTGCTTTCTTATAAAATCAACCCTTCATTTTTAGGGTCTGACCAATCTTCCTCCACGCTATTGTTGGATTATAGACATTATATCAACCTCAATGAACAAAGAAAAAGGCATTTAGTCGCTTTTTGGGCATATGGCAACTTTCTAGTCTCTGGAAATTTACCCTATATGAACTTACCTTCCCTTGGTTGGGATATGTTTGGCAGAACGGGAAGAGGCTATGCACAAGGAAGGTTCAGAGGAGAAAACATGGTTTATTCAGAAGTAGAGTATCGGTTTCCACTACAAAGGTCCAAAGAAACCTTCGGAGGAACTGTGTTCGTGAATGCCAACTCCTTCAGCAGCAAATACAATTCTGAAAAGCTATTTGAGCAAGTCAATCCAGGATATGGCTTAGGATTGAGAGTCATGATAAACAAAGAAAACAGAACCATAATTTCAGCAGATTATGGCTTTGGAAGAAGCGGTAACTCAGGTTTTTATCTCAACATCAACGAGTCCTTTTGATTTCGCTTAGTTCTAAAAATAATTAGGCTATCTCAAAGTTGATGAATGTCACAATGAGCGGTCAGTTAAAGGTCTCCAATAAATTTTCTAGTATCCATTAGCCTTTGACTCCACTCAGGCGGACAAAACAACGCCTTTAAGATAGCCCCTTAATTAGTGCTCATGGCATCATGCAGCATTTCTGGCTGCATTGATAATTCCGAACATACTTCTTAAAATTAATCGCTGTAGCACCTCATTGCTCTTCCCATCTTCCAGCATACTCTGAATAGCATATTGTTGTATGGTAATGAGTGGTAAAACTATCCTTTCCCGAATGGCAATTGAAGTTTTGATCACTTTATTATCTCCCATCAACTCCTCCATTTGAGAAACTTTTTTAAGTTTTTCTACAGAGCGCTCATATTCTTGGAACATGAGTTTCCAAAATCCCCCATACTCTTCATTATTTTTTAGGTAGGAAGTTGCTGGATAGAAACACTTATTCAAAGACTGCATGGAGTTACCCAGAAGTGTCCTGAAAAATAAACTGTTTTGATACAATTCCTTTAATTCATCTACCCGGTTTTCCTTTTCCATCTCTGCAATAGCCGCACCTACTCCGTAATAGCCGGGAATATTTTGCTTCATTTGAGCCCAAGAACCAACAAATGGAATCGCTCTTAAATCCTCAAACTTCAAGCCTTCGCCCTTTCCTCTTTTCAAAGGCCGACTGCCTATATTCGTCATTCCAAAGTACTTAAGTGGAGTTACATGCTCCAAATATGGGACAAACTTAGGATGATTCTTAAAGGCCTTGTAAGATTCATAACCTCTATTGGCCAACTCTTCAATCAAAGCCCGCTGATCTTCAGAAAGGTTTCTTTCAGAGTCAGAATAAAGATGGTTTTCAAGACCCGCACTTAGCAGCTGTTCAAAATTATAAGTACAAGAAGCCTGCTTTCCATAGTTTGCAGAAATAGTCTGGCCCTGTATAGTGACCTGTATTTCCGCATTTTCAACGCGCTCTCCCAGTGATGCATAGAAATTATGCATATTTCCCCCACCTCTTGCAGGAGGCCCACCTCTACCGTCGAAAAAGACTACCTCGATTCCATTTTCACGGGAAACCCGAGTCATTTCCTCTTTTGCTCTTAATATGGACCAGTTTGCCTTCAGATACCCTCCATCTTTGGTTCCGTCTGAAAAGCCTAACATGATGGTTTGTTTATTTCCTCTACTGGCTAAATGCTTTTGATAAGCAGGCAAGCGATATAGGTAGGTCATAATCTCAGGTGCCTCAGCCAAATCATCAATTGTTTCAAAAAGCGGAACGACATCCAAAGGAAGATTCTCTTTTCCTTTACCTAATGTGAGTTTGGCTAATTGGAATACTTCTAAAAGATGCTTAGCAGATTGACAATTGGAAATAATATAGCGATGCAAAACATCCTCCCCATTGGATTCATGGATTTTTTCAATCGTTCCGAAGGACTTCAGCATTTCCTGATGAAACTCATCCTGAATTCTTTCAATCTCAGGAAGGGAATCTACTGCCAATAATTGCTGGATTTGCTCCTCCTCAGTTGCTTTCCATTCTATACCTTTCACTTCAAAAATCTCTTCCCAAAGCGCATCATGTTTTCGACTATCCTGACGCATATCCATGTAGGCAAAATGGAATCCGAAAATTCTGACTTTAAGAATAAATTCATCCAAGAGTTCCAAGAATAAGCCGTCATGATGTTCAATCAAAGCTTCCCTTGCATTCAAAAGATCCGCTAATAATTCTTCTTTGTTGGAGTAAACAGGTTGATCTTCAAAAAGCGTAGAATAAATCCCTTTTTCAACTTTCAGAATTACATTTTCTACGTGTTTGAAAGTAAGTCTTCTCCTCAACTTTCTTACATCCCGGTAGTAACAGCGTAAAATCCATTTTTTCAATCTTTCCGCTACCTGCATAGTGGTTTCATGAGTCACAAATGGATTTCCATCCCGATCTCCTCCCGGCCAAAAACCTACCTTCAGTAAACCTGGATTCTCCCAATCATGCAGCGGAATATTTAAGCGATTGAGCATTCTGATCATGATATCGGAGATACTTTGATAGAATACATTCTCCAAAAACCAAATCAAGCTGACCGCTTCCTCGTAAGGACTTGGCTTTTCTCTATTTATAAAACCTGTCTTTCCTAATTGCTGAAGCAATTGATTAATTCTCCCGATATCATCCTGCCGGATCGCATTTTCCAAGTCGGTGATAATTCCCAGCACATTTCCGGGATAGAATTGAGTTGGGTGAGCTGTCAATGTTAGCCTGACGGAAAAACTTTTGAGCTTTTCTATCAATGCTTCCTTTTTATGATCACTTTCCGCTCTGTTTATTAAGGCTTTAATAGAACCTTTCCCTCCCAAATCATTGATTTTTTCATACGCAGCATCTTCAATGGAGTCAAAAAGCACCACCTGTCTCTCCACATATTGAATCATTTGAAATAGCAGATCTGTTCTTTCCTTCTCAGAATTGGAAGGCATCATTTCTTCAAAAAAGCCTTCAATAATCTCTCGCGGAGTCTTCTCCGACTCAAATCCCTTTTGGCAGGCAGTTCCCAAAAGAGGCAACATGGTACCTGTTCTGAAAATATGATCGAAAGGAAGATCTAAAAAAAGTGAGTTATAAATTGTGAAGCGTTTTGCAACTTCGGTATCGTAGGTTTTATACATTAAGTAAAGAGGTTTAAAGCATTCTAAATTAATAAATTTCTTGTTTTTTACCGAGCAAATTGCCAATTCATTAAATAATTCATTCAATCATTTCTTTTTTTTCATTGATGACTAATGGAAAAACAATTCTTTGTAGCTTAAACTATTGATTCATCATCCTCATGAAAAACCTTCTGATCGTATCATTGATAATTGCCTTGTATGCCTGTAAACAAAAGGAATCCGATATGGAAAAATCCCTAGAGCTATTAAGTTATAAATTTTTAGTCGGAACTTACACAGATACCGAAGAACAGGGAATCGATCTTTTGACATTTTTCCCTGAAAAGGATTCTTTAAGCCTTGAAACTATTGCCAAAGGAATCTCCAATCCCTCTTTTATCCTGACAGGAAAAAATCAAGAATTCCTATACACAGTATCTGAAAATGCGGGAGAAAATGGCGGTCAAATCTTGAGTTTTGAACTCGAAGATTCAAGAACAGCATTACAGATTTTAGATTCAGCTTTTACTGCTGGAGACCATCCTTGTCATATTGCAATTTCACCTGATGAAAAATACATCCTTGTCAGTAATTACTCTGGAGGTAACCTTGCTGTTTTTAAGGTAACTAATGGGAATTTGGAACGGGTGCAGGTTCTACAGCATCAAGGATCAAGTGTCAATAAATCTAGACAGGAATCAGCGCATGTTCACAGCGCAACTTTCGATCCTTCCGGTGATTATGTTTGGGTTGCTGATTTAGGATCTGATGAACTGTATCGCTACAAATTTGAAAGTGGCCTTGAAAATCCACTTTCCTTTGAGGAAAAAATCCCCATGACTCCTGGAGATGGACCAAGACATTTGGCATTTTCGAAGGATCGAAAAGAACTTTTTGTTGTTCAGGAATTGACTGCCATTTTAGAAGTTTTCAGCTATCAGAATGGTCAAATGAAAAGTAAACAAAGACTCCCTCTTTTTTCTGAAGAATTCAAGGGTGCTTTAGGAGCGGCTGAAGTTAGGGTTTCGCCTGATGGCCAACATATTTATGCTTCAAATAGGGGTGATTCTAATAGTATTTCGGCTTTTAGAAAAAATGAATCTGGGATCTATGAATTGATCCAACACTACTCTTCCGGAGGAAAAATGCCTAGAAATTTCAATCTTACTTCCGATGGAAAATATCTCTTAGCTGCTCATCAGGAAAGTCATGAAATTGTGGTCTTTGAAAGAAATGCTGAAACGGGCGAATTAGCAAATACCGGAATAAGCATCCAAGGTCATAAACCTGTTTACTTACATCCCATTCAATGATTATTTGGGTTCTTCCCAAGGAATAACTGAATTATAGTGAATTTCTCCATTTTGAATTTGTAGAGGGGATTCAAGATTATTATGGTATAATTTCCCTGTTCCAAGGCCTTGATGAATGGAAGGTTGATATTGAGAAGCTAACTGGGCGATAGCGTTCAAACCAATATTACTTTCCAAGGCAGAGGTCATCCACCAACCTATTCCCCTTTCTTCTGCCTTTGCTATCCACTTTCTGCTCTCCAGAAAGCCTCCCAACAATGTTGGCTTCAAAATAATATGTTGAGGCCTGATAGTATCCAATAACAACTCCTTCTCCTTAACACCAATCAGTTCCTCATCCAAGGCAATTGGTAAGGGTGTTGACTTACACAGTAATCTCATGGTATCCCATTGACCAGCTTTGATGGGTTGCTCTATACTATGGATTCCAAGGTCTGCTAATTTCGCTAGTTTACTTTGCGCTTCTTCAGGAGAAAAAGCTCCATTTGCATCCACTCTCAAAATCATCTGATCAGGACTGAATTGCTTTCTGATAAATTCCAGCAATTCACATTCTTGCTTAAAATCAATGGCACCGATTTTCATTTTAATACAGGAAAATCCTGAATCCAGCTTTTCCTGGATTTGTTGCATCATGAATTCTCGATCACCCATCCAGATCAACCCGTTGATAGGGATGGCTTTCTGCTCTTCAAAAAACTGATTGGAAAAAAACTTTTTCTGTCCCCCATTGACAAAATCCAGCACAGCCATTTCTATAGCAAATCGGATAGAAGGAAAATCAAAGGACACATTTTTTTTAACAGTATCTAAGATTTCATCTTCCTCCAGCGACCACTCCACTTTCTCTAGTTTTTCAAGCGTATTCTTTACAACTTCCTCAAAATCCTGACGATCATCAATGCTCAGTTTTACCAATGGAGCAGCTTCACCCCATCCAATTTGATTAGGACTCTCCTCATTGTAAGCCTTGATCCACCAAATATTCCGAGTCTTTAATACACCACGGGAAGTCCCCGCTTCAAAGCGAAACTGGAGAGTTCTGGGAATCAATTGAAATTTCAGAGATAGCTGTGACATAAGACAGGCAGGGCTAAAAGATTAAAGAGACTATATTTGCGCTTTGAAATGAAACGCATGAAAGAGCCTCAGATTAACTTAAGAGACTACGAATATACACTTCCAGAAGATCGAATCGCCAAATACCCTTTAGAAAAAAGGGATGATTCAAAGTTGCTTCATTATAAAGCTGGAAATATTACACACCATCGTTTTTATAATCTTCCCGATCTCCTGGAAGAAGGAATGTTGCTTGTTTACAACGATACCAAAGTCATTCCTGCGCGATTAATTTTCCAACGGGAAACTGGAGCCAAAATTGAAATTTTCTTATTAGCGCCAGTATCTCCGAGCACAGTCATACCTGAAATCATGCTTGCCAAACATCCGGTATCTTGGGAAACCATGATAGGAAATGCCAAGAAATGGAAGGATGGCGAAATCCTGAAAGGGCGAGTTCAACATTTGGGAAAAGAAATCATCTTAGAAGCTAAGCTTCTGGATAGAGACAGGAAATTGGTAGAGTTTTCCTGGTCTCCATTCGATGTTGCATTTGTGGATATCGTAGAGTCTAGTGGAGAGGTTCCTTTACCTCCCTATCTCAATAGAAAAGCCGAAGAAGAAGATAAATCTAGATATCAGACTGTTTACTCAAAAAAAGAAGGCGCAGTCGCCGCACCAACTGCAGGACTTCATTTTACTGAAGAGGTTTTTTCAGCAATGAGAAAAAAAGGCGTGAAAGAATCAGAAGTCACGCTTCATGTCTCTGCAGGCACGTTTCAGCCAATTAAAGTTGACAAGGTTCAAGAACACCCCATGCACAGCGAACAAATTCATTTGCAAAGATCTGTGATTGAAAAATGTTTGGAACAAGAAGGGAAAACAGTCGCTGTGGGAACAACCTCAGTTAGAAGTTTGGAAAGCCTCTATTGGTATGGAGTGAAACTGATAGAAAATAAGGGAGAAGAGTTTTTTGTGGAAAAATTATTTCCCTATGAAACAAGAGAGGTATTGCCTACCAAAAAAGAGGCATTGCAAGCTGTTCTGGATTTAATGGATTCAACTGGACAAACCGAAATCATGGGAAGTACAGAAATATTCATTTTCCCAGGTTATCAATTTCAAATGATTGAAGGATTGATTACTAATTTCCACCAGCCCGGAACAACTCTTGTTCTTTTAATAGCTGCCATGATTGGGAAGGATTGGGAATTCGTATACCAAGAAGCCTTAGAAAAAGATTATAGGTTCCTCAGTTATGGAGACAGTAGTTTGCTGTGGTTTGATTAATCCGAGCCTAACTTCTTAATTCCATCGATGAGATTTTGGTAATAAGACCTTCCAACAGGAACTAGATCTTCTCCTACCTTTACTTCTCTCGGATTGATGGAAATTATTTCATCCAAGCGAACTATATAACTTTTGTGGATTCTCATGAATTCTTTCTGGGGAAGCGCTTCTTCAAAATCCTTTAGAATATTCCTCACAGAAATCACAAAATCTCTTGCTACCAAGGTGGTGTAATTTCCATCCCCCTTCAGCCAAAGAACATCTTGAAACTTAACTTTAACCAGAGATCCATCATGTCGAACAAATATGGCATCCCGGATTAAAAGGTTTGATTCTTTCTCCAAAGCAGCATCATGTTTGCTTGCACCGTTACTGTTCTTCTTAATACCTTCTAATAGCTCTTTCATATCCTTTCGATTTACATTTGCAACTTCCTGTGAAAGATGATTGTTTTGATTTTGTAAATTAAGGACTTAAATCAGCATATATTTTTGACCAAATGTCTCAATCAATCAGATTTTCAACTTTTTATCCAGCAATTTTCTCATTGATTTTCTTGAACTTTTCCTGTACAGATCCTGAAAATCCGGTCATTGATGATAATCCAGGAGGAAGCGCCAACAGCACAGTTACTATTTCATCTATTTTGCTTGAAAATGTATCAGGTGCCCCGGCCAATAAATTTCAGGATGAGTTAGAAATATCCTTTGAAGGTACTGATGACGGAAAAAAATACTTCTTAAAAATTCCGGCTAATCAAAACCCAATCAATAAAACCATTGAATTAGCCACAGGGGACTACACTTATACATATCTCAGTTCATCAAGAAATGAAACTTCCTCAGTTGCTGAAATATCCATAAAAGGCAGTTTCAAAGCTGAAAAAGACAATCAGGAACTAGTTCTTAAAGGAAACAGACTCAATAAAAGGATTAGAGTTGCTTCCAATCAACCAATCCAAGCTCCCTCCATATTGCTGGAAAATGCAAAACCTTTATTCGAAGCCTCTCTCAACAACTTTTATATCTACCATAATTTAAATGGAAGGCTGGAAATAAAAATTCCAATCGGAAATACCGGAAAGTTTATCACCCAGTTTGATTCCAATACAGAATCTAACATTGAATCAGCCTATAGAATCGAATTCAATGCAGGAAACTCAAGCTACCAAGAAGGTCTGATCAAAATCAACAGCCAAAATCAAGTAATTTCTTTAAGCCCTTCCACAATTAATTCTCTGGAAACCTCCCAAAATGAAACCTCAGGATTGGCATTTATTAACGGAAGATTATTTTCAATAAATGATGGGGAAAACCCCAATCAAATTCATGAACTTAATGCTTCCACAGGAGAGGTTTTGAGAAATATTACAGTCACGAATGCCAGTAACGTCGATTGGGAAGATTTAGCCCAAAGCGAAACTCACCTATTTATTGGCGATTTTGGAAATAATTTAGGCAATCGAAAAGACCTGGTAATCTATAGGGTCTCAATTGCTGAGCTACTCAATCAGGATAATTTGACCGCCGAGCAAATTAAGTTCAACTACCCTAATCAAACTGACTTTAGCGGTTCTTCCGAAAACCATAGATTTGATTGCGAAGCCATGATTTTTTATCAGAATAAGCTTCATTTGTTTTCAAAAAACCGAGGGTTTAATAATTCTGATCATTATGTATTACCTGCAATTCCGGGTGATTATGAAGCTGAGCTGGTAGAGACATTTTCCTTGAATGCCTTGGTAACTGGAGCTGATATCAACCGAGAAAACGGGGAAATATCCTTGATTGGATTCAGATTTTTAGGTTTAAATCCACTGGAACAGGCTATCTGGATCAGTGAAGGCATAAGAGAAGATCAAAAGTTGAACAACTTCTATCCCGAAATAAAAATTGGATATATACCGATTAGGGGATTTCCTGAAGGAATAGTCTATCAGGAATCAGGTCATTTATTGATTAGCTCAGAAAGATTTGTCTTGGAAGGCGTTTACAATATTCCTGCAACTCTAGCCATAATAGGCCTTGAAGGGTCTCATTAATCTAATTGAGACATTTTCTTTGCATTATTTCGAATTACTTCATCCAATTCTTGTGCGAGTGGCTTGAGGTAGGAAATATATTTTTGATTTTCCTCATCAAGTTTCCTGTAATCAATCAAATCCAATAAGCCAAGCATAGAAGAAAGCGGAGATCTCAAAATATGCGAAGGACGGATGGCCAATTCCCTTAATGTCTGAATTTCTTTTTCCTGCAAATTAATCCGATTGTACAAAACACTTTGATCAATTCCTTGAATCATTACCCAGCGCTTTTTGCCTTCCGAATAAATGACTTTAGTATGGAATGTCCAATATTCTGAGCCACCAGTTTTATTGGTGATTTTTACAGCCAATTTCTTCTCTTGTCCTTCAAAAGTCTGAGATATTATTTCCATTAATCTTTTGGATTTATCTCCTGCAAATTCGGTATTAAAGCCTGACTTAGCCGAAGAATTGCTGGAATTCCACTGTTGGATCAAAGATGATGCGAGGCTATTTTGCTGAACAACCGAAAAATTTCTCTCCAAAATCCAAACTGGACCTGAAATTAAGTCCAATTGCTCATTGGCAAAAGGTTTTACATTATTTGCATAAAACTCATCTTTTGGCGCAGGTCTCATAAAAAGTAGAAATCCTTTAGTATGTTTCAATAAATTAATGGAATATGAAAAGTACCCTGAAGCTCTCTTAACCCTTGCTTTGAATTGTGTCACTCCTTCTGTAGAGAGTATCTTTTCCAACTCCAAACGGTCAAAAGAATTCAGTTCAAATAATCCTGAATTCAGTAAGCTTTTCCCTATTAGTTCTGAACTCCCATTTGCAATCCAATCCGCTACTAAAGGTTCGGCGGAAATAAACTCCAAGTTTTCATCCAGTTCAGCCTTTCCGAAATTGAGAAGATCGATAAGATGATTCCATGGGAGTTTCCGTTCAAGGAAGTTCAAGTCAACACCAATACCAATGAATCCCAAGGGATCCATTTCGGAGTTGATCACCATAGAAAATTCCCACCATGATTGCGCTCTTTTCTGATCAATAAATTGGAGCAAAACCGGATATTGCTCTTTAGGTTTGAGCATTAATTGATCAATTAAACCTTCCAGTTCTTGCTTTGATCGGAAATCTAGGTGATCAAAAATAGAAGATGAATCAGAAATTCCCAGTAGCCCTTTAAAAAGAGCATTTGAATCCTCAACATTTCCTTCTATATCTAAAAAGACTAGATAAAAATGCTCGGACTCCTGAAAAAATTCAGGAATTAGCTGTTCGATATGTTCAATGCTGATCAATTTGGGTGTAAAACTTGGGGTGATAATCCAATAAGTACTCTTCGAATATTGCAAAAAAATTTTATTAAAAAAAAGACTCAATTGATAGAACAAAATTCTATAAACCAGACGTTTACGGGATAAAATTTGTTTGGACAATGTAAAAAGTAAGACCTAAACCAAAAAATGCTTTTTGTCACCAAAAAGTACTTGAATTTTTTTTTGAAATTTTCTAAAAAAAATTACATCCAGTTTGATTCTAATTGCGAAAAACTCGTGTAATCAATCTCTTTGATCAATAAAATCAATGAATCAGTGAACTCCTGTTTACTGATTCTCACAGTAAAAGGGTAGGTATGGGAATCGGAGGATTTAACTTTTATAGACCCGAAAAGACGAGAGAGTTCAAATCGAGAATCAGAGTGAATTGCCACAAGGGCAGAATCAAATTCACAATTCTCAATCAAAAAAGAGGCATTTGTCGTTTGAATAACCATAATCCAAAAATTTGCTTTAAAAATACCAATTAATAAAATCTTTCAAACATCCCGAATAAAATTTTTAAAGAAAAGGGCAAATATTTGAATTGATAGTCAGGGGATTAAAAAAATTAGCTTTCAATCTTCAGATGCTTCGGCAGATTCCTTGCTTAAATCTTTTCATTTGGTTTATATTTGCATCGCCTAAAGGAAATGGTTAGCCATTAGGTGAAGGTTTATATGAAATCTTTATAATTGAATTGGAAATAATAAATAATACTCTTTTGTTAAAGAAGGGAAAAAATTTCCAAATCATAAAAATATTAGAGAGTTGGGTGAGTGGCTTAAACCAGCAGTTTGCTAAACTGTCGTACGGGTCAAACCGTACCGGGGGTTCGAATCCCCCACTCTCTGCTGAAATCCTTAAGAGAATTAGTTCGGGGTGTAGCGTAGCCCGGTATCGCGCCACATTTGGGATGTGGAGGTCGTAGGTTCGAATCCTGCCACCCCGACTACTTTACTCTCTATAAAAACAAAAGGATCAATTTTTCAACTGATAGAACATAAGTTTATTGATCAGTTTCAATTTTATTTTTTTTCAAAAAGACTCTTCCAGAATTTCTTCTTTAGTAGCTGATTCTTTTCAGGCACCATTGTTTCATCACTTAATAAAAACCCGAAAGGTTCTAAGCCTTCGGAATTTTCAAAGGTGATTTTCAGGACTCCAACCAAAGGAATAAACAAAATCATTCCTGATATTCCCCACAGCCAACCTCCCAAAAGTATTGCCAAAATTACTGCGAGGGCATTGACTTTGACCTGAGACCCTACGACCAAAGGAGTAATCACATTATTTTCAAAAAGCTGAATGGCCCACAGCACTCCAAACGTTAAAAAAGGAAAGAGTAAATTATCTGTGGTTAAAAAGACATAAAGTATTGCAAAAAAAGATGAAATGAATACTCCAACATAGGGAATGAGGTTCATAATCGCAATAAAGGCTGCAAATAACAAGAAGTACTTCACTCCAATGATAAAGAAGAATAGTCCTGCCATTACTGCGACAATTAAAGTAACCTTAACCATACCCGTGAGGTAAGATTGAATAACCTTTCCCGACTCCATTACCCAATTCAAAACCCTATCCTTATTTTTTGAAGAAAACCGAATCAGAAAATTCAGAAAAAAATCTTCGTAATAGAGTAAAAGAAAAATATAGAGTGGGATGATTCCGGCAAGTGTAAGTGATTTCCCAGTATTAAACAGTGTAGTATTGAAATTTTCTGGAGTCAAAAAAGACCATACCTCGGGCCTATTGCCAGGATCAAGTATTTCATTTCCCAGAATTACATTGAGCTCATCAAGGTAAAGACTCATTTTATTCTGTAGATTTTGTCCTATTTCAGGAATATCCCGAATCAAGCCCACCATCTGATTGAGCAATACGTAAAAAATACCGGTGACAATCACAGCAACCATCAAAATACTAATGATAATAGCTATGCTTCTGGGAAATTTTTTCTCTTCAAACCAACTAGAGATCGGGTGTAAAGAAAAAGCAAAAAATACACCCCATACCAGTGGAACCAAAATGAAAGAGCCTTCTCTTAAGATAATCGACCCAAAAACAATGATCACCAAAAAAAGAGCTATTCGTTGAAGTACTATCATCAGGCGAAATATTTAATCTGATTATCCGCAATCATGCCAGTTGCCTTATTTTCTTTGCTTGGCCGATTGGAAGACCGATGACCGAAGACCCAGCCACGGCCTTTAGGTTTGCAAAGTAGAATTATTTGAGAAAATCAGAGCTAATATCTTTACGATTATTAAGTGACTCAGATATTGAATAAATTGAAAAAGAATGGGGTGAACTTTCGCCACGGCTAGGCTAGCGACCTCTTGCCAGTATCAGTCCCCATTCTTAGTTGAGTTGCCAGTAACCAGTTAGAATTTTAGGCTTTAGGCCTGTTAAAGGTTTTAGTTTCCGCAACTCTCATTTGTTAAACTTCAATGTCTAAATTATGAAATTCAAATCAATTATTGGAGTCGATGTAAGTAAATCTACACTTGATGCTTATCTGAAGATCAACCAATGCCACGCAGTCTTTGAAAATAATGAGAAAGGTTACCAGGAGCTGGTGGAATGGGTAATGGAAAACTCTGGGTTAATACTCGCAGAAGAACTGCTTTTCGGATTTGAATCCACTGGGATTTATTCTTCAGAACTTGCTTTGTTTCTTGAAAAGCACTCCCTACCATTTTATATCATCTCAGGACTTGAATTAAAGCGATCCTTGGGAATAAGAAGAGGTAAGTCAGACAAGGCAGACTCTAAAGACATAGCTGAATATCTTTATGAAAAGCAGGAGAAGATTATCCCCACTGTTCCTCCCAAAAAGGTCATCCAGGATCTCAAAAAGCTGTTTAATTACAGAGAGCGACTTGTAAAAGACAGAGCAGCTTACATCACCCGTATCAAAGAATATGAAGCTGTAGTTTCAGAAAACAAATTAAAAGTCTATCAAAAATCCAATACCGAAGTAATCGCTTGTTTAGATAAACAGATCGAAACCGTAGAGAAAGAAATAGACAAACTTTTACGCAAAGATGAACTGTTAATGAACCAATATAAGCTGATTAACTCTATCAAGGGCATAGGCCCACAGACAGCTGTTGCACTTATCGTCTTAACAGAAGGGTTTACCCTATTCGATAGCTGGAGAAAGTTTGCCAGTTATGCAGGAACAGCACCGTTTCCCAACCAGTCAGGTACATCCTATCGAGGGAGAACCAAAACCAGTCCGCTGGCGAATAAGAGAATTAAAACACTGCTGACATTATGTGCAGGCACAGCCATCCAATACAGCACTGAGATGAAGACCTATTACAAGAGAAGAACCGGTGAAGGGAAAAGCAAAATGAGCACACTTAATATTATCAGAAATAAACTTATTGCAAGGGCTTTTGCTGTTGTCAACCGAAATTCCAGCTATGTAGACATATTAAAATATGCCGCATGAAAAAAAACTGAAAATCTTCTTGCTTAAACCTTAGAATACTGGCAGGCGAAGCTTCCG
>NZ_VLOG01000041.1 GCF_007655305.1 Algoriphagus algorifonticola
AAAAAATAGCCAGGGGTTTTAACCCCTGGATCAAGTGACGATAACTACCCCAGCGCTGGCCCTATTTTTATTTTTGGAAATGAGCCTTGGTGCCAGCAAGACGGGTAATGGTCATTTAACTCTCCAATAGATTCTATTAGCCACAACAATTTTTATTCTTTTGAATAGGAGGACATTTGACAGTCCCATAGCTACAATAAACGCAACAATCTCCAGGTTTAGGCTTCAATACAGTATGGCAATTCTCACATTCATAGAAAAACTGACAGGAATCTGTGGGCATAGTTTCTTCTTTTTGATGTCCACAATGAGGACAGGTGAGGGTAGATTCAAGAGTTATACTCATGGCTTTGTCGACTTTAAACTTGCTTTATAACCTGTAGAAAGTATAGCTTTTTCAATTTCAGAAACTTCTGTTTGGTTTGGGTCAAATTGAATCACCGTATTACTTTGGCTGTAAGAAGTATTGATTTGAATAATTCCCGGAAGCTGCTTAACCTTTACATCCACATGTTGCTCACAACCAGAACAGGTCATCCCATCCACTGAAAATTCTATCATTTGAAGATTTTTCTGATCCGTAAATAGCTGATTGCTCTGATTATTCTCAGGATAGAACCGATCTGCGAATAGAGGGAATGCCAATAAAAAACATGCTATAATGGTAACGAGGCTTAAGAATTTTTTGCCTTGGAGAAAATCGATTGGCCCCTCTTCCTCACAATCGCAATCTATCGGCTGATTGGGCTTAAGTTTTTGAAACCATGCAAAACCAAGAACACCCAGTGTGATAAAAACAAAGAAGGGTCGCAGGGGATCTAACCAACTGAATGAAGAAGCGAAACTACCAGTACCTGCGATAAGCGCTAGCAATGGAGTAATGCAACAAAGTGAGGCTGAAAATGCAGTTAAAATACTAACCTTTAAGATTGTTTTCTCTGATTTCATTTTGGGGGGTAATAAATGACTAAGGGAGTGAAGTTAAGATCTTTTTAACACAATAAAGAAGTCAAAATGAATAATGAAAAGTTCAGGATTCCATTCGATTTACCTTTTTCATAGATTATGCCCATTCAAGATCATCCCTTCTTTCACTGTTTTTAGATAGGTAATGACTTTTCCATCCTCCCCAACCTCTACCACACGGTAGCTAGGAAATGGGTTTCCCCATGAACCTCCAAAATGCCCGGACCATAAAAAAGGCTTTTTATTATAAAGCATTTGTCCATCTACATCGTGATCGTGCCCATGAAAAGTAGCTTTCACATTTGGATAACTGGTAACTAGATCTAAAAATGGCTTGCAGTCAATTCCATGTCTTGTCCAATCATTTTGAGATATATGGACAAATACAAACACATTGGCTAGTTCTTGATATTTTTCCAGATGGATTCTCAAAAAGTCTAAATCAGCGCATAGGTATTCTCCCTTTTCATTGGAGCAATCCAATAAAATAAATCCATACTCTCCTTTCATTTCGAATGAAAAATTGCTTGGCTGCCCCATCACTTCCAGAAAGGTATCGGCGCTAACCCGGTCGTGATTTCCACGAGTTACATAATGAGGCACTTGAAGTTGATTAAACACCTTCTTTACCTCCGGTAGCCATTTGGGATCATCATGTATTAAATCGCCGTTGAACAAAACAATGTCTACTTCTTGCTCCCTGTGAATGGCCTCAATTAAGTTTTGGTGAGATTGCTTAAAATCAGTTTCTGCTTGTCCAAAATGTCCGTCTGATGCAGTGATAAATTTCAATCGGGTCTTTTTCGGGAAGTCCATTTTCCCATAAAGCATAAAAGGCATGGTCATAAGAGAAGTGCCAAACAGGCTGATTTTTTGAAGAAAAGGTCGTCTTAGCATTCCCTGAATTTATGGATTTCTATCCAATCTTGATATTCCATCTAAATTTTTATCACTCACTCAATCCAGCTTTCAACTCCGCCTCGTAAGTGTGTTCAGGTGTTGATAAAGACCTAAAATCAAATAATCAGCTTTTAGCAATTTTAATGAGGTGATTATTAAAGTTTTTAGTTCGAATGAGACTCTGAAAAATTTTAGCTCAAAACAAATACTATTTAATTACTGAATTATGAGAATTCCATTACTTACCAGTTTGATGTTGTTGGTCTCAGGTTTTGCCCTGGCCCAAAGTCCCGTTAGTGGGTTTATGAAGAAAAAAGGTGAAGGTTCTGTTGTATTGACCCAGTTTAGGGAATCATACGATAGAGTCTTTTTGGTTCCTACCGAAGTAGATGGGGTACCGGTTTTTAATGAAGTGACTATTTCAAGTACTTCACTTTATGGAGAATATGGTATTTCTGATCGTTTCAATGTGATCGTTAATCTACCATATATTAAGAGTGAGGGAAACGCTTCCGCAGCTGTTTTGCAGAATAACGGATTTGAAAATGAGAGATCCGGTATCCAGGACATCAAAATCTATGGTAAGTACAGCTTCTTGTCAAAAGCAGTTGGGACAAACCAGCTAGACATTTTAGGGTCTGTGGGTATTGAGACTCCACTGGGGAATTATTCTGCAGACGAAGGACTTCAATCCATTATTGCAATCGGAAACGAGTCTACCAGATTCACGGGTTTCGGTATTGCTCAATTTATGACTGACTTTGGCTTATTTGCTACAGGACAATTGGGGTATAGCTTGAGAAGCAATCAGGTGCCAAATGCTCTGCTAAGTGAGTTCAAACTAGGTTATGCAGGTTCAGCTTTTTACTTGGATGCCTTCGTATCCAGTCAGCTTTCCAGCAAAGATGGAGTGGATATTTTGGGTGAAGGATTTACAGGTTTCTTCCCTGCTACAAGAGTGAATTTCACAAGAATCGGACTTAACGGTTATGTGCCTGTTGCCAAATTTGCAGGGATCGTAGGAGGTGTTAACTCTTATATCGCCGGTAGAAATATTGGTAAATCTACAGGTTACTATGCTGGTTTAGCATTTTCTTTTTAATCAACTCATCCTTCAAACCAGATCTTGACAAAAGTCATCCGATCCAGTTAAAATTCAATCAAATACTGACATGAAAAATATTATAAATATAAAATCCACATTGATTGCACTTTTTGCAGTCATCACGTTCACAGCTTGTGAATCAGTTTCATCCTATGAAGATGAAAGCCCATCTATCGCATTTGTGGCAGTAGCCAATGCTGATTTCAGCGTATTGGAAGCTGCAGCAGTTAGAGGGGGAGTAGCCGGTGTTTTGAGTAATTCAAATCCAAATGACCCTTCAGGAGCTTATACCGTTTTCGCACCTACCAATACTGCTTTTGCAAGATTGGGGTTGAATGAGGAGACACTTGGAGTATTGCAGGTTCCATTTTTGACAAATACGCTTTTGTATCACGTATCCAATGGTAATTTACTGTCTTCCAATATCACTGCAGGTGGAATGTCTGCATCTGCTTTGGGTCCACAAAGAAGATTTATCCAAAGAGGTAGTGACTTGTATATCAATGGTTCCAAGATCCTTGCAACTGACGTAGATGCAAGCAATGGTACAGTCCATGTAATCGACAAAGTAATGATTGCCACTGGTGTAGATATCGTACAGTCTGCCATCGCACTTCAGTCTGCCAATGTGTTTATCAACCCTGAATTAAGTTTCTTGGTGGAAGCAGTAGTGTACGCTGGTCTTGCGGAAGCGTTAACAGCTAGTCCAGGTAGTCCTAAGTTTACTGTCTTTGCTCCAACTGATCAGGCTTTTAAAGACTTGGGATCTGCTTTGGGATTGACATTCAATCAGCCTTCAGATATCAGACAATTGCCTGCTGAAGTCGTAGGTCAGGTATTATTGAACCACGTTTTTGTAGGAGAAAAATTTACAAGTGAGTTGAGTGCAGGAAATGTAAGTCCATTGGGTGGAGATCCATTGACTTTAGGTGCTTTCACTGAAGGAACACTAACGGTAAGAGGTGTAGGAAACAATACCCCTGCAAACATGGTGATTCCTGATGTACAGACTACCAATGGAATTGTACACGTAATTGATAGAGTTCTATTGCCTAATTTGTAATAGTTGTTTTGAATTGAAAAAGCCGGTCTGATGTATTTCAGATCGGCTTTTTTTTTGAATTTAAAATCCTACCACCAGGCCTTGGAATTACTCCTGACGAGTGTCTTTCATTCCGGGGAGTGGGAAAATGCCCTTTAGTTACTGAACAATAGCCTGATAGACCATTTGACGCATCTTGTTACTGTAGTAGTTGGTGTATTGATTGTTTTGAGTCATCAGAAAGGAGACCATATTTTCCTTGGGATCAATAAAGAAGTAGGTGCAATAAGCACCACTCCAGAAATATTGTCCTTCTGATCCTAAGAGGTCTGCATCGGCTAAATCGACCATTATACCAAATCCCAAACCAAATCCATATCCCGGATCATAGGGTAGTCCCTCGATGTGATTTTGAGTCATCAGTTCAATAGTCTTGGGGCTTAGATATTGTTTGCCATTCCATTCACCACCATTCAATAACATTCTGGCAAAAATGGAATAGTCTTGAGCAGTGGAGAATAGTCCGTGGGTTCCTCCAAAGACTTTGTTTCCTTGAGTAGGAGTCTGATTGGGCATTTTAATTAATTTCCCCTCCTTGGAATAGCCATGAAGTGCCACCATTCTCTTAGATTGTTCCTCTGTTAGATTATAGCCCGTATCCTTCATTCCCAGCGGATCAAATAACCTTGTTTGCAAGAATTGGTCAAAACTCATCCCGGAAAAAACTTCCACCAAACGGGCAGCAATATCCGGAGATGCAGAATAATGCCACTGTTGACCGGGCTGTCCAAGTAAAGGGATACTTGCCAGGCTTTTAACTCGGGATTCGATAGATTCATGCTTCTGCATATAAAGTGCTTCTCGGACAGCCTCTTCCTGTTTGGAGTTGCCCAGACCGTGCGTAAATCCAGCAGTGTGACTTAAGATTTGGGAAATAGTAATTTTTTGCTTTGCGGGTGCGGTAAGCCCATCTTTTCCATCTTTGGGGTTGACGAGAACCCTCAGGTTTTGGAATTCAGGAAGGTAATTTTCAACAGGATCTGTTAGGAAAAACTTGCCTTCCTCGTAGAGCATCATCAGTGCCACTGTTGCAATGGGCTTAGTCATGGATTGGATGAAAAAAATCTGATCGGTTTGCATGGGTTCCTGAGCTTTTATATCGCTCATGCCAAAGGCTTTTTCATAAGCCTTTTCTCCATCTTTGTATATCAACACTACAGCACCGGGGATTTTACCTGAAGAAATCTCTGCCTCTAAGAATGCATCGTAACGCTTGAGCCGCTCCTGTGACAATTGACTTTGCGCCAAAAGGGCGGAAGTGCTGAAAGTGATTAAAAGAAGAAAAAGTCCTAATTTTTTCATAGTGATTTGGTGTTTGTGATTTTATGATTTGATAATTCTCCCGTCCTCCATTTCTATAATCCGGTGCGTACCTGCTGCAAATTCCGGATCATGGGTAACGATCAACATGGTCTGATTAAACTCTTCGGCAAGTTCTTTAAACTTGTTGAATACAATATCGGAATTTTTCTTGTCTAAATTACCCGTAGGCTCGTCTCCCATGATTAGTAAGGGATCATTAATAAGTGCCCGGGCTATGGCTACCCGCTGCTTTTGTCCGCCGGATAGCTGATTAGCTTTTTTGAGGGCATGATCTTGCATGTCGAAGATTTTTAGCTTTTCCATAGCCCGGTACTCCAGTTCTTCTCTTGAAAATTTCCCTAATTTCAATGCAGGGATCATGACATTTTCCAAGGTTGAAAATTCATTTAATAAGTAGTGAAACTGAAAGACAAAGCCTATTTTTTCGTTTCGTATGCGAGCCAAATAATCATGCGGCTTACCGCTAATCGGCTCTTGATCCAGGTGAAGCTTGCCCTGGTAGTCTGTGTCCATGGTAGAAAGGATGTAGAGCAAGGTAGATTTTCCACAGCCCGATTTGCCGACCACCGAGACGAATTCTCCTCTATTGACTGTAAATGAGACTTTTTTAAGTACCTGAATCTTGGTAGGGTTGTAGAAGTATTTATCGATTTCCACTGCCTGAAGTACCGGTTTGCCTTGTTTGCTCATTTTCCTCTGATTATATCTACCGGGTCAACACCACTTGCTTTTCTGGCCGGAAAAAAGCCCGCCAGATAAGTGGTGATCAAACTGAAATAACCCCCGATCAGGTAATACTTTGGGTTATAATCTACCGGAAATGTTTTAATAGTGGGTAAAGCATCTGTTTCAAAGGGTACTTGATCTATTCCAAGACATGCTAAAAAGCCTAAAATCAATCCAACAGCACCGCCAATCAATCCTATACTAAGCGCAATAGTGATAAAAATCCGATTGACATCAGTGCTATTGAACCCGATAGCTTTCAAAATAGCAATGGTATCCAATTTTTCGTAAATCATCATGTTGAGGATATTGTATATCCCAAAACCTGACACCACCAATAAAGTGATTCCCACTGCATAGGAAATCAAAGTTCTGATCTGTGTCCCTGTTTCAAACTGTGCATTGACAGTCTGAATGTCATCAGCGTCAATGCCAAAAATTTGCTCCATTTCTTTAGCCATATCAGGGGCCAAGTCCAGATCTTTTAGCTTCACTTGAATATCTGTTACGTAGGAAGGTGATTCGCCCAGCATTTTTTGTACTGTGGTGAGAGAAGCAAAGCTGTTACTGTTATCGAAATCTCCCAGTCCAGATTGATAATAGCCCACTACCTTCAGTTGGATTCTGTTCCCTTGTGCTGTGGTTACTTGAATCACATCCCCAACATCTGCCAACATCCGGTCTGCAGCCCCTTTTCCCAAAATAATGGTATTGGTCTGAGCCAATGCTGCATAGTCTCCAGAGGTAATGTAATCGGTAAAGGAAAATAGCTGAGCTTCTTTTTCTACATCAATCCCATTTACAATTCCTGTGAGGTCAATTGTGCCAACATTGAAGAATACCTGGGAAGAAATTTTTGGACTTACTCCCAATACTCGCTGGTCAGCCTGAAGGGTTTGAATGATTTTTTCTGCATCATGAATGGCCAACCTGCTTGTACTGGGCTTGATGGATCGGATGATATTGAGCGATTCAGAAAACTCCAGCGTTTGGTCTATGGGCTGATTGGGATTAGGCTTGATCTCATTATAAAATCGGATATGGGGTGTTCTATTCAGTACCAATCCATCCAGCATGGTGTTCAGCCCATTCATAAATCCTAATAAGGCTACAAACATGGTGATACTAAACATCACACCGACAGCTGCTATCCCTGTTTGCTTGATTCTGGCAAACATCAAGGCTTTCGAAAGCTCTATGATCAGGGACCACTTCATGGCTTGATCAGTTGAGTTTCTTTATCAATACCTTCTAATACCTGGGCGAATTGAAAGTTTCTTATGCCAATTTTCACCGGTATGGTATCTCCATCAGATTTGATGATCCATTCATCATTAATCAGGAAGTTTCGGGGTATGACTAGGGAGTTTTCGGCTGTGGCTGTAATAATATTTGCTTCCAAACTCAAGTTCGGATAGAGAACTTGAGGTTCTTTGGTAAAAGTGGCTTCAACCGTAAAGCTTTTGGACTTGCTATCCATCAAGGGAAATATCCTACTTACTTTTCCCTCAAAAGTATTTCCCTTGTAACTATCCATGGTTACTATCACTTGCTGCCCAACCACTATTTTGGAAATATCATATTCATCAATCTGTAGCTCCATCAGGAAGTTATCTTCACTTCCCAGAATGGCCACTGGGGTTTGAGGATTTACCATTTCCCCTTTTTCTTTGGGAAGGGCATAAACCTTGCCTTTGATCCTGCTTTTCAAAACAAATTCACTTTCCAAAGCTCTACTGATTGCCAGGCTTTTTGATGCGCTTTTGGAATTGAACTCTATTTCTCTTTTCAGGTCCTCGTATCGGATAAGAGCTGATTCGTATGCGGTTTGGGAATTTTCATAGCTTAATCGTCTCTGCTCTAAATCCACTGCAGTTCCGATATTTTTATCCCATAGATTTTTCTGTCTAGAATAGAGTATGGAGTCATTTTGCATTTTACTCTTTGCTAAATCTATGGTGAGCTGGAGATCTCTCAGTTTGGATTGATTTTGTTGGTAGTCTGCAAAAGCCTGAGCCAGTTCAGCATTTTCTCTGTTTAGCCTTTCTCTTTCATTATAAATGGCAAGAATAGGAGCGCCTTCCTCGACTAAATCACCTTCTTTTACAAAAATTTCCTGAATCGGCCCTGTATTATTGGCAAAAGCCTCATATTGGTTCACTGCCTTAATCAAGCCGGAAGCATAGACCGATTCTGTGATTGATGTAATCTCAGGATAGGTAGATTCCTGATCAGAGGGAAAGCAGGAATAAATACTTAGGCAAATTGCTAGGAAAAGAAATACACGAAGGATAAATTTCATCCGTTAGGTCTTTGATTCGTTTCAAATTAAGGAAAGTAGTCCAGCTTTTTTCATGATAAAAGTCACCCGGTCCATAAATTTTATAAAAACATTGAGTTTGAAGCTCAGTTAATTAGATCGAATGATTATTCCAATGCAAAAAATATACAGCCTTTTTATTCTTGCCTTAATTCTGCAATCCTGTGCTTTTCAGCCAATCCGGAGAAGTAAAAATATTACTTACATCTCGGATCAAAATGAGTCGGAACTACCGGCTAAGGATCTTAATGTTTTTGCTCCCAGAAAAGGAGAGGGCTTACCTGTTTTAATTTTCATTCATGGAGGAAGCTGGAATAAGGGGAAGAAAGAGATTTATGACTTTTTGGGTAGTAGATTAGCCAGGAGAAAAGTGGTGACAGTCATTATCGATTACCCTTTGGCCCCTGATTATCAAGTTCCTGCTATGGAAAAAGCAAGCGCTTTAGCAGTTAAGTGGGTTTTTGAAAATATTTCCAAATACGGAGGAGATCCTGATCAGATTTATATTTCCGGGCATTCTGCAGGAGGTCATTTAGCTGCTTTGGTTGCGATCAAGGAGGAGGCATTTCAGAAATTGGGGCTAGAAAATCCTCTTAAAGGAGCGATTTTGAATGATCCGGCAGGCTTAGATTGGTTTTGGTTTTTGAGCGAAATGAAAGGAAGACCCAATGGGACTGAAAATTATGATGCCTTTACAGATGATCCTGAAGTTTGGAAAGCATATTCTCCCATTTATTATTTGGAAGGAAGTGAAATACCTATCCTGATTTTGGAAGGAGAAGAAACATATCCGGGTATTCGGCTGACCGTGGAGCGGTTTCGTAGAGCTGCCGAGCAAAAAGGGATTAATTTAACTTATTCCTTTTACCCAAAAACCAAGCATATTCCCATGATTACTCAGTTTTTTTGGACTTGGAGTAAGGGGTATGAGGATGTGTTGGACTTTATCAACTCTCAATCAAGTCTTCGGACGAGTTCCTCCGGAGTAAGCACAGGTAAATAGGTGTTAGATAGCCTCAAAAAATGTCTGTCAGATGTGACTATAGCATCGATTTGATTTGAAAATGAGATTTGATAAAAAATAGCATCTTCGATATCTTTAGAATCCATCCGAAGTGCATTAAGTATATCTTTTTCGTCTCCATCCAAAAAATGAAACATAGGAACAATAATGGTTAATATTTCTCTGGTTTTGTTATAATCAAGGTACTTAAGAAGGAAGTAGGAAACTGTTTGAATTAACCCAGTTGTTACATAGCCTTTGATTTTTCCGCTTTCTAAAGCAAAAGAAATTTTGTTAAAATTTTCGGGATTTTTTGTCCTTTTTATGGCTATGTCCAAAACCACATTCACATCAAAAAAGATCTTCATACCCTAATTTTTTAGCCTTAGCCTTGTAGTATTCTTCTTTGTAATCGAAATCTTCGGGGAAATCGAATTTAGGTAATGACTGCATATACTCCACCAGAGACATTCCTTTGGGCAATCCGGTTTTGCGACTAATGAGTTTTTCAAAATGCTCTTCCACTAGGCTGGAAATGCTTTTCTCCTCTTTGTCTGCATACCGCTTGATTTTATCAAGCAGCTCTGCATCAATGGTAATATTTAGGCGCTTTTTCATTTGATGCGTATTAATATTTAAATATACGCATTATTTAACTATTCGTTCCATAAGAAGCTGGTTTTAAGATGGATCTACATCTACAATCCATCTTACTGAGCGAAATTCCGGTCTGGACTGTAAGTCTTCCAGTATTTCAGCCAGCCTTTCTTTGAAGCTTGTTTGGGTGGAGCCAGACCGGTCAAGCTTAATTAAACTTTCAAATTGGAATTGATTTTTGATGCGACCAATTAGGGCTTTTTCTGGGCCTAAAACGATTTTCTTTACAGGAATCTGTGCCATTTCCCGATGAAGTGCATTGGCAGCTTTTTCGGTAGTTTTAAAATCAGCATGCCTGGTGGTAATTTTAACCAACTTGACATAGGGTGGATAGTAAAACTTTTTCCTTTCCATCATTTCCTGACGGAAAAATTCATAATAATCTCCCTTGATTACCTTCTCAAAAATATCATTATCGGGATTTCGGGTTTGAATAATTACCTCTCCCTGAGTAGCTCTTCTTCCCGCTCGCCCTGCAACTTGGGTGATTTGCTGATAAGCTCTTTCTCCAGCTCTGAAATCGGGGAAGTTTAAAATCCTATCTCCATCCCATATGCCGACTACGGTGACTCTTCCAAAGTCCAGTCCTTTTGTGATCATTTGGGTCCCTACTAAAATATCGATCTGACCAGCCCCGAATTCCTCCAACAATCGCTGATACCCATATTTATTCCGGGTTGTATCCAAGTCCATCCGGCCCATTCTTGCTTCCGGGAAAAGCATGCTTAAAGATTCTTCTATCCGCTCTGTGCCCATTCCCATGGTGGAAAGTTGGGTACTGCCACAAGCAGGGCAGGAGCTGGGAACTTTCTCCTTATAACCGCAATAATGACAGCGCATTTCTTCCGCAAATTGGTGGTAAGTTAAGCTCACATCACATTGTACACATTGACCTGTCCAGCCACAATCTTCACACTGAATGTAGGGTGAATATCCTCGCCTATTCTGGAAAATCAGCACTTGTTCATTTTTGCTGAGGGCATCCTGGATTTTTTCTCGCATCAAGCGGGTTGAATCCAATTTTAGGAGATTCTTTTTCCGGTCTGCACTCAGATTGGCGAGATGATATTGCGGGAGTTGGGCTTCTCCATAGCGCTGGTGTAGCTGCACATAGCCATATTTTTCCTGAAGTGCATTGAAATAAGATTCAAAAGAAGGGGTGGCAGAACCCAACAGCGTTTTGGCTTGATGAAAATAAGCGAGCATAATGGCGGAATCCCTTGCCTGAAATCTGGGTGCAGGATCAAATTGCTTGAAACTAGATTCGTGCTCCTCATCGACAATGATTAAGCCCAGGGAATCGAAGGGGAGAAAAATGGAGGAACGAACCCCCACTACAAATGAGAACCGGCCTGAAAGAACCCCATTCCAAACTTCCACCCGTTCATTATCAGAGTATTTGGAATGGTAGACTCCCATCTTGGACCCAAAAACCTGCTGCAATCTGCTAACTATTTGTGTGGTAAGCGCGATTTCAGGAAGCAGCATGAGAACCTGCGAACCACTTTCCAAAACTTCCTGAATCAGTCTGATATAAATTTCGGTTTTACCGCTTCCGGTAATCCCATGGAGTAAGACGCATTGCTTCTCCTCAAAGTGTTTGTGGATTTCTCCAACGGCTAGCTCCTGTGAATCCGAAAGTTTGGCCGGTTCTTTTTCAGGCTCCATTTCTTCAATGCGGTTGACTACCACTTTGAAACTTTCAAAAACACCATTTTTGATCAGGGTTTTCAAAGAGCTTTCGGAATCCCCCTCTTCCAACAAGGTAGCCTTATCAACTCCCTTTTCATTGAGTTTGATGTTTTTGAAAACAGGAACATCCCTAAGGTATTTTAGTAGAATGGACTCTTGTTTGGCTTTTCCTGCCAATCCATCAAAAACTGCTTCCAATGCATTTTTATCAGAGGCGATTTCTGCTTTGATCCGGACTCTAGTTTCAATTTTTGGGCTATATTTTTCCTGTACTTTTTCAAAAATCAATACTGCCTCTTTGGCAACCAAACTCTTCAATATGGGGTGTATAGTCTTGACGCCAAGAATTTTTTCACAGTCTTCATAGCTCAATTCTGCTTGATTTTCCAAGGCGTCCAGGATTTTATCTTCCCTTTCATCCATAGGATAGGCAGCATTTTCCCGGTCAAAATTTGGGTTCGCCTGAACCTTAGACTCTGAGGATAGACGCAAGCCTGAAGGCAATGCCGCATGCATTACTTCACCGATATGGCAGCAATAATAGCTGGCCATCCAAACCCAAAATCTGATTTGAAGTGGATTTACGGATGGTTGATCATCCAATACTTCCAAAATAGGCTTGGCATCATATGCTTGAGGAGGCTTATTATGAACTTTGCCAATGATTCCAGTCAGGATCTTTTTTCGGCCAAATTGAACAATTACCCGGGCGCCAATCTGAATTTCAGAAGCCAGATTTTTTGGAATTTTATAAGTGAACATCCTTGGAATGGGCACAGGAAGTATGATATCCGCGAAATTTTTCCCGGATTCCATCATCATATTATCTTCTTCTCCAAAAAGGCTTTGCACTGAATCAGGCTAGATAGGGTAGTTGTGAAATAGTTTCTTCTATGCTTGAGACCGGTTTTTGACAAGTATGGTCAAAGCAGACATAAATTAAGGCATTTCCATCCGAATCAGGCTTTTTGTCGGAAAGAATAGGGGCAGTTTCTGTCATGTTTTCTGACCAAGCTATAACTGCATTAGGTTGATAGCTTCGCTGAATCTCTAAGGCTTTCTCTTGAGCACCTTGACCAACAACCCCGATTTCAGCCGTGGGAACGAGCGACTCTAATAAAAAAGAGGCCCAATTACAGAGAAATCCGGGTTCTTTTAAAATTAAGCTTTTCATTCCTCCCAGCATTTTAGAAGCGACTTCACCGTATTTCTCTTCATAAGTAAATATCGAAAGTCTGTGTAGGTTTCGGGCCATGACAGAATTGGAGGCAGGAATGACATTGTCAAAGAGTTCTTTTTTGTCTGCAATAAGCTTTTCTGCTTTGGGATTGTTGAAAAAGAAGAACCCGTCGCTTTTATCGTAAAAAGCCTCTAGACAATAATCGCTTAATTTTTGTGCAAACTCCAAATAGGTCAATTTTCCACTGGCTTCAAAAGCCATCATATTAGCTTTGATCACCTGAGCGTAGTCTTCCAAAAATGCGGGGGTGTAGTAATGACCGTTTTTGTAAGATCTATAGAGCAAATCTTTTTGGTAGAGCTTTTCTTTGATGAAATCTAAATTATTCAATGCAAGCTGCAAGTAATGATGATTGCCAGTGGCATGATAGGCTTGGAGTAAGCCTGAACTCATCAAAGCATTCCATCCGGATAGAATTTTATCATCTTTGCCTGGAAAAATCCTTTGATTTCGGACCTCAAGCAGGCTCTTTTTAATTTGTTTGATTTTCTTTTTTATTTCCTCTTCGCTCATACCAAATTCTGAAGCAATTTGGGAATAGCTGTCTGTTTGGAATAAGATGTTTACCCCATCTTCCCAATTTCCATTGGGTTTGAGATTGTATAATTTTTTGAGCCAGGGCAGTTCATCTCCAACCAACTCCTGTAATTCAGCATAGGTCCAGGTATAAAATTTCCCTTCTACTCCATCGCTATCTGCATCTTGTGCTGCATGAAAGCCACCTTCTTCCTGTAGCATTTCCGCTTCAAGCCAGGCGATGGTTTCTTCAACTTTTTCCAAGAAAAAATGATCACCGCTAACTTGGTATGCCTTGGCATAAAGTTCGACCAACTGCCCATTATCATAGAGCATCTTTTCGAAATGGGGAGCAAACCATTCTCCATCTACAGAATATCTGGCAAAACCACCTCTCAAATGATCATAAATACCACCCATGCCGATTTTCTTCAAAGTAAAAAACACTTTATCCTTCAACTCTTCATTTTTGGAAAGTAAGGCGTAATCAAGTGTGAAAAGCCAGATGGCTGGCATGGGAAATTTGGGAACACGATTCATTCCGCCCCATTCCATATCAAACTGAGAGTTGAGTTTTAAGCTTATTTCTGCCAAATCATCCGGATCAAAATCAAGTTCTCCTGCTGAAATCCCATATTTTTCTGTTTCTCGTCGGGCCAGACTTTTTCCAAAACCTTCTGCGCTTTCAGCCAATTGATCCTCGTGCTTTGCGAAAGCATCTGCGATATTAGCCAAAAGGCCCTTCCATTGGTGATTCTTGAAATAGGTTCCCCCGTAAAATGGTTTTTGGTTAGGCATCAAAAAAACATTCAATGGCCATCCTCCCTGTAATCCCATGGCCTGAACCGCATCCATATAGATATTATCCAAATCAGGTCGCTCTTCCCGGTCAATCTTGATGCATATAAAGTACTCATTCATCAAATCTGCTGTGACCTTATCTTCAAAGCTCTCTCTTTCCATTACATGACACCAATGGCATGCTGAGTAGCCTATAGAAACCAATATGGGCTTGTTCTCTTTCTTAGCTTTTTCCAGTGCTTCTTCTCCCCATGGATACCAGTCTACTGGATTATGAGCGTGCTGGAGAAGATAGGGACTTTGACTATGAATGAGTCGATTCATTGATTTGATAATTTATGGAGAACCCTTGAAGGATCAATTGAATTTGATTGAAATTTATCCGCTTTCCTGCGTCTAGGAAATTACTGCTTATCATCAGCTCAAAGGATCGGAATTTGGGTGCTTCGGTCTTCGGTCTTCGGTCTTCCCAAAGGTCAAGAAAAGAAAATTTGGCAATTGGCATCATTGAGGATAATCAGATTATATTAATGAAACCCTTGGAGCGTTTTTGAAACAGTTTCGATTTCATTGGAAAAATCAAATTCCTCGTTTAATCGTTCCAGTTTACTTTTTAAGTTCTGTAAGAATTTCTGATGCGAATTGCTTTCAGGATTAAGTGGACGATGAGCAAGTTCACGATTTACCTTTTGAATTTCCTGATAGGTAACCAGCGTTTCTTGGGTGAATTGACTTTTTATCCACTTTTCCCAGATATAGTTCTCGGCCTCTTCTGTGGGGTGGATTCTATCTTCTTTGTAAAATCTATAATCCCTTAACTCATCAATCATGATTTCATAGGAAGGAAAATAGGACACTGAATTGTACTTTCTTTCCAATTTCTCGCAAAGCACCCTCAAAAGGCTTTTACTTAGTTGATTTTCGGGAATTCCATCTTTGATGTGACGAACGGGGCTGACAGTTAAGATGATTTTAAGATTCGGGAATTCACTTGACATGTTATCCAAAACATGGGATAGGTCGAATACCATTTTGTCCAGCTCAGTGATTTTCTTTTCAAACAAATTTTGAGGTTGTTTATGGCAGTTGGCTACTTTCCCAAAATCCTGATGCTCATAAATCCAGGCAGTACCAAAAGTCAGGATTAAGTGGGACCCTTCTTTGAGATATTGATGGGTTTGTTCGATCTGGTGAGTCCATTTTGTTCTGAGCTCTTCTTTTGATTTCGCATTCAAATCTGAATGACAGGAATAATGGAAAAATAGATCTTCCCGTTGCAGAATCCCCCCTTCATCTAATTTGTTCTTGAATAAGGCATGATCTATCAATTCCGCCAAGATACTGGGGTGGAAAATGGTGCCAAAAGGGTTGACTAGCATATCAAACTTGGCTTCTTTCATCCGCCTTCCCATAGAATCAGCAAAGCAGGAGCCCATGCTTAAAATTTTAGACTGATAAGTGATAGGGGAAAGGCTTTCGGGAATCGAAAAATTAGTCATCCATTGCATTCTGTGAAATTAAGGAATTGGAGCTTTTTAAGCTGCTAATGGGCTACTAAATTTTCTATAATCCCATGTGAAACCCCTAGTCAATAGGAATAACATATACTATCCGGACTTTGAAAGGGTCAAATTTGTTTTGATGAGTTCAACTCCTTCAGAGTTGGGAAGGGGTGGATAATGCTGCATTATTTCCACCAGTTTCACTGGTGGCTATTGAGGAGTTCAACCACTTCGTGGTTATTTTCATGACCGAAGCGATTTGAGGTCTAACCAACCCTGAAAGGATTTAACCTTATAATAGTCACGGGCCTGCTTTTGCTAGTTGGCAGGTGTAATCCGTGGAATGAAAAATTTTACGGCTAGCAATTCCTGACCCTGAGGGGGTCAAACTTTAATTTTGCCTATTTCTTCAGCCTATTTTCTCCCAAATTCTCAATACCTGTAAATCACCTAAACCATAGTGAGGAGATATTTGGCAAAAGTGCCGAAAGGCATCCTGAAAAGTGGAGTCGGGGTGTTGTTGCTTGAATTTGACCAAAATTTTAGCTGGTAGATTTTGCATTTTGATCTCCTCTATTCCTTTGATTGCTTTGGATAAAAAGGAAAATCTACCTTCATATCCGGAAATTTCGTTTGTAAGCATTTCGAAGTTCCCTCCTTTGTAATGATCCCAAAGCTTTCTAAAAAGTAGTAAATCCGAATCTGTAAGCAACTGGGCATTTTGAAATTGATCCTGTAAATCCTTTTGATAAAGATTTGCAAAACTGTAAGGAGACTTCTCATCGGGAAGTACTAGATAGGATTTATGATTTTTTGCAGCTAATAAACTGACAGCCTTCCAGAAATTTACTTGACAGAAGCAATCTTCCTCAAACCAAAAATAAACCTCCGACTTATCCGGGATTTTGGTGATTTTCTCGATTTCGGCCTTGGAATAGGTGTCGTAGTTTAGATCTTGATATTCCTCTGAAATGAAGTTTTTTCTTGTTTTCCAAAATGCTTCATCAGAATCAGATTCAATCGGACCGTCAATTAAGCATTCTCTGAATATGATCTTTTCACCTATAATGTCCTTCGGAAACTGATCCTTCAATGCATCTCCATTGAGTATGTGGTAAATCATCTGGAAGGATATTTTTCCTTCATAAAATCGTAAGATTTTTTAATCAATTCTCGTAGAACGGATTCATTTATATCTGCCAACTTATTGATATATAAGCAGGAAACACTCATTTTATGCTTTCCCAATTTGGATAATAACTCATCAAAGTTATTCTCCATGCATCCGAGTAAATAAACTGAAATCGAAGCTTTTCTGGGAGAAAATCCAACAATTAGAAAGTCTCCCTCTCTTCCTGAATCATACTTATAATGATATTGACCAAAGCCTACTATAGATGGTCCCCACATAACTGCTTTTTCACCGGTCACTTCTTCCATCATCTTCTTTAAGGCAAAGGCGTCTTCCTTCTTTTTAGGAGATTCTACTGCCTCGATAAACTCGTCCACAGAGGCATCGGTTGCTTGGGTTTTATTTTCAGCCAAAATCAGTTCATTAAGTGTTTTTTCAAGAAATCTGCGGTTGATTTATCTACCCGAATCATGTTTCTCCATTTCATCCAATGATGTGTGTCTCCGGGTATCAAGATGGATTCGTAGGGCTTATTCAATTCTTCAAATCTTCGAATTAGATCTGTGGTTTGGCTCACGTTGACATTTCTGTCATCATCGGAATGAATAAAGAGCACAGGTGATGTCCAAGTGTCCAAATCTGCTATTGGGGAGGATTTCCATGCGATTTCCAAAGCTTTTTCATAGTCTGGAGCTACTTCATAACCATCCGGTAAATCATACCTTCCGTCCATGTCATGAACTCCATGGATGTCCACCCCAACCTTAAATAAATCCGAGTCTCTGGCCAAAGCCAAAGCAGTCAAAAATCCGCCGTAACTGCCCCCGTAAATCCCTATTTTATCCGAGTCAACTTGCGGTAAATCTGCCAAGAATTCTCCTCCAGCTTTTACATCCTGATATTCTACAGCTCCCTGATAGTATCCATAAGCAGGCCGGTGAAATTCATAGCCATAACCAATTCCCAATCTGAAATTGACTGAAAGGACAACAAAACCTAATTCTGCCAGATATTGGTTGAGTGAATAAGTATTAGAATAATAATCCATGTAGCTCCAGCCTAGAAGCATTTGCCTTTGCGGACCTCCATGAACAAATACTACTCCTGGCTTTTGAGGAGGCCCTCCGGCTTTTTCAAAAAGCTGTCCATAGACTATCGTGCCATCTGGAGCAGTAAAACTGACTTGTTTGGGCGTGATTAAGCTTGTTTGAGGAAAATCAGAGGGGATCAAATTTTCCTGTAAAACTCGTATTTCCGCTCCCTTTTTCAAGGTGACTAAATGAGGCCTTTGAGCGGTTGCAGAAAAATATGCCAGCGTATTCCCTTGTCCAATGGTAACCGGATAGGCCTCAATTCCAGTTCCTGTTGTTTCCCAATTAAGCTTTTTGCTGGAAAGATCAATAGAACCAATATGCCTTCTATCCATATCTTCTTTTTCAGGACCAGTATTAGCCGAAAAGACCAATTTCTTGTTGTCTGTGCTTAGTTTGATTTGTTCCACCATATAATCTCCCGGAGTCAGTAAGGTAGTGGTCCCCGAGTTGATGTCTAAGGAGTATAAGTGTTGCCACCCATCTTGGTAAGACTCGAAAATCAACTCATTTGTATTGGGAAAAGCAAAAAATGGATAGCGGTAGGACCCTCTCAATGTTTCGGGAGCCTTCCAAAGCATTTTCCCTTCGCCTGAACTCACATCTGCTATCCAAATTTCCCAAGGGACATGTCTTGGTTCCAAAAGAGAAAAGGCTGCTCCTTCACCACCCAATGTCTTTATAAAAGCTAGCTTATTTCCATCCGGAGACCATTTAGGCTGGGAATAGCGATGAAAAGAAGGGGCAATCCAATGTATGGGTGTTTGGGTGTTTTCGAATATACCTAAGAGCTGATGTCCACCCCGATTTACTGTAAATGCTATCTTTTTTCCATCAGGTGAAAATTCCAATGAATTAACAGAACCTTTGACTTCAAATAATTGGGTGGTTTTTTCTTTCCCGGATAAATCAGCTTTCCATACTTGGCCATTTTTCAAAAAAACTAATTGTTGTCCTGCACCCAAAAAGAAATCATCTCCTTCGGTTACCACTGCTGCGACCTTTGTTTGAAGGTTGATTTTCCAGATTTCTACCTTGGGAAGCTTAGGTAAATTTTGTGCATTGACAGTTGAGGATGCATTTCCTCCTCCATGGTCGCCTCCTCTTACAAAAACCAACCAATTTCCATCAGGAGTAAATCGAAGACTGCTGATTTCTTGCCCATCATCTTCATTGAAAGAAGTGAGTTTTGTGGGTTTGAAATCAGGGCCTTCAGCGAAATACACATTGCGTTTTCCTTGTTCGTTCATAGCCCAGGCGATCTTTTCACCGGAAGGTGAGGAAGTTAGTTCGGAGGGAAAGCTGAATTTTCCCACCTGTTCCATGCTAAAGTTTTGGGCTTTTGCCAGAAAACAAAAAGATAGAAATAGAATGAATAAAAGCGATGTGGTCTTCTTCATGTTAGTATTGGTCGTGGAGGCGATAAAGTATCTTTTGAAGTTCGGTTTTTAAATCGTTAGATGAAATGGTGTAATTGTTAAAAAGGCAGGAAAAGTGAAGGATTTTCCCACTTTTTGTGATCAAATACCCACTTAGGGCATTACTCATGCTGAGAGTTCCTGTTTTAGCATAGATGTAGGGCGCCTGCCCAGGATCGGAAGGATACCAGTTGCGGATTGTGCCTGACTCTCCTCCGGCAGGGAAGTAGGCTTTGATTTTTTCCAAAGGAACTTCAGCTCTGATTTTAGCCAAGAGTGCAATTATGGAACGGGGCGTAAACATATTTCGGGCTGAAAGACCGGAGCCATCGTACCATACCGGTTCATCCGGTAAGTCGCCTAATAAATTTTCCTTTGCATAAGCAATGGCATCCCGAGTACTTAGTTTATTGCTGAGTTGATCAGAAACCAACAGCAATAATTGCTCTGCCAGAAAATTATCCGAGATTTTCATCATCTGTGCATAAATGCTGTCTGCCGGCGTACTGAGTAATTTTTTTGGCTCTTCGGAAAAGTAGGCTTGATCTTTTATCAAAGTGATCTTTTTACCTAAAATATCGGAAAGCATCAGGGCCGTGAGCTCGGCAGAAGTCACAAAAGGGATGTCTCTTTCGAAACTTTTTTGTTCGGGCTTATCAGTAAATTGGTAGGAAAATAAGTTTTGATATCTATCTCTCTTGAAATTATACCCAGTCCAATTTTCTGTTTTTTGAGCGGAAAGAAAGGGCTTAAACCAAGTTGGATTGATTGTAAAATTAGGATCTCCGATTTCATATTTGAAGCGAAGGACATTTCCATAAATTGGGAAGGCTGAGCGCTCTGTGGCATAGTAAGCATTGTACCAATCCCAAGACCATCCTGGACCAAAAGCATCTACTTGTTCAAAATTATCTAGGAGATATAAATCCTTTTTACTGTTTTTTAAAAACTCAATCGCTTTCTCGTTTTTCAGATCGGGATGCAAAAGACTTGGATCACCGGTCCCCCAAAAAATTAAGGAGTCTCCTTTTTCCAGATAATTGAGGCCATTAATCAAGCTGTCACCCAAAACCGTGTAAGAGGTGTAAAAGGTGAAAAGTTTGGTATTGGAGGCAGGAATGAAATATTTGGCGGAATTGATATCTATCAAGGTTTTGTCCTTGATAGGGTCAACTACCATCATTCCCATATGCCCCTGATTGAAAACCTCAGATTTTTTAATGGAGCGGTTGATTTTCTGAACGGTACATGAACTACCGAGTAGCAGGATTGCGAAAAGAATTTTTTTCATTCTCTTAAAATAAAAAAAGTCTCCTGCATTTTGGCAGGAGACTTAAAGGTTTACTGATTAATTATTGATTCCACCAGATTCTATCCAGCAAAGTAACAGAAGGGACATTGTCGCCATTTCTACTGACCTCACTATCTGGATAGGCAAGTCTTCGGATATACTGTCCATTCAAATCTGGGTTTAAATTTTCCGGAAGAGTCATATCCTTATAGCTATAATCAAATCTCCTTGCATCATTCCAGGTTTCAGGATGTAAGAATAGAGCTACCCATTTTTCTTTCATGATATCAGCCAAAGTCAAATTGGCGGCTCCCATGCTTACGCTAGGATCAGCCAAATAAGATGCTTTTTCTGTATCAGAAACACCCAGCATATCCATATGCGCCTCGATTCCTGCTAAATAGGCCGAATAGGCTCTGGCTCTATCATTCTGTAAAGCAGCTTCCGCTTCAATAAATTTGAGTTCGGCAAAAGTCGCAATCAAAATAGGAGATTGAGTGGAGGTGTAAAACTGACCTGGGATCAAAGTGGATCTAGCACCTTGCTCTGGTGCATTTCCTCTTCCTGCTCCGTTTACCGTACCTACAAATTCCCCTTCGTCAGTGGTTCCGATCATCAATGGCAATCTTGGATCAACCGTAGGGTAGGAAGTACCATCCAGTGCTTCTACAAATTGCTCTGAGATCCATCCACCTAAAAGAAGGTTAGAATTGTTGATGGCAACCTGAGCCCAAGGATTAAACCTTTGCTCGAAAAAGCTTACGCTTGCATCATCATTTGAAGAAGAAAAGCCAGCATTGACTGCTGCTAACAATTCAGATTCACTGTAGGCAGAAGTGCCTTTGGTGTGTAATATGAATCTTGCTTTTAGACTATTGCCAAATTTTATCCAATTGGCAACATTGCCCTGATAAATGAAGTCATCATTCCCCATGGAAATGGAAGTTTGGCCTTGGAGGTTTGCAATTCCTTCATCCAAGAGATCCAAGACTCTTCCATAGAGTTCTTGATCATCATCATAAGCCGGAGTCACTGTCTCAAAATTGAAACTTTGGGAAAATGGTACATCTCCAAAGAAGTCAACGGTCATTCCCAGATTCAGAGCCATAAGGATTTGAGCAGCTCCTTTGTAATGATTTGCTCCATTTTCCTCACTTTTTTTGATGATTACATCCAAATCAGTCATCACATTATAAAGACTGAACCAAGTGCCACTAAAGTCCGAAGGATCCATTACGTCGGATGAACTGCCGGGATTTGGAGAAGCTAAGTATTGCACGTAATTACTTGTAGCACTACCGCCCCTGAAAATATTGAGTGCGGTTTCATAAGTACTGTTTGTCATCAAACCTGAGATAGGTGCATCTTCAGGGTTATTAGGATTTTCATTGACATCCAAAAAGGAATCGCAGGCTGAAGCCATCAATACCACGGATGCTAAAATCGCTGATAGTTTATTTTTAAATTTCATCTTTTTCGTGGTTAAAGGTTTACAATCCCAAATTCAAAGTGAAGAATAGGCTTTGAACCCCCGGGAATCCCAATCCGGTGAATCCGACAGCATTGCCACCAGCTCCTGCAGAGAAAGATTCAGGATCAAACCCATCCCAAGGAGTGTAAAGAATGATGTTGTTTGCTGCAACGGAGATTCTGGCTGTTCTAAAAGGAGTTCTTTCCAGAAGGTTTGGCTGTAAATTATAAGCCAAAGTCACATTTCTCAGTTTGATGAAGCTGGCATCTTTGACAAAGTTTTCGGAAGTGGTTCTGTAATAATTTCTCCAATAACCTGCTCCATAATTAACTCCGTCAGGTCCAACTCCCTGACCCAGCCATACTTCCTTCGTGTTTTGAGATCCATCAGCCAAAACGCCTGGGAAAACCACGAAATCATTTCTTCTCTCTGAATCTTTTTGTTTACCAAAAGCAGAAAGGAAGTTGCCAAACTGGTCATATTGCTCCAGTCCTGCTCTGAAATCAATTAAGAAGGAAAACTCTAGTCCTTTGTAAGAAAAGTTGTTTCTCAAGCCTCCAAAGAATTTTGGAACTGCATTTCCCAAGATTAGCTGATTACCTGTTCTCACTGGGAATCCATTTGCCCCAATAAGTACCGGTAAATCTCTGTTTAATTCTTCAGTTCCTTCTGGAGCCCCAGGTCGGATATAGCTACTTCCATAAATATTTCCATAAGCCTGCCCTTCTTTCAAGATCATCGTAACTCTACTTCCGGCATATCCGAATTGAGAGCCTACAACGATCTGATCAATACCTTCTCTGATTGCCTTGATTTCATTCTGGTTGGTCGTTAAGTTAGCTGTAACGTCCCAGCGGAAATCCCCTCTTTCAATTGGAGTACCTCCCAAAACGATTTCAAATCCTCGGTTCTCAATTTCTCCTGCATTTGTAATGTAGGAAGAGAAGCCAGTTGCGTCAGAAATCGGCACTGGAATAATCTGATCTGCAGCATTGGATTTGTAATAGGTTACATCCAAACTTGCGCGGTTATTAAAAAATGCGAACTGTGTACCAAACTCAACAGAAGTAGTCGTTTCAGGTCTTAGATTAGGATCGCCAAATGTTGAGTTTCTCGAGAAACCAACTTGCCCATTCAGAGGGAATACTCCCGGAGAAACAAAAGTTGCTCCCAAAATATGAGGGTTGGTGTCCTTACCTACCTGAGCCCATGATGCTCTCAGTTTACCGAAGGTGACCCATGATGGTAGATCAAAATTCTCACTGAATACATACCCTAAATTAACTGAAGGATAGAAGAAGGAATTGTTATTCTTAGGTAGGGTAGAGGAGATATCATTTCTTCCGGTAATATTTAGGAAAAGGAAATTTTTGTAATCAACCATCAAATCTCCGTAGAAACCAACCAATCTTCGGATGCTTTTACCCTGAGAGGCAAAAATTTGAGTCGTATTATTCAAATTGTAGAATCCTGGAATCACGAAGTTGGTACCAGTAGCGGTTACCCTGTCAAACTTTCTTTCAAACACATCATTTCCTAATCTTAGACTGGTATTCCAATCAGAATTCCATTGTTTCTTCAAGGTGATGTAAAAGTTGGAAGTGATGTCCCTGCTGTTAATTCTGGTTTCTTCTAAAAACCCTGTAGAACTTAATGGAACCTCACCATCAATACCCATAGGACCAGGTGTGATTTCAGTTCTGGAATCCGAATAATTGTCCATACCTAATCTATATGAAAAAGTCAGCCATTCTGTTGGGCTGTAATTCAAGTTGATATTTCCTATGATACGATTGACATTGTCTTCGTAAGTAGCAAATCGGGCATCATAGATCGGATTGGTGTTGCCATAAGTTCTCATGGTGCCATCCGGATTGATGTAATCCCGCACATCGGTGGTTTCTGACCAATACATCATCCGCTCCAAAAATCTATCATGAGGCACTCTGTTTCCTCCAGAGTTGGTGTAGTTAAATGAGCCGGAAAAGTTAAATTTCTCACTGGCCTTTACTGTACCGGATAATTTTGCACTGGTTCTATCCCAAGTAGAGAATGGTATAATTCCTTCTTGATCCAGTCTGCCAAAGGATCCGTAAAAAGTTGCTACTTCATTACCTCCTGATACACTTAAACTATTATCGAACTGCATTCCTGTATTGAATGCTCTGTTCCAGTTATCCTGATAAACATAATTCGGATCATTTTCCTCAGCAATATTGGCACCCCAGGAAGGCCAGAAGCTGGAATCATTTCTAACCCCGCTAAAACCTTGACCAAATTGATCCTGTAGCTCAGGTAGCTTTGCCAAATTATCGAAGCCTAAAGAAGAATTAAAATCTACACGAATCTGTCCTGACTTCCCTTTTTTGGTGGTTATGATTACTGCGCCGTTGGCAGCACGAACACCATAAAGCGCTGTAGCAGCCGCCCCTTTTAATACGGACATGGACTCAATGTCATTTGGGTTGATGTCAGCGATACGGTTGGACATACCGCGAGGCGTTCCATTGGATTCAATAGTCGAGTTGTCTACAGGAACTCCATCTACCACAAATAATGGTTGATTGTCTGCGGAAGGGTCCAAGGAGTTGATACCTCGAATAATGATTCTGGCGGATTGCCCTGGTGCACCACCAGAATTGGTTACCTGAACACCAGCTACCTGACCCTGAAGTGCATTGACCACATTTGGCTGTCTTGTTTTGGTGATCTCATCAGCATTGATGCTTTGAGCCGCATAACCTAAAGCTTTTTTCTCCTGCGAAATACCAAATGCGGTTACTATAAACTCGTCGAGATTGGACGTTTCTGTTGCAAGACTTACGTCAAGTGTGCTCCTGTTGCCTACAGAAACTCGTTGTGTTTCAAAGCCAATAAAGGAGAATACCAAGACCGCTTGGGCATTGGGAACTGAAATGCTGTATTTCCCGTCGATATCAGATACCACTCCCGTGGAGGTTCCCTGAATGACGATGCTGACACCTGGTAGAGGCGCTCCATCTTCTTTAGCGGTGACAGTTCCCGAAACAGTCTGTTGGGCATACAAAGGAATGCAAGCCAAAAAACCTATCAGAAAAAGCAACGCTGATTTGTAGCTGTTTTTCATGTGATTTTATGTTATGAGTTTAAAATTGGTTCTACAAAAACTAGAATTATGCATTTTTTTACCGTTTTAAAGTCTGTAGTTATCAGTATTTTCTTTAAAAACCGCATAAAAATGCCAGATTCTAATACCTTACTTTGGGTTGATTGCTTGATAAGAACTCTCGTGAAAAGATCTTTTTTGAAATTTTAAGAGAAAATATTATCCTCTATTTTGGTTGAAAGCTTAATTTAAAAATTTATAGAGTGTAAAATCAACAATATTTAATAATTTATTTTAGCGGATGCTAAAAAATGGCGTAATAAATCTTGCAAGTTTTTTTGCAAAATTTTGCATTTATAGATATTTAAAAAATGCAATAAACTGATTTTAAGGATAAAAAAAAGGCTGCTCGGTAATCGAACAGCCTTTTCGCAGTCAATGAAATTCTTTATTTCACTATGGTTTTTGTCTCGGTGACAATCTTCTTTCCGTCTTCGTATTTTATTTCTTTTTTCACTTCCACACGCTCAGCCATTGGTTCTCCGTGTGGACGCTCACTAATATGAGGAGCAATAACCAAAGCCACAATTGACATCAGCTTGATCAAAATGTTCATGGAGGGACCAGAAGTATCTTTAAAAGGATCACCTACTGTATCACCTGTTACTGAAGCTTTATGAGGTTCTGATTTTTTGTAGAAAGTTTCTCCGTTGATTTCCACTCCTTTTTCAAAGGATTTTTTCGCGTTATCCCATGCACCGCCTGCATTGGATTGGAACATACCCATTAATACACCGGAAACAGTTACCCCCGCTAATAATCCACCCAAAACTTCTGGGCCAAAGGCAAATCCTACAATAATTGGAGTAATCAATGCAATAGCTCCTGGAGCAATCATTTCTCGGATAGAAGCTTTGGTAGAGATTTCCACACACTTATCATATTCAGGTTTGGACTTGTATTCCATGATTCCTGGAATCTCTCTAAACTGTCTTCTTACCTCATTTACCATATCCATGGCAGCTCTACCTACTGCAGCAATAGCTAATGAGGAGAAGATGAATGGAATCATTCCTCCAACAAACAAGCCCGCCAATACTGGTGCTTTATAGATATCAATTGCATCAATGCCGGCAATTCCAACGAAGGCAGCGAATAAGGCTAAAGAAGTCAAAGCTGCAGATGCAATTGCAAAGCCTTTTCCTGTGGCAGCAGTTGTATTTCCTACAGCATCCAAAATATCTGTTCTTCCTCTCACTTCTTCCGGAAGCTGGCTCATCTCTGCGATACCACCTGCATTATCAGCAATAGGCCCAAAAGCGTCAATTGCTAATTGCATGGCAGTAGTAGCCATCATACCGGCCGCTGCGATTGCCACACCATAAAGCCCCGCAAATTCGTAAGCACCATATATACCACCAGCTAAAACCAAAATTGGTAAAACAGTTGATTCCATACCTACAGATAGTCCACCAATAATATTGGTTGCGTGACCGGTTGCCGATTGTCTGACTATTGACATCACAGGTCGCTTGCCCATTGCTGTATAGTATTCGGTGATGATGGACATTAATGTACCTACAACTAAACCAAGAATGATGGCATAAAAAACATCCATATTAGTGAATTCATATCCTCGGATTTCCAAAGTCTCAGGAAGCATGTGTTTAACAACGAAAAAGGATGCTATACCCGTGAATATGATAGAAGACCAGTTGCCCATATTGAGCGCTTTTTGCACATCTCCTTTGTCATCTTTTACTGTTACAAAGGCCATTCCCATAATAGAGAATACGATCCCCAAACCTGCAAGTACCATTGGCAAAAGAATTGGAGCAATTCCTCCAAACTGATCATCGGAAACAATTTCTCTTCCCAAAACCATGGTTGCCAAGATAGTCGCTACATAGGAACCGAATAAGTCAGCACCCATACCAGCCACGTCACCTACATTATCACCCACATTATCCGCAATAGTTGCCGGGTTTCTTACGTCATCTTCCGGGATTCCAGCTTCAACTTTTCCTACCAAGTCAGCACCTACGTCAGCGGCTTTAGTATAAATACCACCACCAACTCTTGCAAAAAGAGCAATGGATTCTGCACCCAATGAGAAACCAGCCAATACTTCGAGGGCTTTTTCCATTTCTACTCCGTTGACTCCAGCACCTGCGCTGACTACATACATTTGGTAGAAAAGGATAAACAAAGAACCTAATCCTAGCACGGCTAATCCTGCCACGCCCAGCCCCATTACTGAACCTCCGGTAAAGGAAACTTTCAGTGCTTGCTTCAAGCTAGTTCTTGCAGCTTGAGTGGTTCGAACGTTCGCCTTGGTAGCGATATTCATTCCTATGTATCCTGCAAAAGCAGAGAATACTGCTCCGATTAGAAAAGAACCGGCAATAAGTGGGCTGGAGGTTTCAACTGTTGTCCCTGAATAGGCCAACAGAATTCCTGCGATGACCGCAAAATAGGATAAAACTTTCCATTCTGCTTTGAGAAAGGCCATGGCTCCATCAGCAATATATCCTGCCAATTCCACCATGTTTTTGTCACCTGTTTCCTGTTTGTTTACCCAGGCTGACTTGATTGCCATGACGATCAAGCCTAGTATCCCCAGTGCCGGGACCAAATAAATCACCGCTTGTTCCATAAAGTTTGTTTACGCTGTTGTGTTTGGTTAATAAATAATTGGGCAAATATAGAATTTCTCTCTTACCTGCCAACTCCAAAGAAATTTTGGGTAAAGCCCTATATTTCCAATGTTTATTGAAAAAATCTCAAAGATTTTAAATATCTACTGTTAATTCTTTACAGAAACTCTGAATTTACTGAGGATAAGTCTAAGTGCTTTGATTTGATGGATTTATGATTTTCGGTAAAATAAATCCCTTGAATCCTAAAATAGATTATTTCAAGAGATCGCTTACTTAGGAATTTTGGACTCTATGCAGGCAAAAATCAGAAACCGTCTTTTGGTGAGAGTTTAATATTTACACAACTTTAAGCCATGGATTTAGAATCATTTAAAAATACTACAGAACCAGATTCCAGTTTTTCTCCTGAGTTGAAAGCGCTTTGGTACGATTTCCATGGGGATTGGGACAAGGCTCATGAACAGGTAGATCAATTGGGTGGGAAATCCGCGGCTAGAGTCCATGCTTACTTGCATAGAAAAGAAGGGGATTTATGGAATGCTGATTATTGGTATACAAGGGCAGGAGAGCGGAGGCCTGAGTTAAGTTTGGATGAAGAATGGCAACACTTGTATCAAAGGTATTCTCAGTAATTTTTTACTGATTTCTGAAAAATAGGCACTAAAATATTCTTTGGAGAATAGCGAAACTTTCAGGTTAAAATTTCCTTTCTGTTAATAAATTAGTTTAAAAGTGAAGGTTTTACCCCTAAAAATACCCTGTATAGGGTATTTTTTTGCGTTTTTTTGGGGCGTATTTTTGATGTTCAACTTTCAGCCAAACACATGAAATTCTTTTATTTATCTTCCGTGGCAAATTCAGAGGGGAGTCATGAGGTGCACCACAGAGATTGTGAGTTAATTCCGGATTCTTTAAACAGAGATTATTTAGGCCCTTTTAACAATGGATTAGAAGCCATTCGTAAAGCCGAAAAAATCAATCCCAAAGTCAGCTTGTGCGAAGTTTGTTGCAAAATTGTCAGTCAACCTGTTTTTTTTAAAGAAAAAAACGGATAGTCGACATTTTTTAAAGTTAATTCGACTGGCAAAAAATCAGAATCATGTAAATTCGCTCTTCAATTCGGGGTGTGGCGCAGTCCGGTTAGCGTGCACGTCTGGGGGGCGTGTGGTCGTCCTGACAAAGTCAGGATCATCCCTACATAATAATTAGAAGTGTTACGGTTAGCATGTCCTGATTCTGGTCTGAGAGGTCGTCCTGACCAAGTCAGGATCACCCCTACATAATAATTAGAAAGTCGATGATTAGCATGTCCTGACTGTGGTCAGGATGGTCGTGCTAACAAAGTCAGGTTCACCTTGGCAATTTCAAAAGTCTCTCTTTCAAATATTTTTTGTTTATGGAGTTTGTAGTCTACATACTTTTTTCAGAAAGGCTCGGTAAATATTATGTTGGGCAGACATCTGATCTTGATAAACGATTAGAAAGGCACAATTCTGGAAGAGAGCGATTTACCCGGTTAGGTACTCCTTGGGTTTTGGTTCACTCTGAATTGACTAATTCAAGAGCTGAAGCAATGAAATTAGAAAAGAAAATCAAAAATTTGGGTGCGAAGAGATATTTGGAATTGATGAAAAGGGACGGTTAGCGTATCCTGACTATGGTCAGGATGGTCCTAGTTTCAAATCCTGTCACCCCTACAATTAGCTTTAGTACAATTTTTCTAAAAAATGCAAAGAATCAAAAAAGGCAGTCGTTCTGGCTGCCTTCTTTTCTCGATAAACATTAAAAGAAATTTTTTTACCAATTCGGATGCTTTTTCATCCAATAATCCAGAGATACTCTTCCTGATCCGTAAAAAAGGAAAACAAAAAGAAGAATCAATACAATTAGGGAAAGTTCAAACTCCAGGTTGTTAGAAACAGAGAGAAACCCCTGCTCTATATTGACGAAAAAGACGGCTACAAAGAGAATGGGTAACTGGAAAATAATCGCAAATCGAGTTACCAAACCAAGCGCAATCAATAAGCCACCAACCAAATGTGCAAAAGCTACATAATGAGCCAGCGCAAGATTGAAAAACTGTAGTTCACTATTTTTCATAATCTCTAACAAAGCTCCAGTATTAGAGATAAATAAAATTCCTTTATAAAGAATAAAAAGTCCAAGAGCGATTCTAATGAAGTCTAGCCAGCTGGGGTGATGTGTGTCAGCCCAATGCTGAATTTTGCCTGAAGTTTCCATAGCTTTTTGGGTTTGTGTAATAAAATTTACAAAAAAATAGAAACATAAGCAATTGAAAAATAAGAAGATATGAACTTTTGAATTGGCTTTAAAACAAAAAAAAGAAAGCCCCACCACAGGGCTTTCTATAGTAATGTCGGGATCAACTAAACTAAGAGAAAAGCCTTACTCTCCGTATGAGCAGTAGGATTTTTCTTTGACATTACCCATTCTCATACACGAGATTCGGGGTGAGGGTTTAGTTTAGTTTCAGCTTTGTGATCTTTGGATAAATTACCTGTTTATCGGTCATTTTTCAGGATTAAAATACTATTTAGTTCAATTGTAAAAATGTCCTTAATCCTGTTTAAATCAGGTTTTTAAAGGTATTTAATTTTATCATTCGTTGTTTTCAAAGGTATTTTAATTACCTTTTATTCCTAAGTCCTAATATCCTTTGGTATATGCAGCATCTTGAAACATCTTACACTGCTCCTGATGGAGTTCAACTCTATTTACAAGCCTGGATGTCGGGAGCCCCTAAAGCTTCCTTGCTTTTGATCCATGGTTTGGGAGAGCATAGCGGAAGATATTATAGCCTAGTAGAAGGTTTGGTAGAGTTGGGTGTCTCTGTTTTTACATTTGATGGAAGAGGGCATGGACAGTCCTCGCAGGATAAACCGACTGCTTATTTTGATTCCTATGAAAGTTATCTGGAAGATATTCATGCTTTGTATGGAAAAGTGAAAGCCTATGTGCCTGGAGTGCCTTCCTTTATTTTTGGGCACAGTATGGGTGGGGGATTGGCAGTTGCTTATGCGCTTAAATATCAACCGGAAACCCAGGGAATAATCCTTTCTGCTCCTGCAATCAAAGAAGCCGAGGGGACTTCTGCTATTCTGATTGCTATTTCTGGAATTCTCAATAAAATAACTCCTAAACTTCCAGCACTTGCTTTGGATATCAGTGGGATATCCAGAATTCCTGAGGAAGTGGAAAAATATAAAAATGATCCCTTGGTATTTCAGAGAAAAATCCCTGTTCGGACAGGTTACGAACTGCTTCAAATGATGCGGTTTATCCAGGATAATGCTGAAAAATTTAATTTCCCTTTTTTGGTCATGCATGGCACTGCCGACCGCTTAACAAATCCGGAAGGCTCTAAATTGCTTTTTGAAAAATCTGCTTCAAAAGATAAGACAATTGAAATAATCGATGGAGCTTATCATGAATTACTCAATGATTTGGATAGAGATAAGGTTTTAGAGATGATTTTGGCGTGGGTAAAAAAAAGAATCTGAAAATTTTTCCCAGAAATAGCTTTTTCAAAATTAATTTGTAGTTTAGTGTCATAGTATATTATGACACTAATACAATTGATATGATTGCTATTCAAAATCTTGCTTTTTCCTATCTGAAAGAGAAGCCACTTTTTAAGGATCTTTTTTGGGAGTGCCAGCCAGGAAATATCGTGGGGATCCTGGGAAAGAATGGGGTGGGGAAGTCCAGCTTTCTTCGAATCCTAGCTGGCTTATTGTTCCCAAAAAAGGGGGAACTGTCTGTTTTGGGGTTTTCGCCCCAATTGAGGGAGGCTAACTTTCTTCAGGAAGTCTTCTTTGTCCCCGATGAAAATTTTCTTCCGGGACATTTATCCGCTCACAGCTACCGAAAGGTTTTGCAGCCTTTTTACCCGCGATTCGATACTTCGACTTTCGAAAGACTGCTTCAACGGTTTGAAGTTAATTCTCAAGAAAAAATAAAAGACCTATCCTTTGGTCAACAGAAAAAGGTTGGTTTAGCGATAGCCTTGAGTTCGGGTTGCTCGCTGATATTATTGGATGAGCCTACCAATGGGCTAGACATTTCGAGCAAGTCTATATTTCGGAAAGAATTAATCTCACTGCTCGGTGAAGATCAGACTGTTTTGATTGCCACCCATTTGATTCGGGATTTGGAGAACACACTCGATCGTGTTATGATTTTGGATCAAGGGCATATCAAACTGCATGCAGACCTTAGCGAATTGGCTGATTCGCTTCATTTTGGAGTCAGTCAATCGGATGTACCAGATGCAATTTTTTCTCATCCTACGGCACTTGGGGTCCAATTCATTCAGGAGCGAACTACTCAAGCCCAAACGGTAGTAAACCTCGAATTACTCTTCGAAGGGGTCACCTCAGGTGTTCCAATAGCTTCTTTTCTTTCAAAAACTAATTCCCTTACAACATGAAAACGGCTAACACAATCAGCTTGACCAGAATGGGCTGGCTTCTCCAATATTATTGGGCATTCTCTAAAAAGACTTATTTGACTGCCTTCTTGGGGTTAATTGGAATGATTATTCTTGCTTTCCAAGTGGTTTTATTTTCCAATCAAGGCTATCTCACTTTTGAAACAGGATATGTAAAAGAAATTTTTTTCATTGGGTATTTTGTCATTTGCTTGCTTTGGTTGGGGCAAAGCTTCTTAGCTCTTCGAAACCCTCAAAATGCAAAAAGCTATTTGATGCTGCCAGCAAGCATCGCAGAGAAATATATAGTCGAACTTTCAATTAAAATGGCCGGCTTGTTATTCATTTATCCCCTTATCTTTTGGATTGCTTCCAATTTGGGATTGGGCTTATTCCAATTGTTTGGTCCAATTGTATTCAAAAATGTCACTATAGATTATGTAGGGGTTTTGGAGTGGAAGGGTATTTGGTTAATTGAAAATTTTGGACAACAATTACTCTTTATCAAATTAATTTTATTGGGTCTTTTTGCTTTGATTCCATCTTTGAGTTGGGCGGGAAGTTTGATTTTTGGAAAGTATAATTTTATCTGGATGCCATTCAGTTTGATAGTCGCCTACTTGGCAATTAGCGCGACTTCTATCGCATTATCATGGATAATGGATCCAGGGACTTTAACTCTAAATGGACAAGTGAAATATGAAATCCTCAAGGTTGATCAGCCTGAATTGCTTCCTGATACGCCTTTGATAATAATCATGTCAGCCTTCTGGATTTGGCTAGCGGTGGTTTTATCCTATGTCGTAGCCTATTTTAAGCTGAAAGAAAAGCAGGTATAAGATGGATTTTAGCGAACACAAAAACATCTTTCTACAAATCCGGGATTGGTTAATCGATCAAATCCTCACCGGGAAGCTACAGCCTGGAGAAAAAATTCCGTCAGTCCGCGAGCTGGCAGCGGATATAGAAGTGAATCGAAACACGGTGATGCGCAGCTATAGTTTGATGGAGGAAGAGGGGATAATTGAGAATAAGCGGGGGATCGGTTTTTTCATCGCTTCCGATGCAACAACTCAACTCCAGCGAATCCAAAAGAGGGAGTTTTTTGAGCAGGAACTTCCTGGTATCATTCACAAAGTCGAGGTTCTAAAATTGAATTCTCAAGATTTAGCCGAATTACTTCAAGTCATAAAATCCAATGATCATGAAAACAAGCAATAAAATTATAGTCGGATTTCTCAGCTTTGTCTGGGTTTCTTTGGTTTTGACCTTATTTATTTCTTTCAAAGCCTCAGATCAGCTCCCATTTAAAGTGGCAAAGGAAATCAAAACTGAAAAAATAGCCTTGGATGAATTTTCGGTTTTGGTAGTTCAAAATGCCAGTTTTCTAAAAATTGTCCAGGCTGACTCTTCTGCTTTGGAATATGTATCGATTTATGGAGGAAATGTTAATCCGAACCAAACCAAGCCAATTCAGAATTTTCGTGTTTCCAATGACACCTTGTTTATAGACCAGCTTCAGCAGGCACCCAATGGTGGATTTGTTTTGAAAGTAAATCGATTGAATCAGCTGATTATTTTAGATAAAAGCAATGTTGAATTCGAAAAAGTGAAACAAGATGCCCTTTATTTTTCTGCCCAAGGATATGACTTTTTACTTGGTGGAATGAATGAATTCATGCTCGAATTCCGGAATGAGCAACTATTTCTAAATGGAGAAATAACTCAGATATCAGGGAAGATAGGTCCTGGAAAATGGATGAAGGTTCCTTCGAAAGTTGAAAAGCTTGATATCCAAAAGGATCCCAATGCCACCATTTTTGTGGAGTGAATAGAATAACAAAATCTTAAATACTCGAACTTGAATTGGATCAAACCAAATGGCCTCTGCTTAAGTTACTTAAGTATGTATTGGATCCTTTTAAGTATAGTTTGTATGAGTTTTTTGCAACAGCCCAAGTCCTTGGATGATTTCCGTTGGGAAAAGCGGATTGTCGTGGTTTTTGATTCTTCCGGCTTTGATCAAACCTGGATAAAAAATCATCAAAAGGAATTGGAAGAGCGAAAATTACTCTTGGTGCATGTTTCGGAAGGAAAGATCCTTTGGAAAAATCTGGAAGAGGAATTGGCCGAAAAAAGCTTTGTGAAACTATCGCAAAACCTGAAATCTGAAGAAAACTGGTTGCTGATCGGACTTGATGGCGGAATCAAAAATCAGGGTGCTGGGGCAGTTCCAATGGAATCCCTGATGCGTCAAATAGACTCCATGCCTATGCGGCAGTCCGAGATTCGAAGGAAAAATGGAAAAGAGGAGATGTAATGCCTACGATTGTGTTAAGTAAAAAAATATGGAAATTCTTCTAAAAAAAGCTTTAGCCAGAGCCTCTGTTTTGACTGTATTGGCTTACATTATTTCTGGTGTTCTTTTCTGGATATTTAAAAAATTTGATTTTTCTGGAATAGTGCTCGGAGTTTTGGTTTGCTTTAATCTAGTATTTATGACATTCCAGTTTAGGCGAGCCATAAATCCATCTTCTTTTTTTGACTTGGATGCTTCTTTCAAATCAAAAATCATCAGCCAATACATACTTAATATCTTGATCTTCATCATTTTTATTTTAAGATCTTAGATAGGTATATCAGCTAGAAGTTGCCTCAATTTTTTGAGGCAACTTTTTTGGATTTTCAAATTTCCATCCCATTAAAAGGATTAAACCGCCGTCTTCCTACACCCATGGCGACGGCCAGCCCAGACAGAATTAGTAGTTCAGAAAATTAATTGGTTTAATACTCTGTCTTCGCCTTTCAAAAGCAGTGATTTAAAGAATAATTACTAGTCATTGAATAATAAAATTCAACTGTTCGTTTACATAATTTTTCCACTCATTAAGGATTTAAAAGTTTTTTCAGCTAAGCTCTTGACTTTCACACACACACACACCATATTTTAGTTTGAAAAAAGGCTATTATAGGGCTGGCAACCCAATCAAGTCGGGGATGTGAAAGCGAAAAACGACTTAAAAAATCCGAGAGTAGCCCCGGATACCGAAAAGGGAAAGAGTAGGTTTGACTTAAATTTTACTAAAATGAATTCATTAAGAAAAATTTCGGCTATTGTGATTGTTTATTTTGGTTTAGTTATGGGTTTTTCAATATTAAATTCTTGTTCGATATCTGACTCTATTGAACCTGTAGGCTTAATAGAAAAGCAAGAAAGACAAGAATTATTTGAGTTGTTTAAGAATAAAATGAGAAAAGTATCGAATGAGTTGAATTCAAAGTCCTCTTCCAAGGGAGCAAGATTGACCCAAGTTGATGAAGCTATTTTGTTTGAAGATGAAATTAGACCTACGGCATTGGATATTTTTTATAGTTATGGTTTTACTACAAGTGAAATTCTTGAGGAGTTTGGAAGCTTAAAATCTCCCGATATCTCCTTAGCAGCTCAAGCGGTTGTACTATTAGAAGAAGAACTTGATAATAATAGGTTAATTTATTTCATGGATGAAACAGATGTTTATACTGCTGGTATTTTCGGGATCTCAAGTTCCTATGCACAAACAGATACTATTGGTGGATGTTTAGCTGATGCTGTTGGAATTTCTGCAGTATTCGCACTTATTGACGGTGGTGCGCAAAAGAAGATGAAGAAGAAGGCTATAAAAAAGGCGATTCGGAAAGTTGTTAGTAGAAGTTTGGGTGTAGTTGGAGGTGCTTTAGCAGTATATGATTTTTCTAAGTGTATGGGCTGGATTTGATAAATTATGAACTGGGAGAGTATAAAATTATTCTTATTTATAGTAGGTTTTCTGCTTGCTATATTTGATTTCTACGAAAAGAGAAAGGAAAAAAACAAATTTTCTTTTCGATCATTGGTGCTGATTGTATTATTTCTTGCTCTAATTTTGGAAAGATTTCTCTGATGTTAGGTTCTGAGAGGCATAATTACATGCCTCTCACACCTCCATCCCATTAAAAGGATTAAACCGTCTCCTTCCCACACCCATGGCCACGGCTCGGCAGACGGTTTTGTCGCCATACTTGACATTGAGTCGGTCGAGGGCCTGGTAGAGGTTGATCTGCTCTTGGCTGTCTTCGAAAAGCTTGATCTGATAGTTGCCATAGACAAGGCTGCTGAAGCGTACGCCGATCAGACGGATGAGGAGGCGACGGCTATACAGTTTTTTGAATAGCTCCTTCACCACAGGCAGGATGCTATGATCTGCCGAAGTGTAGGGAATCCGCTGCTGCATGGTATGCGTCTCAAAGTCAGAATAGCGGATCTTCACACTCACACAGGCAGTGAGTTGCCCTTTTTGGCGAAGTTTGGTAGCGAGTTGCTCCGTCATAGCCACCAGTGTGGCTTCCAGCATCTTGACATCGATGGTATCTTCTTCAAAGGTATTTTCAGAAGAAACGGACTTGGCTTCGGAGTAGGGGATGACCGGGTTTCGATCGATACCATTCGCTTTTTCCCAGATCATCTTGCCATTTTTTCCAAACGTTGCTTCCAGCAATTGGGAAGGCATTTGCTGGAGCGTATGGACCTTTTTGACGCCCATATTGTAGAGGGTTTGGGAGGTTTTCTCCCCAATCATGGGGATTTTCCGCACGGATAGGGGAGCAAGGAAGGGTTTTTCCTCTCCATTGGGCACCTGCTTTTCATTGTTGGGCTTGGCTTCGCCAGTGGCCACCTTGGAAACCGTCTTGTTTTCCGATAGTCCCATAGAAATATTCAGCCCGCTCTCTTTGATGATACGCTGCCGGAGTTCGTGAGCGAGCTTGAAGCAACCGAAAAACCGATCCATCCCCGTCAGGTCGATGTAAAACTCATCGATGGAGGACTTTTCAAAAAGTGGAACAGACTCTTGGATAATTTCGGTGACCTCATGGGATTTTTGGCTGTATTTTTCAAAATCTCCCTTGACGATGATGGCCTCGGGACAGAGTTGTCTTGCTGTCCGCATAGGCATAGCCGAGTGTACGCCAAATCTCCTGGCCTCGTAGCTGCAGGAAGCCACCACTCCCCGGTCACTGGATCCTCCGATTAATATAGGCTTGTCCTTGAGCCTACTGTCAAAAAGCCGCTCCACCGACACGAAAAACGTATCCAAATCCATATGCGCAATACTCCGCTTCCCTTCCATTGCTTTTTGTTAATTTTATTGACATTTTAATGTTTATAATTTAATCATTTTTATTAAATTTGAGAATGATTGATGGGGGAAGTGGCGGGAATTGTCAATCAATGAAAGATATGGTTTCGATAAGATATGCTTCAAGAAATACGGTGGAAATATACCTCCCTTCGGTCGGTGAAATAAAGTCGAAATATGCTCCACGAAATACTGTAGAAATACGTCTCGATTCGCCCGACGAAATACAATTGATTTTCACTAGATGTTAAAGCTATGGAAGCTAAAAAGAAATTTATTCCGCTTAGAGACTTGGAAGTCTACAGATTGGCTAGAAAGCTATCATCCATGGCATGGAGAGTTTATGAGAGGTTGACATTCCAACAGCGGAAGGTTTGGGGTGATCAAATGCTGGAAGCTGTAGATTCTGTGGGAGCAAATATTGCGGAAGGGTATGGACGATTTCACTTTTCAGATAAAAATCGATTCTTCATCATTTCAAGAGCATCTTTATCTGAAGGCATAGAGCATTGGATTGATCTGGGCTTTGAAAGAAATATTATAACAGATCAGTAATTTCAAGACTTTGAAAAGCTCAGGTTTGATGTCCAAGTCAAATTAAATAACATGATCAAAGCCACAAATTCTGCCAAAAATCAATCTAAAAGTGATAATTAACCCAGTGTTTCTTGGCCATGACTAGCAGAAGAACGGACGACGCACCAATATTTCGCCCCGCTTGCGGGGCTTATTTCCATCGTATTTCCACTGTATTTCTATGACTTTAAATACAAACATCAAATTCCTCCGAAAGAAAAAAGCGCTCACCCAAGAGTCCTTATCTGAAGCTTTAGGTATTTCCCGCTCCAAACTGGCAGGATACGAACTCACCATTACTCCTCCTTTGGATATTTTGGTGAAAATCTCCGAGTATTTTGGAGTTTCCTTGGATATCCTGATTAAAGAGGATTTGTCTTCTTATTCTGAATATAAGCTCCGGGAATTGCTGGAGACAGATCAGTTTCTCCGGGGAAGAAAACTCCGGATTCTTTCTACCACAGTAGACGCGGATGGTCGGGAATTGATAGAGGTGGTTTCCCAGCGGGCAAAAGCAAGTTACTTAGCTGGTTTTGCAGATCCCGAGTTTATCTCAGAACTCCCTCGATTTTCTTTGCCCTTTTTGCCCACAGATAAAAAACACCGCGTTTTTCAAGTTGACGGGGACTCCATGCTTCCTATTCCGGACGGTTCCTGGATTATCTGTGAATACATAGACGATTGGCTGAATATCAAAGATGGAGAGCGCTATGTCATTGTCACCGAACAGGATGGAGTGACCTTTAAAATCGCCTATAATCGAATTCAATCCGAACAGAAACTCCTGCTTTGTTCATCCAATCCCATCTATCCGCCTTTCGAAGTGGAAATTGAGCAGGTGAGAGAGGTTTGGAGGTATAGACTGTTAATGAGTGAGTAAGATTTTACGGAATCGTTTCCATTCATTTCCACCATCGGTCCTAGCCTTTTGACGAGTCCTTTTTATCTTAATGGCTCAATAAACCTCAAAGACCTATTTCATGAATTTTAGATTCCTTGCCGCCCTCTTACTTTTGGGAAGTACGCTCTGGGCATGTGCAGAAAAAGATATAGACCCTTTTGCTACAGTAAAACCTGATGAAAGCCGATTCACCAAAATTCCCCTAGTGGAAAAATTGGATGAACCCATGGAGTTGGAAGTTCTTGATAATGGGGATGTGCTATTTATTGAGCGAGCCGGTAAGCTCAAACTGTATGAGGCTGCGACTGGAGAAACTACGGTGGTTGGAGAGCTGAACGTTTATCTGGAAGGAGAAGATGGACTTTTGGGATTGGCCAAAGACCCGAATTTCAATCAAAATTATTGGATTTACTTGTATTATGCGCCCAATGATTACAGTCCTGATGTGAATAGGCTTTCCCGCTTTGAGTTCAAAGAAAATCGTCTCGACCTGGCTTCTGAAAAAATAATGCTGGAAATCCCTGTATTCAGAGGGTGTTGTCATTCTGGTGGTTCCATAGAGTTTGATGCCAATGGCCATTTGTTCCTCTCTACCGGGGATGATTCCACTCCTTTTGAATCGGATAATTACAATCCCATTGATGAGCGACAGGACAGGCCTGCTAATGTTGATGCTCAAAAAACCTCTGGCAATTCCAACGACTTAAGAGGGGCCATCATTCGGATCAAGCCAGAAGCCGATGGATCTTATAGCATCCCAGAAGGAAACTTATTTCCTCCCGGAACTCCCAATACTCGGCCAGAGATCTATGTGATGGGTAACAGAAATCCCTACAGAATATCCTTGGATCAGCATAATGGTAATCTTTTTTGGGGAGAGGTTGGACCTGATGCTTCAGTTGATTCTATGCGAAGGGGTCCAAAAGGACATGATGAAATCAATTTGGCAAGAAAGCCTGGATTTTATGGCTGGCCATTTTTCGTAGGAAATAATAAACCGTATTGGAAATATGATTTTGCAAGCCAGGAAAGCCTGTTTGAATTTGATCCAAGTGCTCCTGTCAATACCTCTCCCAATAATACGGGATTGGAAAAGTTGCCTCCAGCTCAGCCAGCTTTAATTTGGTATCCTTATGATGAGTCTATAGAGTTTCCTATGCTGGAAACAGGCGGAAGAAATGCCATGGCGGGACCGGTGTATTACCGGGAGGATTTTGACAAGTCAGAAGTTCGCTTTCCAGGCTATTATAATGGAAAGCTTTTCATATTCGACTGGATGCGAAATTGGATTTTCACAGTATCCTTAACTGAAAACTACGAATATGATACTATGGAACGCTTCATGCCTTCCACGGTTTTTGATAAGCCCATAGATATGCAGTTTGCGAAAGATGGATCGCTGTACGTCCTAGAATATGGGACCTATTGGAGAGCACAAAATGATGATTCGGGTCTCTATAGAATAGAGTTTGCGGCTGGAAATAGAAAGCCTGTGGCGAAGGCTTCTGCCGAAAATACTACTGGAGCATTACCTTTGAAAGTGCAATTCCAAGGGGATCAAAGCTTGGATTTCGATCCGGAAGATCAATTGAGCTATGAGTGGGATTTCGGAGATGGAAGTCCAAATTCCAAGGAGGTAAATCCTATCCATGTGTATGAAAGAGCAGGAGTTTATCAGGCGACATTGACTGTGAGGGATACAGAGGGGGAGCAAAGCAAAGCTTCAGTGGAAATTAGAGCTGGAAATGCTAGACCCAATGTGAAGATCAACTGGAATGGAAATCAAAGTTTTTATTTTCCGGGGAAAGTGGCTTATGATGTTTCAGTAAAGGATTCAGAAGATGGAGCTATCTCCGATGAGAAAGTGAATTTCTCCATTGACTTTATTGCCGGTGGTTATGATTTGATTCAGGCTGGTCATCAGGAAGAGAAAGTCAGTGTGGGAGAGAATTACATCACCCAAGCGGGTTGCAAAGCTTGCCACGCAATTGAAAATGAATCCGTGGGACCTACCTATAGAGATGTGTCTTCGAAATATAAAGGGCAAAAGGATGCGAAATCCTACCTCGTTAACAAAATCAGAAATGGTGGGGGAGGTGTTTGGAGTGAACGCATCATGCCGGGCCATACGCATATTCCAGTTGATCAGGTGAAAGCTATGGTAGACTTTATTCTAAGGCTTGAGGATCCTTCTTATGGAAAAGTAAGCCTGCCATTGAAAGGGGAATTTGCTGTCCAAAAACAATCCAATCCAGAAGGCTACTACTTAATTCAAGCATCCTACACGGATCAGGGAGCTAATGGCATTCAACCTTTGATGGGGGCGGCTCAGCTTTTGTTGAGGAATCCATTAGTCAAGGCGGTGGAAGCTGATCTTTTTGAGCATACTGCAAAGGCCAATGCCAATGGGTTGAATTTTGTGAGGTTCACCCAAAATAATTCCTGGATTGCATTTGAAGATTTGGATTTAAGGAGGATCAAGCAAGTAGAATTATTGGTGAACCCTGCCGGTATTACAGGCTTGTTGGAGTTGAGACAAGGCTCTGTTTCTGGACCTTTAATTGGGTCTTCAGCACTTCTTAAACAAGGAGATAAAAAGGGGTATTTCTCTATAAAGGTACCTATTAAGCCAACTGACGAAATTGCTAATCTATATCTGATTTTGCGAACAGAATCAGGTATTTCCATTTGGAATACTTTCAACCTGGATACTATTCGGTTTATGGAATGACTTAATGACTCATCCTAAATATTTCCTCATCGTGATTCCATTTTGCTTATCGCGATGAGGATTTCTATTAAATAGGGGCTGTATTTTTGGGCTTTTTCAAACTAATTTTCTAAATTCAATTAGCTTTTTAATAGAAACCATGGAAAATAAAACCTGTCTCAATTGCGGAGAGCCCATTCGTGGACGAGTTGACAAAAAGTTCTGCGATGATCAATGCCGAAATAATTACAATTACCATCAATATGCAGATGCCAATAATCTGATGCGAAGGATAAATCATACCCTTAAAAAGAACAGAAATGTCCTGGAGTCATTGATTCCCCAAGGAGAAGATCTTGGAAAAGCACCTAAAGAGAAGTTGGTTCGGGAGGGCTTTAATTTTAAGTATTCCACTCATTCTTATGCAACCAAGAAGGGGAGTGTCTATACTTATTGCTACGATTATGGTTATCTCCCTTTGGAAGGAGATTGGTTTTTGATCGTTCGGGTAAAAGAATAGGCGCTCTCTGGCATTTTGGTTAACTTCTACCCAAATACAATAATCATGAAAAAGAAAGTGACCGGAATAGGTGGAGTGTTTTTCAAAGTGAATAATCCCGAGCAGACTAAAGCTTGGTATGAAAAGCATTTAGGTATGCCAACAGATCAATATGGGACGACATTTGAATGGATTAGTGCTGATAAACCTGAGAAAAAAGGGTTTACTCAGTGGTCACCTATGAGTGATTCCACAGATTATTTTAAGCCTTCCGAAAAGGATTTTATGATCAACTATCGGGTAGAAAACCTCAAAGAACTGGTGGAGGAATTAAAGGCTAATGGAGTCCAGGTCTTAGATGAAATTGAGGAATTTGACTATGGTAAATTCGTTCATATTCTTGATCCCGATGGTCACAGCATTGAGCTTTGGGAGCCAAAGGATGAGGTTTATAATTCAATCATTCAGGTAAGAGTAAAAAGTTAACATGGAAATTCAACATCAATTTGATGGAAAAAGAGGAGCCTTTTTTATAGAGGAAGATGCTAAAAGGTTTGCTGAAATGGTTTATGTCATGGCGGGCGAATCAAAATTGATCATTGAGCATACTGAGGTGGATCCATCTCTGCAGGGGCAAGGCATAGGAGAAAAGTTGTTGGAGGAATTAGTTGAATATGTCAGGAAGAAAAATATCAGGGTAATTCCATTATGTCCTTTTGCAAAGGCGACATTTCGGAAGCGAGAAGACCTTCGGGAGGTTCTTTCTTAAATCATCAAATAAAGTACTAAACAGATCAGTAGGAGTAAACTAATCATTCCAATCCAAATAATCCTACTAAGAAAAAAGGACTCATCTCGTTTGGAAAATCGATGACTAATTGCCTCTTTGATAGACTTTTGGCTTGCGTTATTTCCACTTCTAGAAGGAGTTTCTTCTTTTCTGGTAGGGCGGATTTTTCTCAATTCCCGATTATCTTTCAGAGAATGGATTGCTTGTTTCATAAATCCAGCACCGCCAGCCATAAGTTTATCACTTAATTTCTTATAAGATAATGGTTTCTTATCAAATTGAAAAAATAGTTTCACTTGAAGAGTTTATTGCTGTGTTGAACAGTTCAGGTCTTGCAGAAAGGAGGCCTATGGATCAACCTAATGTCTTGCACAAAATGCTAATTGGGTCCAATTTGATTGTTACAGCAAGGGAATCTGGAAAGCTGGTGGGGATTTTAAGAGCATTAACAGACTTTTCTTATCGATGCTTTATTGCCGATTTGGCTGTGAATAAAGCTCACCAAAATCAGGGAGTAGGAAAAAAATTAATCCAACTGGCTCGATCCACATCAGCAGATGCCAGACTTTTTTTATTTGCGGCAGAGGGAGCTGTTACCTTTTATGAGAAGCTTGGCTTTCAATTACATGACCATTGCTACCAGTTGAGACCAGAAGATGATTTGAGTTGATTTAGTCCGAAATTGCTATATTCCCATACCCAAAAATATCCCACCTTATGAGTAAACAAATTTTATTAGGAATTGCCTGTTTGATTTCCTCTTATGCATTAGCCCAAAAGACTTTCATTCATGCCGGAAGGCTGATCGATGTGAAAGAAATGAGGGTTTTGACTGAGCAAACCATCATAGTTGAAAATGGCAAAATCACTGCTGTTATGAAGGGTTATCAAACTCCAGGAAATTCTGACCAAGCAATTGATCTGAAAAATGCCACTGTTTTGCCAGGATTGATGGATATGCATGTACATATCGAAGGGGAGACGAGTCCTACGAGATATGTAGACGGTTTTCGGGATAATGAAGCAGATGTGGCTTTTAAGTCTGTTCCATTGGCGGAAAGAACCCTGATGGCGGGATTTACTACCGTTCGGGACTTGGGAGGCTCCGGAGTCAATATAGCCCTTCGGGATGCCATTGCAGCCGGAAGAGTCAATGGACCAAGAATTTTTACAGCCGGAAAAGCCATTTCACCTACAGGGGGGCATGCTGATCCAACCAATGGAATGAAAAGGGATTTGATGGAAGATCCAGGACCGGATTGGGGGGTGATTAATGGACCTTATGAAGCTAGGAAAGCGGTAAGGCAAATGGTGAAATACGGAGCAGATGTGATTAAAGTAACGGCTACGGGTGGTGTGCTTTCTGTTGCGCGGGACGGTTCTGCTCCTCAGTTTCAATTGGATGAATTGGAAGCAGTGGTGCAAACTGCTAAAGACTTTGGAATTCATGTGGCAGCTCATGCCCATGGGGACGAAGGAATGCAACGTGCGGTAAAAGCTGGAGTTTATTCGATTGAACATGGTACTTTAATGTCTGAAGCTACCATGAAGTTGATGAAGGAAAAAGGAACTTGGTACGTGCCAACAATTACGGCAGGAATGTCAGCTGCTGCTTTTGCAGAAATCCCCGGATATTATCCGCCTGTTGTAGCAGAAAAAGCGAGAAGAATTGGAGCTCAGATTCAGGAAACATTCGGAAAGGCCTATAAAAATGGGGTGAAAATTGCCTTTGGATCTGATGCAGGAGTGTACCCACATGGTGAAAATTATCGGGAATTTATCTACATGGTTGAGGCAGGAATGCCTGCAATGGAAGCTCTGAAATCAGCGACCCATACCAATGCGGTTTTCATGAAAATTGAAGACAAATTAGGCTCAATTGAGACTGGGAAAATTGCCGATATCATTGCCGTGAAAGGTAATCCTGATCAGGATATCTCTGTCATGAAAAATGTGGTATTTGTGATGAAGGAAGGAAAGGTTTATAAGACTGAATTATAAAATTAGAAGGCTGAAAAGGCGGTACCCAGTATGGAGCTTCGGATTGAGAAAGATGAAGTCATAAATCTTAATGGTGAGGCGGTTCTTGAGAATACTAAAAATTATCAATCACCAATTTTCAACAGACAATAACCATTAACTCAATAACTAATAACCAATAACTCAATAATCCATAATCATGTACTTAGTATCCAGATTAAGACTAGTTTTCCTTTTTACCTTGATTTCAACCTTCACTTTTGCCCAGGAGAAGGCTCATGAATCCAAAGAGCTTCCCAAAGCTCAGGTGTTTGAAAGTAAACAGACCGTCACCATTGACGGCAAGGTCATCAACCTTCAAGCAAAGGCAGGGACCATGGAACTGAAGGACGAAAATAATAAGCCTATCGCCCTTTTTGGTTTTACTGCTTACTTCAAAGAAAATGGAGGAAAAAATAGACCCATCGTTTTCGCCTACAACGGAGGACCGGGTTCATCGTCTTACTGGTTGCACATGGGTATCATGGGACCCAAAAGAATTGTTGTCGACGATCCGAATTACAACCAAGGCGCTCCCTATCAACTAGTCAATAATGAATTCTCCATACTGGATGTAGCAGACGTGGTCATGATGGATCCTGTTGGCACAGGTCTTTCCGTACCCATTGGAGATGCAACAGGGAAGGATTTTTGGGGAGTGGATCAAGATATCCGATCTGTCAGCTTGTTTATCATGCAATTTTTGAAGGCTCATGATAGGCTGAATTCTCCTAAATATATCCTTGGTGAGAGTTATGGGACTTTCAGAAATGCAGGCGTGATGAATTACCTGCTAAATAGGGGATATGCCTTGAATGGTGTGATTATGGTTTCAGCCGTATTTGACTTGAGATCACTGTTTTTCGCTCCTAATGAGGATTTATCCTATATCGTGTATTTGCCAACTATGGCCGCTACTGCTTGGTATCATAATAAGATAGAAAGGAAACACTCGGACTTGGATGCCTTTGTGGAAGAAGTGAGAGGGTTTACAGAAAATCATTATACGCCAGCCTTATTTAAAGGAAACAGAATATCTGATACTGAAAAAAATCAGGTTGCTGCCAGTCTTGAATCCTATACTGGAGTCTCTGCAGCTATTTGGAAAAGAGCTGATTTGAAAATTACAGCCGGTGAATTTTTCCAGGAATTATTGCGCGATGAAAAGAACACAGTGGGACGACTGGATTCCAGATACAAAGGGATCAACATCGATCCTATGTCTATGGATTCCTTTACAGATCCTCAAAGTGATGCCATTTCTCCGGCTTATACTATGGGATTCCTGGACTACTTTCATGGAGCTTTGGGAGTAAGTAAGGATTTACTCTATGCTACCTCAGCTTATTCCAAAGAAGGCTTCAAATGGGACTGGAAGCATCAGGGCAATAACTTTTGGGGAGCAGATGCAGCCGTTACCACAGTTCCTGATATGACAGAGGCTCTGAGCAAGGATCCAAATGTGAAGATATTAATCATGAATGGATATTATGATTTAGCAACTGTCTTCTATGGTGTGGAGCATAGTATTTCTCATATAGATCTCCCGAAGTCAGCAACTGACAGAATTATCATGGAATACTATGAAGCCGGACATATGATGTATACCCATTTGCCATCTGCGAAGAAATTTAGAGAAGATTTGAAGGCATTTATTGAAGATACTTTGAGAAAATAAAGTAGATTTCCACATGATAAAATTCAAGTTTTTCAAAGCCCTGTTACTGAGCGGGGCTTTTTTTCAATTGGTAACTGGCTTGGTTCAGGCACAGTCATCATCTCTATATTTTCCACCGATCGATTCTGATGATTGGGAGAAAATTTCCCTTCAGCAAGCAGGTCTTGATCAAGGTGAAATGGGTGAATTTTTGAATTGGCTGAGTGAAACAGATACCAGAGCTTTTCTGATTTTAAAAGATGGAAGGATTGTCATAGAAGAGTATTGGGGCAATAAACTGACAGGATTGGGTCAGATGGATGCTAACTCTTATTGGTATTGGGCTTCTGCCGGCAAAACTCTTACTGCTACTTTGATCGGAATAGCTGAAGAACAAAAACTAATAAAACTCAAAGATAGGTCTCAAAAATACTTGGGGACAGGCTGGACCTCATTAAGTCAAAAACAGGAAAAGAAAATACGTTTGATTCATCACCTTACTATGACTACAGGCTTGAATGATCAAGTTTCAAATTTAGATGATACTTCTCCTTCCTCTTTCCAGTATTTGGCAGATCCCGGTAAGCGTTGGGCTTATCATAATGCTAGCTATACTGTTTTGGAAAAGGTGATAAATGAAGCTGCGGGAATGGATATGCAAGAATACTTTCGGATAAATATTGGAGATAAAATTGGGATGAGGGGGTTTTGGCAAAAAAACGGTCAAAATAATGTTTTCTTTAGTACACCTAGGAGCATGGCAAGATTTGGTCTTTTGCTTTTAGCTGAAGGTAATTGGGATGGAAAGATATTTTGGAGTAGTAAATATTTCCAAGACATGACCCAATCTTCTCAGCAGATGAACCCCAGTTATGGATACCTAACTTGGCTGAATGGTCAAAAATCATATTTATTACCCGGAGGTCAGTCTAGATTACCGGGAAGTTTGATCAAAAGTGCTCCTGATGACATGTATCAGGCAATGGGGAAAAATGGTCAGTTTCTGATGGTTGTTCCATCAAAAAACTTGGTGATTGTCAGAATGGGTGGGGCCCCAGGCAACCTTCCTGTCCCTTTTTTATTGGCAAGACAAATTTGGGATAGGCTAGGACCTATATTAAAGTAAAAGCTTAGTCTTTGGAATCGTTTCTTGAAAGTTGATAGTTGATTTTCTCCATGGTTAGTGGTTTTTCGATAAATCCACTAACTACTTCATAATCCATAGCCTTTTGCCTATCCTGAAAATCAATGGAGCTGGAAAGGATGACTATTTTATCTTTTCTTTCCGGAAATTTTTCAAGATAAAAATTCAAAAACTCCCATCCGTTCATAACGGGCATGTTAATGTCCAAAAAAATCATGATTTGTTGGTCTGTTGGGAGTTCGGCTATTGCAATTAAAGCTTCTTCACCTTCTAGAAACTGGTAAATGTGCTTTGATAGATCCGTCTTTCCTAACAGCCGTTTATTGATCAGATTGTTTATCGGATCATCGTCCACAAGAAAAATCGCTTCGAAATGGATCATGTTGGCAAAAGTAACTAATCAGGCTGTATATAGCCCAAAATACAATTATTCCTACTGTCAGAAAAAACTTTAGGAGCCTTTTTTCAAAAATGATTTTACAGGCACTCAAAATCAGGACAATAAAAAAGGAGGCTTCAGCCTCCTTTTCAATTATTTGGGGTTGAATTACATCATTCCACCCATTCCTCCGCCGCCCATTGGAGGCATTGCAGGACCATCTTCTTTTACGTCTGCTACTACACATTCGGTAGTCAAAAGCAATGCTGCGATAGAAGCCGCATTTTCCAAAGCAAGTCTGGTTACCTTAGTTGGGTCGATAACACCCGCTGCGAATAGATCTTCATATTGATCAGTTCTAGCATTGTAACCATAGTTTCCTTTGTTTTCTCTGATCTTATTGATTACTACAGACGGCTCGCCACCTGCGTTCAATACGATAGTTCTCAAAGGAGACTCAATTGCTTGTCTGATGATATTGATACCAGTGTCTTGGTCTTCGTTGGATCCTTTCAAATCTGCCAAAGCATCAATAGCTCTCACAAGAGCTACACCACCACCTACTACTACACCTTCTTGTACAGCAGCTCTGGTAGCATGCAATGCATCATCTACACGGTCTTTCTTCTCTTTCATTTCTACTTCTGTTGCAGCACCGATATATAGGATAGCTACACCACCAGAAAGTTTAGCAAGTCTTTCCTGCAACTTCTCTCTGTCATAGTCAGAAGTAGTTTTTTCAATTTGAGCTTTGATCTCAGCGATTCTACCCTTGATTGCATTTGGATCACCAGCACCGTTTACTACAGTAGTGTTGTCCTTGTCGATGTTGATTTTCTCAGCACGACCCAACATATCAACAGTAGCATTTTCCAATTTGAAACCTCTCTCTTCAGAGATTACAGTACCGCCAGTAAGGATAGCGATGTCTTCCAACATTGCTTTTCTTCTGTCACCGAAACCAGGAGCTTTAACAGCAGCCACTTTCAGAGCACCTCTGATTTTGTTTACTACTAGAGTTGCCAATGCTTCTCCGTCTACATCTTCAGAAATAATAACCAAAGGTTTACCGGACTGTGCAACTGGCTCCAATACTGGAAGCAATTCTTTCATGGAAGAAATCTTCTTATCATAAATCAAGATATAAGGAGATTCCAATTCAGCTTCCATTTTCTCAGTGTTGGTCACAAAGTATGGAGAAAGGTAACCTCTGTCAAACTGCATACCTTCTACAGTTTTAACTTCAGTTTCAGTTCCTTTTGCTTCTTCTACAGTGATTACACCGTCTTTTCCAACTTTGTCCATCGCATCAGAAATCATCTGACCGATTTCTTCGTCGTTGTTAGCGGATACAGTAGCTACCTGAGCAATTTCTTTAGAGGTAGAAATCTCTTTGGAGTTTTCTTTCAATCTGGCAACCACAGCAGCTACCGCCTTGTCAATACCTCTTTTCAAATCCATTGGGTTGGCACCCGCAGCAACGTTTTTGATACCTACGTTGAAAATTGACTGAGCCAAAACAGTTGCAGTCGTAGTACCGTCACCTGCGTTATCAGCAGTTTTGGAAGCTACTTCTTTCACCAACTGAGCGCCCATATTTTCGATAGGCTCTTCCAATTCGATTTCTTTTGCTACAGATACACCATCTTTAGTAATGGTAGGTGCACCGAATTTTTTATCAATGATTACGTTTCTTCCTTTTGGACCAAGCGTAACTTTCACAGCGTCTGCCAAAGCATCAACGCCTTTTTTCAGTCTGTCTCTTGCGTCTGTATCGAAAAATAGTTCTTTAGCCATTTTCTTGATTTTTTAGTGTTTGTTCTTGTTGAATGATTAAAGGATCGCGAAAATGTCAGATTCTCTCATGATAAGATAATCTGCACCATCTACGTTGAGTTCAGTTCCGGAATACTTTCCGTACAAAACAGTGTCTCCAACTTTTACAGTCAAGGGCTCATCTTTTTTACCATTGCCAACTGCTACTACGGTTCCTCTTTGAGGCTTTTCCTTGGCAGTGTCCGGGATGTAAAGACCGGATGCGGTTTTCTCTTCAGCTGCAGCAGGTTCTACTAGAACTCTGTCCGCAAGAGGTTTGATGTTCACTTTTGACATAGTTATGAAATTGTTTAAAGGTTAGATTAAAATTCTATACTCCCTAATGAGCGATTCCTGTGCCAAGGGAGTTTTTCATGAAAAGTCTGACAAATCGGCTACATCCTGTCAGGTAGAGGACTGCCAATTCGAATTTTGAGCTACTTTTTGTCTGCCAAAATTTCCAAAAATGCTGGATAAAATGTCAGAATTCTGTAAATTTTGGTAAACCTATGTTGCCTATGAAATGCCCATGAGGAAAAATCTCACACAACTTGTCCCGAACTTGTTTCGGGAGAGGGATGATTATCCTGGGCATTCCATCTGACCTCTAAAAAACAAATTATAAACAGATGAAATCGAGCACGACCCAAAGTGACACACAGAGAGACGATTATAATTAATGCGAAGATTCCATCTGACCTCTAAAAAACAAATTATAAACAGATGAAAACATTGTCGAAAAACTGGATGACAGAAGGGCTGATTGATTTCGAGTATAAGAAGTATCAATTGTTAGCCTATTTGCAGGAAACAGAAAAGCAGTTTAAAGCGGTTCGCCTGTATCCGCATCTAGGGGAGTTGATTGAGCATCATCGAAACCTCAATGAGTTTAAATCCGGGAAAAAGTCTATCTCTGACTTCTTTCCCAAGGCTCTTTCACATGTGGATTTGAAGCAAGTTAAACTTCACTACAAGGACCTGGAAAAAGAAGATCAGGTGCTGCAGGAGGTTAACCAAATTGCGGATTTCGCATTGCCCAGCATTGAGAAAAAAATCGTGGAAGGAAGAAATATCTATGATTATGTAGAGGATCAAGTGGAGTTTGAACCAGTAGGAATTCAGCCGATTTACAACAGGGAAGGCTTTGTTTTTCTGACAAGAGAGAAAGACTCTGATGTCTATGCATACAGGTATAAATCCAGTTTGCTCCAACTTGCAGGAGAAAAATTCCGAAGTATCAGCTTATGGCTTTTGGGTGTTTTTCAGAAAACCCTTGTCAAGACATTGGAAATGCTCAAACTTGAATTAATCCGGGAGGTAAAAGAATTGCCCAATCCAGCTACTTGGAGAATGCACTCCCACCAGGCTTTTCCCATTGATGAAACGTTGATACCTATCAGTAAAAGGCTATTGCTTCAAAAAGTCAATTCATAAAAAAAGGAGGCCTAACTGGCCTCCACTAATTCTTCTTTTTTGTCTATTTTCTTTTCCACGGGAACCAACTTTTTCTCCCTATTGGCAATTACCTCAGCGCCAGGCTTGTCAAATAATATTCTCCAGGCTTCTTTAAAGCTTTGAGCTTTTCTTAAGTCTGAGAAAATATCTCTCCATTCATGAAATACTAAATAAATGGGATTGTAAGAAGTTACCGGCTTGGTAATTCCATAATTAGGTCTTTCGCCTTCCGGCATGAAAGTGCCAAACATTCTGTCCCAAATAATGAAGGTTGAACCGTAGTTTTTATCCAAATAATGCTCGTCACTGGCGTGGTGAACTCGGTGATGGGAAGGAGTGGTGAAAATGAATTCAATTACCGGGTGAAGTTTTTTGATGTATTCTGTATGGATCCAGAACTGATAGAGAACGGCTATCTGGTGGCAAATGAAGAATACAAATGGATCAAAACCCATGAACATCACAGGGAAAAAGAAAATGATTTTAATATGCTGTGTCCATCCCAAACGGAAGGAAACGGATAAGTTATACTTGGATGAATTGTGATGGGTAATATGTGTGGCCCACCAGAATCTCTGCTCATGCGCAACTCTATGCGCCCAATACCTGGCAAAGTCAATTGCGATAAAGCAAAGGATAAAAGACCACCAAGTCGCTGGGATTTTGAAAGGGGAGATGTTGTAGAAGAACAAAGCAGAACCAAAAGTGGCCAATTTTATCATTGCGCTGATGCCCACATTTACAAAACCAATAGTGGCTGCCGCAAAGAAATCTTTGGCATCGTATGAATCTTTCTTTTGATACCAGCTAATTCCCCATTCTAAGAATACCAGAAAAAACATGATCGGAGCCGCCCATAAAATGAGATTAGGCCAGCTTTCTAGATTAAGATCCTCCACTCGGAGTGTTTGATTATTCATAAAGGATAATTTGGTTGAAGCAGCAGATTTAAAGAACGGTGATTAGCTATCCGCTGAAAAAACGCTTATCTACTAAATTAAATAAAAAAGTCCGCCTTGTAAAGGCGGACTCTAAATATATTCTTAAATGGTCTTAATTTTCCATTATTGGTTGGAACTGCTGTCCGGAGTGGTAGTCTCTGCTGGAAGAACGCTTTCACCCTCGGTATCTCCAAATGCCGGAGCAACTACTTGCTGCTTTGCACTTTCAATATTTGGTGATGCAAACTGATTTGGCTGGCTTCCAGTATAGAAAGCTGAAGATGCCAAGGAAAGAACCAAAATTGCCATTGCCAATACCCAAGTGGCTTTTTCAAGTACATTTCCTGTACGAGTTACACCCATGATTTGGGAAGCACTTCCACCGAAAGCTGCCCCAACTCCACCTTTAGAATTTTGTCCTAAAATCACAAGGATCAAAAGAACAGCTAAGATTAGGATAATGGTGATTAATAAGGTAAACATATGTTTTTAATTAAGATTTTTTCAGATTTTCAATCAAGTCCGCAAAGTAAGCCCTTTTATCCGGAAACTTCAAACTCAATTTCTTATAAATTTCAATGGCTTTTGCCTGTTTATCTTGCTTTACCAAGAGTTTGGCAAAAGATTCTGAAATCAGATTGTCATTAATTTTAGTGCTTTCTGCAGCAAGGTTTTCTGTATTTTGATTGGCCTCGATTTCTTTAATGGTAGCCAGCTTGATATCCTTTTTGCTGAACGCCTTGATCAGGTCAATTTGTTCCTGCTTTTTGGAATCGAGAATTTGCTTCTTCTCTTTCTTTTTGATCGTTTCGATCAAATCTTCTCCCGCTCCCGGTCTTTTTACTCGCTTTTTAGGCTTTTCAGGGCTTTTTGGCTTCTCAGGTTGGGGGACAGTACCTTTCAATTGATCACCCAATGCTTTTAAAGACTGGGTTCTGCTCGCTTGATCAGGTTTTTCAGGCTGGTCTTCCGGAAGAAGATCGTCTTTTCTGGAGCCTATATCGTTTGCACTTATTTTTTGCTCTATTAGTTTTTTCAACCAAATCCTATCCGGACTGGTGATTGCAGCCATTCCCAAAGCGCTGGATTTGGATTTCTTTTGAAATTCATACCTGGCTATCAAAACATGAGGGATTTGAAAATAAGGAAAGTTTTCCTGCACCTTCTTCAATTGGAGGATATCACTCTTCTCCAAGGAGTCGGCTTTTTGGATTATTTCTTGAAATTGGCTGGCGTTCACTTTCTGGCTTTTGGGTGAAAATATAGAAAATTTACCAATTTGCTACAGTTGCAGTGAATACATCCTGTATGATGTTTTTGAAAATTTCCTCGATTAACTGACTTTCTACATCCAATAGGGTAGTAGTTCTCGGGTCATAATCCTGAAAAAAGGAAAAACTTCTTTTGAGGTTTTCCTCTTCATTGGTCAAGTTGATATAATCTACTTCCACAGCAATGGTTAATCGCATTTGCCCCGCTCTATCTGGTAGATTTGGGTTGCCACTCGAAACAGCCGATTGTGGCGTCAAGGTGTAGCGCTTAATTGCACCGGAAAACTGAAGATCTCCATTGCTCCTTACTAATTCCAGTTGGGTATTTCTCTGATAATATTCTTTCAGACTTTCTGTAAATAGCTGCTCCATATTTGCCGGACCACCACCAGAATCATTGAAAAAATTATCAACAGAGAATGTCTTCACCAATTCATAATTAATGTTGGTTCCGGTAAAACTGTATTTGACCGAGCAGCTTTGGAATAATAGAAAAATCAATCCTAGTACTAGGCCAAGATTCTTATTGATCAATTTCATATTGCTTGATTTTTCTGTAAAGGGTCCTTTCAGATATTCCCAAATCGCTTGCCGCATACTTTCTTTTATTGTTATGCTTTCTTAACGCCCGAAGAATCATTTCCTTTTCCTTTTTCTCCAAAGAAAGTGAATTGTCATCTTCTTCGTGAATGATATCTTCAATTGCTTCTTCCTCGTATTCATCGGTATCTACAGAAGAAGGCTTCTGAGATTCTAGTACCAGAGGAACATTGTAATTGGGACTGTTGTCGCTTTTGTTTTCAGCAGGAGCTAAATTGCTCTCCATATCCTCAAATAGTCCGCTGTGTTTTTGAATTATACTTTGGTTTAAACCACCGCTTTGATAAGACTCTAATACCAATTTTTTGAGCTCATTCATGTCCTTTTTCATATCAAAAAGAACCTTGTACAGAATATCTCTTTCTGAAAAGTCCATCCCTTCGCTTTTGCCCTGATTATTTGGGAGGGTCATTGGGAGGCGGGAATTTTCTGCTGGTAAATACCTGGATAAAGTTTCTGCATCTACCTCTCTTTGCTCTTCCAAGAGAGAAATTTGTTCAGCAATATTTTTCAACTGCCTGATATTTCCAGGGAAAGGATAGCGCATCAATAAGGTTTGTGCCTGCTCGTCCAGAGAAATAGGCTTAACATGGTATTTTTCAGAAAAGTCAGAGGTGAATTTTCTAAAAAGTAAAACCACGTCCTCGCCACGCTCTCTCAAAGGGGGGACATAAATTGGAACTGTATTTAACCTGTAGTAAAGGTCTTCCCGGAATTTTCCTTTTTCTACTGCCTTTAATAAATTGACATTGGTGGCAGTGATGACGCGGACATTCGTCTTCTGAACTTTGGAAGAACCCACTTTAATGAATTCTCCATTTTCTAAAACCCGAAGTAATCTCGCCTGTGTTCCCAATGGCATTTCTCCGATTTCATCCAAGAAAATAGATCCTCCGTCTGTTACCTCGAAATAGCCTTTTCTAGCTTCATGAGCTCCGGTAAATGATCCTTTTTCATGACCAAATAATTCAGAATCAATAGTTCCTTCCGGAATCGCTCCGCAGTTGATCGCGATAAACTTTCCATGCTTTCTGGTAGAAATGGAATGGATGATTTTTGAAAAACTCTCCTTACCGCTCCCACTTTCTCCGGTAATCAAGACCGTCATATCTGTAGGGGCAGCCTGCATTGCTACTTGAATGGCATGGTTCAGTAGGGGACTATTACCAATGATTCCAAACCGGAGTTTGACGCTATGTATCTCTTGGGCTGTGATCATGCAAAGCTTGGATTTACTTCCAAAACTTCTCCAAACAGTGTTGCAGGCGAGCAGTCTGTAATTTTTACTTTGACATAGTCACCCATTTTCAATCCTGAAGCTGGCACAATGACTACCTTATTTGCGGAATTTCTTCCCTTTAGCTCATCCTGAGACTTTTTGGAAGTTCCTTCTATCAAAATGATTTGTTCTTTCCCTAAATCCAGCTTGTTTCTTTCAAATGAAATCTGACTTTGCTTAGAAATGATTTCTGCCAACCTTCTTTTCTTGACATCCAAAGGAATGTCATCTTCATATTTCTTGGCTGCTAGAGTTCCCGGTCTCTCAGAATAATAGAACATGTAGGAAAAGTCATATTTCACAATATCCATCATGGTCAGGGTATCCTGATGCTCTTCTTCAGTTTCGGTACAGAAACCTGCGATCATATCAGAAGATATGCCACACTCTTCACCAAGGATTTCACGGATAGCCTGCACTCTATTCAAATACCATTCTCTATCGTAGGTTCTGTTCATAAGTTCAAGAACCCGGCTGTTTCCTGATTGAACAGGCAAGTGAATGTATTTACAGATATTGTCGTACTTTTTAATGGTATACAACACCTCATCAGTAATATCCTTAGGGTGGGAGGTAGAAAATCTTACTCTCAAAAGAGGACTCACTTTGGCGACCATCTCCAACAAATTAGCAAAATTGACCACTTCTGTGACATCACCTTCTTTTTTATTGAGACGCGCTTTGTTATTTTCTTCAGGAGACCATTTGTAAGAGTCCACATTTTGACCTAAAAGTGTGACTTCTTTATAACCCTTATTAAATAGATCCTGAGCTTCTGCAACAATAGAATGTGGATCCCTGCTTCTTTCTCTTCCACGAGTAAATGGAACCACACAAAAGGAACACATGTTGTCACAACCTCTCATGATAGAGATGAAGGCCGTCACTCCGTTGGAATTTAACCTTACTGGAGCAATATCCGCATAGGTTTCTTCCCTGGATAAAAAGGTATTTACCCCTTTTCTTCCATCCTCAGCAGCATTGACCAAGTTAGGCAGGTCCCGGTAAGCATCCGGACCGACAACTACGTCTACTATTTTTTCTTCCTCAAGTAATTTATCCTTCAGACGCTCAGCCATACAGCCTAAGACGCCAATAGTCATCTCAGGCTTATGCTTTTTTACAGCATTGAAGTGATTCAATCTGTTTCGGACTGTTTGCTCGGCTTTTTCACGGATAGAGCAGGTATTCAAAAAGACCACATCAGCCTGCTGAAAATCCGAAGTTGTATCGTATCCATTCTCTTTCATGATGGAAGCCACGATTTCTGAGTCAGAAAAATTCATCTGACAGCCATAGCTCTCAATGTAGATTTTCTTGGATTTACCGGTATTTTCCTCAACGGTGGTTTTATAATCGACTGCTTGCGCCTCTTCTCCAGTGATAATGTCGATATCTTTGATCAGTTGGTCCATGTAGTATTTTGAATCTTAAGGGATGCGAAATTAACAAAAAGCGGACAAAATGGCAGATTTCTTAACGATATTTATTCATAAGTGTTTATTCAAAAGGAATCCTCAATTGCTCTCCAAAATGCGTCTGTTCTTCTGTAATATTGAGGTTGGAAACTCCCAAGCCCAGTAAGCGCACCGCTTTGGGGATTTCTTCCTGATAAAGTAATTCCTTTGCTATCTCCCAAATCAGTTCTTTTTCAGGATATTGTTCCAAAGTTTTACTTCGGGTTTGCTGGGTAAAATCAGAATATTTCAGTTTCAAAGTAATCGTTCTGCCTTTGACTCCGGACTTCTCCAGCCTTCGTATAACTTCTTCAAAAATTGGAAAAAATTGTTCTTCCATTTCCTGAACCGTAATCAAATCCCGGTCAAATGTATTTTCTGCGCTTAGAGATTTTCGGATTCTATGAGGCTGAACCTCGGAGAGATGGATTCCTCTCACAATGTTATAATAATGTAAGCCTGATTTTCCGAATTTTTTGGTTAAAAACTGCAAGGAAAAGTCCTTGAGATCTTTGCCGTTATGAATCCCGAGTTTTTGCATCTTTTCGGTGGTGACCTTCCCAATTCCGAAAAACTTCCCAATAGGTAACTTTTCTAAAAATTCTTCAGCTTCTTCCGGAAGGATGACCGCTTGCCCATTTGGCTTATTGAGATCAGAGGCGATTTTCGCCAGAAATTTATTGTAAGAAACTCCAGCGGAGGCATTCAAGCCGGTTGCCTCTTTGATTTTTGACCGGATTTGCCTCGCTATTAGAATGGCGGACTTGATGTCTTTTTTATTTTCTGTGACATCCAGAAAGGCTTCGTCCAAGGAAAGGGGTTCTACCAAATCTGTGTATTCGTAGAAAATCTCACGAATTTGATGAGAAATCTCGCGGTATCTATCAAATCTGGCTTTGGCGAAAATCAGATGAGGGCACTTTCTTGCAGCCAATACGGAAGACATGGCCGAGTGAATTCCATATTTTCTCGCCTCATAACTGGCAGCAGCTACTACGCCACGAGCGGCATTTCCACCAACTACCAGCGGTTTGCCTCTCCATTCCGGATGATCCAACTGCTCCACTGAAGCATAAAAGGCATCCATATCCACATGGATGATTTTTCTGATTTTGGTTTGCTCTATGCTGTTTTCAAGATCCACGTAATACCTCTAAAAGCGCGCTGGCTTTGAGCAGGCATTCTTCGTATTCCTGCTCTGCTTCTGCATCAATGGTGATGGCGCTACCTACTGCAAAATACAGTTTCTTAGTTTCTAAATCAGCAATGATGCTCCGGATAATGACTGAAAAATCGAAATCTCCGTTTTCCTGAATTATTCCCAAAGCTCCGGAAAACCAGCCTCTTTGGAAGTTTTCAAATTTTTCGATCAATTCCATTGTGCTGATTTTTGGCGCACCAGTCATACTCCCCATAGGGAAGGTCGCCTGAAGAATCTCATTCAGGCCTGTTTTTGGTAAAAGCTCCGATTGAACAGTACTGATCATCTGATGAACTTTCGGAAAGGAGTATACTCCAAATAGTTCAAGTACATGAACAGATCCAATCAGAGAGACTTTAGATAGATCATTGCGCATCAAATCGGTGATCATCAGATTTTCTGCTCTTTCTTTTTCGCTTTGAAGAAGAATTCTTTTGTTAGCTTCATCTTCCTCTTTATTCTTTCCTCGTTTGGAAGTTCCTTTGATGGGCTGGGCAATCAATCTGGATGCTTCTTTTTTCAAGAAACGCTCAGGAGATGACGAGATTAAGTATTTGTTCTTAGATTTAAAAAGCGCAGAGAATGGCATCGGTGAAAGTTCCATGAGTTTAAAAAAGCTGCCAGCTGGGTCCAGTTTCTCGAAAGAAGCTTGATATGCCATGCAATAATTCATCTCATAAGTATTCCCTTCAATGATTTCATTTTGAATTGCCTGAAAAGCATGGATGTACTCCTCTTTCGAAGTCAAAGCTTGAACCTCAATAGGGACAGAGTCAAATTTTGTATTTGCCCCTTCCAGAGACTTTTCCGGAAGAGCTTGGTTAGAATAGATTTTGTCTTCGTCCCAGGTAATTCTGAGTTCAGCTTTGAAAAAAGTTAGATCAGGAACTTTGACTAAAATAGGGTTCTTGCTACTGAGTTTTTCCAGCTGATTTTTGTAATCGTAGGAAATGATCCCTGCTGCAGGATAATTTGAATGTTCCCATAAAGAACCTTTCTCTAGAGCAGTGTTACCTGCCAGAATTTGATCCGGAAAAGTGCCCTCGGGATAGTCATGCCCGTTTCCGAAGGTAAGGCAATAAAAAGCATAATTCTGGTCAATCCATCTGATCAGCTTTTCAATGACTTGATCCGATTGGATGGGATATTCAAAAAGGTCGTTTTTCACAGGTACAAAAAAAAGAGGAATTCGATCGAATTCCTCTTTTTATGATTAATTTCTGATTAGTTAGCTGTTACGTCCAACTGCAAAGAAACAGTGTTATAGATAAACTGATCTTTTGCTTTGTCTACTGCATTAGCTTCGTCACCATAAGATAGTCCCCAAGCTGTTCTGTCAATGTTGAATCCGGCTTTTGCTATTACTGCACCATTTTCTACAGTTACAGCTGCAGGGAATTTGATGTTTTTGGTAGTTCCTCTCATGGTCAAGTTACCGCTAATCCAATGAGTTGGGTTTTCCGGAGAAAGCTCAGAAGCTGCCTTGGGAGTGTTGTCAGTCTCGAATTGCTCCTGGTCTGCAACCATGTCACCAGCGGCAAATGGTTCTACGTCTGTGATTTCAAATGTTGCTGTTGGATAGTTTGCAGCATCAAAGAAATCAGCGGACTGCAAGTGTCCCCAAAGTTTTCCGTAATCTTCAGAGCCATCTTCCAAATCTTCGATTTTCAATCCTGTGATGTCGAAAGTGAAAGATCCACCTGTGATTTCTGAACCTTGAACAGTCAAAGTACCAGTTGTAGCAGGAATTTTACCGAAATGCTGGCCTGCAGGCTTGTAACCTCTCCAAGCGATAGAAGTAGAGGCAGGATCCAAGGATAGTGTAGCTCCTTCACCTTCAGCTACTTCCTGAGCATCGGTAGTTTCTACTGTGTCACCTGGTTTGCTACAAGCGAATGTAATCATTGCAGCGGCTAAGAATAGTCCGGTTTGTTTGATAAACTTCATAATGGTTTGATTTAGTTTCTTTATTTGATGTATATACACGGAAACTCAAAATTGATTAAAAAGTTCACAGAGTTCAAAAAAAATTATCAATTTTTGTTTTTGAGTCAAACAAAAGCCCGCAAGTGATGAAAGCATTGATAATGGAAGTGAACGGTAAATCTCCACAAATGGGGAAGGAATGTTGGTTGGCACCTAATGCTACCTTGGTAGGAGATGTGATCATGGGAGATAATTGCACAGTATGGTTTAATGCTGTAATTCGTGGAGATGTTCATGAGATCAGAATTGGAAATGATACCAATATTCAGGATGGAGCAGTAATTCATTGTACCTATAAAAAAGCTGGTACATATATAGGTAATAGGGTTTCCATTGCCCATAATGCCATTGTTCATGGATGTACTATTCATGACGATGTTTTGATCGGAATGGGGGCTGTGGTGATGGACGGAGCTATTGTGCATTCGGGTGCCGTGATAGCGGCTGGAGCAATCGTGTTGGCCAATACGGTCGTTGAGCCAAACAGTATTTATGCGGGCATGCCAGCCAAAAAAGTAAAAGATACCGGACCTGAAATGTTGGAAGTTATTGAGCGTACTGCCAAAAATTATCCCATGTACTCTAAATGGTTTTCAAAAAATGAGTGAGTTAACCGGATTTTTTTGATTTGGATCATTTTTAAAAGTGGCTGATTTTCTTACTTTTAACAAACTTTTAAACTACTTTTTATGACTAAGTTATTGGATTTTGTAGGCAAGAAAAACCACTTAATAGTTTTGTTTGCCTTGGTAATTCTCTTCAACGTTCTCCTGTCTTTCTTCATGCCAAAAGATCAGGCTCTTGACTTAAAGTTCGCTTATACCTTTGGAGAGGCCTATCAATCGATTGAAACCATGGATCTGGAGACCAGGCAAATTTACCGTCTGGGAGTTTGGACGTTGGATTTTCCTTACATGATTTTGTATTCTCTTGCATTCTATGGTCTGCTGTATAAAATCTGGGGAAATAGAGGATTCATCAAGCTTCCTTTCTTGATTGCATTAATGGATTTGGGAGAAAACCTTTTGGTAATAAAGATTTTAAATTCTTTTCCTGATGTGAATAAAAGTATGGCGATTTTGGCCTCTGTTTTTACGACTTCGAAATGGATTTTAGTGGGTGTACTGATGCTTTTTATCTTGGGAGGCCTTTTTAAAATTCTACATTCTAAAGCCCTTTCCAAAGAGGAGAGGGAGGAAGTCAAGGCATAATTCATTCTTTCTATACTCTTTCTCTGAGGTTCTTTGCTTTTGGGGAAATTTTTGAATAGTTTTTACCAATAGACCTGTCAACTCATCAGGTCTATTTGATTATTTATGAAAGAAGAATATGTAAAGTGGTATTCGCCAAACCTTCACAGGGATGTGCAAATGCTGGTTTTTGGTCATGCAGGATATCCTGTTGTTGTTTTTCCAACTTCCAAAGGCTCGTTTCATGAGAATAAGGACATGGGTTTGATCGGCTCAGCTCATTGGTATTTGGAGCAGGGTTTGATTCAGATTTACTGTCCTGAGAGCAATGATGCTCAGTCTTTTTATAATAAGAGTATACACCCTCACGATAGGATTCAGAATCATGTAGCTTATGATAAAATGATCTGCCATGAAATCGTGGAAAGGATCAGACTGAATACCTCAGTAGCAAAAGTGGTAATGGCTGGATGTAGTTTTGGCGGGTATCATGCTGCCAATTTCGCTTTTCGGCATCCCGGCTATGTGAGCCATATGTTCAGTATGTCTGGGGCATTCAATATCCGGGATTTTATGGACGGATATCATCATGACGACATTTATTACAATAGTCCTCTAGAATACCTACCCGGCTTGATGGATGGGGAGCTCTGGAATATGGATATAGTTTTAGGTACTTCCAATTGGGATATCTGCTTTGATGCTAATCTCAAGCTTAATGAATGCCTGAAAAATAAGAATTTGAATCATTGGCTGGATGTGAGACAAGAGCGTCATCACGACTGGCCTTTGTGGAAAGAAATGTTTCCCCATTATCTCAGTAGAATAAAATTTAATTAACCCTTTGGTATAAATAGCAATGAAAAAAATCGGAATACTTTTCGGAATGGAAGATACTTTTCCTCATGCTTTTGTGGAGAGAGTCAATCAAAAGGCAGAAAAAGGCATAGTCGCTGAAGCTGTAAAAATTGATAAGGTAGTACAAAATCAACTAACTGATTACGCTGTCATTATAGATAGAATATCTCAGGACGTACCCTTTTACAGAGCCTATTTAAAAAATGCTGCTTTGACTGGCACCGCAGTGATCAATAATCCTTTTTGGTGGAGTGCAGACGATAAATTCTTTAATAATTGCCTAGCGGATCAGTTGGGAGTGCCATTGCCGAAAACTGTTTTATTACCGTCAGCTGAACACCCAACAGACACTACCAGTAAGTCATTTAGAAATCTGGCAGCTCCTTTGGACTGGGATTCCATGTTCAATTACATAGGTTTTCCGGCTTACATGAAACCTTACGCAGGTGGAGGCTGGAAAAATGTTTATAGATTGGAAAGTAAAGAAGAGTTTTTTCAAAAGCATCCTGAGACGGGGCAATTGGTGATGTTGCTGCAGGAAGAAATTGTGTTTGATGAATACTTCAGAGTCTATTGTTTGGGAGGAAGGGCTGTTCGAATCATGCAGTATGAACCCCGAAATCCTCATCATCTTCGCTATGTTATTGACGGACCTCCTGCCTCCAAAAAGCTTTTGGCTAAAGTCAAGGAATACACCCTAGCTCTTTGTAAAGGATTGGGATACGATTTTAATACCGTGGAATTTGCTGTTCGGGACGGAATCCCTTATGCCATTGATTTCGGTAACCCTGCGCCGGATGCAGATATCAATTCAGTCGGTCAGGAAAACTTTGACTGGGTAGTAGAAGAGGCTGCGAAAATGGCGATCAGCTACGCCAAAGCCCAAAAGCCCGGGAAGATGAATCTTACTTGGGGAACTTTCATGAGAAACTCTGTAGAAGCAGCCAAACGCTTCTAAAACTCAAACCAAAAGCCTATGTGCGCTTCAATCAAAAAGCTTCCCCCTTTTACCTTGGGCGTGGAAGAAGAGTATCAAATCATAGATCCCAAAACTAGAGATCTCAGATCCCATATGTCCAAAATCGTGGATGGTGGGAAAATAGTACTCCGTGAACAGGTCAAGGCAGAAATGCATCAATCTGTAGTAGAAGTCGGAACCAATATCTGTAAAAACGTCGGTGAAGCAAGAAAAGAAGTTTCTTTTTTAAGAAATAAAATCTCTGAACTGGCTGCCAAACAGGATCTGGTTGTAGGTGCAGCAAGTACTCATCCATTTGCCAAGTGGCAAGACCAAGAGATCACTGATGATCCACGCTATCACAACATTGTCAACGAGCTGAAAGATATCGCAAGATCTAATTTGATTTTTGGGCTTCATGTGCATGTAGGAATTGAAAGCCGGGATGTAGCTCTTCAGTTAATGAATCAGGCCTGCTATTTCTTGCCCCATATTTATGCGCTGACCACTAATTCTCCCTTTTGGGAAGGGAGGAATACCGGGTTTAAAGCTTTTAGGGCAAAAATTTTCGCCAAATTTCCCAGAACAGGCCTGCCAGAATACTTTGACTCGGTGCAGTCTTACGATAACTTTCTGGAAATACTTGTTAAAACCAATTGCATAGATAATCCCAAGAAAATCTGGTGGGATTTGCGTATGCATCCATTTTTCAGCACAATAGAGTTTCGTATTTGTGATATGTGCTTGACAGTAGATGAGACGATTTGCATAGTAGCATTGATCCAAGCGGTAGTGGCTAAGCTTTACAAGCTTTTGATGAGTAACACCAGCTTTAATATTTACCGAATTGCACTGATTAGGGAAAATAAATTCAGGGCTGCCCGAAATGGAATAGAGGGACAGTTGATTGATTTTGGAAAGAAGACCGAGGTTCCAACCACCGAATTGATCATGGAATTGCTTGATTTTATTGATGATGTGGTGGACGAGTTGGGAAGCAGAAACGAAATAGAATATGTGCATACCATTTTGAAAAATGGAACAGGAGCTGATCAGCAATTGGCAGTTTTTGAAAAGACCAATGATTTAAAGCAAGTAGTCGATTATATCACGGGCAAGTTTAATCAAGGGATCTAATCATTTGCGTACCTTTGTAGCTGGAATTTAAATGAAAAAAGGTGGGTAAGCGAAAGTTGCAATTGGCTATTTTGGATATGTATGATGGGGAACCCAATCAGGGAATGCGCTGTATCCGAGAAATCGTGGAGCGCTTTTCTAAGGAAGTTACCTATAAGATATTCGATGTAAGAGGAAAGGCTGAGATTCCTGAAATCAGGGATTTCGACCTTTTTATTTCCACGGGAGGTCCAGGGAATCCACTGGAAGGAAATGGCTATTGGGACTTGAAATACTATGATTTTTTGGACCAGGTTTGGATTTGGAATCAAAACCATAGTAAAAAGAAATACCTACTCTTGATTTGCCACTCTTTCCAGATGGCTTGCAAGCACTTTGGTTTGGGTGAAATCACGAAGAGAAAGTCTACCTCTTTTGGTGTAATGACTATTCATAAAACTGCCGATGGGATCAAAGATCCATTGTTCCAGAATCTTCCCAATCCTTTTTGGGCTGTGGATAGCCGGGATTTTCAGGTTGTTCAGCCGAAAATGAGAAAACTCAAACTTTTGGGTTCTCAAGTGATCGCTTTGGAGAAAATCCGAAATCACGTCGAATATGAGCGGGCTTTGATGGCTATTCGATTTTCTGAGGAAATTGTGGGAACTCAATTTCACCCGGAAGCAGATCCAGTTTCCTTTTTAAACCATCTAAAAAAACCGGATGTAAGGGAGAAAATTATTGCATTAAAGGGTAAGGGTAAGTTTAGAAGCATGTTGGAGGATTTGGTTGACGAAGAGAAGATCTACAAAACCAATGAAACATTGATCCCGAATTTCCTAGCTAATTCAATTCGAAAATTGACCAATCGCTCCGTGGAAGTGATGATATAATTCTATGATAGAAAAATTCAGGCGTTTATTTAATCAGCATTTTTCAGAGAAATCTTACGCTGAATTTTTAAATTCCATTGACAGGGATTTTGATCATAGACCGACTTTTAGAATCGCGGAAACCCCTTTTTTTATTCCTAAAGAATTTCAACAGCAACTCATAGAGGCGAGTCAGGAGGTTATCCAATTCATCAAAAGACCGGATTTCAAGCAATTGACCCAAAAAGCGATTGACCTGAATGTCTCAGTACCGAATGAGGATGCACATACCCAGTTTTTGGCTATTGACTTTGGGGTCTGCATGGAGGATGGAAAATTGACCCCCAAGTTGATCGAAGTACAGGGCTTTCCTTCGGTATTCAACTTTCAATACAATCTCAATCAGAAATTTCAGGAGGAATACCCATTCCTTTCCGAATTGACACCCTATTTCCCCGGAGTAGATTCTGAGAAGTATTTAGAAATTCTCAAAAAAGTGGTCCTCGGGGTACATAAGCCGGAAGAGGTAATTTTATTGGAAATCGAGCCTGAAAAGCAGAATACGAAAATTGATTTTTATTACTGCAAAAAGGATTTGGAAGTGCCTTTTGTTTGCGTTACTCAAATTAGAAAAGAGGGAAAGAAATTATTTTATACAGACGAAAAGGGGAAAGAAATTCAGATAAAGAGGATCTACAATCGGGTAATCTTTGATGAACTCAATGCCAGACCTGATTTAAAGATGCAATTCAGCTTTGAAGAGGAATTGGACGTGGAGTGGGCAGGACACCCTAATTGGTATACTAGAATTTCAAAATTTATTTTGCCTTATCTGAGAGGTCCATATTTTATTGAGACCACTTTACTAAGTGAGTTGAAGGAAATTCCTGAGGATTTGGAAAATTACGTATTAAAGCCTCTTTTTTCTTTTTCTGGTGCCGGAGTAATATTCAATGTAAGTAAGGAGGATATTGAAAAAGTGAAGCAGAAGGATTTGTATATTCTTCAAAAGAAAGTTCAATATGAACCCGTAATTCAATCTCCAACAGGAGGAGTAAAAGTAGAAGTAAGAGTTTTAGCTCTTTGGCCCGAGAACGATGTATCTCCAACCTTAGTTGGTAATTTATCCCGATTGAGTAGAGGGGAGATGATTGGCGTAAAGTTCAATAAAGACAAGGATTGGGTTGGAGGCTCTATTGGGCTTTTTGAAAAGTGATATGAAAGCAGATAAAAATTGAAAAGCCAAAGTCTGAAAGAGCTTTGGCTTTTGTATTTAGATGGTTTTTAGCTTTCAATTAAATATCCCAGATCGTCTATTATGGGGTCCAATTAGCAGGATCTTTCCTCCAGGTTTCCAGGGATTTTAAAACCTCATCACTGATATACTTCTTTTCTACGGCTCTAGGCAACATGGCTTCATAATTAGACAATACCACCAATTTGATCCCTGCTTCCTCGAAATTATCATCTGCAACAGAGAATCCATAGCTAAAAATCGCTACCATTCCCATTACTTCAAATCCGGCATTTTTCAAATCCTGTACCGCTTTCAAGGAACTTCCCCCTGTAGATACCAAATCCTCAACGACCACCACTTTTTGTCCCGGTCTGACTTTTCCCTCTATCATGTTTTCCATTCCATGTCCTTTGGGTTTGGAACGCACATAGATAAATGGAAGCTTCAGATCATTGGCAATCAATGCTCCTTGTGGAATACCTGCTGTAGCAACTCCCGCAATAGCTTCTGCTTCCGGATAAAAATGTTGGATACTTTTCACTAGGTTTTCCTTTATTAAATCTCTGACAGCAGGAAAAGAAAGTGAAAGTCTATTGTCACAATAGATGGGGGATTTCCAGCCTGAGGCCCAGGTAAAGGGCTTTTCAGGTTGAAGTCGGATAGCTTGGATTTGCAAGAGTTGGTCTGCTACTTCAGCAGCAATTGAAGAGTCTAAAATTTCCATGCTTCAAAAATAAGTGAATATGATGGTTTCGGGTTGTGGTAAGTGATTTTTTTATGCATTTTTGGCGCTTACCCAATCAACAGTACTGATTCTTCCATGAGAATTTTTGTAAATGATAAACCAATGGATTTGATCGGTTTCGAAGATCTAAATCCAAAAAAGAAGTTTGATGCAATTTTTTCGGATTCTGAAGAACTTCCGCCTGCAAGTCAGTGGCAGGAAGACATCCTTTTTCAGGAGCCCTCACATGATTTGATTATCAAAATCCTTTATCAACTTCGTACCCGTAAACTCAAAGATCTGGACTCTGTCACTTTAGTAAGCCGGAATAAGGATGAATTGAAAAAATTTGTCAAAAGCAGATTTTCCATCATCAAAGCAGCAGGGGGTATAGTGACCAAAAAGAATCAGATTTTACTCATTTTTAGACTAGGTAAATGGGATTTCCCAAAGGGGAAATTTGAAAAGGGCGAAACCCCTAAAGAATGTGCTGTCAGAGAGGTGGAAGAGGAATGCGCCATTCATGTTAAGGCTGGAAAACCCATTTGTAATACTTGGCATACCTATACTCAAAACCGAAAGAGTATTTTAAAGAAAACCTATTGGTTTGCGATGGAGTGCGTATCTGATGCTGAGATGAAGCCTCAAAAAGAAGAGGGGATTGATGACATTCGCTGGTTTCCAGAAGCAGAGACAAAAATAGCTTTAATTAATTCATACCCTTCAATGAGATGGCTTTTTAAGCATTTTCTCAAAGAGCACTTTAAGCATTAAATAGAGTAGGGTAGAAACTCGCTCACATCGCCACCATATCTATGTACCTCACGAATGACAGTAGAGGAGATTGCTGCGAATTGAGGAGTGGTGATTAAAAAAACGGTTTCCAGATCTTCGTTGAGGTAGCGATTCATCTGAGAAATGGTATTTTCATATTCAAAGTCTGTAGTATTTCTCAGACCTCTGATCAAAAAGTTTGCTCCGTGTTTTTTGGCTAAAGTGGAGGTCAGTTCATTGTAAACAATCACCTTCACATTAGGCATATCTACATAAACAGATTCAATTTTTTCCACCATCAGATCAATATCGAAGTATCGATTTTTTTTGGTTGAATTGTAACCGATCCCGATAATAACCTCATCAAAAATGTCCAGGCTACGGATGACAATGTCATGATGCCCTTTGGTGTAAGGATCAAAAGAACCAGGGAAGATTGCTACTTTGCTCATAATTAAAGGTATTGCCAAGAGACCTCAAATAGCCCCAGATCTTTTAAATGTTTGAATCCATGGGAATAATTTTGGTTTGCATGAGGAACCAGAATTCTGAAGTTTTGAAAATATTGTTTCCCCCAGTTTTCGGTGATTTCGCTTTTTGCCGGTATTCCGAAAACACTGATTCTCACGTGATTTCTATCGTAATGTAGCTGCTCTATCAGGATTAGAACATATTTTAAAATATCATCCTTAGACTGAATCTCAAACAAGTTGAATGTACTGAGCTCTTGATCCGTAAAGGCCGCCACATACATTTGCTTCCCAAATACATTGACGAGTATTTCCTGCCCGATCAAATTGAATCTTTCCTTGAAAAGGTAAGATAGAAATGAACAGGATCCATGATAGAAACTGAGATCTGAAAATCTAGCTTCCAGATGCTTCTTCATTTTTTCATCTACATAGGAAAGCACTTGCAAATTATTGCTGTCCAATGGAGTGTTGAAGTAAAAGGCATGATCCGTAACTTCCTTGGAAAAACTTAAGAATTGAGCTTCATTTCCTGATGAGTACAACACTCCTGGAACCAAGCTGAATCCTGGGTGGTGAATGAATAATCGGGCCGGCACATCCAATCGTAGCAATGGATCAGTTAGGATTAATTGATCCAGGCTTTTTAGATTCAACTTAGGATAATAATGAATTCCCGTGTTGGATTGATTTTGATCTTTTGCGAAGATGACCAAAAAGTCGGGGTATAAAAAAAGTGATAAGCTTGCTGTATCCTCTACATCAAACTTATCACTTTTGAATACTTTGAGAGTATTTTCCAAAATTAGGAGGGGATTATTTCCAGTTACCTTCAGTAGAAGCGTCAGTTCTGGATCCTACTCTTAATGCTTTTTCGTTGTTGTTTAATCTTCTCTCAGGATTAATTGGAGCAGGGTCTCTAATTTCAAATACGTTGATTTGGTAGTTGTTTCTTTCGATTTTATCTGCAAAGAACTCGAACATTTTGCCTCCAGATCCTGGTACTACAGCCAAAGCCTCTAGGTTGAAGTCAGGATATTTTCTTTCGTTGAACAAAGAGTCCATCACATTTACCGAACCTAAGGTATCGAAAGTCACAGTAGTTTCTTCCTTACCATAATCCAATAACTTGGTAGTTTCAGTTCTTTGTACCAACCAGATCTCACCGTTTTGGATGAAGTTTTTCAAATCATTCCAGTTGTCAGCATACTTACCGTTAGATGCTTGGTAAGCCAACTGTGCATCGCGAAGCATCTGTAGTTTTTCGATGATTGCACTTTCGATAAGAGCAACTCTTTTCTCTTCTTCTACGACATTATCTACCCCTTTATAAAGGAGATAGCCAAGAGCAATTGCTACTGCGAAGAAAACAAAGGATAATACTTTGGTTAAATTCATTTTGTTGAAATTTTAAAATCTGGGTAAGGTTGAAGGTTTTTAAAACGTGCTATTTTAGATAATTATTTTCAAAATTAAAATATCCTTTCCACAATCCTAAGTCCTTTAGGGAATTAATTCCCCAAAAGATTTGATGAACTGACTCTGGAGGCAATGAATGGAGCTCTGAAATAGACATCCATGCAATTTCGGTAATTATTTGGTGATTATCCTCTAATTCTGGGTCTTTTCCCAATTTTACTTGCCCTGAGCCCGATTTTACCTCGAAAAACAGCTCAATTGCATGTAAAGGTGGGCGTAAAAACTCGTGAACGAAAAGAAAATCCCCAATTTCTACTGTCAAGCCGGTCTCTTCTGCGAATTCGCGCCTCAGATTATTTTTAGCATCGGAACCGTAATTCATACCACCTCCCGGAACTGACCAAAATATTCTGTCGTCTCCCATCAAATGACGAATCATTAAGATTTTTTCATCTTGAATAAAAATCCCGTTTACTCTAGTCCGGAGTTGATTACCAAATTTTGATGTGATTTCCTTACCGATTTTGTCTTGCTTCATGTACTTTCGCCAATATGGGTAAAGATAGTCAAGCTGCTTGGAAGGCCTCAGAATTGATCCGGAAAAATTTCCCCTTTGATCCCACTTCCGGTCAATCTTCTTTTTTCCAAAAAATGGATGCCTTTCTTTCCTTGGAACCAGGAGAAAAGCCTTGTTTTGTTTTGAGAGGATATGCCGGAACCGGAAAAACTTCGGTGATTTCTGCTTTGGTTCAAAGCCTTCCCAAACTAAAAATGAGATCTCTTTTATTGGCACCTACCGGAAGAGCTGCCAAAGTAATGAGTAATTATAGTGGAAGGGCTGCCTATACCATTCATAAGATTATCTATAAGCCAAAAGGTGAAATGGGGGCTCTATCCAATGGCTTTGTTCTACAAAAAAATTATTACAAAGACACTGTATTTATCGTAGATGAATCTTCCATGCTGGCAGATGACGGAGGAATGTCGGGAAATTTGCTGGGAGATTTGATCCGCTTTGTTTTTAGTGAAGAAAGTAACCGATTGATATTGGTGGGAGATACAGCCCAACTTCCTCCTGTGGGCTCAGAATACAGTCCTGCATTGGATTCTAATTACCTCACTCGCTATTTCCGATTGCAAACAGATCAGATTGAATTGACCGAGGTTATGCGCCAAAGGTTGGAGTCAGGTATACTATTTAATGCCACCCAATTGAGAGATCAGGTTTTGAAAGAAAAGCCTGCTGTTCAGATCATGACTTCTCAATTCCGTGATATTTTCAAGATGACCGGGGAGAAATTGGAGGATGGATTACGCTATGCTTATGACAAGTACGGGACTGAAAACACGGTAATCATCACTCGGTCGAACAAGAATGCAGTCCAATACAATTTGTACATACGAAAGGTCATTCACTTTTTTGAAGATGAGATCAGCTCGGGTGATTTACTGATGATCGTGAAAAACAATTACACCTATATGGCTGATTCGGATAGGGTCAACTTTTTAGCAAATGGGGATATGGCGGAAATCATGAAGATCCGCTCCTTTGAGGAGCTTTATGGCTTACGCTTTGCGACTTTGGAATTACGTCTTCTGGATTATCCAGAAGAACCACACTTTGAGGCAAAAGTCATTTTAGACACGCTTTATTCACCCAGCCCCTCATTGACAAGGGAGCAATATAAAAGTTTGTATGAGCAGGTTTCTGAGGACTATGCAGATATAGCGAATAAAACTGAGCGAATGGAGATGATCCGAAAAGATCCCTACTTGAATGCATTACAAGTTAAGTTCGCATATGCTTTGACTTGTCATAAGGCACAAGGAGGGCAATGGAAGGCAGTTTTTGTAGATCAGGGCTATTTGCCTGATGATACTGTGGATAAAGACTTTATCCGATGGTTATATACTGCAGTCACTAGATCCTCTGAGGAGTTATATTTAGTGAATTTTTCCCAGGGCTTCTTTGTTAAGAATTCAGGTATTTAGAAAACTTAACATTCCCTTTCCATGAATTTTGGCAAGGTATTTTCGGATATTTGATGAAAGCTTTAGAAATTTAGCCTTAAAGAGTAATTAGAATTAAAATTTGAACTCAATAATTAACATAATCATGAAAAAATTAGGATTGATCTTGACCCTCTTTGCAATGGTTTTTGCTTTCCAGGCGAATGCTCAAAGCGAATCTGGCGCAGTAATTACCTTCAAAGAAAAATCAGTGGATTTCGGTGATATCACCCAAGGTGACAAGGTTTCCCATACTTTCGAGCTGACGAATACTGGTACTACTCCATTGATTATTTCCAATGTAGCGGCCACTTGTGGTTGTACTGTTCCTTCTTGGCCTAAAGACCCGATTGCTCCAGGCGCGAAAGCAAAAATCGAAGTATCCTTCAACTCAGCTGGAAAAATGGGTAAGCAAAACTCAGTAGTAAGAATTTATTCAAATGCTTCTGAGCCAATCGAAAAAGTATCTTTGATTTCTAACGTTTTGCCTAAAACGAAATAATAATTTTGTAATTGATGGAAAGCCTGTCTTAACTTTGGACAGGCTTTTTTGTGCCCAAAAATTACCCCACTATGGAAATATTCATGCAGTCCGAAACCTGGATCGCACTTCTCACTTTGACATTTCTGGAAATAGTATTAGGTGTAGACAACATCATATTTATTTCCATTGTATCCAATAAGCTACCGGAAGCTCAGCAGCCCAAAGCGCGAAATTTAGGATTGACTCTGGCTTTAGTTTTTAGGATAGGCCTATTATTAGGGATTTCTTATATAGTACGATTCACCCAGCCTCTATTGACGGTTTTTGAATACGATTTCAGTGGAAGAGATTTGATTCTGTTGTTTGGAGGTTTATTCCTCCTTTTTAAATCTACTATGGAAATTCACCATAAGATGGAAGGTGATCCTCAAGAAATAAAAGCCAACACTGCGAAGAGTTTTGGGTCAGTCATCGCCCAAATAGTATTCTTGGATATCATTTTTTCTTTTGACAGTATTCTGACAGCAGTCGGTTTGGTGGATCATGTGATCATCATGATTATTGCAGTTGTAATCTCTTTGGGAATTATGATGGCATTTGCCGGAAAAATCAGTCGCTTTATCAATCAACATCCGACATTGCAGATTTTGGCTCTGTCCTTTCTGATATTAATTGGCTTTATGCTATTCTTGGAAGGCTTTCACCAAGAAGTTCCAAAGGGATACATCTATTTCGCAGTATTCTTTTCCTTGAGTGTGGAGCTGTTGAATATTCGTGTGAGAAAGAAATCAACCGATCCAGTAGAATTGAAACCAAGACTAAAAGAAGAAGAAAATTGATTTGGAACCCCGGAAGTGATTTCGGGGTTTTCTTTTTTTTACACCCATGCAACAGAAATCAGAAAGAAAAGTAACCATTGGTCAGGTTTTTACCACCATCATCTGGCCCCGCAGAAAACACCTCTTTTTAGGTCTTTTTCTCATCATCATCAGTAGGCTATCAGGCTTGGTCCTTCCCGGTGCCAGTAAATATTTGGTGGATGATGTCATTCCTTCCAATGATTTGAACTTGCTCAAATGGCTGATTATTGCGGTGGTAGTTGCCATTGTAATTCAATCGGTGACATCTTATGCCTTGACTCAGATTTTATCTGTGGAGGCACAAAACCTCATTGCGAAGCTCCGGTCTAAAGTTCAAAGTCATATCATCAAATTGCCCATTCGCTTTTTTGACAATGCAAAGACCGGAGAACTTGTATCCCGAATCATGTCTGATGTGGAAGGAGTAAGAAATCTTGTGGGAACCGGTTTTGCTCAAATGATAGGAGGAGTGATTACATCCGCCATTTCGCTGGTTTTATTAATAAGTATTAGTCCCTTGATGACTTTGTATGTCTTGGTTCCGGTAGCAATATTCGGTTTGGTTTCCTTAAAAGCATTTGGACGGATTAGACCGATTTTTAGAGAAAGAGGCAAAATCAATGCCCAGGTTACAGGCAGGCTGACGGAAACTCTAGGAGGAATCCGGGTGATCAAAGGTTTCAATGCTGAAGCCCAAGAAATTAAAACTTTTCAACAAGGCGTAGATGAATTATTCCAAAATGTGAAAGCGAGTTTGACAGCAACTTCCTTTGTAACTTCTTCAGGCACTTTATTATTAGGGTTAGCTTCTGCTGGCATTATGGGTATTGGGGGTTGGATGATCATGGAAGGGGAAATCACATTCGGTGATTTCTTGGCTTTTACGCTCTATCTAGGTTTCATGATCGCACCTATTGTACAAATGTCAAATATAGGTTCCCAACTTACTGAGGCCTTCGCAGGCCTTGATAGGACAGAGGAAATTATGAATACCCCTTTGGAATCTGACGATAAAGAAAGAACTATTGAACTTGAAAGTATTCAAGGGGATATTCGTTTTGAAGACGTTTCCTTTGCCTATGAATCAGGAAAAGATGTAATCAAGAATATCAATTTTCACGCACCGGCTGGAACAGTCACAGCATTGGTTGGTTCTTCTGGTTCGGGCAAAACCACCATAGCGGGGCTTGCGGCCACATTTTTAAATCCGGATTCTGGAAATATCTACTTAGATAATCAAGACTTGCAAAAAGTAAGTTTGGAGTCCTTTAGGTCCAAACTGGGCGTAGTTTTACAGGATGATTTTCTTTTTGAGGGAACCATTCGGGAAAACATTCTTTTCCCGAGACCTGATGCTACTGAAGAGCAATTACAGCAAGCAGTTCATGCCGCCTATGTACAGGAGTTTTCGGATCGTTTCGAAGACGGGTTGGATACCTTGATAGGGGAGCGGGGTGTGAAGCTTTCAGGTGGGCAGAGGCAAAGAATAGCCATTGCCAGAGCGATTTTGGCAGATCCTAAAATTTTGATTTTGGATGAGGCCACTTCAAATCTGGATACTGAGTCAGAAACTTTAATACAGGCTTCTTTGAAAGAACTAATGAAGGGGAGAACCACCTTTGTAATCGCACATAGATTGAGTACTATTCGACAAGCTGACCAAATATTGGTGATAGAGCATGGGGAAATAGCAGAGAGAGGAAAGCATGAAGACCTAATAAGCAAAGAGGGACGCTATTATCAATTGTATACCTATCAGGCAAGAATCTAAATTTGGATTTGAAAACTCAGGTTTATTCATGGGGAAAAGATAGGATTTTGTAGATTTGATGTCCCAAAACAAAATTTAGAGATGAGTGATTTGAAATGGTATGTGATGTATACGGCTTCACGTTCCGAAAAAAAGGTGGCCACAAGATTAAGAGAAAAGGGTTGGGAAGTTTATTTGCCCTTGGTCACTGAGTTAAGACAGTGGTCTGACAGAAAAAAGAAAGTAGAAAAGGCCCTATTTAACGGGTATGTTTTCGTAAAAACCCAGAGAAACCAACTTTGGGAATGTCTTCAAGTACCGGGAGCAGTTAAGTTTGTTCATTTTTCCGGACAGCATGCCACAGTGAGGGAGGAGGACTTGGATATCATCAAAAGAGTTGTAGAAACCGGAGTGGCTGTCGAGACGGATGGTTCGGAAATTGAACCGGGAGAAAAAGTTCAAGTGATTGGAGGAGCACTACAAAATATGATAGGGGAGTGCGTGGAGAAAGGAAATAAAGATTATTTCATGATTAGGATTCCGGGAATTTATCAGAATATGCTTATATCTGTCCCAAGAAAATTTTTGCAAGTCATACCTGAGAAAGTAGAATAAGAAAAGGCTGGAAGATCCGGCCTTTTTTAGTCTTTATTTTTTAGGAAGAAAATAGCGTCTGAATACGATTTGAGCCTGAAACAGATGATCTGCAAATCGGTTGAATCCGACGTTTCCATCTAAGTTGTCTGTGAAGGTCAATAGCATAGTGCCCTCTCCGGCTATATCGGAATAAGGACCAACCCTATAACTTAACCCTGCTCTTACGGGCACGTACGCCGTGGTCAAGCTTTCATTGGTAGGTCGCTCGTCTGGGCTGTAAGATTTTGTTTGTTTGGTTGATACAGCCATTACACCTATGCCAGCCCCTCCATAGATATTAAACCTGCTCCTATGCATATGATTGCTAAAAGGGATTAGGTTAATACTTGGCATGACATCCAGATAGAATGTTGAACCTTTAGCCGTAAAAGAAGCTTCATTTTGTCTCCAAATTTCCTGAATTGTCAAATTGGCATTGCCGCTACTGGCAATTGATTGGTATCCCACTGTATACCGAAGGTCAAAAACCTGAGATAGCTTTTTGGTCCAGGCTACTGAAAGAGAAGGCAAAATCTCAAAGCCTATGGTCCGGTAAGGTCCTCCATTATCAATATAAGAAAACGATGGACCAGCACCCACAGTCAAGATGTTGTTTCTGGAAATCCTTTCTTTATAAAAGTTCTGGCTGAAAGAATTTGAAGATATCACCAAAAATAAAAGTGCCAGAAATAGTTGAAATACTTTTTTCATCACGTCTCAAAGAGCTTAAAGCTCAATTAATTCTTTTGCAAATTTGGCAACAAAAATGCCAAGTACCTGAAAGATGGCTTATTAAAAACTCGAATATCTGAAAATTATTGTTCCAGATGCCAAAATCAGGCTTCTTCAAAGGCCTTTTGAATCTCCTCCTCGGTAGTTTTTAGCTTCTTTTTACAAAAGCTGACCAATTCTGTCGCCTCTTTCACCAATTCGGAAAGTTCATCTACACTCTTTTTGCCTTCTTCCAATTGTGCCAATATGACCTCTATGCGCTCTAATGCCTGCTGATAGTTTAAATCCTTCATAGTTCTTTGATATCAGTGATTGTACTTTTTATTTTTTGCTGGTTGTTTACTGTAAGAATCTCCATACCTTTTTCAATGTCCTTCACCAAATGAATAGGAATCCCGTCCAATTCTGTTCGAGTGTAACCTCTTTCCAAAATTGCTTTGGGATCTAAGCTTTTCAGGCTTTTTTCAAGATGTTCTAATTTTTGACCATTAGACAAGATCTGCTGGGAGGCTGCCTTTTTTAAAGCCTGATGGAGTTGCTCCAGACGAAATGACTGTGTATTGAGATTTGTAGACAAATTTGCTTTGATCCTGTCTTTTTTGGCATTTAGCCTTTCTTTCTCCAAGGTCAGCCTATTCTGAACTGCAGTTTTCAGCCTTAAATTCTGTTGATGCAGTAAGTTGTCCGCGAGCTTGATATTTTGCCTAGTCAGTCTATCTAATCTTGTGAGGGCTATTCCTAAATTTTCCTCAAAAATTCTGAATCCTGAAAGCAGAAATTCAGCTACTGCTGTTGGAGTTTTTAATTTGGTATGGGCGACCAAATCTGCAACTGTTTCATCCCTTTCATGTCCAATGCCAGTAAAGACAGGCAAAGAGGAGTTGGCTATTTTGGCCGCTAGTCTATAGTCATCAAAGCAATCTAAATCCAACTGTGCACCACCACCTCTGATGATAATCACAGCTTCCAATCCTAACCTTTCTTTCAAATTCTCAACTTTTTCCAAAGCATTGATTAAGCTGGAAACGGCCTCGTTCCCTTGCATCATGGAAGGTATCAGCGTATGGTAAATTTTATACCCCTGAGGATTATGCTCCAGTTGATTGATAAAATCCCCATATCCAGCAGCAGTAGGGCTGCTGACAATGCCTATTTTTTGAATGACTTGAGGGAAAACTCGGGAAGCATTTAGTCTGAGCAGCCCTTCTTTGGTTAAGCGATCGATGGTTTCCTGACGGATTCTAGCTCTTTCACCCAAGGAGAAAGAAGCATCAATATCTTTTACATTCAGGCTTAATCCATAGACTGGGTGAAAGGTGATTTGGACCTGAGCCAGGACCTTCATCCCATTTTTGATTCCTGTTCCGGTCAAACTTTCAAAACGGGAAGCTATGCTACGGTAAGTAAACTGCCAGCAATTGCAACGGATTTTGGCCAGAACTTGGTTGCCCTGTTTTTCGGCTAATTCAAAGTACGCATGTCCCTGAGGAGCCTGTCGGAAATCAGCGATTTCACCGATCACCCAATAGGTGGGATCCAGCTGGTTTTCCAGCGTAGATTTGATCAATTCTCCCAGCTCCTGAATGGATAGCGCTTGCTGCATTTTACTTGAATTTTAGGGCAGCCGCCTTGATCAATTGATTCAATTCCATACTAGCTCTTAGCATTGGCAGACGAACTTGATCATCACAAATTCCCAGATGGCATAGCAGGTTTTTGATTCCTACAGGATTTCCTTCTTTATACATTAGGTCATTAATTTCTAAAAGTGAAAAAGCTGCTTCTCTACTTTCAGACTCCGTTCCGTGACATAATTTATGAAAGGTTTCAGGAAGGGCATTTGCCAAAACTGAAATGACTCCAACTCCTCCTATACCATAAATAGCTTTGGTCATTAGGTCATCTCCGGAGATCAATAAGAAATCCTGAGGCTTGCCAGCTGCAATGCGCATACACTGCTCCAAATTTCCGCTAGCCTCTTTGATTCCAATGATATTTGGATGATTTGCTAAGCTAAGTGTAGTTTCTGCACTCAAATTGGACATGGTTCTACCCGGTACATTGTATAGAATTACGGGGACAGGGCATGCATCTGCAATAGCTCGATAATGTGCGATAATACCTGCCTGACTTGGCTTATTATAGTAGGGGCTTACTGATAAAATAGCGTCAATTCCAGTAAAATCCGTATTTGCGATTTCATCCAGAACTGCCTGCGTGTTATTCCCTCCAATTCCATAAACTACAGGAACTCTTCCAGCATTATATTTTAGACAAGCTGCCAACACTTGTTTTTTCTCTGTTGCATTCAAAGTGGCAACTTCCCCCGTAGTTCCTAATGCTACCAGGTAATCAACTCCACCTTTGATCGTGTGATCAATGAGTTTTTCCAGTCCATCGTAATCAATGGTGTAATCATCATTAAAAGGAGTGGCCAGTGCCACACCCGTACCGTAAAATTGGTTCATTGCTTTTCGAATTTGGAGGTTCAAAGATAATTGCTTCCTCGTGGTTTGGTTCTACCTTAAATAAAATAGGAATTATTCCTGAATCATGGAAAAAAACTCTTCCTCTGAAATCAATGGAATACCTAATTTTTGGGCTTTCTCCTTTTTACTGGGTCCCATTCCTTCACCTTCTATGATAAAATCCAGATTTTTGGAAACGGAAGAAATGTATTGACCTCCGTGAGTTTGAACGAAATCAACAATCTCATCCCGCTTAAAGTTTACCAATTTGCCTGAAGCTAATATCTTCTTTCCGGCTAGGGATTGACTTGCAGGCTCTTGATCCGCATGTTCTACCTCGAATTTGAGACCTAAATCTCTCAACTGCTGAAGTATTCTCTGATGTTCAGGATTAGCAAAAAACTCTTGGATACTTTGAACCAAAGTGCCTCCCACGCCATTAATCTCCAATAATTCCTCCTCAGTCGCTTCTTGCAACTTGTCCAAGGTTTTGAAGTGTCTAGCCAAAAGCTGGGCTGTATTTTCTCCAATATTTCGAATTCCGATGGCAAACAAAACTTTTTCAAAAGGTTGGTTTTTGGATGCCTTGATACCCTCCAGCATATTGGAAATAACTCCTTCCTGAAAGGTGTTGGCCTTCAATTTTTTGATTCGCTCCCGAAGTTCATCCGGTAATTCCAAATTCAATCGTAGAATGATCCCATGGACAGTTCCTTCTTTTTTGCTGGCTTCCAGGATTCTCTCAAATTCCACTCTTCTTCCCAGAAATATTTCCAACACAACTGCTACCGGAACATAATCTTCCAGCTTGGGAAGTTCTCGATGATCCTTCAGGGAGTTGATCAGATAATCCACCATGCCCGTGTTGGATGGAACCTTCTTCTTCCATTTTCTGATTTGTTCCTGAAATCCTCTCAGGGTTTCGTTCAAAGGTAGTTCCGCAGCACTTTCTAGATATTCCTGAATTTGCTTAAAGGAAATTTGTTCGGTCAAAGCAAAAAGTGCTTTTTCCAATTTGATATAAAGCAGCCCACTTCCTTCTTTTTCATATTGGTCTTGACTCATTTCCAAACCCAAGAGCTCACGTTCTTTGGTTTCCAGAAGGTAAATATCACTATAGTTGGAGATGAACTTTTGGTCAATTAATGCTCGAATTCTTTCTGTTCCCAATGAATCAATATCCATGGCTCTTTTAGAAACAAAGTGCTCAATTCTTCCCAAAACCTGAGGAGGGCAGGATTCAGCATTGGGACAAAAGTGCTTTGCTTCACCTTCTTTTCTCTCCAATGCAGTTCCACATTCAGGGCAGGTTTGGATGTATTGAATAGGCTGGGTGCCAGCTTTCCTTTTTTGAAGATTAACCGCTGTTATTTTTGGGATAATTTCACCGCCTTTTTCAACGGCTACTATATCACCCTCATGTATTCCTAATCTTTCGATTTCGTTGGCATTGTGGAGGGAAGCACGTTTTACAGTGGTTCCGGCTAGGCTAACCGGAGCTAAATTGGCAACAGGTGTGATAGCTCCTGTTCTCCCGACTTGATAAGTAATAGACAGCAGTTCGGTCTCTGCACTTTCCGCTTTGTATTTGTAAGCAATCGCCCAACGAGGAATTTTAGCAGTAAACCCTAATTCTTCCCTTTGCTCATAATTATTGATTTTGAGAACTACACCATCAGTATCCAAGGGTAAGGTATGGCGCTTTTCTCTCCAGGTTTCAATGTATTTTAAAACCTCTTCCACATTAGAGGTTTTTGTGTAGGTCTGTGAGACATTAAAGCCCCATTTTTCAATTAGATGAATAGCTTCTGCATGGGTTTCAACCCCAATATTTTCTCCCAAAAGCTGATAAAAATAGCAATTCAACCTCCTTTTGGCGACGACAGAGGAGTCCTGCATTTTCAATGTTCCCGAAGCTGCATTTCTAGGATTAGCCAGCAGCGCGTCTCCCTTTTCCGTCCTTTCTGCATTGATTTTTTCAAATTCTTTCAATGGCAAAAAGATCTCTCCTCGGACTTCAAACTTTTCAGGAATATTTTCTCCTGATACTGAAAGCGGAATGTTTCGGATGGTTCTCACATTGGCTGTGACATCATCTCCTTTGGTACCGTCTCCACGTGTCACTGCCCGGATTAATTTGCCATTTTCATAGACTAAACTGATGGCCACTCCGTCGAATTTCATTTCGCAGAAATATTCGTAATCCGAATGCCCTAATCCTTTTTGTACGCGTTCGTCAAAGGCTTTAAGCTCTTCGATCGTATAGGTATTGCCCAAAGAAAGCATGCGGTATTCATGCGCGACAGTTTGAAATTCCTTGGTAATCGTACCACCAACTCGCTGACTTGGACTATCTGGATCCAACAAATCCGGATATTCAGTTTCTAGCCGAATTAGTTCTTTCAGCAACTGATCAAACTCATAATCAGATATTTCAATTCTGCTCTCTTGATAGTACAAGTGATTATGATAATTGATTTGTTGGCTGAGTTCTGCGATCCTTTTGGCAGCTTCTTGGTGGTTCATGGATTGAAAAGAATTTTGGGTGGGTAAAAATACCCCTTTGCATTTGGCTTCACAAGGAGATTATCCTTCAAAATATGCAACTAAAAATAAAGATAGCTGTTGGATACCTTTGTATATATATTTGTTTCTAAATCTGTTCCTATGAGCAAAAAGACAAGTGTAGAAAGTAAAATTTTGGAAAAGGCTTATCAGCTTTTTTTGGAAAAGGGATATCGTCATACAACTATGGATGATATAGCTCAGGAATTGACGATGAGCAAAAAAACGCTATACAAGTATTTTCCTGGCAAACTGGAATTGCTTTCCGCATCCTTTGATAAGCTTAAAACTAAAATGACAGCGAAAGTGGAGGCTATTTTGGATAATAGATATATCACATTTCCACTAAAGCTGAAGTCTACACTTTCAGTGATTGCTACCCATTTGGCCCCCATCAATCCAGGCTTATTTGAAGATTTAAGGGAATATGCCCCTGAGATTTGGGTGGAATTGCAAGAGTATATCAATGAGTCAGCTTTTCTTCGATTTCAAAAGCTGATAGAGCAGGGGAAGGAACAGGGTTTGGTGAAAAACAACCTGAATGTCAGCTTGGTAGTGACTTTGTATGCAGCTGCTGTTCAGTCATTATTGGATCCGAAATTTTTGAGCCAGTTTCCGGAGAATATCCGAAAGGATATGAGTTTACCGCCCTCTGATATTTATGATCAGGCGATCACGATTATCTACAATGGGATTTTGACGGAGGATGCCAGAGATGAATTTACCAATGCATAAAGGCCCCTTTAAGGGTTTTTCCTATCTTTGCGACCTGATTAGAAATTTGTGATCACCCATTCAGACATGTCTAAGAATTTCAAGCGATATACAGTTACCTCAGCTTTACCTTATGCCAATGGGCCCTTGCATATCGGCCATTTAGCGGGATGCTATGTTCCTTCAGATATTTATGTACGCTACCTTCGATCCAAAGGAAAAGATGTAGCCTATATCTGCGGATCTGATGAGCATGGAGTAGCCATTACGATCAAAGCGAAAAAAGAAGGAAAAACTCCCCAGGAAGTAGTGGATCATTATCATGAAATGATGAAAAAAAGCTTTTCCGAATTCGGAATCAGCTTCGATCATTATTCCAGAACTTCCGCCAAAATCCATCATGAAACGGCTCAGGGATTTTTCAAGGATTTGTATGAAAAGGGAGAATTCTTGGAGCAAAGTACTGAGCAGTATTTCGACGAGGAAGCCGGGCAATTCTTGGCCGATCGCTACATAGAGGGTACTTGCCCTAAGTGCGGAAATGAAAGTGCCTATGGAGATCAGTGTGAGCGATGTGGATCTTCTTTAAGCCCTACTGATCTGATTAATCCTAAATCCAAATTGAGTGGGGCAACACCAGTCTTGAAAGAAACCAAGCATTGGTTTTTGGACTTGGCTCGCTATCAGAATTTTTTGAAAAAATGGATTTTAGAGGAGCATGCTCAGGATTGGAAAAACAATGTATTGGGACAATGCAGATCCTGGTTGGAAGCTGGCGATGGCTTGCAGGCAAGGTCCATGACAAGAGATTTAGATTGGGGAATCAAAGTACCCTTGCAAGATGCAGAAGGAAAAGTGCTTTATGTGTGGTTTGATGCACCGATTGGCTATATCTCCTCTACGAAGGAGTGGGCTGCTGAAAAAGGAGTTGACTGGAAGCCTTATTGGAAAGATGATGAAACCAAGCTAGTTCACTTCATCGGAAAAGACAATATTGTATTCCATTGCATTATTTTTCCTGCTATTTTGAAGACTCACGGAGGCTATATTCTTCCTGAAAATGTTCCGGCCAATGAGTTTTTGAATTTGGAGGGAGATAAGATCTCTACCTCCAGAAATTGGGCAGTGTGGTTGCACGAATATTTGGAGGAATTTCCTGGAAAGCAGGATGTGCTTCGCTATGTTTTGACTGCCAATGCCCCAGAGACGAAAGACAATGATTTTAGCTGGAAGGACTTCCAGGCTAGGAATAATTCAGAGTTGGTAGCCATCTATGGGAATTTTGTTAATAGGGCAGTGGTTCTAACTCATAAGTATTATCAGGGAGAGATTCCACAGCGAGGAGAGTTGACAGGCTATGATGAGGAAGTGCTTCAGGCCCTTTCTGAGTTTCCTGAAAAAATTGAGGCTTCCATTGAACGATATCGATTCAGAGAGGCATTAGGAATCATGATGGATTTGGCTCGATTAGGAAATAAGTATCTTGCTGATACCGAGCCTTGGAAAGTCGTGAAAACGGACGAAGTTCGCACAGCCACCATCATGAATATTGCCCTCAATATCGCTGCAAATTTGGCGATCGTTTCCGAGCCATTCTTACCATTTACAGCCCAGAAACTAGTGGAGCTTTTCGGCTTGGAAGCTCCAGACTGGACTCAGGCAGGTAATGGACAGCTTTTGAAAGAAGGCTTAAGCATTGGTCAAATGGGCCTTTTGTTTGAGAAAATTGAAGATGAAGTAGTAGATAAGCAATTGAATAAACTCCAAGAATCCAAAAAGATGAACGAAGCAACAAACGCACCAGCAGTACCGATGAAAGAGATTATTACTTATGATGATTTCGCAAAATTGGATATGCGTGTAGTGACCGTTTTGGAAGCTGAAAAGATGCCTAAATCCAAGAAATTGATCAAACTGAAAGTAGATACCGGCTTAGGACATAGAACTGTTTTGAGTGGAGTAGCTGAGCATTTTGAACCGGAGTTTTTGGTGGGTAAGCAAGTGACTATGCTGATCAACTTGGCGCCAAGAAAAATGATGGGTATTGATTCCGAGGGAATGATTTTGATGGCTGAAGACAAAGATGGTAAGCTGAAGCTATTGACTCCTCATGAGGGAACGGCGAGCGGTTCGACAATCTCATAATATTGAGATGCTAGAGACTAGAAGCGAGAGATGAGAGTTTAGAATCTAGAGCCTACTAAAAAAAGAAAGCCATCGGAGATAACCAGATGGCTTTCTTTTTAGGTATACCTATCTAATTTCTAACATCTAACTTCTCGCTTCTGTCAACTAGGTATATTTTTTTGATTTCTAGCATCTCGCTTCTCGTCTCTCAAAATCAATGCAGTGGCCTTTTTTTAATCATCCCTCCCTTGGTATCCTTGATCGGATATTGGATTACAAATGCTTTGGGGTCAATTTTGTCGATTTCGGTTAGGACTCTGGTGACTTCCAGTCGGGTTACCACACAGAATAATACATTTCGGTCAGGATTTTTCGCCTTTTCACCGAATCCGCCATCTGCTTTGAAAGCAGTCACTCCTCTACCTAGATCATAGGTGATTTTGGTTTTGATATTTTCATTGTATTCTGATATGATCATCACGCCAATGTATTCTTCCACTCCGTTGATTAAGAAGTCAACTGTTCGGGAAGCTGAAAAATAAGTTAACATTGAATACATGGCCGTTTCCAAGTTGACCATCAATGCTGCTACCAAAAACAAGCACACATTAAAAACAGTGATAAAATCACCTACAGTTAAGCTGGATTTTCTTGATACCTGAATGGCCAATACTTCCGTACCGTCAATGACTGCTCCTCCTCGAATTGCAAAGCCAATTCCACTTCCCAAGAAAAAACCCCCAAAAACAGCTATAAGTAGCTTATCAGCAGTAATCGTGGGTAATTGTATATAATGGACCAACAGTGCTAAGGCAAATATGGCTAGGGTGCTTTTCAGTGCAAATCGAAGGTTGAGTTGCTTGTAGCCTAGATATATAAATGGAATATTGACCAAAATAATTAGGTAGGAGAGGTCCAGAGGTGTCAGGATTTCCAATAGCAAGGAAACCCCCATAGCACCGCCGTCAAAAAATCCATTGGGCAATAAAAATCCTTTTAGCCCAATACTCGCCATAATTACTCCTATTCCAATGAATAAAACGTCCTTAATTTGTCTCCAAGTTGTCACTTGTTGTACCCAATTTTTGTCCGTTACTTTAAGTATACCTTTCGCCATATGCGAAATTAATCTAAAAAGGGGAAACAATTTTATTTTATGGATTAGCAGTTTTTTTCTGATATTATTCAGATAAATGAAATTTTAAGCTGTTCTATTGAAAAAGTCTTAATCACCGCTATGATTTTTGAATTAATGTAAAATTCATTTATCTTATCCGAGGACTCCGTAAATTTTTGAAACTTATGAAATGCCCATGAGGAAAAATTTCACACAACTTGTCCCGTCCGCCGCGGCGGATAGGGAGGGGGATGCCCCGATAAATCGGGGTAGGGCATTCCATCTGACTTCTAAAAAACAAATTATAAACAGATGAAAATAGAAGGATATAATGCTGGAGAGCATTATGATGAGATGTTTACACCCCAAGGAGAAATACGCCCTCATTATGAGGAGTTTTTTCAAAGCCTGAAGAAAATTCCCAACAGGAAGATGAATCACCTGCAGTTTTCTGCCAATCAAACTCAGCGGGCAATGGGGATGACCTTTAATGTGTATCACGACAATCAGGGATTGGAGAAGATTCTGCATTTGGATATTGTCCCACGAATTATTCCTAATCAGGAGTGGAAACACTTGGAGGCAGGACTTAAGCAAAGGACATATGCTCTAAATCTTTTTCTTCAGGATATTTACAATGATAGAAAAATACTCAAGGATAAAATCATTCCGGAAGAATTAATATTAGGCAGTAAGGATTACCTCAAGCCTTGTATTGGCTTGACGCCTCCTAAAGGAATTTGGTGCCACATCACGGGGACAGATTTAATCAAAAATAAGGATGGGGAATATTACATTTTGGAGGATAATCTTCGCTGTCCTTCAGGGGTATCTTACATGTTGGAAAGTAGGGAAATTATCAAACGGGCTTACCCTAATTTGTTTAATAAAAAGGGAGTGATGCCTGTCTCTGATTATCCTGCTAAGTTGCTTCGGATGCTTCAAAATCTCTGCAATAAGGCCAAACCTGTGGTAGGCGTATTGACTCCTGGTATTTACAATTCTGCTTATTATGAGCATTCCTATCTGGCTCTGCAAATGGGGGTGGAATTGGTCAATGGGGTAGATTTAATCGTGCAGGATAAGAGGGTATTTATGCAAACCACCCAAGGTTTGCAGCAAATAGATGTGCTGTATCGTAGGATTGATGATGTGTTCTTAGATCCTTTGGCTTTTAGACCAGATTCTCTGTTAGGGGTGCCCGGGTTATTTGAAGCCTATAAGGCAGGTAATATAGCTTTAGCAAATGCACCGGGAACAGGGGTGGCAGATGATAAGGCGGTGTATGCTTACGTTCCCAAAATCATCAAATATTACTTAGATGAAGATCCCATTCTCAATAATGTTCCCACCTATTTATGTAGAGAGGAAAAGGACCGGAAATATGTTCTTGAACACATTGGTGAATTGGTAGTAAAAGAAACCAATGCGGCGGGAGGATACGGGATGCTGATAGGGCCTAAAGCCAGTAAGGAGGAACACAATAAATTCCGTGAATTGATCAAAAATAATCCTACCAATTATATAGCTCAGCCCACTTTATCACTATCTACTGTTCCAACACTCACTGAAGAAGGACTGGGAGCAAGACATGTGGATTTACGCCCTTACATTTTGTATGGTAGTGAAATTGAGGTAATTCCCGGAGCTCTGACAAGAGTGGCATTGAGGGAAGGCTCTCTGGTAGTCAATAGCTCTCAAGGAGGAGGAAGTAAGGATACTTGGGTCTTATACAATTAATCGAAAACTATGTTAAGCCGCGTTGCAAACCATATATATTGGCTGGGAAGATACCTGGAAAGGGCAGAAAATTATGCCCGATTCATTGATGTAAACTTTAACCTGATGCAGGATTTGCCTGTAGATCTCAAAGAACAATGGCAGCCTTTGGTAGCTGCCACTGGGGATTGGGAGTTATTTACTTCGCGGTACCAGGAATTCGAAAAAAACCAGGTCCTGTTTTTTTTAGCATTTGACTTGGATAATCCCAATTCCATGTTTTCTGCCATATCCAGAGCTAGGGAAAATGCACGGATTATCCGTGAAAATTTGAGTAAAGAGACTTGGGAAAAGACCAATCAGCTTTATATGATGATGCAGGAAGGTTGTGAGAAAAAAGTTTGGAAGAAACCCGATCCCAGGCCATTCTTTGAAAAAATCAAGAATCAAATCCTGCTAATTTATGGAATTGCCGATAGCAGTGTAGCAAGGGTTGAAGGCTGGTATTTTAGGCAATTGGGTCAGTTTTTGGAAAGGGCAGACAAGACTTCCAGAATCTTGGACGTCAAGTACCATATTTTACTACCCTCCGGACAGGATATAGGTTCTCCTTTGGACTTTTTGCATTGGATGGCCTTGTTGAAGTCAGTTACGGGTTTCAATACTTATAGAAGAGCTTATGGAAATATTGACCCTTCCAACGTTGTGGAGTTTTTGGTATTGAATAAATACTTTCCAAGGTCTATATATTATTGTTTGAAAGAGGCAGAGTACTGCTTACATCATATTTCAGGTAATCTGGATGGAGGATTTAAAAACCCAGCTGAGAAAGCAATTGGAGAGCTCAGGTCTCATTTGGAGTTTGCAGAAGTTTCCGAAATCATAGACTTCGGTTTACATGAATACTTGGATAATCTGCAAATAAAATTGAATAAGCTATCAGAACTGATCGACAGTACGTACTTTCGACTTCGGGATAACTTTATCTCACAAAATCAGGATCAATAATGACATTTTGCCTCGGCATTAAGACCAAACAAGGACTGGTGGGTCTTTCTGACACCAGAATCACCTCTGGAAATGAGACTACCTCTTCCAAAAAAGTATTTACGGTAAACAGAGAAAAGCACTCCTTTTTTATCATGACAAGTGGTCTTCGATCTGTAAGGGATAAGGCTATTACCTACTTCTCAGAGGTCATCGAGCAGCAAGACGAATCTTTTACCAAATTGTACCATGCTGTCAATGAGTTTGGTAACCAAGTGAAAACAGTTGCCAAAGAGGATAAGCAATTTTTAGAAGAGGCTGGATTGAGTTTTAATTTATTTTCAATCATTGGAGGGCAGCTGGAGCATGACCCTGAACCCAAACTCTATCTATTATACCCTCAAGGAAATTGGATTGAAATTCGAAGGGGAACTCCCTTCGTGATCATTGGAAATTCAGGCTTCGGAAATCCGGTTTTGAAACGTTCTTTTCATTACGAGGATTCAATGGAGTACGCGCTACGCTGTGCTTTTCTAGCTTTTGACGCTACAAGGATTTCTGCCAATGATGTAGACTTCCCCATTGATACAGTCGTCTTGAAAAATGACGAGTATTTTATCAAGGAAAAGAGGTTTGAACAAAAAGAGTTGGAGCATATATCTGCTTTTTGGAATAATAGACTCAAAAATGCCATAGCAGAATTACCCGCTGAGATTCTCAATACTGCTATTTCTGATTTCCAGAAATTAGTTCAAGAGGAGAACGAATAATATGCTAATCCAAGTCAGGCACCTGAGCGAATATCGCTACACCAATCCCGTGGGTTTGGGGGTACACAAGCTTTTTCTGACTCCACAGCATCGTCCTTATTTTCGGATTGAGCATCAAAAAATCAAGATTGATCCAAAACCTGTGGATCATAATTACAGGCAGGACTTAGTAGGAAATTGGTATCAACAGGCTTGGTTTGTAGGAGAGACTGAATCACTCAAGATCGAAACAGACTGGATTTTTAGACTGGATTCCTTTAATCCCTTTGGGTTTATATTGGATAAAGGATTTGAGGACTCTGGTTGGAATCATGAGTATCCCCATTTTAATTATCAGGACGTGGAGAAGTTTTTAATTCCATTTCTGGACCGTCCTGAGCCTGTAAAGTACCGGGATTTCATCATTCCTATTAAAAGTAAGTCCTCTGGTTTAGTAGATTTTTCAGTCAGGCTGACAGAAAAGGTACATCAAAATTGGGGGCATATTATCAGACACGAACAGAATATTTGGGCTGCTAGCCTGACTTATTCCTCCAAAAAGGGATCCTGTAGAGATTTATCCTTGATGCAGATGGATATGCTGAGATCTCTGGGACTCGCTACCCGTTTTGTCAGTGGATATGCTTTCAACCCTGAACTGGATGAAGGCCATGAGTTACATGCTTGGCTGGAAGTCTATCTTCCAGGTTCTGGCTGGGTAGGAATGGACCCAAGTTTGGGGCTTTTTACAGACCATAATTATATCCCACTGGCTGTGCATGCTGACCCTGATGCAACTATGCCAATTCAGGGAGCATTTTTAGGTTCGGGTAAATCCGAGCTACACACTCACGTTGAACTCAAGCTAATTCGTGCCTGATTAGTTGGCCACTACTGCCTTTTTTTCAGGCATTTCAAAAATATCCTCATTCAAGGGGTCTTCGCTAAGGACTACATCAGAAAAGCTTACCTGATATCGGATCCTTCCTGTAGAATCTCCTTCCAAAGTATAACCTGTCATAATTCTAGGAAATACCAGCCCTCCTGCATCCCGATAATCTTCATATTTCAAGGCATTAAACTGACTGTTGGATTGATCGAAAAAAGTCACGGTATAAAGCAACCAATGAAGTCTTTTGGTTTCGGGATCAACTAGCATGACATATTGATCTTCTGGACTATCTCCTTTTCCTTCATCAAAGGAAACCTCAAAGGCCTCAAACTCTTCCCCATTCAAAGTTTTATTGTCAACCTTTTTCACATTAACTCCTGGGTCAGTGAAAATGTAGGGAATGGAAAAAAAGTAGAAATAAAGATTATGATAAAACCGTACGGAATTACCGGCAAAAGCTTGTCTGTTTGGACTGATCCAAACTTTTTCTCCATCAAACCCAATCTGAAAATTCTGAGCGTCAATTCTTCCTTTTCTACTGTCTAAATTAAAAAAGTGATTTTCCTGGGTCAGATTAGTTTCATGAATCATGGTATAGGAAAAAGCCTTGGAGTCTATCCATTTATTCCAATCTCCATGAGCATCCAATACCTGCTTGAATTCCTCCGGTTGCTCAAGTCTTGGATCAGGAGTTTTTTCTGCACAGGAAATTATTAGAATGATGATGATAGAACAAAGAAAGGTTGAGAGGCTACGCATGAGATTCATATTTGATCGGGAAGATAAAAACTTTCTATGCTTTTTACCCATTTAATCCCCTCGTTTAAATAACAAATCAGTCGATTCAAATTATTTTTTAGAATTAGTCTTAATAATAAAGATTCTTGTTTTAATTTTGACCAAATCTAAATAAGAAAGATGTCCATGGCTCAGAAATCTACTCTTTGGAAGAAAGTTCGCTCAGTATTTAATCAAATTCACCTCTATGCAGGACTAATATCCGGCTTAATAGTCGTTGCAGTATGTCTGAGTGGAACTATCTATGTTTACAATACAGAAATTAAAGAATGGGCTGATTCTGATAGATATTTTGTAGAAAAAGGAGAAGAATTATTGTCCTTGGATGTGCTGAAATCTCAGTTGGAAAGTAAGTTGGAAGGAAAAGTCACTTCCGTCTTTGTATCTGAAGATCCTGAGAAGTCCGTTCAAATTGGATTTTTGAAAGCAGGAGAAGAGGGTAGAGGTACTACCTATTATGTAAATCCATATACTGCTGAAATTTTAGCAGATAATTCCGAGCGAACTTCTGCAGAGGAATTCATGAGTTATATGTTTTCTCTACACCGCTGGCTGATGATTGATAGAGTGGAGGAGCAGATTTTGGAAAGTATGGGAAATCGGGATTTAGGAAGATTTATAAATGGGATCGCCACTTCTTTATTTTTGCTGGGAGTAATTACCGGAATTTTCATTTGGGTTCCACAAAAAGTGAAAGGCTGGAAGCAAGGATTGAAAGTGAAATGGTCTGGAAACTGGAAGCGAATTAATCACGACCTACATAATACCTTAGCTTTTTATTCACTGATAGCATTGTTTATCATGTCCGCAACCGGTCTTTTCTGGTCATTTCAATGGTATAGGGAAGGCTGGCAGAAAACCTGGGATACTTATCAGGCACCGCAGGAAGAAAAATCTGAACCAGAAGAGATTATTGTTCCTGGACCAGCCAAAGAGTTCTCTTTGGATGCAGTTTTGGCTAGTTCTGAGGAAATATTGCCTTATTCGGGCAATACCAGGATTTCTCTACCTTCTGATGATTCCGAACCGATTGAGGTAGCCAAGTATAGAACAGGATTTTTTGCAAGAGCAGGTTCGGATCAGCTTTCTTTGAATCAATCTGATTTGGCATTAATAGATCAAAAACTTTTTTCTGATATGTCAGTAAGGCAGCAAATCGGTAGATCCGTAAAAAGCCTGCACATGGGAGATATCTTTGGGCCTTTTACCAAGTTTTTATGGTTTGTGGCATGTTTGATAGCTACTTCTTTGCCAGTTACCGGAACCTTGATTTGGTGGAATAAAAGGAGGAAGAAAGGGAGCAAAAATAAATTAAAGAAAAAGGTTAAGGATTTAGAAATGGCTTGATATTTCAGCAGTAAGCAAGTTCAACCGGGGTCAGAGAGATTTCCGGTTTTTTTATTTTTTTCAACACTTAAAACCTTATTTACCACACTTTATTTCAAAGTTTTCAGGGCTTTTCGGGAATCACTTAGCTTAGAGTGTATTCAAATAAAAAGTAAAATTATGTCTTTTAAGAACAGATTATTTTCGAAGGCTGGACTCGTCATTGTAAGCTTTTTCTATTTTTCTTGCCAATCCCAGGAAAAGGGTGCAGAATTAAGTAATTCTTCAAAAATTGGAGAGCCTACTCACGAAGAACTCGTGGCAAGAGGTAAATATCTGATAGGAATTATGGGTTGCAATGATTGTCATTCTCCCAAAAGAATGGGCGAAAGGGGGGCTGAAGTTATTCCAGAACTAGCGCTTTCGGGGTATCCTTCCGACAGGCCTATCATCAAATTTGACAATCCTTTAATCAAGGAAGGGTTTGGAATGTTTTATCCAGACTTGACAGGAGCTGCTGGCCCTTGGGGGATTTCTTTTGCAGCTAACCTGACTCCTCATGAAACTGGCCTTGGAAATTGGACTTTGGAACAATTCACCATTGCATTAAAGGAAGGAAAATCCAAAGGTCTTCGATCCAATCGCATGCTTTTGCCTCCCATGCCTTGGGAAAATTATGTTGCCATGGAGAATGAGGACGTCAAGGCAATGTTTGAATATTTACAAAGTATTCAGCCTGTGGATAATGTAGTTCCGCAGCCAATATCCCCTGATAGAATGTGATTTATCGAGAATTTCGATGCGGAGAGGGCTATGCTTAGAATTTATTAAGCATAGGCTTTTTTATAGTTTTTTGCTGAACCAGAATTTATTTTGTTTCATGCATATCTCATGTAATATTCATTTAGATTCCTGGGGGAAAGTAGAAAGATATTCCTACTTGATTTAATCAAATAATGGTTAAAATTGAAGGATGAAAAATCTTCTAATTTTAATTTTCCTTATAGTTGCTATTCCTGAGTCAGGTTTTTCTCAAGAGAAAAACTGGATGTTGGGCCCTTTCTTAAGGCCGGAATCTGGAAAGCCTATAATAAGCCCTAAGAATGAATCTACTTTTGAAGACCCTATGACGGGCAGGAAGGTTTACTGGGAGTCCATGGCTACCTTTAATCCTTCAGCCATTGTCAAGGATGGAAAGATTCATGTCTTGTATCGTGCAGAAGAAAAGTTGGGAGAAAAAGAAATAGGAGGACATACTTCCAGAATAGGGATGGCTATTTCTTCTGATGGGATTAAATTCGAGAGAAAATCAGATCCAATATTTTTCCCCGATAATGATAATCAAAAAGAATTTGAATGGCCAGGAGGTACAGAGGATCCTAGAATTGTGGAGACTGAGGACGGCTTGTATGTTCTAACCTATACGCAATGGAATAGGGATGTGCCAAGACTTGCTGTGGCTATCTCAAAGGATTTGTATAACTGGGAGAAAAAGGGTCCCATTTTCATCAATTGGAAGGAAGGCAAGTACCACAATATTGAGTCAAAATCCGGAGCCATAGTAACCAAATTGGTAGACGGGAATTTGGTGGCTGCTAAAATTAACGGAAAATACTGGATGTATTATGGTGTTCCGCATATTTGGTTAGCAAGTTCTGAAGATTTGATTAACTGGACACCGGTGGAAAATCATGAAGGAAACAGGGTTCCAGTTCTAAGCCCAAGACCTGGATATTTTGATTCTTGGTTGGTGGAAGCAGGACCACCACCTGTTTTGACTAAAGATGGAATTGTGGTTCTTTATAATGCCGGGAACTCGAATGTTGTTGGTATTCAGGAACTCGGAAACCGGGTTTATACAGGTGGTCAGGCGCTTTTTGATTCGAATGAACCTTGGAAATTAGTAGATAGAACTGATGATCCATTTATCCAGCCCGTACTACCATTCGAGAAGTCTGGGCAATATCCAGAAGGTACTACCTTTTTGGAAGGCTTAGTTTATTTTCAAGGAGCTTGGTACCTGTATTATGGTACAGCAGATAGTATGGTTGGGGTGGTTGTGGATAGAGATTAGAAGTTAGAGACTAGATGCGAGAAGCGAGAGACTAGAAGCGAGAGGCGAAAGAAGAGATAATAGAAGCGAGAGGCGAGAAGCTAGAAATTAGATTAATTAGAAAAATTAGCTAGAAATTATGGCTAGGTATAATTTCTAGGGAGTTGCCTAGGTTTGAGTGAAAAATTTGAAATGAATTTTTAAGAAAAAACACCTTCAATTGCTATGAAAAGTAAGTTGCTTTTTACAACCATCATGTTGGTTTTATCGGGTTTGGTTCAGGCTCAAGAAACCAAAAACATCATATTGATTACCTTGGATGGCTTAAGGTGGCAGGAAGTTTTTTCGGGAGCTGATTCTTTATTTCTCAGAGATGCCGAAATGGTCAAATATCCTCAAAGTTTGTATGAGGAATTTTGGGATTCTGATCCTACCAAACGAAGGGAGGTTTTGCTACCATTTTTCTGGAGTACTATTGCTTCACAAGGACAGCTTTATGGGAATCGTCAGTTGGGGAGTTTAGTCAATACAAAAAATACCCATTGGTTCTCATATCCTGGTTATAATGAAATTTTGACCGGCTTTGCTGATGATGAGCGAATTTACTCGAATGATAAAATTAACAACCCCAACACGACCTTCTTGGAATACCTGAATCAAATGGAGGCTTTTCAAGGAAGGGTGTTGGCATTTGGCTCTTGGGATGTTTTTCCTTATATCATCCATGAGGAAAGAAGCGGGATTCCAGTGAATGCAGGTTTTGATCAGGCTGAAGGAGAGAATTTGTCTGATAAAGAAGAGTTGCTAAATAAATTACAGAAAGAGATTATAGGACCTTGGACAGAAGTTAGATTGGATGCCTTTACCCATCATTTTGCTATGGAGGCTTTGAAAAACCAAAGACCAAGAGCATTGTATATAGCCTATGGTGAAACGGACGATTGGGCGCATGAGAACCATTACGATAGATATCTTTGGGCCGCAATGCAGACAGATGCTTACATCAAAGAAATTTGGGAATGGGTTCAAAGTGATCCTGAATACCGTGATAACACCTCCCTTATTATCACTACTGATCATGGAAGAGGAGTTAGAAAGGATACCTGGTTGGGGCATGGTTCTTCCATTCCAGAATCCAGCGAAACTTGGATTGCTCTATTGGGAGCAGGGGTAAATCCTCGAGGTGAAATTGCAGAAAAGGGACAATGGTACAACGCCCAAATAGCTAGGACAATTTTTGATTTGTTGGGTATGGATTATCCAGATCAAAAAGCAGCTTCACCTTTGAAGTGAGTACAGCCGTAGAAGCTGCATTACCCTGAATAAAAATTATTCCGAGCCATTGTAAAACTGGAGTTTTTGAAATTTGCTACTTATCAGACGTAGCCTTAAAAATAGCTACGTCTGATTTTCGCGATTTAACCCGGATTATGCATTAGAATCTGTAGTGAGAGATCAAACCGCAATAAAATCAATCCGCCTG